>JASGUQ010000001.1 GCA_030057655.1 Bacillota bacterium
AACCTGCGCTCTCATCCCGGTGCGGACTTCGTCCTCCCGGGCTTAACGCTCCGGTACGGCTCCTTACCGCTCAAAGGCAGGCCTTTGAGCGAGAGGAGGGAACCCGCAGCGTACGCCTCCGCCAAGCATGCGAGGCGGAAAGGGAGCGAAGGGATTTCCGACGCGGCTGGCGACTACGCCTCGTTCTTTCGGCTTAGCGGAGCCATCAAAATCTCTCAGCCCATCGGTGCATTTACTCATTCGTTCAGTATTACAAATCGTTTTCAGGGCTAATTGATTGATGTAACAGCTGCCGGATAAAGCATCCTGACAACCCATTAAAGTTTTTTGTCAAACTTTTTTTCAAAAAAGTTTGCGTCCCCCCGTCCCCCACGTAAAATCCCCCGCCTTTCGGCAGGGGACTTTCAAAATTATCTATCGGTCTTAATGCCTTTGATCAGACCTTGATCCTGACCGTCTTCACCTCAAAGGTACCAAAGCGCAGCTGCACGCAGCCGTCCTGAACGGGCAGGGCCTGTTCTTTTTCTTCCAGCATGTTGCACAGGGACACTTCCTGAACCGGGAAGTTGATAGCCAGGTTGCAGACGGTGTCCGCGCGCTTGGACTCATACAGCCTCAGGATCAAGTCGCCGGAGCGGTCCTCCGCCAGCTTCACGGTGTCAATGAACACGTTGGGCTCGTCCACGTAAAACGCGCTGAAGTCCTCGGCCTGGCCGTCCTTCACCAGAACGGGCACATTGAGGTCATAGGCCTCTTCCACGACCGGAGAACTGATGAAGGGGCCGTCCCAGGCGGTGAAGGAATAGGTGAATTCATGGCGCCCGGTATCGGTCTTCATCTCAGGGCAGGTGCCCGCGCGCAGCAGGGTCAGGCGCAGCTCGCCCTCATGCATGGAGATGCCGTACTTGCAGTCGTTGAGCACGGCGACGCCGCGGTTCTCGTCCACAAGCGCGGAATAGCGCTGGTTGCAAACCTCAAAGCGATCGGTGTCATAGGGCCTTGAGCGATGGGTGGGGCGCTTCATGTAGCCAAACTGGATCTCGTTGATGCCCTCGTCCGCCTTGATATCCACCGGGAAGGCCACTTTCAGCAGGCGGTGCATCTCGTTCCAGTCCACCTGGGTCACAAAGTCCAGCCTGCGGCTGTTGTAATTCAGCACGATGTCCTGGCTTAGGGAGGAGTTGTTGATCTTCCGCGTGAGGCGCAGCACGCAGCGCAAGCCGCTGTCCTCAACGACACTCAGGGTGACGGGTTCCGCCAGCGGCACTTCCTGCAACTCGTAGTTGGAGTCGATGTCCCAGGCGTCAAACAGGCGGGGCACATCCTTGTACATCAGGAAGCGGTTCATGTTCCCGCGGGCGGACTCGCGGCCGGATTCCTTGTCCACAAAGGAGGTGATCTCACCGTTTTTATTGATCTTGATCTTGACCAGCTCGTTTTCCATGACAGCGCCAGTTTTAGACAGTTTCAGGTTGACCGGCTTGAACTTGGGCTGCTCGTCTGTTGGCCGCAGGCTCAGGCTGCCCATGGCGGGCAAGGTCACATAGGCCAGGACACCTTCCCCTGAAGGCGCGGTCAAAACGGCCTCGCCGTCCGCGGTGACAGCGCCTTTTTTGAAGGCTTCGGGCAGCGCGACCACAGAGGACCTGGGGAAGGAAAGGGAGTTGTACAGGGTGACGCCGGAATCACTGGTGGTAAGCGCGGCGACCGCCTTGTCGCGGGCGGCGTTCGCTTCCTTCAAGATCTGCTCATAGTCCTTGTGCGCTTCCACGTTGACCCTGTCAATGGAGGAGCCGGGCAGGATGTCATGGAACTGGTTGAGCAGCAGGCGCTTCCAGGTCAGATCCATCTCGTCCTGGGGATACTGGAAGCCCTTTTGCCTGGCCAGAGCGCCCCAGATTTCGGCCTCGCGCAAGGCAAGTTCGCCCTTGCGGTTACCTTTTTTAACCTTGGCCTGAACGGTGTACACGCCGCGGTGGGCGGAGAAATAGAGCTCGCCCACATAGGTATGCTTGGGGCCGCCCGCCTTCTCCATGTCGTCAAAGAACTCGACCGGGGAGGCGTTCTTCACCCGGGGCATGCCCTCCAGGTTCTCTTCGCGCTTGATAAACTCCAGCGCGCTGCGGCTGGGCCCGCCGCCGCCGTCGCCATAGCCAAAGGGCAGAAGGAAGGCGTCCAGTTCCCGCTTCTGCACGCGGTTTTTCCAAACGCCGCAGATCTCGGACGGGTCGGTGCGGTAGGTGTAGGAGGTGGGCAGGAAGGAATCCACCTTGCTGCCGTCCGCGCCCTGCCAGGTGAAATAATGGTAGGGGAATTTATCGCCCTCGTTGTAGGACCAGAAAATCTTCTGGGTGACCAGGTGCTTGACCTTGCACCCGCGCAGGATCTGCGGCAGGGCCGCGGAATAGCCGAAGGTGTCCGGCAGCCAGAGCAGCTGGCTGTCCACGTCGAACACTTCCTTGAAGTAGCGCTTGCCGTAGATCAATTGGCGGATCAGGGATTCGCCGCTGGTCATGTTGGTGTCCGGCTCCACATACATGGCGCCGTCCGCGATGAAGCGCCCGCCCTTCACCGCCTCTTTGACCTTTTTAAACAATTCCGGGTAGTATTTTTCCATCATCTCAAAGCCGGCAGGCTGGCTGAAGATGAACTTGTAATCCGGGTAGTCTTCCAGCAGCCTGAGCTGGGCGGCGATGGTGCGCGCGGTCTTCCTGTGGGTCTCCTTCTGCGGCCACAGCCAGGCCAGGTCCAGGTGGGCATTGCCGACCGCGTAAAAGACAGGGCCGGTCGAACCGTTTTTGGCCTTGAGCAGCGGGGCCAGGATCTTGCGCGCCTTCCTGTAATCGGCGTTGCGTTTTTCGCTGTCCTGTTCAAAATCAACCGCCAGGGTGAAGTCTTCCAGCGCCTTTTGCAGTTTGTCCGCGCGCAGGCTTTCAGGGTTGACCTGCTTGGCCAGCTGGGTCAGGGTGTCCACGTCCATGAGCAACTGGTAGGCGTCCTCGTTCCACACGCCCCAGGAGGCAGGACCGATGGTCATGCGCTTGCCTTCCACCTTATCATCCTGATAGGCGCCCGGCAGCACGGGGCCCGTGGAACAACCCTCCAGCTCGCTTTGGGCAATGTAGTGCCCGGCATAGGCCTCCAGGTAGATCTCATATACATCCCCGGCTTTGGCAGACAGGGTCAGGTAGTTGTCCTCAATGTAATGGAGCGCCGGCTGCACCCAGTTGGAGCGGTAGGTTCCAAAAGCCTGGCCGTTGACAAACACCGTGGATTCCCCGCCCATGGGCAGGTTCATCACAACGCGCTTGCCCTCCAGCTCCGGGGGGATCGTGATGGTCTGCCGAAGCCAGCAGTACTCATAGGTTTTACCCCACTCAGTGCCGTTTGGCATGGGAACGAAATTGCCCTTTTTCGCTTCGTCCAGGGTCAGGTGATCCATGGTGAGAAAGCCCTCAAAGGAAAAATCAGCGTAGGGCTGATAGACATCCTGTTTCAGGGTCACCGTCCAGTGGGCCAGGCGATCGCGCCATTCCGAGTGCATGTACTTCATCT
This sequence comes from Bacillota bacterium, assembly GCA_030057655.1. Lineage (GTDB taxonomy): Bacteria > Bacillota > Clostridia > Christensenellales > Aristaeellaceae > UBA6115. Next base: position 3,556 of record JASGUQ010000001.1, read on the forward strand.
TGTCTCCTCCGCTTTACGCTAATGCTACCAGGAAAAACCTTGGTATTTTGCAAACTGAGAATACCATATCAGGGTGAAACTGACAATGCGCCGGCATGGCGTTCTCAGGTAAAAAAACAGTTCTTAAGCGCGATATCGGCTTTAAGAAAAGCGCTGCTGTCCGGCGGCTTCCTGAGGGCAAATTCCGGCCCCCTGCGATCGCTTGCCAACATTCTGCGAAGAACGGTTCATCAGGCTTGTTTCTACAGCCCCGCAATTCGGAAACCGCTGATTTCGCTGCAGCTTGCCCCGCACTCTTTTTGTTTGTTTCAGCCAGTCTTTGTGATATAATAGCATCAACATAATACATCTTCTTTGCTTTACTTTACCTGGATTGGGAGTATGATGAACAACGCTGCGCTGCCAAACAAACACGACCCCTTTTTTTCAAAACGCCTGAGCGATCTTTTGCTGGCGGTTATTGACGCGCCGGTCACCGTGGTGGAGGCGCCGGCAGGGTATGGCAAAACCACCGCGCTCAATTATCTTGAGGAACAGTATAAGCCCCGCGCTGATGTGTTCTGGTTCACAGGCGTCAAGGAGGATCAGGAACGCAGCTGGGAACAGTTTTGCCAGACTGTTTCGCGCTTTGACCTTGCCAGCGGGGAGCTTCTTTTGAAAGTTGGCCGGCCCAACCGGGTCAACAGCCGCCAAATCGGCCGCATCATCAGGGGATTGACCTGCGAAAAAGAAACCATCCTGCTTCTGGACAACTTCCAAGTCTGGCAGGCAAAATTGGACGCCGCCATCATCAGCGCACTGCTCCATCCCGCCTGCGAAAAACTGCACATTGTGATCGCCACCCAATATTTCAGCGTGCCCGACAGCCTGAGCAGCAGCCTGTACAGCATCAATCGCATTTCAAAAAAGGACCTGGCCCTGACCGCGCTGGACATCCGGGATTATTTCAGGACTTGCTGCCCGGAGATAACCTTGAACGACGCGGTGGAGATCTACCACAGCACAGAGGGCTGGCCGGTTGCGGTGGCGCTGAGCCTGCGGGGCTGTGACCAGCGCGGCGTGCCCAGGGGAGATCGTGGCATCTGCAGGCTTTTGGACGAAGTCTTTTTTGACCGGCTTTCCCCGCAGGAGCAGGAGCTGCTCCTTCCTTTCGCGCTGTTTGACGCAGTCACGGAAAGGCAATTGCTGCTGGTCTTCCCGGACACGCCGCCCTCTGTGATACGGGAACTGATCCGCCGCTCCCCCCTGATCCGGTTTGATCCGTCCGCCGGCGTCTATTATCCCCATGTCCTCCTGCAGGAGTTTTTAAGGTCCCGCCTTGATAACGCGCCTGCCCAGTTAAAAACCTCCATTTATCTGGAAGCCGGCAAACGGCACCTGGAGCGGGGCGACCAGGTCCGGGCGATCACCTGCTTTTATGCTGTCAAAGCCTATGAAAACATCCTGGCCCTGCCGCTTGTCAACCTCTGCTTTGCCAAGATCGGGGATGTTCCTTTTGAAACTGTTGCCCGGGAAATGATAGAAAACTGCCCCGCGGAAGTCTTCTCAAAACACTTCATTTCACTTCTGCGTCTGGCCTACTTCCTGTTCGCGTCTATGGATTTTGCGGGATACGACGCCGCGATGAAATTGGCGCTGCAAATAGCGCAGCAAAGCGGGGATCAGACGATGCTTGGCGAATGGATGGTGATGGACGCGTTCTCCGCCTATCCGGACGCCAGGGCGATGGGACAAAAATGGAAAAAGGCCTATGAAGCGCTCCAGCGCCCCTGCAAGGTGATTTCCCCGCAGGAGCCGTTCATGTTTGGCTGTCAGTCCATGTGGTACATGTTCTACGCAAGGCCCGGCCAGGGGGATCAGATCGGCAGGGACCTTCAGGAGGGGCTGGTTTATTACAACAAGCTCACGGACGGCCACGCGGGCGGCGCGGACATCCTGTACAAGGGAGAATTGGCCAGCATGAGGGGGCAGTATGACGAAGCCCAGACCCTGGCTCACCAGGCGGGATACATGTCTCAACTCGCTTCCCAGCCCACTGTCTCCTTTGGCGCGGCCCTGCTTTTGGGGCGCATCGCCATCTCCCGGCAGGACATTCGGGGCCTTGAGGAAGCGATCGAATACCTGGAAAACAAGGCGGCCTCCTACCCCTTTATGCAGGGCAGCGCGATGAACAGATACATGCTGGACATCAGCAGAACCATGCTGCGCAGCATGATGCTGGAATTAAACCGGATCCCGGCCTGGGCGCTTATGGGACCGCAGGAAAAAGAAAGCCTGGGAATTGCCGGCCTGATGACGCTCCACGCCTATGTTACCTACATCATTTTTCAAAGGAAATTTGAGGAAGCGCTGGGGTTTATCGAGGCGATGCTGTCCCAAGACAAAAGGATTAGCAATCAGGTGTCGGAGTATTACGCCCAGATCGGCATCGCCGTATGCAACATGGTGCTTTTCAGGCGCAGCAAGGCAATTTTGGCGCTGGACCGGGCGATGGAGATCTCCACCCCGGATTCCCTGATCTCCATCTTCGTTCATCATCGGAACATCTTGAAAATATTGATGACTTCAAACGATCTGAAAAAAAAGCATGGCGCCTTCATCGCCAAGGTCATGAGCGTGAAAAAGGAGTTTTTAGGCACCTCTTTTCTCAAGATCGAGTCCCTGGAGCCGGAGGATGAACTGCCCGAGTCCCTGACCAACAGGGAGATGGAGGTTGCCCTGCTCGCGGCCAAGGGGCTGCGCAACCATGAGATCGCCAAGCGCATTTGCATTTCAGAGCAGACGGTTAAAAATCACTTAAGAACCGTTTTTGAAAAACTGTCCATTGACCGCAGGGCCAAACTGGCAGAGCTGCTGAAGCCTTGACCGTTCATTTTCCTGCAACCAGGCTGTCTGAAGGCAGCCCGTTTTATGGTTAAAAGTAAAAATAAAGTAAAATAATGGTACTTTAGTACTATTTTATACATTTTTGTATATGGCGACCTCTAAAAACACAAGCAAGGCGTGCTAATTTTTGTTAAAATAGGGTGTATGAAACAGATTGGATTATTTGACGAAAGCAATCGTCTGAAGAAGTTAAGCTCCCTTGGAGATCCGCTG
>JASGUQ010000002.1 GCA_030057655.1 Bacillota bacterium
ACACCTCGGGAGATGCCCTTAACAAGCGCGGCTACCGGACCTGGGTGGGCGAAGCGCCCATCAGGGAGACCCTGGCGGCGGCGCTGGTTCGTCTGTCCGGCTGGCAGCCGGACCAGGTGTTTTATGATCCCTGCTGCGGAACGGGAACGCTGCTGATCGAGGCAGCGCTGCTGGCCATCAACCAGGCGCCCGGCGTCAACCGCGGTTTTGTGATGGAGACCTGGCCGCAGATGGACAAGGCGGTGATGACAAGGCTCCGTCAGGAGGCGAAAGCCCAAAGGATGAAGGATGTTTCCCTGCAGATCCGGGGCAGCGACATCGATCCTGAAGCGATCAAACTGTGTGAAAAGCACATCCGTCAGGCAGGTCTGGAAGGTAAAATCCAGGTGGAGCTGAAAGACCTGCGCGATCTTCGTCTGCCTGAGGAAAAAATTTGCTTTGTGACCAACCCGCCCTATGGCGAGCGCATTGGCGACAGGAAAAAGGCTGCCATGGTGGCTAAGTCCCTGGGAACCCTGTTAAAACAGCATCCTCAAGCCAGTTTGAATGTGATCACAGCGGACCCCGCTTTTGAACGCCAGGCCCAAATCAGGGCAGAAAAGCGCAGGCGGCTTTACAACGGCAGGCTGGAGTGCGAGTTTTTGACCATCAGGAACAGTTAAATGCTTATGAAGTGTGCTTTGGAAAACGACAATGTTCTAAACAACATTGAACTCTACGATACAGATGGTTCAAAAACATTGATTGCTATGAACGGTTTCTTCAGTTCACATAGGACCCGGAAACTGAAGAAAAGTGTTCAGTAGCAGAAGGACTGACCGAAATAATTGGGATTTTTAATCTGTTGGTTGCACAAAAGTGGTGGGTAACGGCAGAAGATCAATAAACGAATTGTCAGCCAAAGACGAAGCTGATAGTTGCGGGCTGATACAAGTTCTAACAGCCGCGTACAAGAGTTAAAACAGTCATTGAACTGACAACTCATTCATTACTGTAGTAAAGTAACTGCCAAGACATGCAAGAATACCGCTTAAATCTTCGCGGCTGAATCCTACCGAGGTATAAATGAGGCAAAACTATTATGAAAACACATGAGGATTTCCAAGCAATGAACCTTTTTAAGGAATCAATTGATGTATGCAGGGAAGCATTGAAAAAAGTTGAAGTTCATGAAGAGCTAACCTATCATTACGCGATCATCCGCTTGTACAGCAAATTGATTGTCACAAACTGCTCAATCTATATACTTCTTTTCAATGGGTTCCCTGATGACGCAATGGCCTTGTGCCGTCTGCTCTATGAAGGCCTTGTCATTATCGACACGCTATTAAAGGGAAAGCAGAGAAACGACACCGATTTGCTTGAGCGTTTTATGGATGCTCCAATAATCATGGCATTGAAAAATGACTATGAAACGCTATCATTTGCTTTAAAGCATGATTCAAATGATCAGGGTGCACAATCGCAAATAAAGATGATTAAGCTTGAAATTCAACAATATTTAGAAAAACACCAGAAAGAGAATATTCGAGATTTCAGTGATTATTGGTGGTCTGGTTATAGAAATTTCAGCGAAATGGCCCAGCATAGCTATTTCAACAAATACTATGCATATTCCTTGCTATCTAATAAAGTTCATATGAATGCATTTGGAGCATTTCATTATCTGGATAATTCAGAACCAGGAATACTTCTTGGTGATACGGATGGTGGTAAAAAACAGCCACTTCTGTACTCATCTCTCTTTCTATATTGTTCTGCAGTTATCATTCACGATGAATTTCCGGAAATGTGTCCTCAAAATGTAATTGATAAATTAAAACAATTTTCAGAAAAATCATCATGCTAATTGTCCTCTGATCAATGCTGATAAAGCCTAAAAAGCACTGCGTTTCTGAGCGTCGGGAACGGGCAGAGCGTGCGTCACCCCTCAAACACCGTATCCTCATCCACATAGTCAGGCTGCGGAGGCGGCAGTTTTTCGCAGACCATGAGAAGCGCGTCCTCTTGGTTGTCCTGATAGTACTTGGGTCTGACAGATACTTTGAAGAAACCAAGTGATTGATACAGATGGATGGCAGGCGCGTTGGACGTGCGAACCTCCAGCGTCATGTAGCTGACGCCCAGGTTGGAAGCCAGCTGCATCAGGCCTGCCATCAACTTCCGCCCGATGCCCTGCCCCCGGGCTTCTTTTGTGACCGCCACATTGGTGACATGCCCTTCATCCAGGATTAGGTGGGCGCCCGCAAAGCCGAGCAAGCGTCCGTCTGCCTCCGCGATGAGGTAGCGGGCGACCGGGTTTTCCGTCATCTCAAATTCAAAATCAGCCAGTCTCCAGGGATTGGGAAATATGGCCGCTTCAAGAGCGGCCACCGAGGGCGCGTCTGACAGACGCATTTTTCTGATGTTAAGCATTTTGATTTTTTTTGGCGAGGAGGCGTTCCGCCTGGGGCGCGCGCAGGTAAAGCGGCATCAGTTCGCTGGGAGGCACAGCCTTATCGGCGTTTTCTTCCGCCAAAACAGCAGCGGCCGCGACCCCAGGCTGGATCAGCGCCCTGGGCGCGATGACGGCACGATCGCCAAGCCGGGCTTTGATGCTTTCCCCCATCACGGCCGCGCCATCGCCCAGGAAATAAAAGGTCTCGCCAAAGGCGTCAATGGCTTTTAAAAAATCATCCAGCTTCATCGCGCTGTCCGGCATCAGACGGTTGCCGTTTTGAAAGGCAGCGCCATAGACCTGCTGGCTCCGCGCGTCCCGGATGGGACAGATGATGTGTTCACTAAAAGAAACGGAGCGCGCCATGGCTTCCAGCGCGTTGACAGCGATGCAGGAAATGTTAAGCCCGCGGGCCATCCCCTGCGCGGTCGCGACGCCGATGCGCACCCCGGTGAAGGAACCGGGACCGACCACAGCAGCGATAAACTGAAGGTCTTCCCTGCTGCTTCCGGACTTATGAAGCGCCTCATCGATCATGGGCAGGAGATTTCTGGAATGGGTCAGGCGGTTGATGGCGCGCGCCTCATAGGTGATAAGGCCGTCCCTGATGACAGCCACGCTGCAGACAGGGCCCGAGGTGTCCAAGGCTAAAATACTCATTCTTTGCTCCACGGCATAAAAACAGATTGATCTATGGGCCTGAAACCGGGGCTTGGCATAAAGCGCACCCACCGCCGCGTTTCATCCATCGGGGTGATCTCCACCTCAAGGCAGATCTCCGGCAGCAGTTCTCTGGCACGCTCATGCCACTCAATCAGGGTGACGGCTTCGCCGCCGATGTATTCGTCAAGCCCAGCTATCACCAGTTCCTCCGGATCCTCAATGCGGTACCAGTCAAAGTGGTGCAAAGGTACTGCTTTGGTCTGATAGATGTTTAACAGGGTGAAGGTGGGGCTGGTGACCGGCCCCATTACACCAAGCCCGCGCGCGACACCGCGCGCGAACTCGCTTTTCCCGGCGCCTAAATTGCCGCTAAGCAGCACAACATCCCCCGGCTTCAGCAATCGCGCCAGGCGTTCCCCCATCTCCCGGGTGTCGTTTACGGACTCAGACAGCAGTTTCACTATCGTGAACAACTTCCTTCATAAAGGTGGACAGCCGCTTGTACAGCACAAAGACGATGAGGCAGTTGAGAACCCCTTTGACCAGGTTAAAGGGCGCGATCGCGCCAAAGAGGTAGCCGTTCAAGGTCATGCCCATGCCGTTTAAGGCAGACTCAAATCCGGGGCCCATCAGCGCGGGCAGCAGCAGGAAGCGGTTGGCAAGGATGGCAATGATCACCATCAGGATGATGCCAACGCCCATGCCGGTTAGCGCGTTTTTGCGTGTGCGGCGCTTTTGGTAGAGCAGGGTGGGCGGCAAGAGCAGCGCAAGGCCCATCAGCAGATTGGCCAATTCCCCCACGCCAACGGTGGTTCCGCCGATAATGTGGACCACATTGGTCACCAGGAGCGCCACGCTCATCATCACAGGCCCTACAGAAAAGCCCAGCAGCAGCAGCGGCGTAAAGGAAAAATCCAGTTTGAGCCAGGGCGCGAAAAAGGCCAGCGGGATCTCCGGGAAGTAGCTCAGGATGATGGCCAGGGCAGTCATCAGGGCGGAGAAGGTGAGGTCAACGGTTCGTTTGTTCCTTTGCATGATAAGTCCCTCCTTAAAATGATTCGCCCCAAGCAAAGGTTTGGGACGAACAATGGGCAAAACTGCCCGTCTTCTCTCATCCAGACTGTACTGTCGGCCATGGAATCACACCATGTCAGCCATAAATGGCTCGCGGGCTTTACCGCCGGTGGGGAATTTCACCCCGCCCCGAAGACGCTTGGTTTGAACTTGTCTGTAGTATAGCACCGGGGAAAACCCCAGTCAAGTCAGCGGATCCAGACGGGCCCCTCCTGCCTGACATCCAGTTCATGGCAGCAATCAGGGCCAAAGGCATTTTCCATTGCTTTGGTAAAGTCGCCAAGTTTGGCTTCCGGCACAAAGTTCAGCGTAGTGCCGGCAAACCCGCCGCCGTGCACCCGGCAGGCGCCTTCATCCTTCAAGACTGTCCTGGCCAGGGCGAGCGCCAGGGTCATGGGCTGCTCCTGATCCTTGACATGGATGTTCTGCAGCTGGGTTTCAGAGGACAGGCCGGAAGCATTGATGACGGAGAAGAACATTTCCAGATCGTCGTTATTTAAGGCATTCGCTGCTTTTAAAACCCGCTCGTTTTCCTGGTAGAAGTGCAGGGAGCGCAGCACCGCCCGGTCCCCGGCCTGCTCTCTGATGGCAGGCAGCGCCTTTAAGAAACTGTAATAGGGAACATCCCGCAGCACGCTGCCGCCAGCGACATTGGCAGCCTGCTTCATCTCGCGCGGAATCGCGCTGTAGGCGTCCGTCAGATCGTCGTGGCTGCTTCTGGTGTTGACGATGACCATCGCGTAGCCCTTTTGGGAGAAGGAATAATGCAAACTCTCCACCTTGGGATCCTTGTCCTTAAAGTCGATCTGAACCAGGCCGCCAAAGGAGGAGGCCATCTGGTCCATCAGGCCAGAAGGCTTCATAAAAAACACGTTTTCCGCGTACTGGCCGATCTGCGCCCGGGTGACTGCGTCCATTTTAGCGCCGTTGTACAATACATCCAATACAAAGCAGATCAGCACCTCAAAGGCAGCGGAGGAAGACAGGCCGGAGCCGGAGAGCACCTTGGAACTCATCACGGCGTCAAAACCGCCGATCTGGCAGCCTCTTTTTTTCATCCCGTCGGCAACGCCCAAAATAAGTGCTTTGGAGGTGCCGGCCAGGCGCTCATCCGCCTGCAGATTTTCAAGGGACAGGCTGATTTCCTCATAGCCCTCGCTGGCCAGATTGACCCTCATGTCCTCCCTTTTGCTGACCACGCAGACAGTATCCAGATTGACCGAACAGGCCAAAACCACGCCGTTGTTGTGGTCGGTGTGGTTGCCGATGATCTCCGACCGCCCGGGGGCGGACAGTAGATACAGCTCTCCTTTGCTGTTAAACAGGTCTTTGTGCCTGTTGATCAGGTGCAGGTAGCGTTCTGTCTGGTGCTTCGCGTCCGGGTACAGGTTTGAAAGAACCTTTTGCTGATTTTCACCGTGAAGGGCTTTAATGGCTGCGTCGTACATCTTATTTCCCCATCCCCTTATCATATATTGCCTGCCATAGAGCAACAAAATCGTCCACACCCATGGTTTTCAGTTCCTGCTCAAAGAGCGTGAATTGCTCATCATCCGTCTCCCATTCGCCCAGAACGAAGCGGGCAATGGACTCATCCACAAAACGGCCAAGCCTGGCCTGAAGCGGGGCAAGCTTCGCCGCGTCTTCCTCAGTTAAGGGAATATCCGGAAAGGGAAGCTTTGAAACCGCAGCGACAGACGCTGTCTGGCGCGTCAGCTCCCTCACAGTCTTGTCAGAGTAGAGAAGCTGGTAATCCTCATTGGAAATCCCGGGCGCGGACTGGTCATTTGAAATAACGACTTTCGCCACATACAGATTATCAACCTTATCACTCAAAAGCCGCCAACTGCCGTCGCCATCCACCACATAGTCCTCATTCTGAAGCCCGATGGATGCCAATTTTGCCCCTTCTTCTGTGTACAGGTAGTCCACCCAGGAAAGCATTCCGGGAATGTCTGTACAGGAAGCGGTCAGGGCAAAGGTGCCGTAGTTGACCTTGCCGGCAACAGCGCGGTAGACAGCCTCCCCGTTGCAGGTTAAGGGAAGCATCGCCTGGTACTGGCTGGTCCATTCAAGGGGCACCACGCCCGTTGGCAGCGGCGAAAAGAAGGCGCCGTACCTGTTGGCGGTTTTCGTGTCTGTCACGCGGCGCAGGGAATCAATCGTTGAAAAACCGTCTTTGTCCAAAAGGCCATTCTTGTACATCTCCGCCATTTTTTGGATAAAGGGCTTAAACGCTTCTTCCATCGGCATATACTTGACAACGCCGTCTTTGACAAAAATGTTGAAGTCATTTGCGATAAGGCCAAAGGCATGCGCCAGATACTTTAAGTCATAGGAGCCGATGAAGGACAGCGGAATCTCATCCTTCTTCCCGTTGCGGTTGGGGTCGCCAGTCTGGAAGGCGGTTAAAACCTTCTCCAATTCATCCATGGTGGTTGGCATGGCCAGGTTCAGCTCATTGAGCCAGGCGGTGTTGATCCACAGGATGTTTTGCCCCATGTTGCTCAAGACATACGGCAGCGCGGGGATAACACCATTCTCCAGCGTGATTGCCCGCCGGATCTCCGGGTTCTCCTCCATCAGACGATAAAAATTGGGGGCGTGCTCCTGAAGATAAGGGGCGAGGTCGATCAGCACGCCATCATCATAGAGCTTTTTGGCTGTGATGGGGTTCAGGTTCGCTTTAAACAAAACCTGGGGCAGATCGTTCTGATTGTTCTTTAAGGATTCAAGCGCCGCCTGGTACTCGTCTTGTTTGCCGTACTGGCGAAAAACAAACGAAATGCCGGTCCTTTCCTGCATTCTTGAGAAAAACAGATTATCCTCCCAGGAGCGGTAGTTTTCCGCAGGTTCATAGCCCATCATTGTGACAGGCTGCGCGGAATCCTCCTGCGCCAGAACCGGGAATAAAGCCGATGCCAGCGTCACAAGCAGAAGCAGAGCGAGTATTTTTTTCAACGGATCGTCCTCCATGTTCAGCAATTTTGATGATATTATAGCAGATGCAAAGAAAGGAGCAAACAGGACAAGGCCCACAAAAGAAGCAAATGACCGGGGTAGACCAGATAACTGAACCACTTGGGCACTCTCAGCCCGGAATGCGTGTTGATGAGCATCAGGGGCAGGGACAAGATGGCCATGGTCTGCAGGCTGAACACATTCAAGAGTGAGGACATCGCGCGATTAAAATATACAAGCGGTGTTCCGGTCAAGAACCGGACCATGGGCTGCGGCAGCACGGTGCCCCCGGAACCCCAGTACAGGCAAAAGGCAACCATCAAAGCGGCCAGACCGCCTTTTGAGTCGCGGGTCAGGTGCATCAGGATGATCAGCAGGACACCGCGCCACCCATAATCCATCTGAAAAGCCGCGCCAAGGACAAGCCCCAGGGTTGGCGCCCAGATGTGGCTGAAATGCCGTTTTTCCCGGATGCCCACAATGGACAGCAGCCCCAAGAGCAAGGTTGCCAAAACGTTGAATTGATCCCATGTGTGTCTTAATGCCAGCATAAAGAAGGGCTGGGAAACAAGCGCGCTGAGAAAAAGCCTCAAGGCGTACCTGCGCCAGTCCCTGGTTCGCTCAAGGCCGATCACAACCCCCCAGCAGAACAAAGGGAAGGCAAGGCGCCCAAGCAGCCTGAGCCACAGAACGCTTGGGAAAAAGATCACCCCTGTGTGATCAAGGATCATGCTCACAACCGCGACCAATTTGATCAAAGCCTGATCCCTGTTGGGTTTTTGCGCCGTTAAAACCGCTTGACTCATTTTCCGCACCTCAAAAGGTAGTATAAAGTGACATGACCATGCGCGCAAGAGAAAACAGTGATTGATGGAAAATCGACCTTATGATAGGATACTCAATAAGAAAGGAAGGCAAATGAGCAATGAGCATCTTGGAAATTGAAAGTGTGACGCTGGCTGCCCAAACCATCCTGGAAAGCAGCGGGGAGACCTACCGTGCTGAAGAGACCGCGCTTCGCATGGCGAAAGCTTTTGGCCTTACAGAAGTTGAGATCATCGCTTTTCCGACGGGGTTTGTTTTTTCTGCCATCTATGATGGCAAACGGGAAAACAGGGTCTGCAGAATCACTGAGCGCAGCATCTGCCTGGACAGGATCGACGCGGTGAACGCCATATCCAGAAAAGCCGTGTCAGGGCAGATAGACGCCCGGCAATCCCATCAGGAAATCAAAGCGCTCAGGGAAAAGCCGGATGTCAGACCCTGGGTGTACTGCCTTTATTACGCGCTTGCCGCAGGGTTTTTCAGCGTGATGTTTGGCGGATGGATCATTGAGTTCATCCTGGCCTTCTTGATCGGCTGGGTGGTGGAGGCGGTGCAGGTGCCGCTTGCAATGCGCCAGGTTCCAAGCCAGGTCCGCCCCTTCATTCTCGGGTTTTTAGCAGCCTTCCTCTGTGTAGTTGCGCTAACCTTTTTGTCCGCCTCCCAGGAATCCATCATCACCGGCGTGATCATGCCGCTTTTGCCGGGCCTTGCGATGACAAACGCTGTCCGGGATTCCATCCGCGGGGATATCATCTCGGGTGTTGCAAGGGGCGCTGACGCGCTGATCTCAGTCATCATGCTCTCCGCCGGCGTGGCGGTCGCTCTTATGATTCGGGGTTCAACATGGATATTGTGATACGGGCCATTTCGGTCATGGCTGCCACCTGTTATTTTGGTCTTTTGCTGCATCAGCCTAAATCAACCCTGGTGTTTACCGCGCTGATCGGCTGGCTTGGCTATGAAATTTATCTGCTGGCGGGCAGCGGGCTTCTGGCCTTTTTTGTCTCAGGGCTTTTTGTCGGCCTCCTGTGTGAAATAGTGGCCAGGAAGGTGCGGCGCACCACAACGCTGTTTTTGATCAGTTCCATCATTCCGACCGTCCCTGGTCTTGGCCTGTACCGCACCATGATGGCGATCAGCGAAAACAAGCTTGATATGGCGCTCAAAATCGGTCTGGATACCATTGGCGGCATCGGCGCGCTGGCCCTGGCCCTGACCCTGACAACCCTGGTTTTCAGCATCATCCGCCCGCTTAAAAGAACAAGCAACCATAAGGAGACAAAATGAATGTACTGATCACCAATGACGATGGCATCTTCGCGCCCGGTATCCTGACCCTGGCCAAAACTGTTGTCAAAGCCGGACATCAGGCGGTGGTCGTGGCGCCTGCCAGCCAGCAGTCTGCGACCGGCCACAGGCTGACCATCAATGATTCGCTGATGCTCAGCGAAATGGAGATCGATCCGGGCTTCAAGTCCTTCGCCATTAACGGAACGCCGGTTGACTGTGTGCGCATCGGCAGGAAGTTGTCAGACCAGGCGTTTGATTTCTGCCTTTCAGGCATTAATGACGGGCTCAACGCTGGTACAGACCTGTTTTATTCCGGCACCGCCGCCGCAGCCAGGGAAGCTTCCATGCTGTATCTTCCCAGCATGGCTGTTTCCATTGAGGCCAACGCTACAGAGGAAATGCGGGAGAAACTGGCGGAATACGCTGTCATGATCATGGAGTACATCGTCTATAAGCGCCCCATGCCCAGGCTGACCTTCTGCAACTTAAACGCGCCGGCCATTGCGCCTGAACTGGTTCGCTATCCAAAAATCGCGCCTGTTTCCGCCAGCTTTTGGCTGGATGAGTATGTGGAGCGCGTGAACCCAAGAGGACATCGCTATTTCTGGCTGGAGCCCGGCGTCAACAAGGAACCGGCGGAAGAGGGCAGCGACGTGGATCTGATCTTAAAAGGTCACATGACCGTCAGCTTTGTAGGCGGCTTTGTCAACAACAACGCGCTGTATTACCCGCAGCTGGAGCAGGCTCTTGAACAGTGACGTGATCATTGTGGGCGGCGGGCCGGCAGGGCTGTCCGCCGCGCTTTTCGCGAAGGCCAAGGGAAAAAGCGTGCTGCTACTGGAGCACAATGAGAAACTGGGCAAAAAGCTGTACATCACCGGAAAAGGGCGCTGCAATGTCAGCAATCTGTGTGATGTTGAGGAATTTTTAAAGCAGGTCCCGCGCAATCCCAGGTTTTTATACGCTTCGCTTCATTTTTTGCCGCCTTCAAAACTGAGGGACTGGCTTTTTTCACTCGGCTGCCCGACCGTGGTAGAGCGCGGAAGACGGGTGTTTCCAGAAAGCCAAAAGGCTTCCGATGTGACCAAAACGCTTGCTTCCGGCTTAAAGCCGGAGGAGATCCGGCTGCACAGCGAAGTCACCTCGCTGATCATGGAGGAAGGCCGCATCATCGGCGTGAAACTGGCCAGCGGTGAAGAAATAAGGACAAAGGCTGTTGTTCTGGCAACAGGCGGGTTATCTTACCCCGTGACCGGGTCAACCGGCATCGGGCACAGGCTGGCAGGGGAAGCCGGTCACACAGTGACCCCGCTCTCCCCTTCGCTCACGGGTTTTAACACAAAGGACCAATGGCCAAAGGCGCTTCAGGGACTCAGCCTTAAAAACGTAGCGCTTCACGCGAGCTGGCCGAAAAAGAACCGTTACTCTGAGCAGGGCGAGCTTCTGTTTACGCATTTTGGTATTTCAGGCCCCCTGACGCTGACCCTGTCCAGCCTGCTTGCGGGAACAGACGTGACGGAAGCCGAGGTCTTTTTGGACCTGAAGCCCGCGCTTGAACATGCCACCCTGGCAAACAGGCTTTCAAACGACATCGTTTCAAGCGGGAAAAAGACCGTTGCAGGCTTAATGCCTTCCTACCTGCCCTCCAGCCTGGCTGCCCTTTTTCCTGAATTGATTGAGGTTGATGGCGGGAAAGTTTTAAACCAGTTAAGCGCGAAGGAACGCGAACGCATTATAACTGGCCTGAAACAGCTGCCGCTTCGCCTTGAATCCCACCGCGCTTTTAACGAAGCAGTCGTGACCAGGGGAGGCGTTTGCGTAAAAGAAGTCAACCCCAAGACGCTTGAATCAAAACTGGTTCAAGGTTTGTATTTCGCCGGGGAAATTCTGGACGTGGACGCCTTGACAGGCGGGTACAACCTGCAGATCGCGTTTTCAACCGGCGCTTTGGCCGGGGCAAGCGCAGCAAATAATCTTGATCAAAGACCGGAGTAAATCGTGCACTATATTTTGATGGACCTTGAATGGAACCAGCCCCTTTCTCACCTCAGCGCGCAGTACCGCCGCTATGGCAAGCAGTTGATGTTTGACATCATTCAGATCGGCGCTGTCAAACTGGATCAGAACATGCGCATGCTGGGCTCCTTTAACCAGTTCGTGCAGCCGGGGCTGTACCGCAAGCTGCACCCCAGGATCTCCAGGATCACAGGCATCCTTCAGGAGGACTTGTACACGGCGCCTGGATTTGAAGACGCTTTCAGGCGTTTTATGGCCTGGTGCGGGGATGATTTCGCCTTGATTACCTGGGGCTGTGATGACAGCACGGTCTTTACGCAGAACCTGAACTATTATTTGAACGATGAAACGCAGATGCCGCCGGTATATGACCTGCAGCGCCTGTTTGGCGCCCAGACGGGCAGCGGCAGCAACCGCGCAGGCCTGTCAAACGCCATGAAGCATTACGGCATTTCATTCAGCGCGGAACATCCTTTCCACTGCGCGGTGGATGACGCCTATTACACAGCGCTTGTCATGCAGAGGATGCAGGAGCCGGAAAAAGTGCTGGAGTACAGGCAGACGCCAAAAGAACTGGTTCCCGTGAAGAAAACCAAGGATGAGCAGTCGGATGACCTGCGCTTCACCAGCATCATGACAGCAATCAACAGCAAGCCGGCGCAGCAGCCAAACTGCCCGGTCTGCGGGAAAAAGCTGACAGTACCGGAAGGCTATGCCCCCTTCAGGGACGGGGTCTGGCGGGCGCTGGCCGATTGCCCGGACCATGGCCTGATTTTTGTGGATCTGTTTCTGGGCAAAACGCTTGATGGGAAAAGCAGGGTAAAGCGCCGCGCGTCCCTGTCTGAGCAGCAGTCAAAGGCTTATGTCAAAACCAAACACCTGCAATGGGCGCAAAAAGTGGCGGCGTTCAAGGAGACAGCAGTATGACCATCACAATTCGCGGAAAAAGCAGCGTCTTTCAATCCCCAATGACGCTTGATCAGATCATCGGCATCATGCTCCCTGAAGAAAAGGAAAAGATCTTCGCATGCTTTTCAAACGGGGATGTCATTGAACTGAACGCAACGATCGACAAATCGCTTGAACTTACCCCGATTACATACATTGAAGAAGAAGGACGGCGCATTTTTGAACGCTCCCTGCGCTTTGTTCTCCTTTTAGCGGCACGGGAACTGTATCCGGACTACTCAATGCGCTTTGAGCATTCCATCGGTCAAGGGGTTTATATCGAGATGGAAGGCCTGCGGCTAAGCCCGGCCGACGTCGCCGCCCTTGAAGGGATGATGTGGGATTATGTCAGGCGCGATTTGCCCTTTGTCAAGGAACGATGGAGCCGCAGGGAAGCCATCAACTACTTCATGGAGCAGGGCGACCTGGACAAAGCCAACCTGCTTAGCTTCCGGCCTTATGATTATTTCAACATCTACACCTGTGACGGCCTTTCGGAATACTTTTACGGCGCCATGCTTCCCTCCACCGGGATGCTGAAAGCCTTCGCGCTGTACAGAAGGGCTCCTGGCTTTGTAATGCTGCTGCCGGACAGGGAAAACCCGGAGGAGGCGTCGGATTTTGTGAGCCTTCCAAAGCACATGGCCATCTTCCACCAATCCAACTACTGGTGCAAGGTACTTAACTGCAACACGGCGGCCGACCTGAACAACCTGATCACGGAAAACAAGCTTCGGGATTTTATCCGGGTAAACGAGGCCTTCCATTCCAAGGTCCTGTCCGAGATCGCAGAGGACATCGTCGCCCGCGGCGCCAGGGTGATCTTTATCGCCGGGCCCTCCTCCAGCGGGAAGACCACCTTCGCCAACCGCCTTTCTATCCACCTGCGCGTCAATGGCATGAAGCCGCTGATCCTGTCCATGGACGATTTTTACCGCAACCGGGATGAACTGCCGCTGGAACCGAACGGCCAGCCGGATCTTGAAGCCCTGAACGCTTTGGATGTCCCCTACTTGCGGGAAGCGATCAAGAGCCTCTTGTCCGGCCAGGAAACCGAGATGCCGCGCTTCAATTTCACGACGCAAAGGCGTGAAAAAGAGACCGTCACAATGAAGATCAGCGCGAATAGCCCGCTGATCATTGAGGGCATTCACGGGCTGAACCCTGAACTTCATGAAGGGATCGACCCCTCCCTCATCTGCAGGATCTATATCAGCCAGTTGACCACCATCAACCTGGACAATCACAACCGCATCCGGACAACGGACGCGAGGCTGCTGCGCCGCATTGTGCGCGATTATCAGTTCCGCGCTACGCCGCCCTTAAAGACGCTTGAGATGTGGGACAGCGTGCGCAAGGGAGAAGAAAAGTGGATCTTCCCCTATCAGGAGAACGCCGACATCGTCTTCAATTCCGCCCTGCACTATGAATTGGCTGTGCTCAAAGCCATGTCCTTTGACATTTTAAGCCAGGTCCCGCACAACAGCCCGCATTTTATCAAATGCAACCGGATCCTGAAGATCCTCAATTACATCCTTCCGGCTGACAGGGAAACCTTTGATGAGATTCCTCCGCTCAGCATCCTCCGGGAGTTCATCGGCGGCAACACGCTGTATGAAAATCACCGGGAATAAGGCCGTTTTCATCAGGAGAAAAATGCAGGAAGTCTGGCTGGTCACCAACGCGTATTTAAACCAAAACAGCTTTGCCAAAATGGCCAGGCTTTTTAAGGACACGGCCAAGGAGATGAATATCCGGCTTATTCCAAAGCCAAACAACGGCTTCATTGGCGATGACAGCCTGAACAACCATCCCGAAAAGGCGCTGTTTTTTGATAAGGACCTGCTGCTTGCCAGAAGAATGGAGATCGCGGGCATGCGCCTTTTCAATTCCTCAAAAGCCATCGCCGCCTGTGACGACAAGGCAAAGACCAGTTTGATCCTTTTGGAGAATGGAATCCCTCAGCCAAAAACTGTCATGGCTCCTTTGACCTATCCCAACATCGGATATCCAAACCTGGATTTTCTGCACCAGGCAGCGGATATTTTGCCCTTCCCCATGGTTGTGAAAGAAACAAAAGGCTCCTTTGGGCAGCAGGTTTACCTGGCCCATGATATGAACGAGCTCATCAGCATCGTTACGGCCGTAAAAACCAGCGAGCTCATTTTTCAGGAGTTTATCAAAGAAAGCGCCGGCACCGACCTGAGGCTTTATGTGGTTGGCAATCAGGTCGTCGCATCCATGAAGCGGATCAACACCCGGGGCGATTTCCGGGCGAACATTGAAAATGGCGGGACTGCTGTCCTGTATACGCCAAGCGAAGCAGAAAAGGAACTGGCCGTCGCCGCCAGCCGGGTCTGCGGGACTGATTTCGCGGGCGTGGACATTTTGCAAAGCAGGAAGGGGCCGTTGATCTGTGAGGTGAACTCCAACGCGCACTTCCTGGGGCTTATGGACCTGACCGGCATCAACCCGGCGAGGCATATCCTTGGAATGATAAAGGAAACGCCATGAAAACGATTTGGCTGGTCTATGAGCAAAATAACATTGAGCGGAACCGTTTTTTTATTGACCAGTGGTTTCTCGCGGCGGGTAAGCAAAACGCGCAAATAACCCTGGCACGCTATGAGGACCTGACCTTTGGCATGAAAGATGGAAAAGCATTTCTGCGCCACAGGGAGGGCAAAACCCTCCCGGACGCAGCCGTCATGCGCTTGAACCAGCCCCTGCTCAGCTTTCATTTTGAGAAAATGGGAATCCCTGTTTTTAACAGCGCCCATGTCGCGAACATCGTCAATGACAAAAGGCTGACGCACCAGATGATGAGCGGGTTTGTCCCCTCAATGGACACCGTGTTTCTAAGGGGCGATGAGGAAGCATCCCCCCTGCCCTACCCGGTCGTTGTCAAAGCCGTGCACAGCTGCGGCGGAAGACAGGTGTATCTTGCCAGGAATGATGCGGAGTTTCGCGAGGCAATCAAAGCCGCAAGCCCTGACGCGGCGCTTGTGCAAGCCCTGAGCGACACCCCTGGACGCGATGTCAGGGTGTATGTGCTTGGCAAAGAAATCGTGGACATCATGATGCGAAAATCGGAGGAGGATTTCAGGAGCAACATCGGCCAGGGGGGCAGCGCCGAGCCCTATCAGATGTGTGAATCAGATTTAAAGCTTGTCCGAAAAATCATCGACATGTTTGATTTTTCGCTTGTCGGCATTGATTTTATTCTGCACAAGGGGCAGTTGATGTTCAACGAGATCGAGGACGCGGTCGGCACCAGGATACTGTTCTCAAACGGCCATGAGGACATCGTCAAGCGTTATCTTGCGTTTGTTCTGAGCAGATTAAAAAGCCCGGTCTGAAAAACAAGAGTATTTATTATAACTGCGGTTCAAGAAATGAAGGTTCTCTTTCCTGAAATTCTATGCTAGACTAAAAGCCATAAAATAGAATCGTTTTCTCGTCAGGAGGGCATTACAATGGTCCAGGCAAAGCACATATGCGTTTGGAACGGGCACAGTTTTTGAAAACCTGCAAGATTCTGCTGTTGCTGCTGGTGTGCATCACGGCGCTGAGTTTTTCAGCAGCCGCTGAGGAGGAGTTGCATTATTTCTATTTTCACATCTGCGAGCAATGCACTCCCCAGGAGGATTTCGCCAACGAATTCAAGCGCCTGACAGGACAGAACCTGGAAAAATATAAAGTTGTTTTCCACAACGTGTTCCACGATCGGGGCCGGACTGAATATGAAAAGACTACCGCGGGATGGACCGATGAGGAAAAACAACTGCCCTTGCTGATCATGGGCGGAAAGGCTTATTCCGGCACATCATCCATTGCGGAAGGGTTGCAGACCCAATTTAACACGCGGCAACAGGATCACCGCAGCGTTGTATATTTTCTCACAGCCACAGCTTGCGGAAGCTGTGAGCGTGTCCGAGGCATCGTGAACCAGCATCCAGAAATTATTCCGATAGAATTAAATGGCCGCCTGATTTCTTCCCAAGTGGAGATCATCCAGATCAATGTCAGCGCACAACCTGAAATTGCCATGCTTCTCTTCCAGCAGTACGCAGTGCCCGATGAAATGCGGATCGCGCCCATGATCCTGATGGGTGACACCTTTTTGGCTGGGGAAAAAGCGATAACAGATCGTTTTCTCGCCTTGTTGAAAAGCGGCGCTGCCTTGAACACCCCTGATCTTCCGCATGAGCCCATTTCAACACAGTCTGATGCTGTGTCTCTTTGGGGCGCTGCAGCAGCAGGCTTCACAGCTGGGCTCAATCCTTGCGCGCTGTCCATGCTGCTTGTGATGACAGGCATGCTTTTATCCATCAAGCGCAGCATCCTTGCCTACGGATCGCTTTATCTGGCAGGTAAATTAGCAGTCTATCTGCTGATCGGTTTGGTGTTTGCCCATCTTTGGGTGCACTATGCCCCGCCCTGGCTCTCCCTGATCGTGAAGATCATCGTAACTGTTGTCGGCTGCACGCTGATCATAATCAACCTGATGGACGCCATGCGCGCGCGCAAAGAAGAGTACGGGCAAATCCGCAACCAACTGCCAGCCTCTTTCCGCAAAGGCTTGCGAAACATCATCCAACGCGGGATAAGCGGCTCAAACTGGTGGTTAAGCCTAAGCTCCCTGGCGCTTGGAATGATCGTTGCCGCGGGAGAATTTTTGTGTGCAGGGCAAATATATGTGGCAGTGCTGATCGCCAACGCCCAAAGCGGTACAATGCTGCCCTTGGTAGTGTACAGCGCGGCGTTTCTTGTACCTTCTATCATGACCCTGACGATCGTTGGGATAAGCCGCAAAACCATGGATGCCTCCGACTGGATGCTGCGGCGCATGCCCATGATCAAACTGCTGACAGCGCTGGTTATGGCAGCAGTGTTAATCTATACCTGGTTCGCTTAGTGAGGTGACTGTTTTGTTTGGATGGCGCAAGAACAATAAAAGAAAAAAACCCCAACCGTTTCTGTCACTCTTCTCAGCAGATATGGGTGTTATATACCAGGGGCCGCTGAACGCCTTTCCTTTCCCTGAGAATGTGATCCTGGCCTTGAGCGAAGAGTTCTTTAACGATCCTTCTCCATGCGAGATCCACCGCAGGGCTGTGCAAATGCGCCTGTGCGGCGAAATAATGAGCATGCTTCCCTCAGGCGAGACGCTCTCCATCAATGAGGCAGACCCCCGTATCGGCAGATACTGTCAGGGCATGAACGCAGCCTATGTCCGGCTGGATCAAACCTAAAAGGTAATCGCAGCATGGTCTGGTTTTAACCGCACCAGGATGACTTCATTATCTCAATAAAAGAACTTATTTTCTTGCCTTTTATCACAAAATAAAAATTGAATTGTGCGGGTTCTGTTAATATCCGATGAAAACGGAATGAACTTATTCTGTTAATCATAATGAATTTGGGAAACTTGACAGTTTTTCATGGATACAGCATAATTCGAGCGAAAAGGAGGGAAGAATGCGGCGTATTTCCAAGGTTTTGAAGGGCAGTCCGGCTGAGAGGCACAAGATAGAATCTG
The DNA here is from genome assembly GCA_030057655.1 of Bacillota bacterium. Classification (GTDB taxonomy): domain Bacteria; phylum Bacillota; class Clostridia; order Christensenellales; family Aristaeellaceae; genus UBA6115. The sequence goes on from JASGUQ010000002.1 coordinate 17,757, forward strand.
GACAGGTTCTGGTGTCGATCAACGGTGAGCCGGTGCTGGATGAGATCGATTATCAGGCTTTAAGCGCGAACAGGCACTTAAAGCTTGTGGTCGCTTCAGTCGATGGCACAAATCGCGTGATCGAACTGGTTAAGCCGCTTGAAAAAGCGCTTGGACTTCAGTTTGAGGATTCTCTGATCGCCAACCCCAAGACCTGCGGAAACGACTGCGTTTTCTGTTTTATCGCTCAGATGCCAAAGGGGCTTCGCCCATCTCTGTATGTCAGGGATGACGATTGGAGAATGTCCCTTTTGATGGGCAACTACATCACCTTGACCAATGTAGGAGACCATGAGTTTGAGCGGATCATTCGCCGAAAAGCCAGCCCGCTTTATATCTCCGTTCACGCGACAGACGATAAATTGCGCGAGCAAATGGTGCGCAACAAAAAAAGCAGGAACTTGATGTCTAGGCTCAGGCGGCTGAAGGAGGAGGGCCTGAAATACCATTGTCAACTGGTTGTGTGCCCCGGGCTGAATGACGGCGATCAGTTAAAAAATTCATTGGATGATTTGATCGCGCTTTTCCCCGCCGCCCTGTCCGTCGCCGTGGTCCCGGTTGGACTGACCAAGCACCGGGATGGACTGACAGCGCTTCGTCCCTTCACAAAAGAAGAGGCGGAAGACATTCTTGATTTGTGCCGCCAGTATCAGGAAAAGTGCCTGAATGAGCTTGGAACCCGCTTTGTGTTCCCGGCGGATGAGTTTTTAAGCCTGGCCAAAGCCCCCATCCCTCCGGACGAAGTATTTGAGGATTACGCGCAGATTGAAAACGGGGTCGGCATGCTCAGGCAGTTTGAGGATGGTTTAAAAGATGCTTGGGAGAATGACAAAACAGATGATCAAAAACCGGAAACTCCGTTAAAAACCGTCCTTTTCCCCTGCGGAAAAGCGGTGTATGATTACCTCAAGGTGTGGAAGGACTTGTATTTTCCAAAGAACATCCATCCGGTTCTTGTGCCTGTCACCAACGAATTTTTTGGCGATACCGTCACCGTTACCGGGCTGATTACAGGCCAGGACCTGGTCTCCCAACTGTCAAACATTCAGGCTGACGCGGTCATGATCTGCGAAACCATGCTCAACAGCGACAACACCATGTTTTTGGACGACCTGACGCCGGAAGATGTGGCTGAAAAGCTCAACATGCCCTTGTATATTTTTAAGAACGACGGGTATACTTTTTATCATCAGATGAAAAACCTGTTTGCCCAAACCTCAGAATCAAAGGAGAGCCCATGAAACCCCTTGTTGCCATTATCGGACGACCCAATGTCGGCAAATCAACTTTTTTTAACGTGATTGCCGGCCAAAGGATAGCCATTGTGGAGGATATCCCCGGCGTGACCCGCGACAGGATCTATGCCGATACCCTCTGGAACGGCCGCGAGTTTACCTTGATCGACACCGGCGGCATCGACACGGAATCCGACGATGTTCTCCTGTCCCAAATGCGCTACCAGGCCCAGATCGCGATTGAAACCGCGGACCTGATCTGCTTTTTTACAGACGCAAGGCAGGGGTTGACCCATCAGGACGAGGAAATCGCGAACCTGCTCCGGCGCTCTCAAAAGCCGGTGCTGCTGGTGATGAACAAACTGGACTATGAAGGCCTCAACGATGTTTTGTATGAAGGCTACAGCCTGGGCCTTGGCGATCCCATCGGGATCTCAAGCGTGAACCTGCTGGGGCTGGGCGACTTGCTGGATGAAATTGTGAAGCGTCTGCCGCCGGATGACGAACAGCAAGAGATCGAAGGGCACATCATCAACCTGGCCATCGTGGGCAGGCCCAACGTGGGTAAAAGCAGCCTGACCAACAAGCTTTTGGGCCAGGAGCGGGTGATGGTATCGGACATTCCTGGAACCACCAGAGACGCGATCGACACGCTGTTTGAGCATGAGGACGGCAGCGTTTACAACATCATTGACACCGCGGGGATCAGGCGAAAGCGCGCGATTGAAGACCAAAGCCTTGAACGCTACAGCGTGCTGCGCAGCATCGCAGCCATCAGGCGCTGCGATGTCGCAATTCTGCTCATTGATGCCCTGGATGGCGTGACGGAACAGGATATGCGCATCGCGGGGCTGATTCGCGATGAAGGCAAGGCCGCCATCATCGCGGTCAACAAATGGGACGCGCTGGAAAAAGAAACAGGCACGCTTGAAAAATACAGGATGGAGGTGCTTGACAGGCTCAAATTTGTCAATTACGCTCCTGTTCTGTTCATCTCCGCGCTGACAGGCCAGCGCATCAACCAGGTGTGGGAAACCGTGTCCATCGTCTACGCCCAAGCGGGCAAGCGGATCCCGACAGGCACCTTGAACGAGCTGATTGGCGAGGCGCAGATGGCGCTGCAGCCGCCCATGGAAGGCGGCAGAAGGCTGAAGATCTTTTACGCGACCCAGCAGGGCAACTTCCCCCCCACCTTCCTGCTGTTTGTCAATGACCCGACTTTGATGCATTTTGCTTACGAGCGCTACCTTGAAAACCAGATGCGGAAAGCATTTGATTTCACAGGCACCCCCATCCGCTTTTTCCTGCGCGAAAGAAATCAGGAGGATACACAATGAGCTTGATCCAGATCGTTTCCATCGTGGTCATCAGTTATCTGATCGGCAGTTTTTCACCGGGTATTTTTTTATCCGCTATCAAGGGCCATGATATCCGTCAGGAGGGCAGCAAAAGCAGCGGAGCGACCAACGTCACCCGCGTGATGGGCATTTCTTACGGCATGCTGACCTTTATCTGCGATATTGTGAAGGCGGCAATCGCGCTTTTAATCGCGAAATTCATCGCAGGCATTGACGGCGCGATGCTGGCCGGTATCTTTACTGTTCTTGGGCACAATTGGCCGATCTATTATCAGTTTAGGGGCGGTAAAGGCGTTGCCTGCTCTGTCGCAATCCTGGTTCTGATTTGTCCTTTGGAAGGGTTGATCGCCTGTGGCGCAGCAATTCTGGTCATTGCCCTGACCCGCTATGTTTCTCTTGGCAGCCTCACCCTGCTTGCGGTTGCGGCGGTTCTCATCAACATCCTGCGCGGCTTTGATCCCTTTGGCTTTTGGGCGCTGATTTTCCTGCTTCTTGGCGTCTATCAGCACCGCAGCAACATCGCCCGTTTGATAAAGGGCAACGAGAACCGCTTCAGCATTAAAAACGCCGGGAAATCCAAATAAAGCGTCAACCGTTTTTGATATAGCTGGTTAGATCAATATCATTGAGCGTGCCTGAGCGCAGGTGCGCTTTTTGATTGCCGGAAGCGCTCCCCATGGCCAAAACCCGCATCCCGGCCGCGAGCGCGGCTTCCACGCCTGCGTCCGCGTCCTCGACCACCAGGCAGTGTTCAGGCTTTACACCCAGCAGCTCCGCAGCCAGCAGGAACACGTCGGGCGCCGGTTTGCTGTTTTTGATCTGATTGCCGTCAGCGACCGCGTCAAACAGATCCTCCATCTGAAGCTGCTTTAAAATGGCAGGCGCGTTTTTGCTGGAGGAGCCGACAGCGATTTTAACACCGTCTTCCTTGAGCGCGTAAATGGTTGACAGCGCCCCGGGCAGCAGCGCTTCCTGATCAAGATCACCGATCATTTGAACATAATAGGCGTTCTTGCGCTCAGCCATATCATGTTTTTCAGACTCTGTATATTGCCTGTCTGCCTTTTCAAGGATGATGTTCAGGCTTTCCATCCGGCTCACGCCGCGCAAGCGAAGGTTGTCCTTTTCATCAAAAGGAATGCCCTCTTCATCCGCCATTCTTTTCCATGCCTTGTAGTGACAACTGTCTGTTGTGACCAAAACACCATCCAAATCAAAAATGACTGCCTGGATCATAAACCCTCCTGTATCAAAGCAATGAGAAAAAATCGATCTGATTTGAATCGCTTAATCCGTTCAGCGCGCCGCACCCGCGAAGCATCTCTATCGCAGATGTGCTCAGACGGGCTTTGTTCTTCAGATCCTCAATGGAAATATATGGTTCCTGCCGCGTTTCAATAATGCCGTTGGCAGCGGACTCGCCAAAGCCGGGCATGGAGGTGAAGGGGCAGCGCAATGCCTGGCCTTCTATCAGGAAATTGACTGCGTCGCTCTTGTACAGATCAACAGGCAAGAAGCTGAACCCGCGAAGGTTCATCTCATGAACCAGTTCAAGCACCGTGATCTCGTTTTTATTCACCTCGGAGCGGTCCCTTAAAGGAATGTCATAAAGGTTTTGCAGATCCTGCTTGATAAACTGCAGGGGCTTGGTCATGGTCAGGGAATTAAAGCCCTTTCCCCTGATGGAGAAGTAGGCGGCGTAGTAGACCAGCGGATGATAGATCTTAAACCAGCCCACCCTGAGCGCCATGGTGACGTAAGCGACCGCGTGCCCTTTGGGGAACATGTAGGCGATCTTCTGGCAGGATTTGATAAACCAGTCCGGCACCTCGTTCTCCCGCATCGCCTCTTCCATCTGCGGGGTCAACCCCTTGCCTTTGCGCACGCTTTCCATGATGTCAAAGGACATTTTGTTCTCAAGCCCTTTTTTGAGCAGGGCCGACATGATGTCCTCGCGCGTGCAGATGCACTCAGACAGTGTTGCGACGCCTTCCAAAATCAACTCCCTGGAGTTGCCTGCCCAAACCTCAGTTCCGTGGGAAAGCCCTGAAATGCGTATCAGGTCCGCCATGGTGGTGGGCTGGGTGTCATCCAGGATGCCGCGCACAAAAGGCGTGCCAAACTCCGGAATCCCAAGCGTGCCTGTGCTCCAGCCGAGGGTTTCGCTGTTTAAGCCCAGCGCCTCAGGCGAGCGGAACAGGGACAGCACCTTTTTGTCATCCAGGGGAATGTCCTGATACTTGATGCCTGAAAGGTCCTCCATTCTCCTGATCATCATCGGATCATCATGGCCCAGAACATCGACCTTGACCAGCACGTCATGCATGGAGCTGAAATCAAAATGCGTGGTAATGGCGTCCTTTTCCTGGTCATTCGCGGGCCGCTGCACTGCTGTAAACTGATAGATCTCATATTCCTTCGGCACAATGACCATGCCGCCCGGGTGCTGGCCCGTGGTGCGTTTGACGCCGATGCAGCCGTCCGCCAGGCGCTTTTTCTCAGCAGGGGATACCGTCATTTGGCGTTCTTCCAGGTATTTCAGCACATAGCCAAAGGCGGTCTTTTCCTGCAGGGTGCCGATGGTCCCGGCTCTATACACATAACCTTCACCAAACAGCTGCTCTACCTGAGCGTGCGCTTTTGACTGGTACTCGCTTGAGAAGTTCAGGTCAATGTCAGGCACCTTGTCGCCTTTGAAGCCCAGGAAAACTTCAAAAGGAATGTCGAAGCCGTCCTTGATCATCTTTTTGCCGCAAACACTGCAATCCTTGTCCGGCAGGTCCACGCCGGTCTGGACATCCTTGGGCACATCAAACTCAGCCCGATGGCAATCTTCGCAGCGGTAATGCGGCGGAAGCGGGTTGACCTCCGTGATGCCACACATGGTCGCGACAAATGAAGAGCCGACAGAGCCCCGGCTTCCCACCATGTACCCGTCGTTCAAGGACTGTCGAACCAGCTTCTGGGCGATGGAATAAAGCGTTGCGTATCCATAGCCGATGATCGCGTTTAATTCTTTATCAAGCCGGGCGCGCACCAGAGCGGGCAGGTTTTCACCGTAATTCAGTTTGGCCTGGTTCTCGCTCATGTTGCGGATATCGTCCGCGGCTTCTTCCCACAGCGGTGAAAAAGTGGTTTTGTTTTCCGGGTGAACCGGGTAGAGGCTCAGGTTTTGAACCATGTTCGCGATCTTGGCGGGGTTTTTGATCACGATCTCCTCCGCTTTTTCCGGCCCCAGCCACTCAAACTCTTTGAGCATCTCGTCCGTTGTCCTGAAGTAGACAGGCGGCTGATCATCAGCGCCTTCTTTTTCAAGCGGCAGGCTGTTTTTGATGATGGTCCGGAAGATCGCGTCCTCCGGATTGAGGAAGTGAACATCCCCCGTCGCAACGACCGGGATGTTCAGTTTCTCACCAAGATCAATCATAATCCTGTTGATTTTTCGCAAGGTGTCCAAACTGGTGATCTTGCCCAGGCGCACCAGGTGCTCATAGTTGCTCTCCGGCTGAACCTCGATAAAGTCGTAAAACCGGGCGATTTTCGCCAGTTCCTCGCCATGCTTGCCTGAAAGCACAGCCTGATACAGCTCCCCTTCCAGGCAGCCGCTGCCCAGGAGAAGGCCATCCCGGTATTCTTCTATTTGATCCCGGGGAATCAAAGGCTCCCTGAAAAAATACTCCAGGTGCGACATGGAGACCAGGCGGTTGATGTTGGTGATGCCGACCTGTTCTTTGACTAGGATGGTCAGGTGATGGCGGTTGTTGCGGTTGTAGCCGGTGATGACATCATTGATGTCTTTGAGGGTTTTGGCGCCCTTTTCTTTGGCGGCATTTAACATATGAACCAGGCATTGCGCCGTCGCGCCGGCGTCGTGCACCGCACGGTGCGCATTTTTCAGGACGACCCCAAGATGCTTGCACAGGGCGTTCAAGTTGTAGCGTTTTAAGCCAGTGTACAATTTTTGCGCAAAGGCCAGCGTATCGATCTCAGGCAGGCTATAGGTCAGACCCAGGCGCTTCAGCTCCGCCTTTAAAAAAGCCGTGTCAAAGCTTGCGTTGTGGGCGGCAATCGCGCTGTTTCCGATAAAGGCCATCAGTTTGGGCAGGGCTTCTGCCGCTTTGGGCTGATCTTTCAGCATATAATCCTGGATTTTGGTGATCTGGATGACCTTCTGCGGTAGCGGCATCTCCGGGTCCACCAGCATGGAAAAGGAATCCACAACCTGGCCCTGATCCAGTTTTACCGCGCCGATTTCAATGATCCGGTCAGCGAAAGGGTTTAATCCCGTGGTTTCAAAGTCGAGCACAATGATGGGCTCATCTATGGAGGCGTCTGTCGCGTGCCTGACGATGCCGTCGTCGTCCATCATGGTGCCTTCCATTCCCGGAATCAGCTTGATCTTGTGTTTCTTCGCTGCGGAAAAGGCCTCAGGATAAGCCTGAACCACCGCTTTATCCGTAATGGCAATGGCTTTATGCCCAAAATCCGCAGCCTGTTTGATCAGGTCGCTTGCAGAAACCAGCCCGTCCATATAACTCATGAAGGTGTGCGCGTGCAGCTCAATGCGTTTTTCACCCGCAAGGTCCTTGCGCTTTGGCAGTTCAAAGGCGTTGATGTCTTTGGCCATGACGGTCAGCATGTTGTCATAGCTGTCCATCTGGCAAAAACCGCGCACCTTGAGTCCGACTCCCGGTTTGATCCTCTGCAGGACTTCCTGAACTTTTTTCTTCTCAACTTCAGGGTCGATCGCTTCTTCATTCCGAAAGCCATTTGGCCTGCTGCCCAAGAAAATCTTGCAGACAATGCTCTCCGTGTTGTCGCTCAGCACAAAGGACAGCAAGACCGATTCGCTTTTTTGGATCTTCCTGTCTTCAGCGCTGATAACCTTTCCCTGGATCACGACCCTGCCGGATAATTCAGTCAGCTCTTTGATTGGAACCGCGTCAGCCGCGATCAAAGAACCGGCGATCTTCACGCTTTCTTTTTTTTCTTTTGTTTTCTTCGGTTCATCCTCAGCGATTAAAAAGCTGGCTTCCAAAAGCTCCTGTTCGCGGCGGCGCTCCTCAAGCTGCTGATGGACCCGGTTCTCAAAATCCTCTTTCAGGCGCAGGCTGATCCTTGGCTCCATCAGAAAGATGTCGCTGACGGCTTTGGCAATGGTGTTTTTCACATCCTGCTGGTTCATGTACTCATATGCGAAAGGCGTATCCAGTTCAAGCGCCAGTCCCCCCTCTTCCGGCAACCAGTGGATCGCGTCAAGGTGCGCGTTCATTGCTGGAAAATGCTTCAGCAGAATGGGGGTAATGACATTGCTGTATTTCGCAGGTTCACTCAAAAAATCCTCCGCCAGCTGCGGGGAAGCAATGCGGAGCGAAACATTCATTTTGGGGAAAGTTTTCTTCAAGTGCCTGCGGATCAAAGCAAACTGTTTTTCACCGATCAAAACATCCGCGGTAAAATACGCCACCGCGGCCTTTCGGGCTTGATGATAGTCCACGCGAAGCAGATGCAGTTTCCCTTCAATTTCAGGCAGTTCCGCGTATATGCTGTCTAAGAAACCAAGTTCATTCATTCTTCTTTACTCTTTCAAGTCGAGAAGATGCTCATCAATCATCTTCAGAAGGGTTGGGACGGGATCCCCGGATACCTTGAGAACGAACTCGCCATTTCTGTAAATGGCGCTGCCGCTCTTGCCGCCGCACAGGGCGATGTCGGCACCCCTGGCTTCTCCGGGGCCGTTGACCACGCAGCCCATGATGGCCACCTTGATGGGTTTTGTGATGTGCGCGGTATGCTCAGAAACCCGTTTTGCGATGTTTTCGATATCAACCTCTGTCCGGCCGCAGGTAGGGCAGGAAACCAGCTCAAAGCCGCTCCTTAAGCCAAGGGCTTTGAGAATGCTGATCGCGGCTTCAGGCTCGTTTGCTGGGTCCCCGGTCAGGGATACCCTGATGGTGTTTCCAATGCCGTCCAGCAGCAATGCGCCGATCCCGATGGCGGATTTGATGGTTCCCTGTCCAGGGAGCCCGGCTTCCGTTACACCCAGGTGAAGCGGGTAATCAAAGGTTTTTGCGGCAAGGCGGTAGGCATCCACCATCAGGCGGATGTCGCTGGCTTTCATGGACAGCACGATGTCATAAAAACCGTTCTTCTCAAGCAGTTTTACATGCCCCATGGCGCTGTCCACCAGCCCCTGCGCGGTCACGCCATGATCCCGCGCCAGGATGTCCTTTGGCACAGAGCCGGAATTAACCCCGATGCGGATTGGCGTGTTGTGCGCTTTGGCGCAGTCAACGACCATTTTAACCTCGTGTTCATTGCGCAGATTGCCCGGATTGATGCGCAGCTTGTCAATGCCGTTCTCAATGGACAGAATGGCCAATTCATGGTTGAAGTGGATGTCGGCCACCAGCGGTATGCGGGTGCTGTCTTTTAAGGGCTTGATCGCCTTGGCGCAATCCTTGTCATAAACAGAGAAACGGACGATATCGCAGCCGCTTAGGCCCAACTGACGGATCTGCTCAGCGGTTGAAGCAACATCCCGGGTATCCGTATTGGTCATGGACTGAATGCTGATCGGGGCCTTCCCGCCGATCACGACCTGGCCGACTTTTACTTCTTTTGTCATTTAAAACAACCTGATCACGTCGCGGAAAGTGATAAAGATCATCAGCGCGAAAAGGAGGATCATGCCTGCCGCGTGAACATAGCCTTCCTTTTTGATTGGCTTGCCCCGCACGCCCTCCACCAGCAAAAAGAGAATCCTGCTTCCGTCCAGCCCCGGAATAAACAGCAGGTTCATCAGGCCAAGGTTGATGGAAATGACCACCATCAGGTAAAGGTATCCCTCCAGTTTTGTGCGCTGGATCTCATCCACGATCATCTTGGTGATGCCGACAACCCCGGCGACTTCACCCGCACCTTCTCCCCTTGTAAATAGATTTACCAGAGCCTGGACGACCATTGCTCCTGCGCGATAGGACAAATGAATGGCGTTGTTCATGATCTGACCGATCGTACCCGGGACCATCTTTGCAGGCTGGACCACAGACATCATGATGCCGATCAGGTTACGCTGTTCAACAGGATCAAACACTGGGGTGATTGTTAAAGTATGCTCCTGCTCTGTTTCGTTCACCACACGCCTGACAAGGAAGCTCCTTTCAGTTCCAGGCACCCCGCTGTCAAGCAGCGCGGGCAAGTTGTCCGTCACCGGTTGACCATCTACAGACAAGATGATGTCATTTGGCAGCATACCGGCGTCCTCCGCTGCGCTTCCTTCATTAACGGAATGCACAAAGGTGACCTGCGGGCCGGAAGGCACTGGCACGCCGGTTATTGTATACAGGATGACAGCCGCTATTACCGCCAGCAGCAGGTTCATCAAAGGGCCCATGACGATGGTGATCAGGCGCTTTAAGACGCTGTGGTTTTGAAACGCGCGCGGATCGTCCTTATACTCCTCTGTGGTGTCATCCTCCCCGTAAAAGGCGCAGTACCCGCCCAATGGGATCGCACGCAGGAAAAACACTGTCTCGTGCTTTTTGCGTTTCCAGCTGAAAAGCTTTGGGCCAAAACCGATCGCAAATTCCCGCACCGGGATCTTCATCATCCTGGCTGCGAAAAAGTGGCCAGCTTCATGAACGGTTATCAGAATGCCAAATAAAAGAATGGCGGCTAAAATATAAAAAAAAGTCATTGATCCTCCCTTAAACCCCAACCAAACTCAACGCGGTTTCACGGGCGATGGCGTCAGCCTCATGCACTGCTGAAAGGCTGTCAGCGCGAAGATGTCCTTTTCTGTTGAGGCTTTCTTCCACAATGCGGTTGATGTCGCCAAAGCGGATTCTTTCTTTTAAAAACAGGTCAACCGCGACCTCATTCGCCGCGTTCAGAACGCAGGGCGCCGCCCCGCCTTGCTTCATCGCTTCCATGGACAGCCTCAAAGCAGGGAAACGGGTCAAGTCCGGAGCTTCAAAACTTAATATACCCGTTTGATCAAGACGAAGCGGATCGCTTCCTGTGCTGATCCTGTCAGGATAGGCCATCGCGAACGCGATCGGGGCGCGCATATCCGGCACACCCAACTGCGCCAGCTGCACCCCGTCAACAAACTCAACCAGGGAATGGATGATGCTCTGGGGATGGATGATGACCTCGATCTGTTCGGGCTTTGCGTGAAAAAGCCATCTAGCCTCGATCATCTCAAGCGCCTTGTTGAACATGCTGGCGGAATCAATGGTGATCTTCTGCCCCATGCTCCAGTTGGGATGATTGAGCGCCTCATTTATGCCCGCGTCTTGTATTTTATCCAATGTCCAGGTGCGGAAAGGCCCTCCTGAAGCGGTCAGGATGATCTTGGTAAAGGGATTTCCTTTATTCGCAAGCAAGCACTGATAAATCGCGCTGTGCTCGCTGTCAACCGGGATCAAAACCGGATCCTCATTATCCTGCGGGCACAGATCCATCACAAGCTGTCCCCCGGCAACCAGCGCCTCTTTGTTGGCCAACAAAACGCGCTTTCCGGCTTTGCGCGCGGAGATCACACTGTCAAGCCCGGCGATGCCCACGACGCTGACCAGAACATCGTCGCAATCAACCTCTGACGCGATCCTCTCAAGGCAATCCTTGCCAAAATACCAGTCCAAACCCCGAAGGTCGGCGGGAATTTCCGCCCGATCCCCGCTTAATCCGGCAGCTTTTGGCCGGAAAGCCCTGATCTGTTCAAACAACTCATCGCTTCTGCTGTGCGCGCTGAGGGCGGCTACCTCAAACCGGTCGGGGTGACGCGCTACGATGTCCAGCGCCTGCCTTCCGATGGAGCCGGTTGACCCAAGGATGCTGATGCGGCGTTTTTTCATGATCACACCCAAAGAAGCGCCTGATACAGGTATACCAATGCGCCGCAAAACAAAATGCTGTCAATTCTGTCCATCATGCCACCATGCCCGGGAAAGATATGGCCATAATCTTTGATTTTGCAGTGTCTCTTGACAAAGGACGCGAACAAATCCCCGATCTGGCCCGCAATGCCCCCCAGGAAGCCCAAAAGGATAAAATGAAGGAAGATGGGCATGTTCAACCGGAAATACGAGCCAATCAAATAGATGAGAACCGCTATCAGGATGCTTCCGAGCAAACCCGCCAGAGCGCCTTCAACCGTTTTTTTGGGGCTGACCGCTTCCAGCAGCTTGGTTTTTCCGTATTTGGAGCCGATGAAAAACGCGGCGGAATCCCCCGCGACCGGGATAAAGAAAGCCAGGCTGATGAAGAGCCGCTGCAAACCGATCGTTTCAATTCTCGTCATGCCAAGCAGGCTCATTGCCGGAATCACAATGGCGAACAAAGGCAAGACAGACATGCACAGGTCTTCCAGGGTGGAATCCTTCCTGAACATGATCAAAGCGGTAACAATAAACAAGTTCAGCGCGACCAGAAGAACCAGAAGCAGCATGCTGCCCAATTCGGTCAGCAGCAAAAAGCCGGGGATCGCGATGAGCAGGGCGCTCCAGGTTGGCCAGGTCAGTATATGGTGGCCGGCGTTTTTTAAAGCCCTGAGCATTTCATACAAAGCCAGGCAAACGCAGGCAATCCACAGGATAGCGAACACCCAGCCGCTGAAATAAATCGCCAAAAGCAGGAGTATCAGGAGCGCGGCGCCGGTCAGGATCCTGGTCGTCATGACGTTCTTCCCCCAAAGCGACGCTCGCGCCCGGCATATTGCTGAAGGGCTTTGCGGTATTCATCGACCGTAAACTCAGGCCAAAGCACCTCCGGAAACACCATTTCCGCGTAAGCGCACTGACACAAAAGGAAGTTGCTCAATCGCTGTTCTCCGCTGGTCCTGATCAGAAGATCCACATCCGGCTGCCCTTTGGTGTAAAGCTGGTTTGAAAAATCCTCCCATACGATCTCTTTAAAGGGTTTGGAACCGCTGCATCGTTCCATCATCAGGCTGTTGACCCCGCGCAGGATCTCATCCCGCGCTCCATAGTTCAGCGCGATGTTCAGCTGCAGCCCTTTGTTGTGTTCGGTTCTGTTCACAGCGTTTCTGCAAGCTTCCGCCGCGGAAGGAGGCAGGCCGTCAACATCGCCTAAAATACGAATCTTAACGTGATTTTGATCCAGTTCATCGATCTCTGATGTAAAATATTCAACGATCAGCTTCATCAGCGCGTTTACCTCGGCTTTGGGCCTTGACCAGTTCTCCGTGGAAAACGCATAAAGGCTCAGCACCTTGATGCTGATATTGCTGCTGTAACGAATAATCTCCCTGAGGGTCTCTACACCCTTGCGATGGCCCAGCATCACGCTCAGCGCGTTCTTTTTTGCCCAACGCCCGTTTCCATCCATAATGATGGCGACGTGTTTGGGTAGGTTTGTTTCTGTCATGATGGTTTCTCCGGACTGGAATCAAGAAAATACGAGCAAAGAAGCTTGTTGTCAACGAAACGAACCACCCGGGGCGTTCTGACCTTGTCCTGTTTTTTCATTCTCTCGGGCATCGAAAAAATGACCTCAGGCGTGAGTCCTTGCGTCTCCAGGATTTTAAGCGCCTCATCAAGCCTCTTGCCGGCTAAATCAGGAAGAGATGTCTCTGAGCTCATTAAACGGACATGATTTCCTTTTCTTTTTCCTTGGCGATTTCATCAATGTCCTTAACAGCGGCATCGGTGACCTTCTGCATCTCGTTTTCAGCTACATGCTGGTCATCTTCTGAAATTTCAGAATTTTTCTGCATCTTCTTGATCTGGTCAATCGCGTCCCTGCGGATGGAGCGGATGGCGACCTTGGATTCTTCCGCGTTGCGCCAGACCAGTTTGGTCAGCTCTTTGCGGCGCTCCTCATTTAACTCAGGCACGATCAAACGGATAATCTTGCCGTCATTGGCCGGGTTCATGCCCAAATCGCTTTTCTGAATGGCTTTTTCCACCAGCGGGATCGCCTTTGTATCCCAAAGCGCGATGGTCAGCATGCGGGGTTCGGGAGACATGATGTTGGCCATCTGGGTCAGAGGGGTCTGAACCCCATAGTAATCAACCATGATGCGGTCTAAAATCCTGGGGTTGGCTCTGCCCGCGCGAAGAGAAGCCATTTCCCGCTTGAACACTTCCTTGGTCTTCTCCATTTTTTCTTTCGCGGTATCAATAACATGCTGGTACATCCAAATGTCCTCCTTGTTTCACTTTCTTTTTATTGTACAGATATTTTTTTCTTTTTACAACCTCAGGGAATGCTCCCCTCTTTGATAAAAGCATTCAGCGCATTCAGATTTCGCTTTAAGTTTGGGACCAGAAAGGCTGCTTTGTTTTTCGTGACATTTTTGTACGCGCCTGAAACAGGGATGGTCAGGGAGGTGATCTGCGCCTTGTCCATCTGGGCAACAAGGGCGATCAGCTCCAGCGCTTCCGCCAGGCTGACATCGGTCTTGACCTGGTGTGCAAACTGAGTAACCAGTTCCCCCATGCTGCCCGTATCCAAGGTTAAAATCTGATCAAAAATGGCGCGGAGCGTGTTTTGCTGCCGTTTTACACGTTCAAAGTCGCTGTCCATTTTTCTGATCCGTGAATAAGCCATTGCCTGATAGCCGGTCAAAAGCACCTTGCCCGAAGTTTTCAGAAGCCCCTCGTCCCGGGGTTTATCGTTGAGGTGATTGTAATAAGACAAGATCGCGTTGAGGGACTCAAACTCCCTTTCACTTACATTCATCTCTATGCCGCCAATACCGTCAATCAGCCTGGCCATCAAGCCAAAGTCAACTGCCAGGTAGCCATCTACCCTGACTTGAAAAACCTGGCTGATGGTTTTAACAAGCAGGTCCGGCCCGCCATAGACATAGGCGGCATTCAAGCGGTTATGTCCTCTGCCGGGTATTTTGACATACAGATCCCGCATAAAGGAGATCAGTTTGACGGTTTTTTGCCTGGTGTTCAATATAGCGAGGACCATCGTGTCGCTTCGCCCTGTGATCCCCTGTCCGTTGGTATCCACTCCGGCAAGCAGCAGGTGATAGGTGCCTTCAATCCCGGTGATGGGCTCCACATAGTCTTCAGGCAGCACCGTAAACTGGCCGCCGTCTCCGTCCTCCCTGCTCATTTCATATAAAAGATCGGTCAGTTCCTCCTGGGTCAAAGTTTCGTTCTCAGCAAAAGCAGCACCAGTCAGGAAAAGGCACAGCAAAAGACAAAACGAAACGATCCTGTTGGGCATACTCACAGATCATCCTCCGCGGTGTTCACAAAATAGTCCCTGTCCAGCAGTATGTGGCATTCATACCGCTGATCAATTTCCTTGGCAAACGCATCAATCTGGGAAATCAGGTCTTTGTTATGATAGTCCAGGGGCACAACCACATCAAACACAAGTTTAATCACACGTTTTCCCGGAACAATGCGAAAATCGTGCAGGCTGAGCCCCGGGTGCAGGGTCAGCAGGTATTCCTGGATTCGGGTCATCACCTCATATCCGGGCGCGTCAGGCAGCAGGGTCGGGTCAATATGTATGGTGATGGGCATTTGAAACTTAGTGGTGATTTCCTGTTCAAGCTGATCAATCACCTCATGGATTTCTATTAATTTCTCTTCCGCACTGACTTCGACATGCAGAGAAGCGATGGAACGCCCGGGGCCATAGTCGTGCAGCATAAAATCATGAACCCCTGTTATCCGCGGGTATTTCTTGACGATATCAAGGATGGCTTTTCCAAGCTGGACATTTGGTGTCCCTCCGATGATGGAAGTGGCGGTCTCACGAACCAGTTTAAACCCGCCATAGAGGATAAATAAGGAGACAGCAAGGCCGACCCAGCCATCTGCCTTGAGATTTAAAAAATGGGTCGCAAACAAGCCAAGCAAAACCGCGCTTGTAGAAACAACATCATTCACGCTGTCCTGAGAGGCAGCAAGCAGGCTTGGAATCTCGTATTTTCGTCCGATCTTTAAATAAAACCGCCATAAAAACACCTTGGCCGGGATGCTGAGCGCTGTTAATCCGGCGATCCACCAGGAAAACAGAGGCGAAGACCCCTCAACAATGGCGTTAACACTGGATCTCAGCAGGTCGATCCCGGCGTACAGGATGATGAGCGCGATCAGCAGCGTGCCAATGTACTCAATCCTTGCGTGCCCGAATGGATGCTCCTTGTCCTCAGGCTTCTGCGCCATTTTAAGGCTGAAGAAGGAAATAAGCACAGAGCCGGTGTCAGACAGGTTGTTGATGCCGTCCGCCAAGATGGAAACCGATCCGGCCATCGTCCCCACAGTGATCTTGATACCGGCCAATAAAGCGTTTACGATCAAACCAACGAAAGACGCGCGTGAACCAGCACGCGCGCGGTTTTCCACTAAGGAACTCACCTTGTTCATCAAGTATGGCTTAGGCTAACTGCTCAATGCACTTGGTCGGGCAGACCTTGGCACACTCGCCGCACATGGTGCATTTTTCCGGATCGATCGATGCAACACCATTGGTCACATGGATGGCGTCAAACTGGCAGGCTTTTTCACAGCGCTTGCAGCCAAGACAGGCTTTTTCGCAGGCGTCTTTCGCCTCCTTGGGAGGGGCCGCGTTCTGGCAGCGAACAGTGATCTTGGCAGACTTCGGCAGCAGTTTGATGACTGAGCGCGGGCATTCGGCAACGCACATGCCGCAGGCGGTGCATTTTTCTTCATCGATGTTCACGATCCCATTCACAATTGAAATCGCGTCAAAAGCGCATACCCGCACGCAGTCGCCCAGCCCCACACAGCCCCATTGGCACATGGTAGGGCCGCCAGCCAGGCTGGCTGCAGTGTGGCAGCTCTGCATACCAGCGTACTCATATCGGGTTTTGACCACCTCATGTTCACCCTGGCAGAGCACACGGGCGACAACGGGATCAGCCAGTTCAGCAGACTGGCCCATGATTTCAGAAAAGGCATCCAGGGTCTTCTGCCCGCCGGGTGTACAGAGGTTGATGGGCGCCTCGCCTTTGACCACTGCTTCGGCATAGCCGTCGCATCCGGGGTATCCGCAGGCTCCGCAGTTAGCGCCGGAAACGGCCTCGCGCACCCGGGTCACGCGTTCATCTACCGGAACCGCAAACTTCTTATCCGCAAATGTTAAAATCAGACCAAACAGAACGCCCATGCCGCCCAAAACGGCTGCTGCTATAAGAATGGCATTTATCATACTCTGTTCTCCTTACATGCCGCCCAGGCCGGCAAAGCCCAGGAAGGCAACGGACATCAGGCCGGCAATGATCAGGCTGATGGGGAAGCCCTTAAAAGACTTGGGGATGTTGGAAGTCTCAAGGCGCTCGCGGACGCCGGCCATCAGGACGATCGCCAGCAGGAAGCCCAGCGCGCCAAAGACGCCGTTGAGCACGGACCAAAGCATGTTGTACTGGTTGTCAATGTTCAGGATAGCAGCGCCAAGAACTGCGCAGTTGGTCGTGATCAGAGGCAGGTAGATGCCAAGCGCATTGTATAGAGCCGGCATTCCCTTTTTCATGAACATCTCGACAAACTGAACGAGCGCCGCGATAACCAGGATAAATGAAATGGTGATCAGATACTCCAGCCCCAATGGCACCAAAATGTAATGATACACCATGTAGGTGAACAAAGACGCGATGCCCATGACAAAGGTGACCGCGATGCCCATGCCTGCCGCTGTCTCAACCTTGGAAGATACACCAAGGAAAGGGCAGCATCCCAGGTATCTGGAGAAAATGAAGTTGTTGGTCAAAATACAGTTGACCATGAACAAAAGGAAATTCGTCAAGGTAAATTCCATTACGCTTTCGCTCCTTTCCTTGCGCTGGCGCGGTTCACAATCGCGTTGATGATGCCCAGCACCAATCCGAAGACGATGAAGCCGCCGGGCGCCATGATGACCAGCAGCATTGGCTCAAATGAAGGGCCAAACACCGCGTTTCCAAAGATGGTGCCGCTGCCCAGAATTTCACGGATGGATCCGATCAGGAGCAGGGCCGCAGTAAAGCCAAGGCCCATTCCCAAGCCGTCAACGGCTGATGGTATAACGGGGTTTTTTGCGGCGAAGGCCTCCGCCCTTGCCAGAATGATGCAGTTGACCACAATCAGGGGAATGAACAATCCAAGCGCGTCATACAAAGCCGGAACAAAGGCCTGGATCAGCATCTGAACGATGGTCACGAAGGTGGAGATGACCACGATAAACGCGGGGATGCGCACCTTGTCCGGAATCAGGTTGCGCAGCATGCTGATAACCGCGTTGCTACCAACCAGCACAAAGGTCGCGGCCAGGCCCATGCCCAGGCCATTTGTGGCACTGGTAGTGGCAGCCAAGGTGGGACATACGCCCAGCACCAGGCGGAAGGTGGGGTTTTCGTTCAGGATACCGTTAACAAAAACACCGCGGAGACTTGTTTTCTTCTCAGGCATGTTTCTTCACCGTCCCATACACACGTCTGCTGGTCATTTTGTCGATCAGCGGGGTAGCAATGTTCATCAGAAGGATCGCGTAGGTCACGCCCTCCGGATAGGCTTTGGTCATGCGAATGACTGTCACCAGGATGCCGCAGCCAACAGCGAAAATGATCTGTCCGATGGTCAGCATGGGGTTGGTCACATAGTCTGTCGCCATGAATACAGCACCAAACAGCAAACCGCCGGAAAGCACAGCCTTTAGCGGATCGCCGCCAAGCAGCCAGGTCATCAGGGCTACGGTGCCAACAAAGATGACAGGAATGTGCCATTTAATGGTGCCGACAAACAGCATGTACAGAAAGCCGATCAGGATGGCGATTTTACAAACTTCACCGATGGTGCCGGGGATGTTGCCCATGAGCAGGTCATAAACCTCATATCCTTGAGGACGAAGCAGCGCGGTCGCGGAGGACACCGCGTCAGGGCCCGCAGGAACGGCGCTGGTAATCCCCAAAACACGCGTCGGCATGAAATATACGCTCATTCTGGCAGGCCAGGAAGCCAGCAGCACGCCGCGCGCGAGGAGGGCCGGATTCAGGAAATTGTGCCCGATCCCGCCGAACAGTTCCTTCACAATGATGATGGCAAAGGCACTGCCGACCGCAGGCAGCCACAGCGGCGCTTCAGCAGGGAGGTTCAATCCAAGAATCAAACCAGTCACCACGGCTGACAGATCCATGATACGAACCGGGCGTTTGGCCAGTTTTTGAAAAATGTACTCACAGATCACAGCGGACGCGACCGCTACGGCCAAGACCCAGGCAGCCTTGGATCCGAACAGGTAGATACCCGCAGCAGTGGTCGGCACCAACGCGATGATGACATCCAGCATCAGCGTTTGGGTGCTTTCCCTGTGCAGGTAATGAGGACCGGTGGAAAGACGCAGGTTCATCCTGTTATACCCCCCTCGCTGTAATTTTATCTTTTGCTTCCTTAAAGCTGGCGCTCAATTCCAGCTTCGCCGGGCATACATAAGAGCAGGCTCCACAGGCACAGCATTCCATTATATAGCGTTTTTTTGCGCCCGCCAAGTCGCCTGCGTCACACAATTCTTTGAGCTTCTGAGGATTGAGCATGATGGGGCAGGCATCGATGCAGCGCCCGCAGCGGATGCATCCGGTCGGCGACTTGACGACGGAATCCTTTTTGTTCAGCACCACAATGCCATTGTTTGCTTTTGAAATACAAACATCGGTGTTGGGCGCGGCGATGCCGGTCATGCTTCCGCCTGCAAATATTTTCCCGGGCTCTTCCGTAAAGCCGCCGGCAAAGTCGATCGCGTCCTGGAAGCTGGTCCCAATCCTGACTTTAAGATTTGAAGGTTCTTTCACACAGCCTGTCACTGTGGTGATGCGCTTGACCAGTGGCTTGCCTTCCATTATCGCGTCAGCGACCGCAGCCGCAGTGCCGACATTGAAAACAGCAACGCCGCAGTCACAGGGAAGACCGCCTGAAGGCACTTCACGCTTTGTGACCGCCTTGATCAGGTTTTTCTCACTGCCCTGGGGATACTTGGTCTTCAAAACCACAACCGAAACGCCTTCACGACCGGAAGCGGCGTCTGTCATGGTTTTAACCGCATCCATCTTGTTGTCTTCAATCGCAATGACGCCTGTTTTAACATTCATCGCGCGCATGATGGCGCGCGTGCCGTTCACGATGCGCTCCGGTTCCTCAAGCATCAGCTGATGGTCGGCCGTCAGGAAGGTTTCGCATTCCGAACCATTGATGATGATGGTGTCGATCTTCTTGTCATCAGCCGGAGACATCTTGACATGGGTGGGGAAACAGGCTCCGCCCAGCCCGCAGATACCGGCATCCTTCACCTGCTGAATGATTTTATCTGCCGGCACGGTCTCCACATCCCCCAGGGGATGAAGCTCCACCCATTCGTCCTGGCCGTCGCTGGTGATCTCTATGATCGCAGAAGCTTTTTTACCCAGCATCTGGCGGTTTGTGACGGCTGTTACCGCTCCAGAGATGCTGGCATGAACCGGAATGCCTAAATTGCCCACCGCCGTCGCGATGACCTGGCCCACCTTCACCTGATCGCCCTTTTTAACAATGGGTTGAGAGGGGGCGCCGACATGCATGTCAACCTGGATGGCCACCTTTTCAGGAACCAGCTCCTTAATGGGCTTGTGCATGCTTTTGTCCTTGCCTTCGTGCAGCTCCTTCAGCGGATGGATGCCGCCTTTGAAACTCAATCTCATGCTTGTTCTGCCTGCCTTTCTTTTACAAATACGGATTCAGTCCGGTTTATTGCTGGGAAGCTTCTTTAAATTGTTGGGTATAAAGTTCATTGATGGCATCCAGCACCGCGTTGGTTGTCAGGGTCGCCCCGGTGATACCGTCAACGGTATTCTCGCTGGCATCTTCATCCGCTTTCTTCGCGCTGAGCGGCGGAAGTTTGCCAATAAACTGCTCGGCGAATGCCGGTTCCAGCGCGGCCTCGCCAAAGCCCTTGGTCTCAGCGAACTTGTCATCCCCAATCTTTAAGAAGCTGATGGCTCCCTTTTCGTCAAAGGTCAGGGTAACGGCGACAGGCCCAGCAAAACCTTGCTTGGCATTCACCAGCGCGTCTTCAGGAACCGCGCTCTCTTCCTTCTCAGGTTCTGCGGTCGGCTCAACTGCCGCGGGTTCTTCTTCAACCGGGAACTGCTGTACATAGACTTCATTGATGGCGTCCAGCACCGCGTTGGTCGTCAGGGTCGCCCCGGTGATGCCGTCAACGGTGTTCTCGCCGGCATCTTCATCCGCTTTCTTCGCGCTGAGCGGCGGTACCTTGCCGATAAACTGCTCGGCGAATGCAGGTTCCAGCGCGGCCTCGCCAAAGCCCTTGGTCTCAGCGAACTTGTCGTCCCCGATCTTTAAGAAGCTGATGGCTCCCTTTTCGTCAAAGGTCAGGGTGACGGCGACAGGCCCAGCAAAACCTTGCTTGGCATTCACCAGCGCGTCTTCAGGAACCGCGCTCTCTTCCTTCTCAGGTTCTGCGGTCGGCTCAACTGCCTCAGGTTCTTCTTCAACCGGGAACTGCTGTACATAGACTTCATTGATCGCGTCCAGCACCGCGTTGGTCGTCAGGGTCGCCCCGCTGATGCCGTCAACGGTGTTCTCGCTGGCATCTTCATCCGCTTTCTTCGCGCTGAGCGGCGGAAGCTTGCCGATAAACTGCTCGGCAAAAGCCGGTTCCAGCGCGGCCTCGCCAAAGCCCTTGGTCTCAGCGAACTTGTCATCCCCAATCTTTAAGAAGCTGATGGCTCCCTTCTCATCAAAGGTCAGGGTGACGGCGACAGGCCCCGCAAAACCTTGCTTGGCATTCACCAGCGCGTCTTCAGGAACCGCGCTCTCTTCCTTCTCAGGTTCTGGCGTCGGCTCAACTGCCGCGGGTTCTTCTTCAACATTCTCGCCTACAATGTTTCCGGATTCAACCGCGCTGTTAATGGCTGCGATCACAGCTTTGGAGGTCATGGTGGCGCCGGAAATGGCGTCGATGTCCTCAAGCTTCACGGGGACTGCTTTTCCAATGAACTGCGCAGCAAAGCCGGGGTCAATCGCGGCGGCGCCGTAACCATCGGTTTCCGCGAACCTGTCATCACCGATTTTCAGCGCGGTAATGGTCTTGTCTTCTTTTACAGTAACCAAAACAGCGACAGGGCCCGCAAAGCCGTCCGCTTCGCCCTGATACGTTATTCCTTCAGGCAGAACAACATTTTTATCTTCATAGGCTTTATTCGCCGCTTCGATCACCGCTTTGGTGGTCATGGTGGCGCCGGAAATCCCGTCCACGCTTTCCAGGGTCAAGGGGAAGGTCTTGCCAATGAACTGCTTGCCGAAATCAGGCTCAAGCGCTTGGGCGCCATATCCGTCTGTCTCAGCAAAGCGCTCATCCTCAACGACTTTCAGCCCAGAAATGGTCCCGTCATCCTTGACAGTCACCACCACAACGACAGGGCCTGCAAAGCCGTTCGCTTCGCCTGTATACGGCGTTCCTTCGGCAACAGCATCCGCACCCGCGTCAGGATTTAAGTATAGATTGACTTCTTTTGCGACCGCGTTGACCGCTGCCAGCACCGCATTGCTTGTACGGGTAGCGGCAGTGATGGCATCAATTTCGTTATTTTTTGCAGGATCGCCCAAACGAACAGGGCTCATTTTTCCCGCGAACTGAGAAGTAAAGTCGTCTTCCAAGGCCTTGGCGCCAAGGCCGGGGGTTTCAGAAAAGCTCATGCCGCCGACGTTGATGCCGGTCACTGTTCCATCCGCTTTTACACCGGTAATGACCTCAACCGGGCCGCCATAGCCTTTGCTCACAGACTTGCCAACATAGCCAAGCGTTTCGCCAGACTCATCTTTGGCGACAAACAGAAGGTTTCCGTCTTCCAGTTCAATTTTCTCAAACTGAACTGCGCCCGGCATGACCTTGAGTTTGGCTTTTTCCTCATTGATCAGCGCCTGCTCCTCGATGGGATTCTTGGTCATCTCATTAACAAAAGCCAAACCAAGTCCGGCGACAATTGTAATGACACCAAGCACGATCCAAGCGGAAATACGGTTTTTCATGCAGTCCAAACCTCCATTGTTGCTGTTATTGTTGATCGCATTGTGCAAAATGTTCCATCAGTTTTTCATCAACCGGCCTTCCAAGCATCTCTTCAGCCAAAGCATAGTCTTTTTTTGACAGGGCGTTTCTGATGGCGGTGCTGGAAATCAGTTCTCCTGATCCGGTTTTCACCGGGGCAATGACCTGAAGTCCAATCTTGTTTTGCTCGCATAATCGGCCAAGTTTTTCTACATCCGTATCGCCTCGATAGCCAAAACGATGATTGAAACCGACCACGATGCTCTTCGCGTTGAGTTTGCCTAAGAGGATCTCATAGAAAAACTGTTCTCCGCTCTCATGCTGCATCTCCTTGGTGAACCGGCTCACAGCAACATGCTGTACGCCGGATTTTTCAAACAAGCGCAGCCGTTCCTGCAAATTGGTCAGTTCCATTTGGCGCTGGAAAGGATAGAGGACATAAAAAGGTTCCGGGCTGTAAGTATGAACCAGCGTCTCATAACCAGACTTTTTTGCCAGCTCAATCGCCGCATTGATAAGCCGCAGGTGGCCAAGATGAACGCCGTCAAATACGCCAAGGCATACAACCATGGGCGTCTTCAGCCCATCTTCCAGATCCTGTACCTGATAGACCCTCATAAAACCTGCCTATCCTAATACGTCAGTCTTTAAATATGCATGATACTACCATCAAGCATGAAATTTGTCAATTTAATTACTGCAGAATGGGTATATAATTTTTAGTGTGTTGAGGTAACGCGGGTTGCCTTTGTGCGTCTTTAAACAAGGAGGAAAAGCGTGAAAACAAGAGAAAAATGGCTGTCATATCTTCTTTTGTTGATTGCTTTTGTCATTCTCACCGGTTTTTTGTTCATTAAGACCGGAACCGATCCCCTAAAACCAAGCCCCTACAACACCTACACCTTGCAGGCCCTGGCTTGGCGCGACGGTAGAGCCTGGCTGAATGAAGATATACCGCACCTGGAATTGGCCATCTATCAGGGCAAATACTTTGTCAGCTTTCCTCCAGTCCCAAGCGTCCCTGTTTATTTTTTGTCTTTTATTTTTGGAAGCGAGGTGCCGGACGGGCTTTTGGTTCTTTTCTACGCTTTCGTATCGCTGATCACGTTTTTCAGGATTTTGATCCGGCACGGTTTTCCCCCTCTTTCATCGGCTCTGTACGCGTTTCTGATCTTGTTCGCTTCCTCTTTTCTGCCGCTTGTTCTTTCCGGAGCCGTCTGGTACCAGGCGCAGGTGATGGCCATGATGCTGACCCTGTTGTCCATTGACTTCATTAACAGGGACAGGACCACTCCGGGCCTTTTGTTCTACGCGCTGGCCGTGGGCTGCCGGCCCTTTAACGCCTTGTATGGACCATTGCTGCTGATTTTGTATATCAGATCCCGCCTGAAAGATCATTTAAGTCTGAAGCTCACGCTGAAGCGTCTGCTTCCGGGCGTTTTGATCGGGCTCGTTGTTGCCGTCCTCTATGCCTGGTACAATTGTATTCGCTTTAACAATCCTTTGGAATTCGGGCATAACCATCTGCCGGAGTTTTCCTTTCAGGGCGGAACACAGTTTTCCCTCAGCCATGTCATCAAAAATGTTAAAACCTTTGTTTTAGGTCTGCCGTTTGAAAGAACAGATGCGGGACTTCGCCTGAAAGCCTTTGGCTTTTCCTTGCTGATAGCAAACCCGGCGCTTTTGCTGATGCTTGTCAGCGCCGTCAATCTCTTGGTCAGGAAACAGCTCACCACCAATCATCTGCTGGTCTTGGCGTTCTTCTTCCTGCATTTATTCCTTCTGTTGACCCACCGTACTTTTGGCGGGTATCAATACGGCGCGCGGTACGCTACGGATCTTTTGCCCTACGCCGTACTTTTCCTGATCTCAGGTAAGCCTGAAAAGATTCACATTGCCAAGGCTGCCGTACTGTTTCTGGGCCTTGCCCTCGCGGTGTACGGCAGCCTTGTGATCCATTTATAAAGATAAAATCAGTTTCCGTTTTCCAGATAATTCAGGTATTGTTCCCTGGTCATCAGGGTGCGCCTTGGCTTTGTGCCTTCGTTGCCAGAGATAATGCCCCTTCTGGTCATCTCGTCGATCAATCGGCCGCTTCTGGCATAACCCACGCGCAACACGCGCTGGAGCATGCTGATGGACATCTGGCCCGCCTCGACCGCCATTTCAATGGCCTGAGGAAGCAATTCATCAAACTCGGCGTCGCCGCCTTCTCCCTCACCCATGCCGTTGCCGTTGTCGGACTGCTCGTCTTTCTCCATGTGTTCGGTCAGATCCAAATTGTACTCTGCCTTGTTGCGGCTTCTGATAAATTCCACCGTCTGCTCGACATCATGGTCGGACACAAAGCAGCCCTGCACGCGGATGGGATCGCGTGTCATGGAGCGGTACAGCATATCGCCGTAGCCCAGCAATTTTTCCGCTCCCTGGCTGTCCAAAATGGTTTTGCTGTCAAAGGGTGAACTGACCCTGAAAGCAATACGGCCAGGGATGTTGGCTTTAATAACGCCTGTAATGATGTTGACGGACGGCCTCTGGGTGGCGAGGATCAGGCAGATGCCTGCCGCGCGCGCTTTGGCGGTGATGCGTTTGATGCTGTCCTCGATCATCTTGCCGCTGGTGGTCATCAGATCCGCCATCTCATCAACAATTACGATAATCCTCGGGAGCGGATCCTCATCCGGGCCCAGTTTTTTGTTATAGGCGTCCAGGTTGCGAACGCCAGCGTCCACCATGATCTGATAGCGCTTGTCCATCTCCTGGCAGACCCACTCAAGCGCCCTGGTCGCTTTCTGCGCGTCCGTGATGACCGGGCACCAGAGGTGCGGCACATTGTTGTAGGGCTGAAGCTCAACAAACTTGGGGTCCACCATGATCAGGCGGACATTTCTGGGTGAGGCGCGGTAGAGGATGCTGCAAATGATGCTGTTGATGCACACCGATTTACCGCTGCCGGTCGCGCCCGCGATTAAAAGGTGAGGCATGTCCATGAGTTCGCAGGTGATGGGCGTGCCAGTAATGTCTTTGCCCAGGGCCACGGTCGTGGGCGACTTGTTTTCCCGCATCCTGGGCGACTCCAGAACTTCGCGCAGGTAAACTTTTGAAGTTTTATCGTTTGAAACCTCAAGCCCAACAAACGAAGTGCCCGGTATCGGGATCTCTGCGCGGATATCACCCTTGGCACGCAGTTCAATGGTCAGGTTGTCCATGACATTCCGCAGTTTGCTGACATTAACCCCCTCAGCCAAACGGATGGCAAAGCGCGTAACTGTCGGCCCGTGCACAATGTCATGAAGGGAAGCGCTGATCTGGAAACTGCTCAAGGTTTCAATCAGCTTGTTCGCCCGGATGCGGTCTTCCTCTGTGGTGTCGTTTTGCTCCTCCGTGTTTTCAGTCAGAAGGCGCAGGGGCGGCGCCTGATAATCGTCAAGCGCAAGCTTGATTTGTTTGGGCGCGGCCGGTTTGGCCATGCCATCCAGAGACGTCGGGTTAAAGGTCTCTTCCCGTTTTTTGATCGGTACGCGCTCCCCGGTCAACTCGAAAGCCGGAGCGGTGTGAACAGGCTTTGGTATGGAACTGACAGGTTTTTTGTCAGTTCCGATGGGTTTTGTCACCGGTTCGGAATAAACAGGTTCATTTACGGGTATTGTTATCGTTTCTTCAGGAATCATCTCAGGCTGTTTTTTCGCAGGATGCTGATATACAGGCTCCTTCGCTTCTTGTTCGGGGATTACGCCTGCTGATTGCCCGTTTCCTGTGCGCGGCTCAATTGCATGTTGATCAACCGCAAGCGGTTCGGTTGCTGGCTGTTCCGGTCTCACCGCGGTCCAGACAGGCTCTGAAGGCTGCTGCTGGTTCACGCCGCTGGTCAAATCGCCTGTCTGAGCGCTTGTCTGCCCCCAGGCTTGCGTTTTTGTTTTCCGGCTGGAGTTTTTCTGATCGTACGCCGGCCACACAGGGGCAGCCTTTTGATTGGCGCTTGCATTGTAAGCAAATTCATCCAGGAAGGTTTCCTGCGGCTGTGCGACAAACCCTGGTTCAACTGTGCTTTGAGCGGCTGAAGGATTGTACTGCGAAACCGGGATAACCGGCTCGGGATATTCCCGGTCGCTTGTCTGCCAGGCAGTGCTGGCGCTTTGGTTTGGCCATGCTGCCGGTTGCTGCTGTACTGTCTGTGCGCTCAGATCATCCTGTTGAACCGGGGTTTGATAAACAGGCTGCGCATTCACGGTATTGGCATCATGAACGCGGTTGACCCGCGCGCTGATGGTATTGATCAAATGAACAGGGCTTACGCGGAGCAAAGCGAAAATCAGCGCGATCAAGGCGAGAATCAAAAATACAATGCCTGCCGTGTTGCCGATTGAACTGTACAAAGGATAGGCGATCAGCATGGACAGCGCGCCGCCTCCGGGGTAAAAACCCGTTCCGATCCGCAAGGTGTTGTGCAGATTAAACGATGTTTTCAGATATTCACCCAAGCTGTCAGCATTTGACGCCTGGCGGAATGATTTGTTGTAGTTCCCGATGTAGTCCATTAATCTTGGATAGTCGCTGTTATCAACGCCGAGCGTCAGGTTCATCAGCGCGCCAATGGTAAGAAAAATGAGCAAACTGATGGAAAAAGCGTAAAAAGACACATAGCGCTTGGATGAGATCACGATCAGCACACCCAGCCACATCAAAAGAACAGGCAAAACAAGATAAAGCCCCCCGCCAAGGCCGATGGCAAGGTTCTTCATCATATGAAGCGCCGCGGAACTGGTCTGAAGCGTTGCGCCCAAAAAAAGCATCCATGAAAAAACGATCAGCGCGACGCCCAGCGGCAATAGCACGCTGCCAGCCCTGTCAGTTGACCGGATGTTGATTTTTGTTTTTTTCCTGGCTGCTGAGCTCATCTTTTGGTTTGTCTTCCTTGTGTCTTGGTCATTTAGTTCGTCTTTTCCAGCCAAACGGCATACAGCGTGCCGGCCTGATCAAAGAACAGTTTGAGGTCATTTTCTGAAATACGATATGTCAGCAAGGTTCCTTGAGGAAGCGAATACAGGTTTGCCGCGCCCTCGTCCATCGGCAGAATTGCAAGAGGGCTGCCCAGAAGAGGCTCAGCCTCCTCCATGCCGCTTTCCCCCGTAATCAGGCCAAACAGATTCATCCTTGTTGAGATCAGGGCCGTGACAAGGCCTTCGTCATTGGCGATTACCTTGGTTCCCCTGTAACGGTCATCCTCAAGCTGGTATTTTTCGCCGGTGGGGAAGCCTTCCGGATCATACTGCAGTTTGTTTTTATCAATGGCTGACTCAATCTGATCTCCCAAACGAACATCAAGCCCGGGGAGTTTCCCATCAGCAACAGACTTTCTGATAAATTCGGAGGCTTCTTCCGCGCTGATTCCCAGCATCGGGATATCAAGGTTTGCCAGAAGGGAGCCCTCTTTCATGTCAAGAAGAGGCCGTATCTCATGATACAAAAAATGGACCGATGCTCCGCGCCCTGACAGCCAGGTCAGGGTGTTTTCAGGATAATAAAAGGTGATGCCGGTGTCGGTCAGCAGGTAATTTTCAATGGGAAAGGGAGCAAGCGCGCTGATGTCCAGATAGTTTGACAGTTCGTCCGCGAACGCCCCGTCCAGCTCCTCTTCAATTTTGGCGCGGGCTTCCTCTGCGTCCGAAAATATCTTTTCCACGGGAATAGCCTGTCCGTCAGCCAGGCTGAACATCATCGGAATTGCCTGGTAGCCGCCGCGCCCGTTTGGCATCCGGCCTTCCGCCACCAGAAGAACAGCCAGCATATCCTGTCCATTTTTATGGGTGAAGATCCGTACCTGGCTCTCTGCCTTCAGTTCTCCTGCCACGCCGGACTGCAAGACCATCAGCGTGTTGAGGTGGGGCTGTGTTTTTTCAAGAACAGCGGCATTGATCGTATCCTGAACAAATGTGTTGTCCATGCCGCTTATTTGAGGATAGCTGACAAAGCTGGCATCCGACTCCTGCCTGATGAGGTTGATACTTATTTCCGCATAGGCGGACACTGCCGAAAGCATAAGAAACATCGCCAAAAACAGCGTGTAAAAACGGTTAACTTGTTTTCGCATGATCACAACCTCCTTTGCGGTCATTGTACCGCAGGAGATAGTTTGTTGCAAGTTTGACACAATTAGAAATACATTTGAAACGAATTAGGCATAGCCCGGTTTTTGGCTTTTTCCTTCCTGACGCTTGAAATTCTCCTCATTCTTTTTCAGATATATCTGGTACATTTCTTCAGCGTCCATCCCTGCAGCCAAACACATGCTCAGGAAAAAGTGAAGGATATCGACCAGCTCTTCTTTAAGCGCGGAGTAATCAATCTCCTTCGGGTTCTTCCACCACTTGAAGTTGACCTCGTCCAGCATTTCCCCCATTTCAGAGAGCATGGCCAGGGTATATTTCTGCATCCATTCCATGGGCGATATATCATTCAGGTTGCGCTTGTCCTTGATGGCCTGGTTTAACGCGCCCTGGATCTCCATCATCTTTTCCAGCCTGTCCATCTCTATTCCTCCTTTGTAAACTGCTTGCTGATCTTCCTGCCGACCAAAGCCAGCTTTGCTTCCTGGCTCAGGATTTGCTTGGCGATATTGTTGATCTTTTTCATGCTGACTTTCCTCAGGCCTTTCAGGGTCTCTTTCTGATCTTTGACCTTTCTGTTGAGGAGCATGTGGACGCCCATGGACGCCATGCGCTGATATGCGCTTTCCATGCTCAGGACAAACCCGGTCTTCAGCTGCGCCATCGTCTGATCAAATTCTGACCTTGTAACGCCTTTTTGAATAAAATCAGCCACCTCATCCTCAATCAGAAGGATCACCTTTTCAACATTTTTAGGCGTACAAGCGGCATAGACAGCAAATTCCCCGCAATCAGGATAAAAAGAGGGCGCGGCATAGATGTTGTACACAAGCCCTTTGTCCTCCCTGATCTTTTGAAAGAGCCTGGAAGACACGCCGCCGCCAAATGCGGTTGAAAAGGCGGTCAGGGCATAGCGATCCTCATGCAGGGCTTTAAGTCCGGGATAAGTCAAACACAGATGGACCTGCTCCACATCCTTGTCCAGGGTCAGCAGTTTTCTCCCCGGGTAGGTCTTGTTCTCCGGATAGAGCCGGTATTCTTCCCCCTCCCAGCCGGAAAAGGCTTCCTTCGCCCAGGCAATAAACTCACTCTCATCAAACCTGCCGGCGACGGAAAGCACCGCGTTTCCCGGGCGGTAATGCTTCCTTCTGTAGGAGATCAGATCATCTAATTTGCAGTTTTTGACAGACTGCTGGCTGCCCAGAATCGTTCGGGACAGCGTCTGATCCCCAAACAGCCCTTTGTGCGCCAGGTTAAAAACCTGATCCTCAGGGGAATCCGCTTCCATCGCGATCTCCTCCAGGATGACCAGTTTCTCTTTTTCAAAATCCGCTTTGTCGTTTTTAGCGTTTTGAACCAGGTCCGCCAAAAGGAACAACGCCCTTTTCAAGTCCTTGTCCATGGTTCTCGCGTAATAACTGGTCAGCAGCTTGCTGGTCGCGGCGTTGACATTGCCGCCGATCAGGTCGATCTCTTCCGCGATCTCCCTGGCGCTTTTGCTGAACGTGCCCTTAAACGCCATGTGCTCAATGTAATGGGACAAACCGTTCTGTTTCTCGTCCTCCATGATGGAGCCGGCTTTGACAAAAATTCCGACAGAAGCGCTGCGCAGGTATGGCAGGCGCTCCATCAGAATGGTCAATCCGTTTTCCAGGATGTGAGTATGGATCATGCTTCTCCTCATTGTACAAACGGCCTGTCAGAAACTGATCAGGCCGCTTGATGATGCATAAGTTTAGTTTAGCTGTTTCTGCGGGGAGGGCGGCTGTCGCGGCGCGGCGGCCTTTTGCCGCCTTCCGCGTTGTTAAAGGAACGCGGTTTGTACTCCATATCGTTGCGCAGCAGGTTGATGCGGCCCTGGGAGTCAATCTCAGCCACCTTGACCTCAACCATGTCGCCGATGTTCAGCACATCCTCGACCTTTTCAACGCGCTCGTTGGCCAGCTTTGAGATGTGCAGCAGTCCGTCCTTGCCGGGAAGCAGTTCAATGAAAGCGCCCATGTTGGACAGGATGCGAACCACCTTGCCTTCATACACCTCGCCCACTTCAACATCCTTGGCGATGCCTTCGATGATGCGACGCGCCTTGGAAGCGGCTTCCTCATCCGGGGTCGCGATGGCGACACGGCCGTCATCCTCAATGTCGATCTTCACGCCGGTATCGGCAATGATCTTGTTGATCATTTTGCCGCCCGGCCCAATGACCTCGCGGATCTTGTCAGGATTGATGAAGAAGGTGATGATCTTGGGCGCGTATTTGCTCAGGTTCTCACGCGGCTTCTGCAAGGTCTGCAGCATGACGCCCAGGATATGCAGCCTGCCGCGCAGCGCCTGCTCCAAAGCGCGCTTTAGGATCGGCTCATCAATGCCCTTGATCTTGATGTCCATCTGGATGGCGGTAATGCCGTTCATGGTGCCTGCGACTTTAAAGTCCATATCGCCCAGGAAGTCTTCCAGACCCTGGATGTCCGTCAGCACGGCCACCTTGTGGGATTCTTCATCTTTGATTAGCCCCATCGCAACGCCGGCAACCGGCGCTTTAATGGCAACACCCGCGTCCATCAGGGACAGGGTGCTGCCGCAGACTGAAGCCATGGAAGAGGAGCCGTTGGAGGAAAGAATTTCACTCACAAGGCGCAGGGCATAGGGAAAATCATTTTCATCGGGGATCACAGGTTCCAAAGCGCGTTCCGCAAGAGCGCCATGGCCGATCTCACGGCGGCCGGGAGAGCGCATACGTCCGGCTTCGCCCGTCGCGTAGGGCGGCATGTTGTAGTGATGGATGTAGCGTTTGGAATCCTCATTGGACAGGCCGTCCAGGATCTGCGCGTCGCGCAGGCTGCCCAGGGTGGTGACCGTCAAGGCCTGGGTCTGGCCGCGGGTAAAGACGGCGCTGCCATGGGTGCGCGGCAGGATGCCGACCTCGCACCAGATGGGGCGGACTTCATCTTCCTTGCGGCCGTCAGGACGGATGCCCTCCTCCAAAATCTTGCGGCGCATGACTTCTTTGTTCAGGTTGTAGAGTGCGTCGCTGACCTCGCCTTCGCGGCCTTCAAAAATTTCAGCAAAATGCGCCTGAACTTCTTCCTTCACCTGCTCTTCACGCGCATGGCGCTCAGCGCGGTCAAAGGTGGAAAAGACGTACTCCGCTTTATCAAGCGCGAATTCACGCACGGCTTTTTCAACATCTTCACCTGTTGTGACCAGGGGGAAGTCCGCCTTGGGCTTTCCGATCTCAGCAACGATCTTCTCCTGGAAGGCCACCAGTTCCTTGATCGCCTCATGCGCAAACATAATGGCTTCCAGCATCACTTCTTCGCTCAGCTCATTGGCGCCAGCTTCCACCATCATGATGGCGTCCTTGGTTCCAGAAACCACCAGGTGCAGGTCACTCTGCTCGCGCTGGGCCTCATCGGGGTTTAAAACCAACTGCTTGTTGACGCGGCCAACCAGCACGGAACCGGTGGGGCCGGCCCATGGGATCTCGCTCACCGCAAGCGCGATGGAAGAACCCAGCATCGCAGGGATGTCCGGCGGGTTGTTGGTATCAACGGACAGGGCAGTCGCGACCACCTGAACATCATTGCGCATGCCGTGCGGGAAGAGCGGGCGCAGCGGGCGGTCAATCAAGCGGCAGGTCAGGATGGCTTTTTCCGTGGGGCGGCCTTCACGCTTGATAAATCCCCCGGGGATTTTGCCGACAGAATAGAGCTTCTCTTCAAAGTCTACGCTCAGCGGGAAAAAATCAACACCCTCGCGCGGCTTTTCAGACACCGTGGCGCTTACCAAAAGCGCGGTATCGCCATAGCGCACCAGGGTAGATCCTGCCGCTTGTTCGGCATATCTGCCAAACTCGAAGCTGAGGGTACGCCCGGCAAATTCCATTGAGTAAATTTTGTGTTCCATGTTTCCTTCTCTCTCTCCTTCTTCATGAGGCGTTGATTTATCTTTACGCCTCTTCCATCAAAAAGGTCGAAACCCGCTTGTGCGGGTTTCGACCGCTTGTGTGTTTTACTTGCGCAGTTCCAATTCGGCAATCAGGCTGCGGTAGCGTTCGATATCGGTGCGCATGAGGTAGTCAAGCAGTCCCCTGCGCTGACCGACCATCAGCAGCAGGCCCCTGCGGCTGTGGTGATCCTTCTTGTTGAGTTTCAGGTGCTCGTTCAGATGGTTGATGCGGTGGGTTAGCAATGCGATCTGTACTTCGGGTGATCCGGTGTCGCCTTCGTGGCGGGCAAACTGGGTCATGATCTGGGCTTTGAGTTCCTTGTCCATGGGTTCCTCCTTTAATATGCGGGTGGCGCCGCCTTTAACCCCCGTTTACACAGCAACGCGTTGGAGAATCGCAGACCCGTGTGAACGGATAAAACCACGAATATTATATTACCATAGTGAATCTGACTTGTAAACACTTGATTATTCAGGTTTTCTTGTCTGAAAAGCGACTGTATGCTATAATGATTCCAGTTTCACAGACAGCCGGCACAATGCCGGCTGCAAATCTGCAAGGAGACAATGATGGCGCAAAACTACACATCCGAAAATATACAGGTGCTGGAGGAGTTGGACGCGGTCAGGCTTAGACCCGGTATGTACATCGGATCAACCGGCAGCCGCGGCCTTCATCATCTGCTTTGGGAGATCGTCGATAACGCGATTGACGAGGCATCCAACGATTTCGCGACAGAGGTGTCTGTCACCCTGCATCAGGACGGCTCCGCCAGCGTCTGGGACAACGGGCGCGGCGTGCCGGTTGACCCGCATCCGGTGCTGAAGATTTCCGGCATTGAGGTCATTTATACCAAGCTTCACGCCGGCGGCAAGTTTGACCATAAAAACTACAGTTACTCCGGCGGCCTTCACGGCGTCGGCGCGTCCGTGGTCAACGCCCTTTCCTCCTGGATGACGGTCGAGTCCTTCCGGGACTGGACCCATTGGCGCATCCGTTTTGAAACAATTGTGGACCCAAAAACCAAAAAAGTTTTGCCCGGCCAGCCTGTTGCGCCCCTTGAGCGCGTCGGCAACACCAGAAAGCGCGGCACCCTGGTTCGTTTCTTGCCGGACAGCCGTATTTTTGAGGAAACCGTTTTTAACGGCGAACAGGTGGCCAGAAGGCTGCGCGAATTGGCATATTTAAATAAAGGCCTGCTGATCCACTTTACTGACGAAAGAGCTGCCGCGCCGCACAATCAGACACGCAGCTACCAGTATGAGGGCGGTATCGCTGATTATGTAAAGTTCCTGAACACTGACAAGACCATTTTAAACGACAGCATCATCACGCTGGAAGGCGTCCGTGACAACACGCTGATGCAAGTCGCCATCCAGTTTACCGACTCCTACACGGAATCCCTGTTTTCCTATGTCAACAACATCCCCACCGGCGAAGGCGGAACCCATGAGATCGGGTTTAAAACAGCCTTGACCAAGGTGTTTAATGATTATGCCCGCAAGATCGGCGCCCTGAAGGAAAAGGATAACAACCTGGCCGGGGAAGATTTCCGCGAAGGCATGACCGCCGTTTTGGCCGTCAAGGTATCCAACCCGCAGTTTGAAGGCCAGACCAAAGGCCGGCTTGGCAACACAGAAACCAAGGCCACGATTGAAGCCATCGTCACTCAAAAGCTGGGCGAATACCTGGAAGACTTGAGGAACGCTGCCGTCGCGCAGAGCATCATCGAAAAATCCATCAAATCCGCCAAGGTGCGCGAAGCCGCCCGCAAGGCGCGCGACGTGGCGCGCGCCAGAAATGAGCTGGAGGCGGCCCCGCTGGTCGGCAAGCTGTCCAGCTGCACCGGGCGCAACGCGAAGGAAAACGAGCTGTTCATCGTTGAAGGCGACAGCGCGGGCGGCAGCGCCAAGCAGGGGCGGGACCGCAAATTCCAGGCCATCCTGCCCCTGCGCGGAAAACCGCTGAATGTTGAAAAAAAGCGCATCGATCAGGTGCTGGCCAACGAGGAGTTCCGCTCCATCATCACAGCGCTTGGCACCAACATTGACCGCGATTTTAACATCAACGCCCTGAAATACGACAAGGTCATCATTCTTTCAGACGCTGACCAGGACGGCGCCCACATCAGGGCCATCCTGCTGACTTTCTTCTTCAGGTACATGCGGGAATTGATCGCCGAAGGCCATGTCTATATCGGGATGCCGCCGCTTTACCTGATCAAGTATGCCAACAAAGAGGTGTACGCCTACAACGACAAGGAGCTGAACGCCCTGATCCCCAAAGGAAAAGCATATACACTTCAGCGCTACAAGGGACTGGGCGAAATGAACCCGGAACAGCTCTGGGAGACCACCATGAACCCGGCAACCCGCAAGCTGATCCAGGTCACCATCGAGGACGGCGCAGAGTCTGACCGGCTCATCACCATTTTGATGGGAGACAAGGTGGAACCGCGCCGCGAGTACATCAGCGAAAACGCCAATTTCAACAAGCCGGACCTGTTCCTTGAGCAGCACGTTAAGGAGAACCATGGCTAAAAATAAGAAACCTTTTGAAGAACGCTTAAACGAAATTATTCAGTCCCCGCTTGAGGAAGTGCTGTCCAATTCCATGATGCCCTATGCGGAGCATGTGATTTTGGAGCGCGCGCTGCCCAGGGTGGAGGACGGTTTGAAGCCTGTTCAGCGCCGGATCCTGTACACGATGCAGGAGCTGGGGCTGTCCCCTGATAAGCCGCACCGCAAGTGCGCACGCATTGTCGGAGACTGTCTGGGTAAATACCACCCCCACGGAGAATCCTCCGTGTATGACGCCCTGGTTCGCATGGCCCAGCCTTTTTCCATGCGCGGGATGCTGGTGGACGGCCATGGCAACTTTGGCTCCATGGACGGGGACACGGCCGCGGCCATGCGCTATACCGAAGCGCGCATGTCCCCTTTGGCGATGGAAATGCTGCGCGACCTTCAAAAGGACACGGTGCCTTACCGCCTCAATTTTGACGATACCTTGAAGGAGCCGGACCTGCTCCCCGCCCGCTACCCCAACATGCTGGTCAACGGCGCGTCCGGCATCGCGGTGGGCGTTGCCACCAACATTCCCCCGCACAACCTGGTAGAAACCATTAAGGCGACCATCCTCCTGATGGAAAACCCGGAGGCGACCCTGGACGAGGTGATGGCAGTCCTGCCCGCTCCTGACTTTCCAACGGGCGGCATCCTGCTTGACACGGATGAAATCCGAAATGCTTTTGAAACCGGGCGCGGCAAACTCACCCTCAGGGCCAAGGTGGACATTGAGGAGGGCAAGTCCGGACGGCACCTTTTGGCCATTACCGAAATACCCTATCAGGTCAACAAGGCGCAGATGCTTGAAAAGATCCTGCGCCTCTCTGAAGATAAAAAGGCCGCGCTGGGCAGCATTTATGACATCAGGGATGAATCTGACCGCAGCGGCCTCCGGGCTGTGATCGAACTGAAAAAGGAAGCGGATCCCAAGGCTGTCCTGGCCTTCCTTTACAAGTATTCCGACATGCAGGTCACCTTCGGCTTCAACATGGTGGCCATCGCGGACGGAAAGCCCGTGCAGATGGGGCTGATTGAAGCCATCAAGCGCTACATCGCCCACCAGAAGGATGTTGTCACCAAGCGCACCAAATATGACCTTGATCACGCAAAACAGCGGCTGCACATTTTAGAAGGCCTGATTACGGCGGTTGACAACCTGGACGAGGTCATCGCGCTGATCCGGGCTTCCAAAAGCGGCAAGGAAGCCAAGGAACGGCTGATGGCGCGCTTCGCTTTCACCGACGCTCAGGCCCAGGCCATTCTGGACCTGCGCCTGCAGCGGCTGACCGGCCTTGAAATCCTGACCTTAAGGGAAGAACACGCGGCGACTGTTAAGCTGATCGCCAAATTGGAAGGTATCTTAAAGCATGAGCACCGCCTGATCGCCACCATCAGGGAAGAACTGCAGGAGATCTCCGACAAATACGGTGATGAGCGCCGCACACGGATCGAAAAGCAGAGCGATGAAGAGCAGGAAAAGCTGATCTTAAGCGAAGTGCCAGTGCCTGAAGAGACCGTGGTTGTCATCACCAGGGGCGGACAACTGCGCAGGATGCATCAAAGGGTGTACGAGAAAACCGATTTGCCAAGCAATGTGAGCGAAATGCCCTTGTATGTCTTCCAAGCGATGACCGACCAAACCCTGCTTTTCTTTACCCAGATCGGTAACTGCTATCAGGTTCCCGTGATCCAGCTGGAGGAATCCTTCCGTCCCAAGGACAGGGGCACTGTGCTGGCAGGCGTACTAAACGGCCTTGAAAACGGCGAGGACTGCGTGAGCGTGCTGATGCTCCCGGGCAATGAAGAGCAAATCCAGGATGATCTGTTCTTCTTTACCAAAAATGGAATGGTCAAACGCACGTCGTTAAAGG
Organism: Bacillota bacterium; assembly: GCA_030057655.1. Classification (GTDB taxonomy): domain Bacteria; phylum Bacillota; class Clostridia; order Christensenellales; family Aristaeellaceae; genus UBA6115. The sequence continues at coordinate 54,914 of JASGUQ010000002.1, forward strand.
AGTATGTCACAAGGCGCAGCAAGATCGCGGCCATCGGGCTGGACAAGGATGACCAGGTCGTTTCGGTCAGTTTGTTAAGACCGAGCGACGACATTTACTGCCTGTCCAAAACCGGCATGCTGATCCGTTTCAGCGCTGAGGAAGTCTCCTCCACCGGGCGGGTCACCAAGGGCGTCAAAGGCATCCGCCTTGGCGCAAAGGACAGCCTGCTGGCAGCCGGCGGCATTCAGGACGGGGACGCGCTAATGCTGGTATCGGAGCGCGGCTACATGAAGCGCGTCTCGGGCAGCATGATCGACAGCCAAAAACGCGCGGGGAAAGGCGTCCACTCCTTCTACTTTAACAAAAACGGCAGCAACGGCACCTATATTGCAGCGTCCTTTGTCACGGACCTGCCCCGCGAATTTACAGTCAGAACCGCCCTGGGCCAGGAGGTTCCCTTCAACACCGAGGACATCGCCCAGCAGAAATTAACAGAACGCGGCAAGCCGTATGTCATGGCGGTTATGGATGATATTGTCAGCGAGATCATTCTTTGAGGGTGTTCGTTTCAATTGACAGCGCCTTAGCCTGCCAGTAGAATTATAAAAAAAAACGGATGCTGGAAATCCGGAAAGGAGAAAGCGAATAAGATGCGCCTTTATACCGCTCATAGGCACGCCATCATCTGGCTGTTGATTACAGGGGCTTTGGTCGCGTTTCTGACCGCTTCTCCCCTGCCAAGCGTCAGTTACCTGGGCATCGCGCCGGTCATGTTCCCGATCCTGCTCATCTTTTCATCCAGCCTGGCAGGCATCCTGCCTGCTGCCGCGAACCTGATTCTGATGCTTTGGGGAGCCTACTCGGTTTTTGGCGTCAGCGGGCTCTGGTTCGCCCTTTATCTTTTGCCCATGGCCATCGTTTTTCTGGTCTGCCTTGAAAAGAAGCTGCCATTTTTTAAAACAGGAGCCATGGTGTTTGCATCCATGGCATTCTCAATGACCCTTCTTTTTGTCCTGCTGCAGAGAATGGCGGGAGGCGCCCTGTACAGCGAAGTGGCCAAAGCGGCCATTAAAGGGCTTAACAGCCTGACCTGGCGCGATGAGTTTTTGTACATGCTTTTAAAAACCGGCTTTATCTCGCATGGCCTTCCCTCAGATTCCCAGGCGATGGTTCAAAGCCTGTTTGGCGGGTGGACCTTTCGCCCTGAAGTCCTGTCTGAGTTTTACAAGCAGATCAACAGCCGCATCACTGCGCTCTTATCCGTTTATTTTCCAAGCCTGCTGACAGGTTTTTCACTGATGCTGTCTTTCCCTGTAACCGGCCTTGCGGTCAAACTCGGCCATCGTTACGGCGCTTCACCGTCCCTTGAGATGCCACCCTTCTCAGAGTGGCATCTGCCAAAGGCCGCCAATCCGGCCCTGCTCATTCTGGCAGCCGGCTATCTCCTTGCTTCTTTTTCCAATCAGGTTATACTGGGAACAGCCGGACAGCTGATGTTTAATGTGTTTTCAACGGTTTCCATGATTCAGGGCCTGGCTTTGCTGAATTTCTTTTTAAAGCGCCGCGGTTTGAGCCCTCTGGTCAGGTTCCTGGCCTTGATGCTGCTGCTCGTTGTTTTCCAGATAGCCGCTCTGTTTTTGGGCATCTTTGATCAGCTGGCAGATCCAAGAAAACTTCGCGCGTCACAATCCCTTGATCAGTTTAACGACAAAAGAATGTAGGAGGTTAACATGAAAGTCATATTGTTGCAGGACATCCCGGGAAGCGGAAAAAAAGGACAGATCCTGAACGTGTCTGACGGCTATGCCAGGAATTTCCTTTTTCCAAGAAAATTGGCCATGGAAGCGACCCCCCGGGCGATCGCTGACATTGAGCGCCGCAACGAGATTGAGCGGGCGAAAGAAATGGCGCGCCGTCAGGAAGCGGAAGACCTGGCCCGTCAGTTGAAGGACAAGGTCATCAAAGTCAATGCCAAGGGCGGAGAAAAAGGCAAGCTTTACGGCAGCGTTACGAACCAGGAAATCGCGGATGCCCTGGCTGAACAGCATCAGATCCAATTGGATAAGCGCAAGATCGAACTGGCGGAGCCGATCCGCAACGCCGGAGACACCCAGGTCACAGTCAGCCTTTATGCCGGCGTCAAAGTGCAGATGACTGTCCATGTGACAGCGATTCATTAAAACCGGAGGGCAGTTTGAGCACCTTTACACCCGGCGATCTGATTCGGGTTCTTCCCCAAAGCCTGGAAGCGGAACGGGCTGTATTAGGGTCTGCCATGCAAAACCCCGCTTCCCTGCTTTTGGTCATGGAAAACCTGGCAGCGGATGATTTTTATCAGCCTCAGCACCGTGTTTTATTTGAAGCCATGGCGCACCTGTTCACCCAGGGACGCAATATTGACCTGATCACCATGGACGCGGAGCTGCAGCGCGCCGGTTCGCTTGACGGCGTTGGCGGGACGGAGTATTTGATCGGCCTGATTCAGTCCGTTCCAACCTCCGCCTTTGTTCAGCATTATGTGGAAATTGTGCTGGAGAAATCAACGCTCAGAAAGCTGATTTCGGCTTGCAGCGATATCAGCCAGGTTTGTTATGAGCAGAAGATGGATCTGCCGGACACGCTTGCCTTCGCTGAAAAATCCATTTTTGATATTGTCATGAAGCGGACCGGCAGCGAGCAGTTGACGCCCATCCGCGAGGTCTTGAAGAAAACGCTGGCGGTGATTGAGGACCTTGTCAAAAACAAGGGAAAGATTGCTGGGGTCCCGACAGGTTTTATCCTGCTTGATAAATTGCTGACCGGCCTTCACGGGGGCGAATTGCTGATCCTGGGCGCAAGGCCCAGCATGGGCAAGACCAGCTTTGCCATGAACATCGCGTCCTACGCCGCGCGCTTTGGCAAGTCCGTGGCTGTGTTCAGCCTTGAAATGCCAAAAGAACACCTCGCGATGAGGATGCTTTGCGGGGATGCCAGGGTCAACATGCAGAGGGTCCGAAGCGGAACCCTTTCAAACGAGGACTGGCGTCGGCTGTCCGAAGCTTTGGGGCCGCTGTCTGAAACCAAGATGTACCTGGACGACAGCGCTTCCCTCACCCCGGCGCAATTAAGAAGCCGCTGCCGCAGGCTGATGACAGAAAAAGGCCTGGATCTGATCGTAATCGACTACCTGCAGCTGATGACAGCGGATGGACGGAGTGAAAACAGGCAGCTTGAAGTCAGCGAGATCTCGCGAAAACTAAAGGGCATCGCGCTGGAATTGAAGGTGCCGGTTTTAGCCTGCGCCCAGTTATCCCGTGCCAACGTCAAACGAACAGGAAGCGTCAGGCCGGTTCTGTCCGACCTGCGTGATTCCGGATCCATTGAGCAGGACGCCGATGTGGTCATGTTCCTTCACAGGCAGCATTACTATAACAAAGAAGAAACTGATCCCAGCGAGGCGGAGGTCATCGTGGCCAAGCAAAGAAACGGCCCGCTTGAAACCATTCTGCTAACCTGGAACGAGGACTTCACCCTGTTTGAAAATCGCTATGTGCAGTCAGGAAACCGAAATGAATCAGATTAAGTTGAACCAGGCAGTCAAGGATCAGACCTTTGAAGGTTTTCTGATCGTCAAATCCTCCAGCAAACGCACCAACAAAAACGGCGATCCGTATTTGGACATCAACCTGGCGGACAATTCCCAGGAAATGAACGCGAAGGTTTGGAACACCAATGAAGCTGCGCCTGAAGCAGGCACGGTTTTAAAGGTGCGCGCGCTTGTAACCGAGTACAATGGCAGGCTGCAGTTAAGAATTGAGCGGATGCGCGCAAGCGTACCAAACGACATGGTGGATTTATCCCAGCTTGTCAAAGCTGCGCCAAGGCCTGCGGACGAAATGTTTTCTGAGATCATGGATGTTGTGAACGGGATGGAAAACCCGGTTTTAAAAGCCCTGACCGCCGAGCTTTTAAACCGCGCGGCCGAGAAGATCCAGTATTATCCCGCCGCGCAAAGCATGCACCACGCGGAGCGGAGCGGGCTTTTGCACCACCTGACCGATATGCTTCAGGCCGCAAAAGCCATTTGCGCCTGCTATCCTTATCTGGACACCGATCTGGTGATGGCGGGCGTGATCGTGCATGACCTTGGCAAGCTGACTGAAATGGACGCCAACAAATTAGGCGCTGTCAATGAATACACCAAGGAAGGCCTGCTTTTGGGGCATATCGTAACAGGCGTATCAGACCTGCGTGATGCCGCCAAGGCCCTCAATATGAACCCGGACGATGAATACCCCCTTCTGCTCTCCCACATGATCTTAAGCCATCATGGCATCCCCGAGTACGGCAGCCCCAGAATGCCGATGTTTCCGGAAGCAGAGGTGTTGAACTGGCTTGATGTTCTGGATTCCCGTCTGTATGAGATGCGGGAAGCGCAGCTTCGCACCCGGCAAGGTGGCTTTTCAGACAAGGTGTTCGCGCTGGACAGGCGCGTCTATCATCCTGTTTATTTCAACGAAGCGCCTTTTGAGGAGGATTACAACCAGAACGCCCTTGAGGATGAGGAGATCGAAAAGATTGAAGAAAAGGATTATCGCAGCTTAAAGCGGCAAAGGGATGAACAAGAATACAATCGTTTCTTATAAAAACTGATAAATATGCTTGACGCTTTTGTAATAAATTGTTACAATATTTTTACAAACCATGAAGTGCAATCCGAATTCGGAGGTTTTTATGAAAAAAGTTCTTTTAATCGCGGTTTTGGTTCTGACCGTGCTGTTTGTTTCGGGTTGCGGGCAGAAAGAAAATGCCGCCCCTGAAGAGCAGCCTCAAACCGCCCAGCTTCAGGAATCGCCCCTCAGCCTCCCCACAGAGGCCCCTGTGATTGAGGGGTTGCCTGAAGGATATGATCCCTCCAGCGAAGAAGATGCCTTTGTGCCGATCACTGATATGATTGCCAGTGAGGACGGCACAGCGCTGCACGCCGGTTCAACACCCATTCCATTGGATCCGGTCGACATGCCTCCGCCAACGAAACGCCCGGACTTGACCTTTACCTTTTCCACTTACACCGCGACAAACCTTGGCATCACCTTTGAGTCGGTCGCCGGCTATCTTGTGGATGACAGCAAGCCGGAGGTTTATATCCTGACTGAGCCGCCGGAGCTGAAGAAGGATAATTATTCAGTCGTCTTTACCTTCACCAAAAGCGCGGTTACCAACAACTACAACATGAACAACCTGAAGACCGACATCCGCAACTTCGCGGCTGATTTGGGGAAGATCAACTATCAGGAATGGCGTGTCTCCGATGTTGCCGAACGCACCCTGCTTGGCAAGCCTGGTTACTACATCACCTATCGCGGCGTGCTTTTTGACGGAACCATCGTCCGCGGCCGCGTCCACATGGCGCTGCTTGACAACAACCGCGTGCTGTCCATCCATTACACCGGCCCGGGCGAGTACAACACCGACTACTCCAACAACGTCTTTACCCGCATCAGGAGCACCCTAAAAGCGCTGTAAGATCATCCAAAAAGCAAGAGCCGCCCAAATCCGGACGGCTTTTTTATGTTTTATATTGAATGATTGGATTCAGTATTAACCGTCTGTCTTTTCCGGAAGCTCCATTTTTATCTGCACATGTTTTTCATCCGGACGCAGGCTGCCCGGCAGATCAGGCAAATCATCCAAACTTGTCAAGCCAAAGTGAGATAAAAAAAGGTCGGTGGTCGCGTACAGAATCGGCCTGCCCAGGGTTTCCTTCCGCCCGGCGTCCATGATCAGTCCTTTCTGCATAAGTGACTGCAGGGAATAATCGCACTTGACACCGCGCACAGCCTCCACCTCCTGCCTGGTGACAGGCTGCCTGTAAGCGACAATTACCAGGGTTTCAAGCGCTGCCTGGGACAGGGACTGGCGCTGGACAGGCTGCAGGACCCGTTCCACATAGGTGGCGTATTCGGCCTTGCTGACCAGCTGCACCTGATTTGAAAAACGCTTTAACTGAAGGCCGCGGCCTGATGCCTGATAGCTCGCCTCCAGGTCAGACAGCGCCTCCATGATTGTGCTGGTTTCATGCCCCAGGGCGTCTGCCAGCTTTTCTGCCTCAATCGCCTCGCCGCAGACAAAGAGGATGGATTCGATGATGCCGCACAGGCGCTCATTCTTCATGGATCGTTTCTTCCTTTCCGCGTCGAGTGATCATGATCTCATCTTCCAGTGTTTCCTGAACGGCAGTGATCCTTCCCTGCTTGAGCAATTCCAGCAAGGCCAGAAACAGCGTCACAACTTCATTGCGCGTAGGATGCTTGCTGAACAAGTTTGAAAAGCCGACCTGCCCCTTGCTGGTCTGGCGCAGGATGCTTTTCATGCACTCCCCCACCGTGTGCCTGTCCATTTGGATAATCTGCGCAGGGATCTCCCCCGCATTCTCATCTTTATCTTTCAGGCGCTCGCTGATGCGGACAAAGGCGGCGATCAAGCCTTCAAGGGTCAGCCCCTCCAACTCATACACCGGCGGCGGCAAAGGAAATTCATCCGGCAGCTTGGAAAACAGCCTGGCCGCAGCCTGCTCAAAGTCCTGCATCTGTGCAGCCAGCTGCTGGAACTTCGCGTATTCCTCCAGCTGGCGGATGAGGACTTTCTCAGGGTTTTCTTCCTCTTCACCTGTTTCATCAACTGTCGGCGGCAAAATCGACCGGCTTTTGATCAAGAGCAGGGTGGCCGCCATCTGGATGAACTCGCTGGCTTCATCCATGTCCAGTTGAGGTGATTCCTGAACGATCTGAATGTATTGATCCGTCACCTGGGACACAAAGATGTCCTTGATGTCGATCTTTGCGTCACCGATCAGGTGCAGCAGCAGATCCAGGGGGCCGTTAAAATCCTTCAGTTCAAGTACCAGCGCCATTACGACAAACCAAAAACTTTCAGAATGACGGGCAGAACAGCCCCCTGTACCGCGTAAATGGCCCTGGAAACAAACGAACCAATGAAGTCTGTCAAGAACAATACAGCCATCAATACAAGATGCGTAAACTGAAAGATTTTCCCGCTCAACTCCAGTTTGCCTTTAAAGAATATGTTGTTGACCACATGAAAGCCGTCAAGCGGCGGGATGGGAAGCAGATTAAACAGCCCCATGCCGATGTTGACCATCGCCAGGTGGAACAAAAAGCGCTGAATATGAATGAGCCATGGGGTTTTTAAAATCACCTGAATATAGGCGTCATTTTCCGGGAACAGCTGCATTGAGAAGCCCTTGCTCTGGAAGTTGAGAAGAAAGTCCAGCCCGGAGCCTGTGACCGCCTCATCCATGTACAGAAACCTGGAAACAAAGACAGACAGGACGGTTGCCAGCAAAAACAGCAGGAAGTTGGTGGTAACGCCGGCCAAGGACACCTTCAGTTCGTCCCGTCGCCTGTTTTTAAAGTTGTTGGGGTTGACCGGAACCGGCTTGGCCCAGCCGATGCCAAACAGGAACATGCCGATGGTGCCGAACAAATCCAGGTGCCTGAGCGGATTGAAGCTGAGCCGCCCCATCATTTTCGCAGTCGGATCCCCGGCGCGATAGGCTGTGTATCCGTGCGCCAATTCATGCAAAGTCAGCGCCAGCAAAACCGCGGGCGCCCGGTAAATCATAAATCTTAAAAATCCCCAGGGATCCTGCTGCAGCCAATCCAGCATTGCTTAGCCAGTTACTCCGTTTTCCCCTGCGCTTTGCGCAGGCGCTTCAGCATGTCTTCCGCCATGGACCGGGAAACATGGTTCAGCGGGGAGAAATTGCCTTCCAGCGCAGTCTTTATCTTCTCCTCTGCTTCGCTCAGATTCCCCTCCTCTTCATCCATCAGCGAGAGGAAGTACAGGGTGTCGATCTGGGTGGGTTTTATGGCATGCGCCTTTTCAAAATAGGATCGCGCGGTCTCTTTGTCCCCCATCAGCCGGTAATAGACCTGGCCCAGGTTGTCCAGGGTGATGGAGTCTTCATCGTCATAGTCCAGCGCCTCAAGGTTGTAGTTCAGCGCCTTCTCCTGATCCCCTGTCTCAATGTATAAGAAACCCAGCGACTGATAGGTCAGGCTGTTGGGGGACTTCCTGTGCGAGGATTCCAGCGTTGAGATGGCCTTGTCCAGCTCGCCCAGTTTCCAAACCGCGACGGAATAATTCACCAGCAGCTGCTGGCGCCGCTCAGGCGTCAGATCAGGCGCTTTTTGGGCTTTGACCATGATCTCCCTGACCTTCTGAAATACGCTCTCATCTCCGTCTGAACGCAGCAGCAGCACGCTGTAAGGAAGCATATAGGAAGCCTGGATGACGCCCGACTGATATAGCTCCTCATACATTTTAAGGGCTTCGTCCTTTTTGCCCTGCTGATGCTTGACCAGAGCAGATCTGACCTTCAGTTTGTCCATAAAACTCATCGTTCTTTTTCAACCTTTCTGGAAAGGCGCAGGCTCCTGCGTTCCAAATCCTGAAAATCCGGAAGCTGCTGCGCTTCTTCACCAAAGCGTTCAAAACAATATACCATGCCCTGCCTTGCGATTTCAAGCGCGCGGCGCGGGTTACGGTAACGGTGCTCATAAATCTTGGCCAAACCGATAAACACGCGGGCGCTTTGCGCGCCGTCTTTTTGAAGCGCTTCAAAGTTTGAAACTGCTTCTTCATCCCTTTTAGATTTTCGGTAGATCTCGGCCATCCTGAACCTGGCCAAATCCCGCACGGTTTTATCTGAACAGGCCTTGTAGCAGGAGATTGCCCTGTCCTTTTTCCCCATGGTTTCATACGCCCGCCCAATGCTGAACAAATCCTGGTGGCTGGCGGCCAGATGCGGATTTTGATATAAGCCCGCGATCGTCAAAAAGACGCGCGCGAGCGAAACAATGTCCTGAAAGTTGTGCTCCAACACATCATCAAGCAGGGTTTCATCCCGTTTTTCAAGGTATTCAAAATACCTGGCCGGGACCATGGCGCCTGGAAGATCGTCTTTCCGTTTCAGACCAAGAACTGCTTCCTCAAGCCTTGTGAGCGGCACCCTGCCCAAACGGAGCTTGTATACGCGCCTTGCGATGTGCAACAGATCCAGGTGCGTTTTTTCGGACAAATCACTCCGAAGGCGGTTCATGATCAGCCGCCCCTGCAAAAGCGGCAGGTCAAAGGTGAGCCCGTTGTAGCTGATCAGGCAATCACACGAACTCATCCTTGTTAAGAAATCCTCAAGCAAAAGGACTTCCTGCGGATAATCCCGCATCAGGACCTGGGTAACCATGAGTTTTCCCTTGATAAACCGGCCGTAACCGATCAAAAACGCCACGGTGCCCGCCCCTCTTGAAAGCCCGGTTGTCTCCGTGTCAAAAAACAAAAAATCCCCGGGCAAGAAGGAACGCCGCGCGCTGCCTTTGCTCAGGTCGTTCATGATCTCTTCCGTGAACAGCGCCGCATCCGGAGCGGCTATATCAGCCAGCGTTTCACGAATTAATAGATACGAAGGCGTTTTCGGTTCAGGGGCCTTTTTTTGAATGGGATTAACGCTGTTCAAGCGCTCATACAGGGAGGGCATTATAAACCGCTCTTTGAGCCTGAAACCTCAACCTCTTCATCCGTATCGACCCAGGGCGCGGCGGTGGGTTTGGGTGTGGGGTAGGCATACCACATCGCCTGTTCATAGGTGAGTCCGTCTTGAAGGTAGGGTTCAGTGGCCAGTTTCAAAGCAGCCTCCTCTTCCCCCGGCTGAGTATTGAAAAGCAAATCCAGATGCTGCGGCTGCCTTTCGTTCATCAGATCAGACACAAGCCCTGTCAGCAGGGGATGGCTGCCCCTGGTCAAAACATACTCCGGAAGTTTTTCAAGGTAGCTTACATAGGTTTCAAGCGGCATGTCCAACTCAAACATCGCGGTAGCGTGCGCAATGCCCACATAGCGAAAATGCCAGGGCTCGTCGCTGATGCCCGTAATATCCCGCCACTCCGTCTTGTACCTGAGGATATAGCCAAAGCGGTGGGCGTTTTCCCCCGCCCATTTCCCCTCCTCCGTATCACCAAAGGCCTGGCTTAGATTGAGATGCGAAGGCGCCTGGATGTCCATGGCAAGGCCGAGCTGGTGCTCGCTGGTTCCGGCCGGGGCGACGCGGTACTGAGCTTTGCTCTTGCTTCCGACTTCCTCCACCTTGGCGTTAAACAGGATCTGCTGGATGCCAAAAGAGCGGTATCCGGAGGTGGCGTATAATATGTAGCCTTTTTCGTTCAGCGCCGCTGCAAACATTTGTTCCAGCGCGCTTGCCGCGTCCTGCCTTAAATAAATCCTTTCCTGAAGGCTTTTCTTTCTGGTTTCTACCTTGGGAAGCACAAGATCCTCAGGTTCATAGGTTCTTGAGATGCGGTTGTCCCTGTTGACCAAAACAAGATAGCCGCCAAGGTTTAAGATATCCGGTTTGACAACAGGCTCCGGGCTTGCCTGGGGAGCGGCGCTGTTTTCCGGTATTTCAGCCGAAAAAGCGCCAGAAGCAAGCAAGAGAAATATCAGTACCAGCGAAATCAGTTTATGCATACCCGTTTTCAATTGGCACCGCCAAAAGAAACCTCGCTGTCCCCCTCATCATCCGTTTCCTGCAGGTGTACAACAGGGGGCGGCGCGTTCAACTGCTTGAGCAGCGTTTGGAAATTGCCGCCCTTTGTCTCATACTGGGCGATGGCATCCTCATACTCCGCCGTGAACTCCTCAAGCGACAGGCGGTTTTCCATCATGTAGGCGGCAACTTCAGGCCCCATGTACCTCAAGTGCCAGGGCTCATAAATGATCCTTGTGATGTCCTGCTTTTCCTCCATATAGCGGATGATAAAGCCAAATTCAGCGCAGTGCTGCTCCATCCACTGGGCCTCAGCCGTCCTTCCAAAGGCAGGCGTCATCCCCTCGCGGTTCGCCCAGTCCCGGTTTAAGACATCGACCCCCAGGCCGGTCTGATGATCAGATGACCCGGGATAAGCGACAACGCCGTCATCCTTTCCATATTTCTCAAGCCGGTTGTGGTACATGGTGTTCTGGGTGGTATAGCTTCGGTAGGATGATTTGACATACAGTTCAAATCCGCTTTGTTCGGCGCTTTTGAACATCGCCTCCAGCGCAAGCGCCGCTTCTTTTCTAAGTTCATGGGGACCGCTGACAGATCGAAGCCGCAAAGGCACCAGGTTGTTTGGCACAAAATCACGGTCCAGCAGGTTTTCACGGTTCACCAGCGTCAAGTGGCCGCTCTTGTTTTCAAGCAGGTTGGCCGGTATCGGATAAGTCCATTCCGGCTGCTGCGCCAAAGCAAAAATTGGAGCGGTCAGCAACAAAATCAACAGCAAACCTGAAAGACATCTTTTAATCAGCATTAGAATACAGTTCTCCAAACATGATTTCGGACAGTTCCCTGATATAAGTTTCCAGGGGAATGTCCCGTTCAAAAATGACAGCCGCGTGCTCAACTCCGACATACCTAAAGTGCCAGGGCTCATCGGCATAGCCGGTGATATCCGTCCACCTGCTTTGGTAACGGAGGATAAAGCCAAAACGGTGCGCGTTCTCCCTGACCCACTGGCCTTCCTTCGACTTTCCAAAGGAAGCGTTTAAATTGTTGGAAGACTTTCTGCCCAGATCAATCGCAAGCCCCAACTGGTGTTCGCTGGCGCCCGGTGGCGCGACCCAGAGCCTTGCCTTGTCCTCGCTCCCGGTAGTCCTGATCTTTCTTCGGTAGATCAGCCTTTGGGTCTCATAGCTGCGAAAACCGGAAACAGCGACCAACTGGTGTCCGTTCTTGGCCGCTTCTTCAAACAGTTTTTCAAGCATGCCCGCGGCTTCGGACCGCATTTTAATGTTTCCGCTCGCCCTTCGCACCTGAAGCGTAACCAGGTCAGGCGGAATATAATTCTCGCTGAGCCGATAGGTGCGGTTGACAAGATACAGGTTGCCTCCCAGGTTGGTCTGGTCAACAAGTCCAAAGACGCTTCCCTGGAAGACCTGGAGCGCGATGAGGAGAAGGCTTGCCAGCTGCTGCAACAATGAAAACCCCTTTAAAAGATATCGGAATACTGAGACTTCAGGCGTTCAAGATTGGGCTTGGTCACACGGAAGGTGACCCTGCTGCCTTGTGCCTCATGCTCTTCCTTGAGGATCTTGCCCAGCCGTCTGATCTCATTCAAGGCCTGATAAGTCGAAAATGGAACCAGCGCCTCGGCCACCTTCTCGTTTGCCCTTAAGACAGCCGTGATGGCTTCAAGCAGTTCTTCAATGCCCTCGCCGGTTTTTGCGGAAACGGGGAGCGCTCCCTTGGGCAAGACCCTGTTTTCCGCTGCCACGATATCCCATTTATTATATACCTCAATGCGGGGCTGTTCGCAAGCGCCCAGGCTTTGGAGCACTTCCTCAACCGCTTTTCTTTGAACCTCCGCCTGAGGGTTTGAAGCGTCAGAAACGATCACCAGCACATCAGCGCCCATCGCCTCATCCAGCGTGGAGCGGAAGGCTTCCACCAGGTCTGTCGGCAATTTGCTGATAAAACCAACGGAGTCCGTTAACAGAAAAACATCGCCGTCCTTTAACTCAATGCGCCGGGACACGGTGTCAAGGGTGGCAAACAGCTGGTCTTTTACCAGCACGTCCGCGCCCGAGATCGCGTTTAACAGCGTGGATTTGCCGGTATTGGTGTATCCGACCAAAGCGACAGAAAGAATTTCGCTTGTGACCCTGCTCTTTCGGCGCACCTCGCGCTGACGCTCCAGTTCCCTTAGATCATTTTTCAGGACCTGGATCCTGGCGCGGATGAACCGGCGATCCATTTCAAGCTTGCTTTCACCAGGGCCCCTGGTGCCGATCCCGCCAGCCAAGCGGGACAGCGAAGCGCGCGCGCCGATCAGGTGGCTGGCCCTGTAATTCAGCTGCGCCAGACTGACCTGGAGCTTGCCTTCGGCTGTTGTTGCGCGCTGGGCAAAGATATCCAAAATCAGCGTCGTCCTGTCAATCACGGGAAGGCCTAAAATCTCTTCCAGACGGTTTGCCTGCATACCGGAAAGCTCGTCATCCACAATCACCAGCGTCGCTTCCCTTGCCTGGGCGTCCAAAGCCACTTCAGCAGCTTTCCCGGAACCGATATAAGTCTGGGGATCCGGTTTCGCTTTGTTCTGAAGCGCGCTGCCGACAACAACCGCGCCGGCTGAATCCGTAAGCGCCGCCAGCTCATCCAGGGAGTATTGGCTGTCCACGCTGATCAAATACGCTTTTTCGATCTCATCCTCGGTCTTGGTGTTTTTGGCCACCGCAAGGAGGTCATTTTGGGAGATTAGCGCCATGATGGTCGGATGGCTTAATTGAGATACCGGGATCGCTGTGACAGGCCCGGCCCTGAGTTCCCCTTGTTCATCAGGCGCCAAAAGCGCAAGCGTGGCGCCTGTCAGCGTGCCGTTTTCATCAACGCCCAACGCGCAAATGGCGTCGAGGCGCAAACTTTGAAGCGCTGTCATGTCAACATCGGACAGCATCGCGTCCCCGTTTGGGTGGGTGTGGATCAGCCGGACGCGGCTTAAACGCTGCTCGCTGCGCCGCCTGCCAAGATCCTGTAAAGTAACCCTGTCAGACTGTCCGACGGATACGTCCAGAATCTTGCCATCCCTTGAAAGATAGACCGCGATCTCACGGCGGACAAGCGCGGTCAGCTGCGCCAGATTATCCGCCAGTTGTTTTGGCAGAAACTCATTTGAGGAAACTTCAACCTCATACAGGGAAAGCAGCCTTTCTTTGACGCTCTCCCTGATGCCGGACAAATTGCCGCTTAGTTCAGGCATGTTTTCTCCTTAGCTGGATTTTTGTTTTTCACGGTAATCGGCGATCGCCGCGTGAATGGCCTCCTCCGCCAATACGGAGCAGTGCAATTTTTCATTCGGCAGACCGCCAAGCGCCTCAGTCACGACCTTGTTGGTCAGATTCAGCGCTTCTTCAAGCGTTTTGCCCTTTACCATCTCAGTCGCCATGGAACTGGTGGCGATCGCGGCGCCGCAGCCAAAGGTCTTAAAACGCGCATCGGTGATGATGTTGTTTTCTACCTTGATGTAGATTTTCATGATGTCGCCGCACCTGGCGTTTCCGACCTCGCCCACGCCGCTTGGGTTTTCAAGGGAGCCGATGTTGCGCGGGTTGCTGAAATGATCCATTACCTTGTCAGTGTACATGATGATTCTCCTTCTCATATAGGGGGGACATCTCCCTGAGCCTTTGAACGATCTGCGGCAAAACCCGCTTGACCTCGTCAATCTCTTCCCTGGTCGTGTCCTCCGACAGCGTCAGCCTCAGGCTTCCGTGCGCGATCTCATGCGGCAGACCGATGGCCAACAGCACATGGGAAGGGTCCAGAGAACCGGAGGTGCAGGCCGAGCCCGAGGAGCCCGCGATGCCCGCCAAATCAAGCATCAGCAGCAGCGCCTCGCCCTCGATGTATTTAACGGATATGTTCAGGTTGTTGGGCAAACGGTTAACTGGATGCCCGTTTAATCTGACTTCCGGTATGTTTTCCAAAATTGACTGTTGAAGATCATCGCGGAGTGCCGCGATCCTGGCGGCGTTCTCTTTTTGTTTCAAAGCCGCGATCTCAATCGCCGCGCCAAGGCCAATGATGCCCGGCACATTTTCGGTTCCAGCGCGCCTGCCGCGCTCCTGCGCGCCTCCATGCATCAAAGGCTCCAGGCGCACGCCCTTTCTGACATACAAGGCGCCCACGCCTTTGGGTCCATAAAACTTGTGCGCGGACAAGGACAGCAAGTCAACGCCCATTTCCTCCACATCAACGGGGATCGCGCCGATCGCCTGAACGGCGTCCGTATGAAAAAGCACTTTGCGCTCCCGGGCGATCCTGCCGATCTCGCTGATGGGCTGGATGGTGCCGATCTCGTTGTTGGCGGCCATGATGGTGATCAGAACAGTGTCCTCACGAATGGCGGAACGCACATCCTCCGGATCCACCATCCCAAATTCGTCCACCTTGACATAGGTAACCTCATAACCCTGCTTTTGAAGGAACTCAAGGGTGTGAAGGACAGCATGGTGCTCAATGGTGCTTGAAATGATGTGTTTTCCTTTGTCTGCGTTTGCAAGCGCGGCACCTTTGATCGCCCAATTGTCGCTCTCAGTTCCACCGGAGGTGAAAAACACTTCAGCTGCCTGACAATTTAACGCTTTGGCCACCTGCCGCCTTGCATCTTCAATCGCTTTTTTGGCGTCCCTGCCGGTAGAATAAACACTGGACGCGTTGCCGTAACAATCCGTAAAATATGAAAGCATTTTATCAGCGACTTCCCTTCGGACAAAGGTCGTCGCGGCATTATCCAGATAGATCTTGTTCAATTAATCCTCCCCCGCTATGAGCCGGTCACCATGTCGCTGAGGCTTACGCGGTTAATGACTTGCTCAATGCCGCTGGTGACCTTCTCCCACGCCTTGTTGACACCGCAGTTCTCCTGTTTTGAGCAAACGCCTGTGTTTGTATAACAAAGGCTTTTTTTGATCGGCCCTTCAACTGCGGTGATGATATCAAGCAAAGTGATGTCTCCAGCGGACCTGGCCAGCAGATAACCGCCCTGATTCCCCCTGACAGTCCTTACAAGCCCGTGTTTCCTGAGCGTGCCCAGCAGCTGCTCCAGATAATTGACCGGCATCCCGCATTGCGCGATCCTGCTCAAGGGCTGCGGGGCGCTTTCCCCGCACTCCGCCAAAAAAACCATGGCCCGCATGGCGTAGCGGGTTTTTGAAGTCAGTTTCATCCTTCCTCCGTCAATCCCGACCTTTTTAATCGGGATAGATTGGAGGATAACACCGCTGCCTTTTTCTGTCAATCATGCTATTGCAGCCCGGTGATTCTGATCGCTTTTTCAAAGCGCTCAAGCGCGGTTTTTTTAAGATCCTCATAGATCTCCTTCTTTTTAGGATCATTTTTGATTTGCTCAAGGCAGGAAGAGGTCTCATCCACCAGCCGGATATCGTTGATGCCATAGACGTTCAGCATCCTGCCATGCTGCCTGGTCCCCAAAAGCTCGCCAGGCCCCCTTTGCTCAAGATCCTTTTTCGCGATCTCAAACCCATCGTTTGTGCCCGTCAGCGTCCTTAAACGCTCATTCTCCTCCCCAAGTAAAAAACACCAGCTCTCCTTGTCCCCGCGACCTACCCGGCCGCGCAACTGGTGCAGCTGCGACAAGCCGAAGTTTTCCGCGTCTTCAATGACCATGGTGGTGGCGTTTGGCACGTCAACGCCCACCTCAATGACGGTGGTTGAGATCAATACAGAGGCTTTGCCGGTGTAGAACTCCTCCATCGCTCTGTTTTTTTCTTCTTCCTTCTGGCTTCCGTAGGTCAAAGCCAGCCCGACTTCTTTCAGGCTGGAAGCCATTAAACTATTGAATAAGGAAACCGCTGATTTTTTCTCGCTGTCAGCGTCTTCGCTGTCTGTAACCAAAGGGCAAACCAGGTAACTTTGCTCGCCCGAAAGGGCCTTGTCGCGGATATACTGATAAAGATCCCTGCGCTTGCTTTCCGGGACGATCCGGGTCTTCACAGGGGTTCGCCCGGGCGGCAATTCGTCCATGACGGAAATTTTCAAATCGCCATACAGCACCAATGCCAAAGATCTGGGGATCGGGGTCGCGGAGAGGGCCAGGATGTGCGGGATTATCTCGTCCGCGCGCTCAGCCAGACTCTGCCTTTGCCTCACGCCGAAACGGTGCTGCTCATCCGTGATGGCAAGGCCAAGGTTTTGGTAGTTCACTGACTTTGATATAACGGCATGGGTGCCGATGATCAATTGACAAGTGCCGTCCGCGATCTGTTCAAGCGTTTCCCTGCGCTCCTGGGCCTTCATGCCGCCAAGGAGAAGCCCGCAGGAAACATTGAAAGGCGCAAGCAATTTGAGCGCGTTGTTGTGATGCTGCCTGGCCAGCAGCTCCGTTGGCGCCATCAAAGCGCACTGATAACCGGCTTTAATGGCCAGCACGGCCGCTCCAAACGCCACGGCGGTCTTGCCGCTGCCCACATCCCCCTGAACAAGCCTGCGCATCGGAACAGGGTTTTTCATGTCCTCATAGATCACCCTCAAGGTCTCCCTTTGAGCGCCTGTGGGCTTAAATGGGATCATTTCCCAAAAATCATCGCTTTTAAACCCGGCCTTCCGCATATCAGGTCCCGCGGCATTATCTGCCTGTTGAGAGCTTACAGCCAATTGGAAGAAAAGCAGGTTCTCAAAAGCCAAACGGCGCTCTGCGATTTGAACTTGATCCATGTTTTTGGGCCTGTGCGCGTAAAGCATGGCTTCATGAAGCCCGCACAGATGATATTCTTGAAGCAGCGCCTCCGGAAGCGGATCCTGGATCTTATCAAGGGATGATATAACCTGGTCAATCAGGTTTGAAAACACCTTGGAAGGCAAACCGGGCAGCGGTTTATACTGCGGGATGACGCCTTTGTCATGCAGCACCTTTGGGTTTTGCAGAATCAGTCCATTTTTGAAACGCTTGGCCGCCCCATACAAAAGCACTTTCTGATCTTTTTTCAGGTTTTTCGCCATCCATGGCTGGTTAAACCAAATGACCGGCATCACCCCGCTGCTGTCTGTGATTTTTGCCCGGACCATGCTCCGTCCGCCGTAATATTGAAGGGTCGGCGTCGCCAGCAAATGCCCCTCCAAACAGGTTTCACCCGGCTTAACTTGAGAAATCGGCAAAGGCGACAGCGTGTTGATGTATTTTCTTGGCAGGTAATTTAACAAACCCGATATATCCGTGATACCGGCATTGGCCAAAGCCTGCATGCGCTTTGGCCCTAAACCTCTCAGTTTTGTTAAATCACTCATGTCTGCCTTTTAAAAAAGCCGCCATTTCTGACGGCTTTTGATCTTTATCCGTTTGTTTTTACTCAACGGAAAGGATATAGAAATAAAGCTGCTGCCCCCCTCTGTGCATCTCCACATCGCAGTCGGGGTACAGTTCCTCAAGCTTGTCCCGAACCTTCTGTGCATCAGATTTTTCCGTCTGATCGCCGTAATACACAGTGATCAGCCCGTCATCCTCCGTCACGATCTGTTCCATCAGCAGAATGGCGGCTTCCTCGGTGGCATCGCAGTTGACAGTCACCTGGCCGTTATTCAGGCCGATGATGCTGCCTTCCTTGATGTGCATTCCTTCCAGATCCGAGTCCCTGACAGCGTAGGTGATCATTCCGGTCCTAACCTTCTGCGCCGCTTCATTCATGCGCTTGAAGTTCTCCTCAGGACTTTCATCTGACTGGAAGGCAACGACCGCCGCAATCCCCATCGCGACATTCTTGGTGGGCAAAACGGTGACATTCTTGTCAGACAGCTTGGCAGCTTCCTGCGCGGCCAGGGTAATGTTGCCGTTGTTGGGCAAAACAAAGATGTTCTTCGCGTTGACGCTGTCAATCGCCTTTTTAAGGTCGTCAATGCTGGGGTTCATGGTCTGCCCGCCCTGCACCAGGGAATCAACCCCCAGGTCCTTAAAAATCTCGTCAAAGCCATCGCCTTGAGAAACCGAAACAATGCCGTATTCTTTCAGTTCCTTTGCTTTTTTGGCATCCAAATCACGCCGCTGCTGAAGCATGTTGTCGATCTTAAGCTCGTTTAATTCACCAAGAAGCAGGGCATGCTGAAGCGCCTTGCCGGGATCGTTGGTGTGCAGATGCACCTTGATGAGGCTGGGATCCCCGACAACCAAAACGCAGTCGCCAATGCGGCTGAACTTCCTCCGCAGCGACGCGATGTCGGCATCCCCGACCCCCGGTTTGATCTCCTGAATAAAGAACTCGGTGCAGTAGGCAAAATTGATCTCCTCAAGGGCATCATGGTCATCCACAAACCCGTCATCAGCTTTGCTGTCACCGCTCATGTCCACGGTCAGATCTTCCAGTCGTTCCCCATTAACAATGGCCTGATACCCCGTGTAAATCAGCAAAAGGCCGCGTCCGCCCGCGTCCACAACGCCGGCCTGGGTCAGGGCGGGCAACATTTCCTGCGTTTTTTTCAGGATGGCTTCCCCGCTTGTAATGATCACCTGCATGAGCGCCTTGAAGTCATCAGGGGCCATTTCAGCTTGTCTGACAGCGTCATCTGCGATCACACGGGCAACGGTCAAAATCGTACCTTCCCTGGGCTTCATGACCGCTTTATACGCGGTTTCTGCCCCTGCTTTCAGCGCATGGGCAAACTCTTTCGGGGTTACGCTTTCCTTATCGGCCAGCGCTTTTGAAAACCCGCGGTACAGCTGCGACAGGATGACGCCTGAGTTGCCCCGCGCTCCGCGAAGCGCGCCTTTTGACAAGTCCTCGACCAGATTTCCGACTGATGTCAGTTCCTTGCTGTTGATCTCACGAACAGCAGACATCATGGTCATGGACATGTTGGTGCCCGTATCACCATCCGGTACCGGAAAAACGTTCAGAGCGTTCACCGCTTCCCTGTTTTTCTCAAGCAACGCCGCCCCGGCGTTTATCATTTCACGCAAACTAACTGCGTCAAGCGAGCTTTGATTCACCATTTTAATCCTCCGAAACCGCGGTTTTAAACGCGGATTCCTTCTACAGTGATATTTACATTGCGCACCTTGACGCCGGTCATGCTTTCCAATTTGTACTTGACCACTTCTTTGATGGATTTGCATACGGCTGTTACAGAAATGCCATACTCCACCACAATGTAAAGGTCCACATCGATCATATCGTCAACCGCTCTTAAAGCGACGCCGCGGCTCAGGTTTTCGCGTCCCAGCCATTCCACCAGGCCGTCCTTGGCCCGTTTGCTGGACATGGCGACAATGCCGTAGCATTCAAGCGTCGCGTAACCCACCACCTTGAGCATGACTTCCTCAGAAATATAGATGGTGCCAATCTCATTTTTGATTTTGAATTCCATCATAAACCTCCCTTAAGGCTGCTGTTTCAAGCAAGATTAGTATACAAGGTTTTCACAAAGGACGCAACATCAAGACGCTTTCATGAGTTTCCATATTCTGCGGACTTAACCAAGGAGCGCTCCAATCATTTAATTTTACCCATCTTTCCCGTCAGCGATGTTCTCGCTTTGAGCCTTGCTTATCGCTTCTTTGCAATTTACTCTTCCGTTCAGTATAAGAAAGGTCTCTCTTGTCAAAAGGACGCCAGAGACCTTTCAAGTATTACAATGCTGTCCAAATCCAATGACGACGAAAAAACCAAATCCGTTCCGCAGCAGGTCAGGATTTAACCAATCCCTTTTTCT
>JASGUQ010000003.1 GCA_030057655.1 Bacillota bacterium
TAAAGGGCGCGAAACTGACGGACGGCCACTTCACCTTCTGCCTGACTGATCACGAGGGCACGGAGCATGAGGCCGTCAACAGCGCGGACGGAACCGTCCAGTTCCCGCCGTTCACCTTCACGGAGCCCGGGACCTATACCTTCAGCCTGATTGAGCGAACCGGAACCAAGCCCGGCATGGTCTATGACGGCGCAAAATATGATCTGACACTGACGCTTATCATCAACAGCGACAATCAGCTGGAAGCGTCGGAGGAAACCTGGACCAGGAACGGCGAAGCCTATGATGAAGGCGTCCCCGTCTTCAAAAACACCCAGAAAGTGCCGACCTATCCCGCCATTCAAGTGCCGATTGAAGCAAGAAAGGTTTTGAAAAACGGCGCCCTGAAAGCAGGGGAGTTCGCCTTTGTCCTCAAGGACAGAAGGGGCAAGGTGCTGGCCCGCGCCACCAACGGCAAGGACGGGCTCGTCTCCTTCCCGGCGCGGAGTTTCTCCCGCGAGGTCACCAACTTCATCTACACCATCCATGAGGTGGAAGGCAAAAACAGCCGCATCATCTATGACAAGACGGTCTACACCGTCAAGGTGACCACCAGGGCGACAAAGGGGCAGCTGTCCGCCGCGGTGGCGATTGAAAAAGACGGCGTGCCCTTCTCCGGCGACATGGTCTTCACCAACATCAAAAAGGCGCCCCCCACCGGGGACGACACCTTCCTCATCATTGGCGTGATCGCGGGTCTTGGCCTGCTGGCAGGCGGCGCGGCCCTGTTGATCAGCAAGCGCAGGAAGAACAAAAAGCCCTGATAAAAGCGAATAAAAACCAAACAGCCCAGTGCCCCCGGAGCGAATAACCGCCCGGGGACGCTTTTTTGCTGTTTTTATTATGTGCGCGAGCGAAAACCGCTCTTTTCGGAATTTTCCAGGTATATTTATACATTGGATGCGCCCTGGAAGCGTGTTAATATCCACAAATCGGCTCTGTTCCCGTGGCGGTTTTCTGAGCCATAACATCATGAGGAGGAAACACTATGAGCGGTTTAACCCTGATCGTGCTGGCCATCATCGCCTTTGGCGCGGCCTACCTGGTGTACGGGCGCTACCTGTGCAAGAAATGGGGCATTGACCCCAACGCGAAGACCCCGGCCTATGAGCTGCGGGACGGCGTGGACTATGAGCCGGCGGACACCCATGTGGTCTTTGGCCACCAGTTCGCTTCCATCGCGGGCGCGGGCCCCATCAACGGCCCCATCCAGGCGGCGGTGTTCGGCTGGGTGCCGGTCCTTTTGTGGGTGGTTTTCGGCAGCATCTTCTTTGGCGCGGTGCAGGACTTCAGCGCCATGTACGCCTCTGTTAAAAACAAGGGCCGCACCATCGGCTACATCATTGAAGAATACATCGGCAAAACCGGCAAGAAATTGTTCCTGCTGTTCTGCTGGCTGTTCTGCATCCTGGTGGTCGCCGCCTTCGCGGACGTGGTCGCCGGCACCTTCAACGGCTTTAATGCGGCTGGCGAGACCATCGCCTACAACGGCAGCGTGGCCACCACCAGCATGATCTTCATCGCCATGGCGGTTGGCCTGGGCTTCCTGCTCAGGTACAGCAAATTCAACAAATGGGTGAACACCGCGATCGCCATCGCCCTGCTCGTCATCGCCGTGTACATTGGCCTTCAGGCCCCCATGTACATCAAGGGCAGCACCTGGCACATCCTGATTTTCATCTACATCTTCATCGCCAGCATCGTGCCCGTCTGGGCGCTGCTGCAGCCCCGCGACTATTTGAACAGCTACCTGCTGGTGTTCATGATCGTCGCAGCTGCTGTCGGCATCATCGTGGTCAACCCCACCATCCAGGCCCCGGCCTTCACCGGCTTTTACAATGAGAAAATGGGCAGCATGTTCCCCATCCTCTTTGTCACGGTGGCCTGCGGCGCTGTCTCCGGCTTCCACAGCCTGGTCAGCTCCGGCACTTCTTCCAAACAAATCAAAAACGAAAAAGACATGCTGCCTGTCAGCTTCGGTGGCATGCTGATGGAAGGCCTGCTGGCCGTGATTGCCCTGATCGCCGGCGCCAGCTTCATGGCCGGTCAGGCCGCGGAACTGGGTTACACGACCCCGCCCCAGATCTTCGCCGGCGGCGTCGCGGGCTTCCTGGAGACGATCGGCATGCCCCATGACCTGGTCTTCACCCTGATCAACCTGTCCGTGTCCGCCTTCGCGCTCACCAGCCTGGACAGCGTGGCCCGCATCGGCCGCCTCAGCTTCCAGGAGCTCTTCCTGGATGCGTCCATCAAGGATGAGGACATGGGCCCGGTGCGGAAGGTGCTCACCAACAAATACTTCGCCACCGTCATCACCCTGGGCATCGGCTATGTTTTGGCCAAGGTCGGCTACAGCACCATCTGGCCGCTGTTTGGCAGCGCCAACCAGCTGCTCAGCGCCCTGTCCCTGATGGCCTGCGCCGTCTTCCTGAAGAAGACCAACCGCCAGGGCATTATGCTGGTCATCCCCATGGCGATCATGATGCTGATCACCTTCAGCGCGCTGGGGCTGAAAATCTACGACTTTGCCGTGAAGCTTGGCAACGGCACCTTCAACCCGGCGCTTGACGGCCTGCAGATGGTCTTCGCCGTGCTGCTCACCGCGCTTGGCGTGATCGTTGCTGCCCAGGGCATCAAAAAGCTGGGCGAGAAAAAGGGCGCCGCAGCGGCCGCGAAATAAGTTCAAAGCAAAAGACAAACCAAACAACAGATGAACCATCCCGCCCCTGAGTTGCGTTGAAGGCAGCCGGGGGCGGTATTTTTGCTAACACGAACTCCATTGTTCCAAAGCCTCCCCGCCGTCTTGCGCCCGCCGCAGAGTATGGTATAATTTAAATGGGGATTTATCCTGATCCCTGAAGGAGGAGCGTGTATGAGAACAAGGCCCGTCAGGCTGACTGTGACAGGGATGGCATACAACCGCAATGAGGAAGACGAAGCCATGCACCTGACCACCTTTGGCACGCTGTCCGGCAACAGCAAACTGTGGAAACTGCGCTATACCGAGCGGCGCGGCGACAGCCAGGATAAGCATGATGTTGTGATGACCATGGGCGAAGGCCGGGTGACCGTGACCCGCAAAGGCGCTTTTGCTTCGGACATGGTGTTCCACAAGGACCACCGCTTTGAGGGCAGCTACAGGACGCCCTTTGGCGATTTAAGCATGGGCATTTACCCCACCCAGGTGGATTACACCGTCAACAAGGATGGGGACGGCTCCGTGTCCCTCAAATACCAGCTGGATATCCAGGGGCGCTACACCAGCGTGCACAAACTGGACATTGCCTTTGAGACCAACAAAAACCTGAAGAAGGATGAGGAAACTTGACAGCATGGCCCGGAAGCTGAAAACGCTTCTGGGCCAAAACGGCTTTGTCAGAAGGGATAGGAAGGGCCGCGCCCTGTTTGTAAGCGATTATCCCGCGCGGCTTTCACCGGAACAGCAAAACACGCAGAAAAACAGCCTTCAGGAAGCCGGGTTTGAGGTTGTTTATCAAGACGGCCTTGCGCTGATCGATTGGCCTTATGCCGGCTACCATGATTTTTTTCAAAGCCTGTCTGACAAAATCCGGTCAGGCGGGCTTGAGGGCCGGGACGGCCTGGCGCGTATTTTTGAGCGCCATCCCCTTTCCTTTACCGAAACGATGCTGCCGGACGCCAGGGCGGCGCTGCTGCTTTGGGACAGGGGGCAAATGGAGCGGCTGCGCATCCAGGCCGGCGCGGCCCTGGCGGCGGCGCTGCGGCAAAAGACGCCCGTACCCCTATACTACCCCCTGCTTTTATCTGAGACGACCGACCAAAAGAAGGAGGATCCGCTTTGCTGATTTCTTATCACGGACACGCTGAGTTTATGGTGGAGCTTGCGGACGGCCGCCGCGTCCTGTTTGACCCCTTCCCGCCGCAGGTGGGTTTCCCTTTCCGCCGCGTGCGCGCGGACATTGTCTGCGTTTCCCACCATCATTATGACCACGACTATGTGGACAAGGTGGACGGCAAGCCGATCGTGATCGACACGGCGGGCAGCCACAGGCCCCTTCCCGGCATCCGCGTCAACTGCGTAACCGCCTTTCATGACGAGGAGCAGGGCAAAAAGCGCGGCGAGATCCTGTGCACCACAGTTGAAGCCGAGGGGCTCAAGGTCACGCACCTGGGCGATCTGGGCGTGACGCCCGACACAGCGCTCCGGGAAAAATTATTCATGCCGGACATCCTTTTTGTGCCGGTGGGCGGGATCTACACCCTGGACGCGCAGGAAGCCCGGGCCACGGCGGAGGCGCTGCAGCCCCGGATCATCATCCCCATGCACTACCGCAACGAGCGGGGCGGGCTTGAGCAGATCGCCCCGCTGAGTGACTTTGTGGAAGCGATGAAGCCGGCCGCCTTCTCCGTCCAGCCGCTGCTGCGGGTCACCCGGGAGGACCTGTCCCAGCAGCCCAGGCTGGTGGAACTCACCATCCGCTGAGGAAACAGAATGGATTACCAGCCCCAAAAACAGAAAAGACCAGGCAGGATGAGCCTGCTTGTCAACCGGCTGGCAAGAAAACGCATGTCCGTCTTCGTGCTGGTTGTTTGCTGCGCCGTTATTTTGATCATGGGCTGGGTGGTGGCCGGCAGCATTGACCAGGACATTGAATTTCTCTATGACCAGCTGGATCAGGCGAATGACCTGCTGTTTGACCAGGAGCGGGAGATCTTAAGGCTGACGGAGCAGGTGCGCCTGGCCTCCACGGATCAGTTCATCGCGTCTGAGGCGCGCAACAAATATGGCTACCTTTTTCCGGGCGAGATCCGCTTTGTGGTCACCAACCCGGAGGTGCTGGGTCTGCTGCCGGAGGGCGACGCCCCCGATGACGCTGAATAGGAGCATTTGATGACCTCATCCACCCGCAGGGCGGTCATTGCCATCGGTTCCAACTCCACCCGCATGCTGACCGCCTGTGCGGACGCCGCGCTGTCTTCCCCCGTTCGGGGCCGGGAAGAAACGCGGCTTTTCCTGTCCCTAAACGGGGACAAATCCTTTGAAAAAGAGGCCAGGGAGCGGCTGTATGCCGCGGTCCTTGCGTTACAGGAAAGTGCGCGCCTGACAGGCGCGGGCGAAATCAAGCTGATCGCGACCAGCGCTGTGCGGGACAGCCGCGACGCAATATTGTTGAAAGCGGAGCTGCTTGAAAAAACCGGGCTTGAGCTTATCATCTTGTCCGGGGAGGAGGAGGCGCGCTGTTCCTACCTGGGCGCTGTTTTCCCCTACCTGAATGGCGGCACGCAGGGGGTGATCGATATCGGCGGCGGATCAACAGAGATCGCCCTGGGCGAGGGGCCAGAGGACGCCCTCAGCCTGCAGTTGGGCGCGTCCAGGCTGTACCGGCTGTGCCCGATCGATCAAACAGCAGACCTGCAGGCGGCTTACGCGGCGGTTGAAACGGAACTGGACAGGGCCCTGAAGCCAGATTTCAAACATCCGGACAGGTGGCTCATGGTGGGCGGCACTGGCGTGGCGCTGATGGGGCTGTTAAAGGGCGAACTGATCAGCGAGTACCACCCGAAGGATGAGGCATTTTCCCTCAATGAGGCGGAAGAGGTCTTGAACCGCCTGGCCCCCCTCACCCCGCCTGAGCGGGCGCTGCTGCCGGGCATGACGATCGGCAGGGAACACATCTTGCCGACCGGCCTTGTGATCTTAACCGCGCTCATGAGGCGGCTGAGCATCAATCAAATGGCGGTCACCGTCAGGAACAACTGCGACGGCTTTCTGTTTGACTGGTACAGAAGGGCGCAGGGGTAAGCCGCGTCAGGCCATCACATATATACGCATATCTATGTATATATTGAAGTTTGCAAAGAAGCGTTAAAAGGCCGCTGAAACTGCTGTTTTCTTGTCTTTTCTTTGTTTTTTGCTCCTGGGAGCCTGATTTTGGCGTGATTTTGGAAAGCGCAGCTGAATAGCAAAAATTTGACAAAAACCTGGCTTCTTGTTATCATTCTATGCATAAAAGAATAACCATGTGCGGTCAAAGCGCTTTTGGTGAAAACCTTTTGTGCGGAGTGAGCCGTCTAAGTCCTGCGGGATATGATGGTCTTATGTGAGATAGCAGCTATCAGGGTGGATAGCCAGGTATTCATGGCGCCACCTTGTTTTTGTTTCACATAAGATTTTTTGTATTCCAAGGGAAAGGGGGATGGTCAAGGGGATGGAACCAAGCGCAGGCGATATGAACTCAAATCAGACACTTATTGGAGCGAAATCATTACACGACATGAACAGCGTTTATACGAGAAGGAGTTGCAAGATGATGGGTTTTTCTGAAGAGATCAGACGGGCAAGGCAGCGGTGCCTGCTGACGCAGACCGATTTTGCGAAGAAAGTCAACGTGACTTTTTCAACTGTCAACAGATGGGAAAGCGGAAAGGCCAAGCCGGGTCTGGCCGCGATGAAGAGCATCAAGGAATTCTGCCTGAAAAACGATGTGGACTATTCTTCCATTGAGGAAGCATGGCTTGATTTTTCATCGGGAAGATAAATTGAAACGGTCAATATTCGGAGATTAAAGCGCGAACTGCGGGAGTTTGCAGATTGGCTTTGAGCCGGTTCCAAACCAACGTCAACCCAGTGAAGTATGACGGTGCTTGATCTGGTTTTTCTGCGCGATGCATACAGCCGCTTCAAAACCGTGGAGGACTGAAGTTTAAAAAGCCCGTCCTTTCGCGGCGGACGGGTTATGCCTGTTGAAGCTAATGATAATATATTGTTTCTGCCAAAGAAGGCTTAGTACGATTACCTCGTAAATTTTCCTTGATTAATAATTTTAGCGTTAAAACTCAATATTTTTGTACTTGTTTTCACCTCTATTTAAAACTCTTTTTTAGAATAAATGGCTTCTGAAAGCGTGAAAGAAACAGCATTCAACAGGAGAGTAACGCCAACAAGAAGAAGGCTTACCACGCCCAGATTGAGGTTTTCCAATTTGTTAACAAGTTCCGATATAAATCCTTTGTTGCTGCCAATATAGCTGAAAAGGGCAAAGATAATGAAATATAAAACAACAAAGACAAGCCTGCCTTTTTCGGCACCAAACTTGTACATCAAAGGAAGTTGGATCGCAGCAATGAGGGTGGTTAGCAGCGGCATTGTGGCTATAATAAAATGCCAGGGGATTTCGGCTAAAATCCCTCCACTCGTTAAGGCTTTTAAAAGCATCGTAAAGAGCGTTCCTATAAGAGCCATAAACCATATAAAAGCATAACGGCTTAAAACAACCGTAGTCCGTTTAATTGGACCCGGAATAATATATACATCAACTTTAGATTGGGTATCGGAACCAAAGATGATACCTAACAAAATGACCGGCATGAGTACAAATATCATGGGCAGCAATAAGACAGCTCCTTGTTGAACCGCATTAAAGCACACCACCGCCAAAATTACGAGAGATAAAAGAACCGTTCTTTTCAGTGACACGAGATCCTTATAAATCAATGCTTTCATTTATCGCTCCCCCTTGATCATATAAACCATGATGTCTTCTACGCTGACTTTCTCAAGTTCAAAATCGTTTGGGATCAGTTCTTTCTTCAGCAGGACTTCAACACCAAATTGATGTGTCCTTTTGCCAACAATTGCCTTATCATCTATCTCTTCAAGTTGTTCCCTGCTCAAGGTGGTGATACCGTACTGATTTACCAAGTCATCTTTTGTTTCCATGAACAGGAGTTGTCCTTTGTGGATAAAAGCGATATAGTCCGCTGCTTTTTCCAAGTCTGAAAGAATGTGAGAAGAAACAAAAACTGTGTGGTTTTCATCCTGAATATATTCCAAAAGCAAATCCAGGACGTCATCACGGATAACGGGGTCGAGCCCGCTTGTCGCCTCATCCAGGAGCAAGAGTTTTGCGCCATGGGAAAGCGCCAATGCCAAACCCAGCTGCATTTTCATCCCCCGTGAAAAATGCTTGATTGATTTGTTGTTCGGCAATTGAAAACGGGCATTCAGCTCTGAGAAGGTTTTATCCTGCCAAGCGCTGCCGTAAAAATTCCGATGAAAGTGCAGCACGCTTTCCAAGTCCATGCTTTCCGGCAAATAAAGGTCATCAAAGACATAGGCAATATCTTTTTTCATCTCCGGTGTCATGTCTTGAATCGACTTGCCGAGGAGTTTAATTTCACCTTGATCTGGCTTCATCAAGCCAAGCATCAATTTTATTGTGGTACTTTTTCCAGCGCCATTTTCTCCAATATAGCCGACAATACAGCCTTTGGGAATGGATAAGTTGAGCGGACCCAATTCAAAGCTCCCCAGCCTCTTTTTCAAGCCTCGAAGTTCAATCGCATTCTGCATGTTCTTCCTCCATTATTTTTATCATTTCAATGAGCTCATCAAGTGAAAAATCGGCGAGTTGGGCGCAATGCAGCATCTCCGTGATGTTTGCTTCGATTTTTCTCAGAAGCTTTTCTTTCATCAAATCGCTGTTCTGCGGAGCAACGAAGCTGCCCTTGCCCTGCACGGAATGAATAAAGCCGTCGTTTTCCAATTCGTCATACGCCCGTTTTGTCGTGATGACGCTGACCCTGAGCTCTTTAGCTAAAAGTCGTATGGAAGGCAAAAGCTCCTCTGCTTCTAACTCACCGTTGATGATGGCATCCCTGATTTGATTTTTTATTTGCAAATAGATCGGATCATTGCTCGAGTTTTTGATCTGTATATTCACAATCCACCTCCTCACGAAAGACTGTATATACTGTACATGAACACTTGAGGCATGTCAAGACTTATATTTTATTTTCATCAATAAAAATATCCGTTTGGGGCTGCTTTTTACTTACTGGAAAAAAATTCCCCAAACCGCCGAGCTTTTTTCACCTCCGTTTTTCGCGCCCATTTTTTGAGTTGGAACACACTTGCCCCCTTGCTGTTGACAAGCCCCGCCCCTGTTTTTATACTGGCAGCAAACAAGAACGCTTGTTCTCATTAAAGGAGCGGAACCATGTCAGACGTATTGCAATCCCTGCGCGCGGAGATCAACTTAAGCGGGCTGAGCCGCAAGGAGGCCGCCAAGGGCCTCTACCTGTCCCTGAGCGCCTTGAACCGCAAGCTGCGCGGAGAGATCGGGATGACGGAGGAAGAGCAGGAGAGGCTTCGGGCGATGATCGCGAAAAGGAGGCAGAGGGGCCCTTGAACGCGCGGGAAACCTTGGAAAACTACGGGGAGTTGCGGGAAAAGGCGGAAACAAAGGCCCGGGAGATCATGCTTTGCAAAAGGCAATTGGCAAGGGAGGCCGCCAGCGAAAGCCACCTGAAAACCAGGCTTTCAAGGCTGACCCGGGAGCAAAAGAGCCTGCAGCGGCAATTGCTGCGCCGGCAAAAGCAGATCGAGCATTTGCTTTCCTTGCTTCAGGAGGAACAGCTGCGCCGGATCCTGGCGCTTCGCTACCTGAGCCTCCTCTCCTATGAGCAGATCGGGCAGGCGCTGCACTTTTCCTCAAGGCACATCTACCGCCTGCATGTGAGGGGCGTGATGGCGCTTCAAAAAATACTGGAAGCGTGAGGATTTATAAAAATGACTGAAAACACGGACAGAAGCCTTGCGGAGCTGGCGAAAGAAGCCCTGAGGGAAATGATCCTGGACAGGAAGTTGTCCGCGGGCGATCTGATCAAGCTGCTCTCAGCGCAGGAGGACGATACAAAACTACAGGGCGGCCGGGATTTTGTGATCCGGCTTTTAAGGGAGGAACCATGACAGCTTATCCCGTCCTCACGGTGCCGGAAAGCGCCTTCAACGCCTGCTACCTGCCCTATCTGGAAGCGCCCCAGCGCGTCCAGATTTTTTATGGCGGCGCAGGCTCCGGCAAGTCGGTTTTTCTGGCCGCGCGCTGCGTGCTTGACGCGCTCACCGGGCGCAACACCCTGATCGTCCGGAAGATCGCGCGCACCCTGCGCAACAGCTGCTTTGCCGAGGTGCAAAAAAGCGTGAACCGCTTTTCCCTGGGGGATTTCTTCCGCGTCAGCAAGACGGACATGAACCTGACCTGCCTTGTAAACGGCGCGCAGATCCTGTTTCTGGGCCTGGACGACGTGGAAAAGATCAAGTCCATCACACCCCAGAAAGGCGCGCTGACCGACATCTGGGTGGAGGAGGCCACGGAGACCCAAAGGGAGGACGTGAAGCAACTGGAGAAGCGCCTGAGGGGGCTGTCCCGGCATAAAAAGCGGCTGACCCTGTCCTTTAACCCGGTGTCCCGCGCGCACTGGATCTACAAGGAATATTTCTCGGCCTTCCCGGAGGAAACAGGCAAGCTTCAGACGGAAGACCTGCTGATCCTGCGCACCACCTACCGGGACAATCGCTTTTTGACGGCGGACGACAGGGCCGGGCTTGAAAACGAGAAGGACAGCTATTTCCACCAGGTCTATACCCTGGGCGAATGGGGCGTGGTGGGCGGCAGCGTGCTCACCAACTGGGAGACCGGGACGAGGCCGACCGATTTACCAAGGGAGGAGCTGCGCTTCGGGCTGGATTTCGGCTTTGCCAGGGATCCGGCGGCCCTTGTGATGGCGCGGTATGACAAAAAGCGCGGGGTGATCCATGTGCTGGACGAGTTCAAAAAAGTGGGGCTGACCAACGATGTTCTGGCAAAAGAGGTGCTGAACATGGCGGGGCAGATGCCGGTGATCTGCGATTCGGGCGAGCCCAAGTCCATCGCGGAATTGCGCCGCCACGGCGTGATGGCGCTGCCCGCCAAAAAAGGGCCGGACAGCGTGCTGCACGGCCTTCAGTGGCTCAACCAGCAGCGCCTGATCATCACGCCCCAGTGCCCACAATTTTTGATGGAGGCGCAGAGCTACCGCTGGACGCCGGACGGCCAGGGGGGAAGTTTGCCCCGGCCCCAGGGGGAGGATCACCTTTTGGACGCCCTGCGCTACGCCATGGAGCAGGACATGCTGTACTCCGGCGCGCGGGTGCTAAAACGATTTGTTTAATACTATAGTTCCTCCGGATTTTTGCTTTACAGTTGGTTTTTCATGGCAATCGCCGCCCTGTCTTGCTATAATCCGGATAAGATAAAAAAGGAGGGTTCTCTTTTGAAAACGATCGTCATCATCGGCGCGGGCATGATGGGCTCCGCCATGAGCATTCCCGCCAGGGCAAATGGGCACACTGTGCGCCTGGTCGGAACGCCGCTTGACCGGGAGATCATCGACCACGCCAGAAAAACAGGCCGCCACCTGAAGATGGACAGGCAGCTTCCCGATGGCCTTTCCTATCATCAGTTTGAGGACGTGAAAGACGCCCTCAAGGGCTGTGATTTTGTCATCTGCGGGGTCAGCAGCTTCGGGGTGGATTGGTTCATTCAGGAAGCCCTGCCCCTGATTGATGAAAATATCCCCGTGCTGATGGTGACCAAGGGGCTCTGGCATGATGGCCAGGGCGGCCTTGTGGCCTTCCCGGATTATGTCAAAAAGAACAGCGGCCTTCGGCACAGCGTCTGCGCGATCGGCGGCCCCTGCACCAGCTATGAGCTGGCGGACAAAAACCACTCCTATGTGGCCTTCTGCGGGGAGGACGAGAAGGCGCTGAGCATGATGAAGGCCGCGCTGAAAACGGATTTCTATCACATTAGTTTAACAAAAGATGTGTTTGGCCTGGAGTGTGCGGTGGCGTTGAAAAACGCCTACGCCCTGGCCGTGAGCCTGGCGGTCGGCCTGCATGAAAAGGCGCACGGACCGGGCGGTGTCCTGGCCTACAACCCGCAGGCCGCCCTGTTTGCCCAGAGCGTGAAG
The DNA here is from genome assembly GCA_030057655.1 of Bacillota bacterium. GTDB lineage: Bacteria > Bacillota > Clostridia > Christensenellales > Aristaeellaceae > UBA6115. Next base: position 11,812 of record JASGUQ010000003.1, read on the forward strand.
GAGATGAAAAGGCTGCTGGCCCTTTTGGGCGGCGGGGAGGACAACCTGATCTTCGGCGCGGGCGACCTGTATGTGACCGTCTTTGGCGGGCGCACGCGGAAACTGGGCGCGCTGCTGGGGCAGGGCTACGGCATTGACGAGGCGCTGAAAATGCTCTCCGGCGTCACGCTTGAAAGCGTGGTCATCGCGGGGCGCACCCATGACGCGCTTTTCCAGATGGCGGAGTCCGGCAAAGCCAGATTGGAGGACTTTCCCCTGTTGACCCACATCGGGCAACTGCTGAAGGGGGAGACCAAACTCAACATCCCCTGGGAAGCCTTTGAAGAGGACAGGATCTGAACCACGCAAAAAACCCTGATTCGTTCAGGGTTTTTGCGTGTCAAAGAAGTGTCTGCGGACACTTCTTTGAGTTGGGAGGAGCGGGAATTTCTGCCTGTTCTCGTCGCTTTGCATTGCGCTCCCGCTTCCTGACCCCGAAGAAGTCAGGAAGCTAACGCTCCATGAAAGCTCCTCTCCCTTGTAAGCAGGCTTACAAGGGGTCCCGGTCGGCAGAAATTCGCGGAACGTTTGGTCTAAAGCCCAAACCTGCGGCACCGCACATGTCGCTGCCGCAGATTACCATCAGAGGGTTTCACCCTCCGATACCTCCCAAGATATAGTTTTTTGATCGGAATGCTTAAGGTTATTTGGGCAGTTCCACCGTGATGACGTCAGGCGCGGTACCGGAAAAATCCAGGAGCTTGCTCACATGGATCTCCACCGGTGAATCGGAAATCAGCAGGAAGCCCTTGGACACCTCGATCACCTCGCCTTGCTTGATTTCGGTGGTCAGATTGTACATGGTCGGATGCTCATAAAACAGGCTCGGATCCAGATCCTTGCCATCCTGATAAACGACAAATCCGGCGGAAAAGAGGGAGCTGACAGGGTCCGGGGAATTGTGCGAAAAATCATACTTGACGACCAGGACCTTCTTGTCCCCGTCCTTCAGCACCTCTACCCCGGTAATCCCGACGTTCATGTCTCCATAGGTCTTAAAAAACAGGTAGTCCTTGCCGCCTTTGGCGCGGTTTTGCTGCTCCGCCGCGATTGCTTCACTCAGCTTGCTGAGCTCCTCATCCGTCAGTTTGCTCAGGTCCAGATCCAGGGCGAAGGCCGCAAGGGGCATCACCAGCAGGAAGGCCAGCAGGACGGATAAAAATTTCTTCATGTGCAGTTCCTCCATTGTTCGTCGGTCATTTCGTGTATGCCCAAAGCCTTGATCGCCCCAGGCATGATACAGTATACACGGAAACCGGACGCGCTAACGCTTTCAAAGATCAAATCTATACAATTTTACTTTCCGGCTTTGATGCCGCGAAGGCGCTTCATCAGGTCGTTCTGCCGACCAAAATGGTCATGCAGCTCCTCATACAGCGCGTACATCCTCTGATAAACTGCGTGGCGCTCCGGGTCAGGCAAAACGACCTCGTCTTTCAGGCTGCCCATGTTTTCAGCCGCCTGGTGGATGTCCTGAAAGCCGCCCGCTGCCTCCCCTGCGGCGACCGCCGCAAACATCGCGCTGCCAAGCGCCGGGCCCTGCGCGCTGCCGGACAAACGAAGGGGGAGGCCCAGAACATCGGCGTACAACTGAACCACAAAGGGGGATTTTTCTGCGATGCCGCCGGCCAGACGGACTTCATCCACCCGGACCCCATTTTCCCTGTAATTCTCAATGATCTTCAGGCTCCCAAAGGCGGTGGCCTCGATCAGCGCGCGGTAGATGTCCTCAGGACGGGTCAGCAGCGTCTGGCCGATCAGCAGCCCTGTCAGCTCCGGGTCCACCAGGATGGAACGGTTGCCGTTCCACCAGTCCAGCGCGATCAGGCCGTGCTCCCCCGGGGACTGATCCTGAGAAAGGGTCTGCAAGTATTCATGGATGGAAAGCCCCTGCTTTTTCGCTTCTGTTGTGTAGCCTTCCGGCACGCAGGTGTTGACAAACCAATGGAACAGGTCGCCAACACAGCTTTGCCCGGCTTCAAGCCCGTAAAAGCCGGGCAGGATCCCCTCCCGCACGCTGCCGCAGATGCCTGGAACCGCGCTGTCCCTGCTGTCCAGCATCAGATGGCAGGTGGAGGTGCCCATGATCATCAGCATTTGATGGGGCTGCGTGATCTTGACCGAGGGCAGACAAACATGTGCGTCCACATTGGCCGCGGCCACGGCGATCCCGGGCATTAGGCCCAGTTTTTCCGCGTACTCGCGTGTCAGCCCGCCCGCGCGCTGCCCCTGGGTAAACACCGGGGAGGACAGTTTCTCCTTAACCGCGTTTTCAAGCCGGCTGTCGCAGGCGGCAAAATACGCCCTGTCCGGAAAGCCGGCATCCGGATCATAAAAAGCCTTATAGCCCGCCATGCAGGCGTTTTGCGAGAGTGCCCCCGTCAGCTGATAGACCAGCCAATCCCCGGCCTCCATGAAATGAGCCATTTCCTGATAGACCCGGGGCGCCAAATCCAAGGTTTCAAACAGCTTCGGGAAAAGCCACTCGGAGGAGATTTTGCCGCCGTAGCGCGTGAGCCAATTTTCCCCCCGCTCCTTCGCGACGCGCTCCATTTTGGCCGCATAGGGCGCCGCCGCGTGGTGTTTCCAAAGCTTGACATAGGCATGTGGCTCCTCCTCAAAGCCGGGCGTCAGGCAAAGGGGGATCCCCTCCCTGTTGACCGGCAGCACCGTGCTGCTGGTGAAATCCAGGCCGATGCCGATGACGTCCTCCTTCCTGACACCGGATTTTTGAACCGCCTCTTTGACGATGGTTTCCAGAACCAGCAGATAATCCCCCGGGTGCTGCAGCGCGAAATCAGGCGGCAGTCTGCGGCCGCACGGCAAAACCTCATCCATTACGCCATGCGGATAGGGCATTTCAGCGCAGGCCAACTCCCGCCCTGCGGTGTCCGCCACCAGCGCGCGGCCAGAAAGCGTGCCAAAATCAAGACCAAGAACCACCTTTGCCATTTTTACCTCTTGTGCCGGATGATGATCGCCCGGCTGATCCTGTTTTTCAGATTATAACACATTGTTCCCTTGGTTCAGGCGGAAAAATGAAGATTGACAGCCCGCTTTTGAATGGTTAGAGTTAAATCAAAGACTTGATATGAACGGAGGAAGTACATATGCGGTCTGTCAAACGGTGCCTGGCCCTGCTCCTGGTCATTTTTCTGCTGCCCATTTCCGCCCTGGCGTCCAATTTCTATATTTTCCCGGATTCCAACCGCAGACGGCTGACGGAGGATGAGGTCTGGGCCTGGCAGTACGACGCGCTGGGCTACGCCTTTAACGAATTGTTCGCGCGCTACGGGCGGCCATTCAAATATGGGGGAAAGTACGACGCCTACTTCCAGTGCCAGACCTGGTACAAGGTGGATCCCAACTACCCGGGGGACGGGCCTGTGCTGTCCAACCTGGAATGGGACAACTACACCCTGATCAAAAACGTGCGCGCCCAGATGCGCGCCTGGGGCACCACCAACCCGGGAGGAAAGCCGCTGCCCAGGGTGAGCGACGACCGGATCTCAAGCCCCTTGCCCGGGTTTGTGGAGACCTATTTCAAGCCCAAGCAGATGCTGAAGGTGTATGACGGGCCCGGGGATTTCTACCGCCGCGGCGCAAACGGCAAGGCCGTGATGTCCACCAACGGCCGCTGCTACGCGGCCGGCTGGGAAGGCGGGTACCTGATGGTGATGTATGAGGTCAACACCGGCGGCGTCCGCGTCGGCTTTACCGCCGGAACCGGATTTAAGGACAAGATCGACCTGCCCGCCCTGAACTTCGCCTATACCCCGGCCACCGTTCAGGCAAGAGGGCAGGTGACGGAGGACCCCGTGCGCGCCCTGACCCCGATCGCCACTGTGGAACCCGGAACGCAGGTCACCTTTTTGACCCGGTATTACCACCGCAGCATGAACTGGGACTACATTGAGTTTACCTCAAACGGGCAATTGATGCGCGGCTTTGTGCCGGAGGGCGTCCTCACCCCCCAATTTGAGGAGGACGCGGACATTCAGCGCTGAGGCAGAGGGCTGGATTATATAACGCAAAAGCCGCCGGATTTTCGGCGGCTTTCGCTTTGTGTTAGAAAATCAGTTGTCAGGGCGCGATGCGGGTGAGCCCTTCCATGCTGTAAACAGGGGTCAGGATCATTTCCGGCGTGTCCACGATCAGGTCGCGGTACTCAGGCCCGCTAAACTGCGCCATACCGCCGATGTTGTAGACCTTGGACATGTCCCAGCCGCGGGCAGCGAGGATGTCCATCAGCATGCCCACACGGCCGCCGGCCTGGCACATGATGAAGAGGGTCTTGTCCTTGGGGAAGAGGGTTTCCAGGATGCTGTCGCTCTCCTCATAGACCGGGACGGGCTCTTTGGTGGTGCCGCCGTACAGCTGGGGCAGGGTGGCGTCGGTGTGCGCGTTGGCGTTGAAGATCAGGCCAAAGAAGGGGATGACTTCAAAGTTGCGCAGGTGCTTTTTCATGTAGTCGTTGTGGTCGCGCAGGTCGATGTAGTACACGTCCGGGCGGTTGAGGTAGCTCTTCAGGTTCTCGGCAGTGATGGCTGAGCAGGTGGGGCCAAAGTCGCCGGGGGTGCAGGGCACCTCTTCTTTGTCGTCCTTGTTTTTCAGGAAGGTCTTGGTCTCGTCCACCGGCGCGGGCAGGGGGGCCAGTTCCCCGGCGGCTACCACGACGGCGGGCGCTTCTTTTTCAGTTTCCTTGGCGGCTTCCTCTTTGGGAGCCTCTGTTTTTACAAGGGAGGGGTCGTTGGCAAAATGCGCATCCGTGCCATGGTACTCAAAAATGGCCTGCAGAACGCGCAGAACGTTGTTGACGGACACGGTAGCGCCGGTCCAGGTGTCCAGGGTGAGGTCCGCGCGGCCTTCGCCCGCGGCGTAATCCTCCGCCTTGATGTCGGCGATGGTGGACAGGGTCTTCAGCTCCCCGTAGGTTTTGCCCACATAGTAGGGCAGATACTGGTCGCGGATCATCTCATAGGTCTGGCCGCCTGTGGGGACGGGGTTGGAATCGCCCCAGAAACCAGCCTGGTACTTGCCGGTGCCATCTTTTTCATAACTCAGGGTGCGGATTTCAGCGTCATCCAGAAGGCCGCTCTCCGGCAGGGTCAGATCCACGTACATGGTGCTCCAGTAGTTCACGTCCGCGGAGCGGCAGGTGCAGGAGACGTAGCTGACCTGGTACTTGATGTAGCCGCGCGCCTGATACTTGAAGTTGACAAAGGCGTAGAAGAGGTCTTCTTCCTGGGGGCCGTCAATGTGATGGAAGGGGATGACGGCAACGGGGTTGGCCTTGGAGTTGGGGCCCAGTTTGGCGGAGTTGTTCAGGAAGTCGTTGACTTCAGGAAGGGTGGCGGCCATCGCGCCGGATACCAGGGTGAGAGCCAGGACCAGGGCTAACAGTGGGAGCAGTTTTCGCATAATTCCTCCTTTTTTCAATCATGTACATGATTGTTTTGGGATTATACACTGCTCAAGTTCTCCTTAGTCAGCAGATGGACACAATCCGCGCCGAAACTGAGGAAGGCTTCGTCCCCCGCCTTGAACACATGCTTGTTGATGGGGCAGTTGTCGTTGATCTTGACCAGGGTGTCGCCCACCATGACCTGGTAGTACTGGTATGCGCCCATGAAGACGGACAGGGTGACCTTGCAGGGCAGATCGCCTTTTGGCCCGATGACGCCAGCCTCAGGCCGCAAAAGCAGCTGGCAGTCCGTGCCCGGCTTGATGCCGGAGGGGTTGTTGACCTGAACCTCATGGCTGTGGATTTTGACGGCGCTGACGCCGTTGTCCGTGCTTTTGACCTGGGCCGGCAGGAAGTTGGCCTCGCCGATAAAGTCGGCCACAAATTCGCTGTCCGGATGGTAATAGATGTTTTCCGGCGTGCCCATCTGGGCGATGACGCCTTTGTTCATGATGATGATGTCGTCTGATAGGCTCATGGCCTCCGACTGGTCATGGGTGACGTAGACGGCGGTGATGCCCAGTTTCTGCTGGATGCGGCGGATCTCGGTGCGCATGGTGACGCGCAGCTTGGCATCCAGGTTGGACAACGGCTCGTCAAACAGCAACACGCCGGGCTCCACCACCAGGGCGCGCGCCAGCGCGACGCGCTGCTGCTGGCCGCCTGACAACTGGTTGGTCATCCTGCTTTCCATGCCGCCCATTTCAACAAGGTCCAGAATGTCCATAACCTTCTTGTGGATCTCATCCTTGCTCAGTTTGCGCAGCTTCAGCCCGTAAGCCACGTTGTCAAACACGTTGTAATGCGGGAAAAGGGCATAGCTCTGGAACACCATGGCGGTGTCCCTTTTGTTGGGCGTGAGCGCGTTGATGGCCTCGCCGCCCAGGTAGATCTCCCCCTCATCCGGGCTTTCAAAGCCCGCGATCATGCGCAGGGTGGTCGTTTTCCCGCAGCCGGAGGGGCCAAGCAGGGTGACAAAAGCGCCGGGCGCGATGTCGATGGAAACATCCTTGACCGCGTAAAACGGCTTTTTGGTCTTGGGGTCCTCGTAAATCTTGGAAATATGCTCCAGTTTGATTCCTTTTTTAGCCGACATTTGCGTTTGCCTCCCTTACTTGCCTGGATGTGCCGAAATATTTGATGAACAGGTTCATCAAGAGGATGCTGGCGTAAACAATGATGATTAGGATCGTCGCATAGGCGCAGGCGATGCCGTAGCTGCCCTTCTCCGCGAACTCGTTGATGCGGGTGGTGATGAGGAGGTAGCGGGGCGTGACCAGCAGAATGATGGCCGAGATGGCCGTGATGGAGCGGACAAAGGTCGTGACCAGGCCGCTGAAAAAGCTATCCTTAATTAACGGCAGGGTGACGGACATGAACACCTTGCCCGAACCCGCGCCCAGGTCATAGGCGCTCTCCTCAATAGAGGGGTGGATCTGCCGAAGCGCCGAAATGCCCGAGCGCGTGCCCACCGGCAGGGAGCGCACCACGAACACGATGACCAGGATGGCGCCCGTCCCGTAGATGCCCTGCAGGAAGCCGGTGCGGAAGACGCCGTTGGCAAATCCCCGGATGTAGCCCACGCCCAGCACGGTGCCCGGCACCGCCATGGCGAGGATGGACACAAACTCGATGAACCCGCGTCCGACAAAGCGTTTCTTGACCACCAGGTAGCTGATGATCATGGACAGCAGCGCCGTGATGGGAGAGGCGATCAGGCTTAAAACAAAGGAATCCTTGAAGGCCTTGAAGCCGTCCTGCTTGATCAGGGCCTCGTACCACCTGAAGGACAGGGAGTAATCCCGGCCCCACAATTTAAACAGGGAGCCAAAGGGGATGGCCACATACATCAGGATCACAAACACGCTGACCATAAAGCACAGGATGGTGAGCGGCCTGGTGACGCTTTTCTCCGTGATGGGCATGCGCATGCGGGAGGCCTTGCCCGTGAGCGTGGCAGCCGTCTTGGCCTCCAAATAATACTTCTGCACCAGGAAAAGGAAGACCGTGAGGCTTAAAAGCACAACCGCCATCGCGGCCGCGCCCTGGGTGTCATAGGTGCCGCCCGTGATCCTCAGGTAGATGGTGGTGGCCAGGGTGTCATAGCTGCCGCCGATCAGCATGGGGTTGGCGAAGTCCGCCACCGACTCAATGAAGGTGACCAGGAAGGCGTTGCCAAGGCCGGGCAGCATCAGGGGCAGGGTGACTGTGCGGAAAACCGTCCACCGGCTGGCGCCCATGTCGCGGGAGGCCTCCTCCATGGAGGGGTCGATGTTCTTTAATAACCCCTTGAGCATCAGGTAGCACACCGGGAAAAAGGTCATGATCTGCACGATCGCGATGCCGGAGAGGCCATAGACGTCCGAGTCATAAATGCCCAGGATCTTCCGGGTGATCAGGCCGGACTTGCCAAACAGCAGGATCATGGACAGGCTCAGCACAAAGGGCGGGGAGACCACCGGCAGCATGCTGACGATGTCAAACAGCTTTTTTAAAACCCTGTTTCTGACCCTCACATAGGTGTCCACATAGGCAAAAAGCAGCCCAAGCAGGGTGGAGCCCAGGCCCGTGATCAGGCCCAGCCAGAGGGTGTTGGTGAAGGCGCGCCTGAAGGTGTAGTCACCGAAGATGTGCGGGAAAGACTGGAGGGACAACAAGCCCTTGTCTTTTTGATACACCGCGACCGCGGTGTCAGAAAGCCCCTCATGCAGCACGCCCGCCATGTAGGTGGTGCTGGCGGTGACGCCCAGTTCCTCAATGACGGACAGGCCCTCAACCGAGGGCACCTCGGTCACGGGGCGATGGCTGATGCTCAGTTGGCGGACCTGTTCACCCTGGATCTCAAAAAAAGCCTGAACCTCTTCCGGCGTTTCCCTGACCGTGTACACGGTGTAGGAACTGGGCGAATAGACCGAGTCCGCCATCAGCATGCCCAGGGGGTAAAGGATGAACAGGGCAAGAAAAACAACCAGAAGCAGGATCACCGTCACCATCAGGGGATCGGCGAAAAACTTCCGGCGTTCCAGGGACGCGCGTTGACTCATAAGGAGCCCTCCCTTTTTTCAATTAAATGCCGGGAATGGGGTTCGCCCATCCCCGGCACCTGTCGTTGTTTAAGCAATAAAAATCCGGGAACAGCTTCTGTTCCCGGAAGGAAATTTATTCGGTCTTGAAGCGGTCGTCCGCCGCGGCGCCCAGGGCGTCAAAGTAATCCTTGACGTAGTTGGAGGTGTTTTTCTTGGCGTCCTCAAAGTCATAGTCGATGACGTTGTTGGGGTCCAGGCCAAAATCGGTCGCCTGCTGGGGCTGGGTCGCGTTTTTCAGCACCAGGAACTGATAGGCGTCATGCTCCTTGGCGATATCAACAGCGGCCGGGGTCAGGCAGTACTCGATCCACAGCTTGGCGGCGTTGGGATGTTTGTTGCCCTTGAAGATGGCGGTTGCGCCGATCTCGTAGCTGGTGCCTTCCTTGGGGATGACCAGCTGGATGTTGTCATAGCCGGAGAGGATCTGGGTGATGCCGTCATGCAGGAAGCCGATGCCGATGACGCACTCGCCGATGCCAACCTTCTTGGAGGGGCCGGAGCCGGACTTGGTGTACTGGGCGATGTTCTTGTCCAGTTCAACAAAGTATTTCATCGCTTCGTCGTGGCCCTTCATCTGTACCATGGTGTTGATGATGAGCTTGGCCGTGCCGGCGGTGTTGGGGTTGGACATCCAGATCAGGCCCTTGTACTCGGGCTTCAGCAGGTCGTCCCAGCCCTCGGGCACAGGCAGGCCCAGGCGGTCCAGTTCCTCGGTGTTGGCCATGAAGCCCAGGATGCCCTTGTAAATGCCGTACCACTGGCCGTCCTTGTCGCGGTAGCTGTCGCCGATCAGGTTGACGGCGTTCTTGGCCTCATAGGGCTCAAGCCAGCCGGCAGCCGCGGTCTCGTTATAGGGGTCGGTGGTGCCGCCAAACCAGACGTCCGCGGAGGGGTTGCCCTTTTCCTCGGTGATCTTGGCCTGAACCTCGCCGGTGGACAGGCGGGTGTAGTAGACCTTGATGCCGTAGATGCTCTCAAAGTTCTTGGCAACGGCCGCCACGTGCGCTTCCTCGCAGGAGCCGTAGATGACCAGCTCGCCCTCGGCCTTGGCCGCAGCGATCAGCTCGTCCATGTAGGCGTCGTTCTCGGCATACGCGGGCAGGAACAGCCCAAGCAGAAGGGTCAGGCTCAGCAGGTAAACCAACAGTTTTTTCATACAGGTGTTTCCTTTCCTATGTTTTAAATGGATAAATTTATTGTAAATTAAAGAACCTGCACTGTCAAGGGAATGTAAAATTCCGCCGAAAGCCCGCCTTTATCCGCAAGACTGTTGAAGCGTTGTGCGCTGGAGGCGTCATGTGGTATAATGGGTTTGCGCAGGGGATGCGCCCTCCGTTTGGAGGCAGGCTAAAAGCCCTTGAAGCGGCTTAGCGCTTCATCAAGAGGGACAGCAAGTGTCCTCCAGTCCCCCATATGGGGGTGTACTGGTTTCGACGGGGATCGTCGGGCACATGGTAAGCGAGCCGTGGACCCTGGCCATGTTAAAACGGGGAAATTAAAATAACTGACAACAATCAGAATTTAGCTTTCGCGGCCTAAGCCCGCGAACGTCGGCCTCAAGCGCTCACGGCTTGAGCCCCCGGCGCCATTGATGTGAGGAACAGGGCCACCTAAGCTTTGCGGTGAACCCGGTAAAATGAAGCTACCGACCCCGGCAGCCTGACGACGGGCGGCCGGACGAGGGAAATTAAAAACATCGTCTGCGCTCGGAGAAAACTGTGGGTTTGAATCTTCGGACAGGGGTTCGATTCCCCTCACCTCCACCAAAATAAGACTCCTTGATTTACAGGGAGTTTTGTTTTTTGTCAGTACTTACAAAGGTTTTCATGTTGTTTCCTGACGGCATGAAGGTGAGATAAACAGACATTCAGGTGCGTGTTTTTGATAAAGACCTGACACGAAACAATAATTAAAACTCATCGTACCAGGTCTATTCTCCAGGCAACATGAATAGAATTCACAACGGTGATTGGTTCATGACTGCTCTTGCTTGTTTTTATTGGCGATAATCCTGCCAGATGTTTTCGTTCCTGTCATCCTAACATTGAGATTAACGAACTAAAGAAAAACATTCACAGTTTCTACATCCTAAAAAATCGGTAAAAGCGAAAAAGTCAGTAAAGCTAATGGTGAGTAGCAACTGCAAACACCATGTAATGACAACAGGATCCAAGTTGTTTTGAAGGAATTATATCTCGCATTATCGTATTTTAAGAACGACCTTTCCAATATTTTCTCCGTTTTGTAAAATCGCATGTGCTTCCTCAGCTTTAGAAATCGGAAGTATCTTATAAACCGTGGGTTTGATTTCCCCGGAAACTAACAAAGGCCAAATCTCGCGGACCAAATTGCCTAACAATTCCGATTTTTCTTCCACGCTGCGTTTACGAAGCATACTGCCTTTAAGAACAATGCCTTTTGTCAGCACAGCACGTAATGGAATACTCGTTGTTGCGCCTGCCAAGGTGGAAATTAACACCCAACGGCATCCATCGTTGACATAAGGGAAGCACTGGCCGATAGTTTCACCGGCAAGGCAGTCAATAGCCACATCCACCGGATGACCGTTCGCTGCTTCGCGCTGCAGCACTTCAACCACATTTTCTTTCGATGTATCTACAACAACATCAGCTTTGAGATGTCCGATTTTGTTTTTGATTTCTTCACTCAAAACAGATGTAATCACATATGCGCCGAAAGCTTTCGCCATAGGAATGCCGACAGAGGCTAAACCACTAGCGCCTGCCGGAAAAAACAGAGTTTCGCCAGGTTGAAATTCCCCTTCCCCGAACAAATTCAAGTAACACTTTGTATAATTAGCGACCGTTTGTACATCCGGCTTTTGTTTAGCAAAAACTTTTAGACAGAAATAAAGCTTGTTTACGCCAAAGAATCGCGCGGAGGCACAAAAGCCTGCGCATCAAGCAACGATATCAAGCTCCGGATTTAAACCTCCGCCTTTTGGGTATGCTGTCTTCGCAACTATTTTTGAAGGAGGATTGAATGAACAATTTGCAAGTCTTTGTAATCGGCCTGGTCTTCGGCCTTTTGATCTCTTACGGCAAAATGAACCGCTACGACACCATTGCCGCGCAGTCCGTCTTCGCGAAAATGAACGTCATGAAAACCATTGTCATGGCGATGGGCGTGGGCGGCATCCTGATCATGATCGAGATGTTCTTGGGGCTGGCGACTTTCCATGTCAAGCCCTTTATGCCAATCGGCACCCTGCTTGGCGGCCTGATCTTCGGCGTGGGCATGGCGCTGGCCGGCTACTGCCCGGGCACCATGCCCATCAGCCTGGGGCAAGGGTCTTTGGACGCGCTCAGCGGCATTCTGGGCGGGCTGGCTGGCGGCGCTGTGTTTACCCTGCTCTACAAGCCCTTGAGCGGCCTGATGAGCGTTTTGTCCAAAGACACCCTGTTTACCCTGGTGGGGTCAGAATATACCCCCGTCTACGCCGTCGTGGTCGCGGTCCTTGGCCTGGTGTTTATCCTGGCTACCTTTGTGATGCACAAGTTTGACATGAAAAAAGGCAACGCGGGCATGAACTGGGCGGTCACGGGCGCGGGACTGGGGCTTTTGAACGCCGCCTTGTTTTACAAGGACTGGCAAAACAAGCCCCTGGGTGCGTCCACGTCCTATCCCTATGTCGCCGGCAACTTGCTTGGTCTAACGGGCAGCGATTACTACCCCTCCACCGTCGGCAGCGGCAAGTGGCAGATCTGGTTCCTGCTTGGCGCGCTGGCAGCCGGCCTGATCTATGCGGTCGCCACCAAATCCTTCAAACTGGAGGTCACCCACCAGTTCTGGGAGGAGCATCATGGAATGGACAAAACAAAGCGCCTTGTCTGGGCCTTTGTCGGCGGCTTTTTGCTGATCTTTGGCGCGCGCCTGGCAGACGGCTGCACAAGCGGCCACTTCCTGACCGGCGGCATGCAGTTTGCCCTCTCGTCCTATATGTTCATGATCCCGACGATGATCGGCTTCCTGGTGACCGACAGGCTGTTTTACAAGAAAAAGTAAAGAAAACAGCCCAAATCCCTTTCCGTCAAGTTCAGTGCCAATACGCCTCGGCAGTCAAAACAGCGGGCCTTCTCATGCACAATCCGGCATGAAAAGGCCCGCTTATATATCCGGCGCTTTTATCAGGTTTTTTTGTTCTTCCTGCGCTTGCTGATCAACAGGGCCGCGCCGCCTGCCAGCAGGCCAAGACCCGCGATCACGCAGATGATGAGGAAGGTGTTGTCCCCGGTGGGGGGCGCCTTTTTGATGTTGGTGAAGACCATGTCGCCGGAGAAAGGCACGCCGTCTTTTTCAATCGCCACCGCGGCGGACAGCTGCCCCTTTGTCGCTCTGGTGGTCACCTTGACGGTGTAGACCGTCTTGTCATAGGTGATGTGGCTGTTTTTGCCTTCCACCTCATGGATGGTGTAGATGAAGTTGGTGACCTCGCGTGAGAAGCTCCGCGCCGGGAAGGAGACGAGCCCGTCCTTGCCGTTGGTGGCGCGGGCCAGCACCTTGCCCCTTCTGTCCTTGAGGACAAAGGCGAACTCCCCTGCTTTCAGGGCGCCGTTTTTCAGAACCTTTCTTGCTTCAATCGGCACTTGAATGGCGGGATAGGTCGGCACTTTCTGGGTGTTTTTGAAGACGGGGACGCCCTCATCATAGGCTTCGCCGTTCTTTGTCCAGGCTTCCTCTGACGCCACCAGTTTGTTGGCGCTGCTGATGACCAGCGTCAGCGTCAAGTCATACTGTGTCCTGTCATAGACCATGCCGGGCTTGGTTCCGGTTCGCTCAATCAGGCTGAAGGTGTAGGTTCCAGGCTCCGTGAAGGTGAACGGCGGGAACTGGACGGTTCCGTCCGCGCTGTTGACGGCCTCATGCTCCGTGCCCTCGTGATCAGTCAGGCAGAAGGTGAAGTGGCCGTCCGTCAGTTTCGCGCCCTTTA
>JASGUQ010000004.1 GCA_030057655.1 Bacillota bacterium
CCGGCATCAAAGAGCGCAGGGTTCTGTCTGAGCAGAACCTGAATGAACTGGCTTTTAAGGCAGCCAGAGAAGCCCTGGAAGACGCCGGGGTTGACGGAAAAGACATCGACCTGGTGCTGGTGGCGACAACCATGGCCGACTACCTTTTTCCTTCCCTGGCCTGTCTTTTAACCGGAGAAATCGGAACCAATTGCCCGGCCATGGACATCCACGCGGCTTGCGCCGGCTTTATCTATTGTCTGAGGACTGCCGAGGCCTACCTGAAAACCGGGATGGCCAACAAGGTGCTGGTTGTCGGCGCGGAAGCCATCTCCCGCCTGGCGGACTGGAATGACAGAAGCACCTGTGTGCTGTTTGGAGACGGTGCGGGTGCCGTGGTGCTGGAAAACGGGGATGACCTGCTGTCCATCCGCCTGTCTACCCAATCCAATGACCGGGTGCTTTTTTACCACGCCGCCCCCGGAAACTGCCCCTACACGAAAGGACAAGCCTATCAGAAGGACGGTCTGACCATGGAAGGACAGGATGTGTTCCGCTATGCGGTGAGCCAGTCCGAAAAGGATCTGAGCACCGTCCTGAATGAGGCGGGTCTTGGAGCGGAAGAGGTTGATTGGGTGTTTTTTCACCAGGCCAACCGGCGCATCATCGACACGGTCAGAAGGCGGCTGAACCTGGATCCCAAAAAGCTGCCAATGAACATCCACAGGACCGGGAACACTTCCGCCGCCAGCATCCCCCTGCTGATGTGGGAACTGTACCATGCCGGCAAACTGCTGCCCGGACAGACCCTGGCCATGAGCGCCTTTGGAGCAGGTCTGACAAGCGGCGCCTGTGTCATCCGCTGGAGCAAGGAAAAACCCGAAGTGACGGTGGACGGACAGGATCTGTTTCCTGCCTGAGCAATCAACCGTCTGAAAGCAGGACGCTTTTAAGCGGCTCAAACCGAAGTACGAACACGAAACAGCATTCACACAAGGGACCCCCGGGCATTGCCCGAAGAATAAAAAAACCTTTGGAGGAAAAACACATGGATATTGCAAGCAAAGTCATTTCAGCCCTGGCGGAGCGCCGCGGCAGCGATCCCAAAGAAATCAACAACGACACCACCTTTGCCGAACTGGCCCTGGATTCCCTGGATGTGGCTGAGATGGTGATGGATCTGGAAGACGCCTTCAACGTGACCATCGACATCACCAAGGTGAAAGGCACCGTTGGCGACCTGATCGAAGTGATCAAAGAGGCGCAGGAGGCATGAAAACCAGGGTCACCGAACTGCTGGGCCTGGAATACCCCATTCTCCAGGGCGGCATGGCCTGGGTGGCAGACGCACAGCTGGCCAGCGCGGTTTCAAACGCCGGGGGGCTTGGCATCATTTCCGCCATGAACCTGGACGCGAACTACCTGCGCAGCCAGATCGCCGAATGCCGGAAAATGACCGATAAGCCTTTTGGCGTCAACATCATGCTGATGAGCCCGCACGCGGAGGAATGCAGCAGGGTGGTGGCCGAGGAAAAGGTGCCGGTTGTGACGACCGGCGCCGGCCTGCCCGGCCGCTTCATCCCCATGTGGCTTGAAGCCGGGGTGAAGGTGGTGCCCGTTGTCCCCTCTGTCGCCATCGCAAAGCGCGTCGCGCGCGAGGGCGCCTGCGCGGTGATCGCGGAAGGCTGCGAAGCCGGCGGTCACATTGGCGAATTGACCACGATGGTCCTTGTCCCCCAGGTCGCGGACGCGGTGAGCATCCCTGTCATTGCGGCAGGCGGCATCGCGGACGGGCGCGGCATTGCCGCCTCCATGATGCTGGGCGCACAGGGCGTTCAGTGCGGCACGCGCTTTCTGGCTGCTGACGAATGCAGCGTTCCGGACAGCTTTAAACAAAAAGTGGTCGCGGCGCGTGATATCGACACCATGGTCACAGGCCGCCGCCTGGGCCATCCGGTGCGCGCGCTGAAAAACAGCTATATGCTGGAGTTCGCAAAGCACGAGAGCAACCCGGACATCAGCAATGAGGAACTGGAAAAATTCGGCACCGGCGCCCTTTGGCGCGCCGCCCGCCAGGGCGACATGGTGACCGGCTGCGTCATGGCAGGCCAGGCGGCAGCCATGGTGAAGGAGATCAAGCCCGTGCGCGGCATCATCACCGAAATGTTTGAGGAAGCTGAAAAACTGCTGAAGGAAGCGCAAAAATGGGTCAATTAGCCTTTCTTTTTCCGGGGCAGGGTACCCAGTACCCGGGCATGGGCCAGGCGCTGTATGAGCAATCCAAAGCCGCCAGGACGATCCTGGATCAGGCTGAAAAGCAAAAGCCCGGCCTGATCGACATCTGTTTTTCAGGGCCCATGGAGCGCCTGACAGAAACAGAGAACGCGCAGCCCGCGCTGTTTGCGGTCAGCCTGGCCGCGGCCAAGATGGCTGAAGAACTGGGGCTGAAGCCAGACGTCACTGCCGGGTTTTCCCTTGGCGAATGGACAGCCTGCGCTTTTTCCGGAATGCTGGGCGTTGACCAGGCGCTTTCCCTTGTTTTAAAGCGCGGATCATGGATGCAGGAATGCGCGAAAAAGCATCCTGGCGGCATGGCCGCGGTGCTTCGGATCAGCGCCGGGGAGCTTCATGAATTGCTGAAGGGCTATGAAAACGTCTACCCGGTCAACTACAACACGCAGGAGCAGACCGTCATCGCCGCGAAGAACGATGACCTGGACGCTTTTCTGGGTTTTTTGAAGGCAAACGGGAAACGCTTTGTCAAGCTGAACGTGTCAGGCGCCTTCCATTCCCCTTTGATGAAGGAAGCCAGCTTGCAACTGCAAGCCGCCCTGGACAAAGAAAACATCAGTGAGCCCGCCCTGCCCGTTTACAGCAACCTGACAGCCCTCCCCTATGTTTTTTCAGAAGCGAGATCAACCCTTGCCAAGCAGGCTTCCAGCCGGGTCTTGTGGGCCGACACCATTTTGAACATGGCAAAAAGCGGCGTTGACACTTTTCTGGAACTAGGGCCGGGCAAGGTGCTTTCAGGCTTTGTCACAAAATTGCTGCCTGAAGCCAAAGTGTTTCAGGCGGACAACCCGGACAGCCTGCGCGCCGCCGCAAATGAAATAAGGAGCGCAACATGAGTTTAGAACAGAAAACCGCGCTGGTAACAGGCGGATCCCGCGGGATCGGGAGAGAGATCGCGCTTTCTTTGGCTGACAACTGCGCCCAGGTGGCCATCCTGTACGCCGGACGCAAGGACGCAGCGGATGAAACCGTCAGGGAACTTGAGAAGAAGAATGTCAAGGCCATGGCTGTTCAGTGCGACGTGTCCGATGACGCGGCTGTGCAGGCTGCCTTTAAACAGGTGAAGGACGCCTTTGGGCCGATTGACATCCTGGTCAACAACGCCGGGATCACCAAAGACATGCTGACCCTGCGCATGAGCGCGGAGGATTTTGCCAAAGTAATCGCGGTGAACTTAAACGGCGCCTTCCACACCATCAAGGCCTGCTACCGTGATTTTTTGAAACTGGGCTGGGGAAGGATCCTCAACATCAGCTCTGTTTCTGGCCTGATGGGAAACCCCGGGCAGGCCAACTACGCCTCCTCAAAGGCCGGGCTGATCGGGCTTACCAAGACAGTGGCCCGTGAACTCGCTAACAGGGGCGTCACGGTCAACGCCATCTGTCCCGGGTTTATTGAGACGGACATGACAGGCGCCATGAACGAAGAAGTCTTAAGCAAGGCTGTGGCCGCCGTCCCAATGAGCAGGCTGGGCACCCCAAAGGATATTGCCAAGGCCGCGGCTTTCCTTTGCTCTGAAGACGCCGGCTATATCACAGGCGCTGTTCTTCAGGTAGACGGCGGCATGTACATGTGAGGTAAACAGATGAATCGTGTAGCAGTTACGGGGATGGGCATCATCTCCCCCATCGGCAACAGCGTATCAGCCTTCTGGCAAGCCCTTCAGGAAGGGGTTTGCGGCATCGGGATGCTGACCCGCTTTGACGCAAGTGAGTACAAGGTAAAGATCGCGGCTGAAGTCAAGGGCTTTGACCCGACGCAGTTTGGCATGGAGTTTGTCGAAGCCAGAAGGATGGACCTGTTCACCCAGTACGCCATGGCCGCTGCCCATCAGGCGATGGAGCAAAGCGGGCTTATGGGTCAGGTGGACCCGCACCGTTTCGGGGTGAACATCTCAAGCGGCATCGGCGGCATCCACACCTTCTTCTATGAGAGCGAGAAATTGCTGAAACGCGGCCCGGGGCGGGTCTCCCCCCTGTGCATCCCCATGATGATTGGAAACATGGCTTCCGGAAACGCCGCCATCAAGTACAAGGCCAAGGGCGATTGTGTGCCGCTGGTGACTGCCTGCGCGACCTCCACCCATTCCATCGGGGAAGCCTACCGCAAGATCAAGGACGGCTATCTGGACGCTGTGCTGACAGGCGGAAGCGAGGCTTCCGTCAATCCCATCGCCATTGCCGGTTTCACCAGCAGCATGGCCTTGAGCGATGCCAATGAGCCGGAGAACTCCAGCCTGCCTTTTGATTTAAACCGCAAAGGCTTTGTGCTGGGAGAAGGCGCCGCAGTTTTGGTGCTTGAGAACCTGGAAATGGCTAAAAAAAGAGGCGCTGAGATCCTGGGCGAGATCGTGGGCTTTGGCTCTACCTGTGACGCCTATCACATCACTGCGCCCGAACCCACAGGGGACGGTGCAGCACGCGCCATCAAAAACGCGCTGAAGGAAGCCGGTGTCACGCCGGATGACAGCCTGTACATCAACGCTCACGGCACCGGAACGCCGCTGAACGACAAGACGGAGACCCTGTCCATCAAAAAAGCCCTTGGCGAAGACGCAGCAAAGAAGGCCGCCATCTCCTCCATCAAGGGCTCGACCGGGCACATGCTGGGCGCGGCGGGCGGCGCTGAACTGATCGCGACCCTGCTGGCTTTAAGGGAGGGCGTCCTGCCCCCCACCATTCCCATGAACACACCTGATCCCGAATGCGACCTGGACTATGTGCCAAAGACTGCGCGCCATGAGCAGCGCACGCTGGGCCTGTCCATCTCGCTGGGCTTTGGCGGCCACAACGGCGCCCTGGCCGTAAGGAGCGGAAAATGAACGTCAAACAACTCAAGGAAATCATACGCCTGTTTGAAGAGAGCAGCCTGGCTGAACTGGAAGTGAGCGAGGGCGAGGAAAGCTTTCGCTTAAAACGCCAATCCAATCAAACTGTACAAGTTCCCGTTATGGAAGCGCCCAAGGCGGATGCTGCAGCCCCCCTGGCCGCAAGCCCGGTCATCGCCAGCGATCCTGTGGACTTCAACCATGTGATCGAGGTGACCTCCCCTGTGGTGGGCGTATTTTATGAAGCGCCGGAACCCGGCGGCAAGCCCTTCATCAAGGTGGGCGACCATGTGCAGCGCGGGGACATTCTCTGCCTGATCGAAGTGATGAAACAGGTGACCGAGGTCACCGCGCCGCAGAACGGCCGTGTGGCGGACATCTGCGTAACCAACGGGAACGTGGTCGAGTATGGCCAGACGCTGGTGAAGCTATGCTGAACAGAGACGAGATCAAGACCTTTCTCCCCCACCGGGAGCCCATGCTGCTTCTGGATGGCGTTTCCATGGATGAAAACGGGAACGCCCTAGGCGAATACACGGTGACCGGGGATGAGTTTTTTGTGTCCGGGCACTTTCCGGGGCATCCGGTGGTTCCGGGCGTGATCCTGTGCGAGATCATCGCGCAGTCAGCCGGCATCCTGGTGATGGACGAGCTGAAAAAAGGCGACCTGTCCCTGTTTACCGGCATTGAAAACGTGCGCTTCAGGCGCATGGTGAAGCCCGGGGACACCATCAAAACCAGGTGCAAACTGCTGAGGGTTTCGGGCAAACTCATCAAGATTCAGGGAGAGGCGACGGTGGACGGGCAACTGTGCGCGGAAGGCGTCTTTCTTTTAATGCTGCGTCCAAAGGACATCTGAGATGTTTACAAGAATTTTGATCGCAAACCGCGGTGAAATAGCTGTGCGCGTGATCCGCGCCTGCAAGGAAATGGGCATCAAAACGGTGGCCATCTATTCCGAGGCGGACAAAAACGCGCTGCATGTTTCCCTGGCGGATGAGAGCATCTGTGTGGGCCCCGCGCCTTCGCAGCTGAGTTATTTGAACCAGGACGCCATCATCTCCGCCGCGGTGTATTCGGATTGCAAAGCCATCCACCCCGGCTATGGTTTTTTATCTGAAAACGCGAACTTTGCCGATCTTTGCACGGAGAACGGCATCAGCTTCATCGGTCCTTCCGGCAAAGTCATCAGGGAGATGGGCAACAAGGACGAGGCCAAGCGCACCGTGGCGAAAGCCGGCGTCCCCACCATTCCAGGCCGGGAAAACATCACCGATCTCAAGGAGGCTGAGGCAGCCGCCGAAGAGA
Organism: Bacillota bacterium; assembly: GCA_030057655.1. Classification (GTDB taxonomy): domain Bacteria; phylum Bacillota; class Clostridia; order Christensenellales; family Aristaeellaceae; genus UBA6115. The sequence goes on from JASGUQ010000004.1 coordinate 6,407, forward strand.
TCGGCTTTCCCCTCTTGATCAAGGCCAGAAGCGGCGGCGGCGGGCGCGGGATCCGCAAGGTTGAAAAGATGGAAGACCTGAAGTCCGCTTTTTCAACCGCGGCCCAGGAAGCCAAGGCCTGCTTCAACGATCCCGCGCTGTACATGGAAAAGCTGCTGACAGAGGTCAAGCACGTGGAGGTGCAGGTCCTCTGCGACGCCCAGGGCAACATCATCACTTTCCCGGAGCGCGACTGCTCCATGCAGCGAAAGCACCAGAAAATCCTGGAAGAAAGCCCCTGCACGGCGCTGAGCGCGGTGCAGCGCGGAAAACTGATGAAATCCGCCAGGCAGGCTGTGAGGGCGCTGGGTTATGTGGGTGTGGGCACGCTGGAATATCTGCTGGACCAGCAGGGCAATTTTTACTTCATGGAAATGAACACCAGGCTGCAGGTGGAACACCCGGTCACGGAGCTTGTGTCCGGCATCGACCTGGTGAAATGGCAGATCCGTGTGGCCGCGGGGATCCCGCTGTCCTTTGCCCAAAAGGATATCATCACCTCCGGTCACGCCATTGAGTGCCGCATCAACGCGGAAAACCCCCTGAAGGATTTTATGCCTTCAGGCGGCACCGTGTCCCTGCTGCACATTCCGGGCGGCCCCTGGGTGCGTTTTGACACGGCGCTCTACCAGGGATATGAGATGCCGCTACACTATGACAGCCTGATCGCCAAACTGATCGTGCACGCGCAGACCCGCCAGGAAGCCATCCGCAAGATGCAGGCGGCGCTTTGCGAAACGGTGATCGAAGGGATCGAGCACACCGCGCTGTTTCAAGCCGATCTTTTAGCGGAGGAAGCCTTTGAAAACGGCACCTACACGACCGACTACCTCACAAGGAGGTCACTCTAAAAGAATGGAGAAACTGAGGAGGTTCAAAAGCCCCAACCTGCGCCTGGAGCATGATTTTTCAAAGAACGCCGAGAACGCGCGGGTGACCGCCGTATGCCCCGCCTGCAAGCGGGAAATGACGGACTCCCTTCTGGAACAGGAGCACTATCAGTGCGCGCGCTGCGGCCATCTTTTTAAAATGAGCGCCAGGCAGCGGATACGGTTTGTGCTGGATGAAGGAAGTTTTTTTGAGCTGGACAGCTTGCTCGCTTCCACAGACCCCCTGGAGTTTCCGGGATACAAGGAAAAGCTGAACCAGGCCCGGATCTCAAGCAGTGAAAAGGAAGCGGTCATCACGGGCACCGGCAGCATCAACGGACAGGCCTGCGCCTTTTTCGCGTCCGAGCCCGGGTTTATGATGGGCTCCATGGGCGCTGCAGTCGGCGAGAAATTAAGCAGACTCTTCGAATACGCCGAGGAAAAAAGGCTGAGCGTGATCGGCTACACCGTCTCAGGCGGGGCCAGGGTTCAGGAAGGGATCCTCTCCCTGATGCAGATGGCCAAGGTGTCAGGGGCTGTCAGAAAGCATTCGGACGCGGGGCTTTTGTACATCGCGGTTTTATGCGACGCGACCACAGGCGGCGTCGCCGCCAGTTTCGCCATGCAGGCGGACATCATCCTGGCTGAGCCCAACGCCCTGATCGGCTTTGCGGGCCCCAGGGTCATCGAACAGACCACAAGGCAAAAGCTGCCTGAGGGCTTTCAAAAGGCGGAGTTCCAGATGGAGAAGGGTTTTGTGAATAAATTGTGCAAGCGTCAGGAACAAAAGGAGATCCTGTCCCGGCTTTTGAAACTGCATGAAGGAGACCAGGGTGAACGCGTATAAAAAAGTTCAGGCCGCCCGCAGCAACCAGCGCCCGGACGCGAAAAAATACATCGAGCAGATGATCGACGGCTTTATTGAGCTGCATGGCGACAGGCGCTTTGGGGATGATCCCGCGGTGATGACCGGGCTGGGCTTTTTTGAAAGCCGGCCGGTGACCGTTCTGGCGCTTGAAAAGGGTGATAGCAACGAGGAACGCTTAAGGCGCAACTTTGGCTCCGCCAACCCGGAAGGCTACCGCAAAAGCCTGTGGCAGATGCGCCAGGCGGAAAAATTTAACCGCCCGATCCTGTGCCTGGTGGACACCGCGGGCGCGGCCTGCGGCATTGGCGCTGAAGAGCGCGGACAGGGGCAGGCGATCGCTGAAAACCTGTGGGAAATGATGGGCTTAACCGTCCCCGTCTTCTCCGTGATCATTGGTGAAGGCGGAAGCGGCGGCGCGCTGGCGCTGGCCTGCGCAAACGAGGTGTACATGCTGGAAGGCGCCATTTATTCTGTGCTGTCCCCCGAAGGCGCTGCCAGCATCATCTACAAGGACGCTGCCAAGGTGGAGGAGGCCAGCGAAGCCCTGAAGCTGAGCGCGCAGGACATGCTGAGGTTTCAGGTGATCGAGAAGATTTTGCCGGAAGGCGCGGATTATGAACTGGCCGCGCCCTCCATCAAGGCCGCGTTTTCTGACGCCTTGAAACGCTTTGATGATTTAAGCCCTGGAGAAATCAGGGATCAAAGATATAAGCGATTCCGCCGCTTGGGAGGAGAAAAGGAATGATTTATCTTCTGACCGATTCCACCGCCTGCATCAGCCGAAAAGAGGCGCGGGAGATGGGCGTCATCCTGATCCCGATGGGCTACACCCGGGATGGGAAAGACGCCTTTCAGGAAGGGTATATCGAAGAATCTGTTGCCTGGGCCAAAAACTGGCAGGACCTGTCCCCCTTCTCCACCTCGCAGGTTTCGACCTCTTCTTTTCTGGACGTTTTTTTGAGCCTGAAAGAGCAGGGGCATCAGGCTTTGTGCCTGACCATCTCCTCCCGCCTGAGCGGCACCTACCAAAACGCGGTCAAGGCAGCGGAAGAAGCCGGAGAAGGCTTTTATGTCCTGGACTCCAGGACGACTGCCGGCGGGCTTTATCTGATGCTGAGGCAAGCCAGGCAGAGATTGAATGAAGGCATGGCCATTGAGGATGTGATGGAGGAGCTTCGCGCCATGCGGCGGCTCTCCCACACGATCTTTACCATCCAGGACATGAATCCCTTGAGGCGCTCGGGCAGGCTGGGCTATGTGCGCTCCTCCGTATCCACGCTGTTAAACCTGCGCCCGCTTTTGATGCTCCAGGACGGCAGCGTGGTGAGCCATTCCCTGGCGCGCGGCAAGCAGGATCAATTGCGCCAGATGCTGCTGGGCTTGTCCGGAAACCCCAGGGAAGTGATCATCCAGGAGTGCGGGGATGAGGAAGCGGCAGACGCGCTGGAAGAAAGAATGAGGGAAAAAGGCCTGGAGGTCATCAGAAGGCAGATCGGCATCGTGCTGGCCATCCACCTGGGGCTTCCCGTCCTGTCCATCGCCTGGGTGGAATCAAAGGAAGCGGCGAATTAAGCGAACGTGTTCTTTAATACCGAACGAGTGAATAAATGCACAGTTGGGCTGAGGGATTTTGATGGCTCCGCTAAGCCGAAGGAACGAGGCGTAGTCGCCAGCCTACGCTGAGTGAGTGCGGCAACGCGGAGGCGCAAAAGAACCAGCTCATCAAAGCATTTATGATTGAGTTCGGTATATTAGGCTAACGTCACCCGCGGCGACGCGGAGAAGGCCGGAATCGGTCTGAACCAAAAGAGCGCCTTCATTGTCGATGTCCTGGGCCACCCCGGTATAAAGAACGTTGTTTAAAGAAAAACGAACTGTTTGATGAAGCGTCAGGCAGTTCTTTTTATATTCGTCCATGTGGCCCGGGATCCCGGGCAAGCTGTCCAAAAGATCATTGACAAGGGCCGCGACCAGGGTCTCCCGCGAAAAGGGTTCAGGGGCGCTGTTGAGAGAAACAGCGATCTTTGAAAGTTCCTCAGGAAACGCGATGGTGGAGGTGTTAATGCCGATGCCGATGACGGTTTTGCCGATCTGGCCGTTCGTGAGAATGCCCTCGCACAGGATGCCGCCAAGCTTGCGCCCGTTCAGGAACAGGTCATTGACCCATTTGATCTGAATATCAGCCCCATAGACCGCCTTCAGGGCGCGCACCGAGCTGACTGCGGCAAGCGTGGTCAACTGACCCGGATTGATGCCGGGAGAATCCACCAGAACGCTGAAATAGACCCCGCCTTGCGGCGAAAAAAAGCTTCGCCCGAGCCGGCCTTTGCCGCCGGTCTGGCTGTCCGCGACCGCCAGGGCAACAGACGGCTCCCCTTCGCGCGCTTTCAATTTCAGAAAGGTGTTGGTGGAGTCGATTGTGTCAAAAGCATAAAGCGTAAGCGGATGCTTTAGCAGTTCCTTGATCTTTTCTGGGTTCAAAACAATTCCTCTGATTCAGCAAAGGCGCAGCGCCGTCTTAAGCCGCCCCGCCAGCAAAGCGGCAGCCAGGCACTTGAGCAGGTCGCCCGGGATAAACGGGAAGATCGTTAGCGTCAGGGCTTCGCCCAGACTTCTGCCAGTCAGCTGCATAAACCACAGGGTTCCCGGCAGATAACACACCAAAAGCGCGAGCAGGCAGAGCAAAAAACGCTTGAAGAAAGAATCCGCCCGTTCAGACAGGCTGGCGATCACAGCGGCGGAAAACAGATAGCCAAGCAAATAACCGCCTGTGTAGCCAAACAGCGCCTGGACCCCGGCTTTAAAACCCGCGAACACCGGGATGCCCGCAGCGCCCAGCAACAAATAGACCCCGACCGTACCCATCGCCCAGCGAATCGGAAGTAAAAAGCCGATCAGAAACACGGCCAGCAGCGCCAGATTGATGGGGATGAAGGCCAAATTGATAGAAATCTGGGAAAAAACAGCCAGCAGCGCCATTAAAAGGGCGGAAAACACCAACAGGCGTAGATCGCCGCGCGCGGTCTGCTTAAAACCTGTACTCATAAATGCTCCTTATACTGAACGAGTGAGTAAACGCACCGATGGGCTGAGAGATTTTGATGGCTCCGCTAAGCCGAATGAACGAGGCGTAGCCTCGTCGGAAATCCCTTCGCTCCCTTTCCGCCGCGCAAGCTTGGCGGAGGCGTACGCTGCGGGTTCCCTCCTCTCGCTCAAAGGCAGGCCTTTGAGCGGTAAGGAGCCGTACCGGAGCGTTAAGCCCGGGAGGACG
>JASGUQ010000005.1 GCA_030057655.1 Bacillota bacterium
TCCAGCCTTCCAAGCTGGTCACGTGGGTTCGATTCCCATCACCCGCTCCACGCGCCTTTAGCTCAGTTGGTAGAGCACCTGACTCTTAATCAGGGTGTCCCGGGTTCGAGTCCCTGAAGGCGCACCAAAGATTTTTTTGAACGAACAATCCCTTGAAGTCAATGATTTCAAGGGATTGTTCAATGTTCAAGGTGTCCTAAAATCGTGTTCATTCGTCTACGTAGCCACCAAGTAGCCATCAAGTAGCCACCAAATCAAAGAAGGTTGACAGCGGCAAGCAATTCGCTAATTTCAATATGAGTGTAGACTTTTTCTGTTAGGTTCATAATAGACTTATGACCGACAATCTTTTTGATGATGGTTTGATTCGCATTGCGCATAACCATTTGTGAAATGAAGGTATGGCAGGTTTCGTGGATAGTATGCTTCATGTTTAGCTGCTGCATCAGGGGCACCCAATAACGCTTCTTAAAGTTTTCATATTGAAGGAGCTAACCGTCAGGCGTAGTAATGGCATATTCACACCGTGATTTCTCAATGAAAGCCTTCCAATAGGGAAGCACCTTGTCAGCGATTGGTACCGGGCGCATGGTGCCCGCTTCAGTCTTGGAATCACGAACAAGGAACCATTGTTCTTCTAAATGTACATCAGTATCAAAATCCACTACAAAGGGATTGTTCTGATCCAAGCATTTTTATAGGGGGAATCAACCTTGAAAGAAAAACTCGAAAAAGTTAAAAATCATCTAAAATCATGGGGACATTCAAAACTGTTTGCGGAAGCCAACACAGCAGAAATAGAATCTTTGGAAAAGTTGATAAAAGAATTGAAATATCATGATCCTAAAGAAAATGGTTGTTTTAAGAATAGTTTTATCCGGCTTCGACAAACACAAAGAGAAATAGCCGATGAAACAAAACAAATTGAAGCTGCTGACGAACAAACAGCTAATATGATTAAAAACCTTGGTGATAAGAGATTATCAACATTGTTAGAATTAAGGTATCGGCAACAAATGCCATGGGCTGAGATTGCAGAACGAACATCGTATAGTGAATCAAAGGTGTTTGCAATGCATCAGAAAGCCCTTTTGCTTGTGTACCAGCAGCTAAATTCTTACCAGATTGTTGCGAAATGAAAAGGGGTATTAGGGTTGCCTTAGAATAAAAAGTTTTTGCTTGGTGACCGGAATAGAACGTACAGTGCAACTATATACATGGTTTGCAATTATATCAGCAGCCCGAATAAGGGGCTTTTTTTCTGACGCACAAAAACTAACTGTAAGTTCTTTTAGGTTTTGGGTGCAAGGCGGGAAAAAGTGCTGGTAGTTTTGATTAAAAGTTCCGTCTTTGAATTCTCGTAACAATGCTTCTTCAAGTTCGTAACGACCACTTGTTGCAGTTGTATGCTCATCACAGTTGACGTATATTCGTTCAATGCTTTCTAAATCTATTGTTCCTTGTGATGCAAGGTATTGCAGAAATTTTTTAAGACCGATTTTATAAAGATAATCGAGATAACGTTGTTTATGTTTTTTGTTATAAAAAATATTTTCATTTAATTTTTTCTGTTCAACAATAACGGCAAATTTCAGATCACCATTTAATGATCTCATTATTTTACCTTTTTCAGAATTATTGAGCACGCTTGCTTTTAATTCAATACCTTTACTATAATTTCCCGAGTTTCTAATCGTTTGTTCCACATGATGGTAACGTCTGATTGCATCGTCACGATCTTCTTTACACAAAAACATTAAACCACCGAAAACAAAGTAGTCATTGTGTATCGAATCGAATACACCAGATTCATCAGAATAAACAAACAAATTCATACCGTACTCCCAAAAAAGCCGCCTTTTGGCGGCTTCCTCGTGTCCGACGACTTCAAAAGTCGCTTAAACTTTCATTCGGTGTCACGAGTATACAGCGTATTACTACCTGCAACATAATATTACCCTAATATCAAATTGTCGTCAACCATCTTCAATGAACTTTTTTGAACTTTTGTTACTGTTGTTTTGATCCAAAATTTCATTCAACTGGAACCACGTAGCCATCAAATGAGCTAAAATCTATTGATGTATATAGGTTGTCCCGAAATGCGCACCAGACAAAGATAATCCGAACCAAATCTTCATGATAGAAGATGGGTTCGGATTATTTGTTTGTTTCAAATTATTTGGGGATGCTTGCTTCCCCCGCAAAACATTTCTATTACACTTATTCCGCGCAGGCGGCCTTGATAGCGTCCACTGCGGTTTTCAGGATGTCCATGGGGATGTTCAAGGGCGGCAGCAGGCGCAGCTTGCTCTTGGCCGTCAGGCACAAAACGCCCTTGTCCCGGCAGCTTTCAAGCACTTGGAGGGCGGACTTTGCGGTTTTGATGCCGATCATCAGACCCAGGCCGCTGACGGATTCCACGCCCGGCGCGCCGCTGAGCTGTGAAACGATGTATTCGCCCTTTTCCCTGACTTCCGAAAGGAACTTCTCATCCAGCCGGTTCAGGACGCTGAGCGCGCCTGCGCAGCTGACGGGGTTGCCGCCGAAGGTGGAGCCGTGATCCCCCGCGCCCAAAACAAACTCCACCTTTTCACCCAGCAGCGTCGCCCCCAGGGGCAGGCCGCCGGCCAGGCCCTTGGCCGTGGTGACGATGTCCGGCGTAATGCCGTAATGCATATAGGCGTAAAGGCTGCCGGTGCGGCCGTTGCCGGTCTGCACCTCGTCCACGATCAAGAGAATGTCCTCCTCCGCGCAGAAGGCGGCAAGCCGGGTGATGAAATCCTTTTCCATGACGGTGACGCCGCCCTCACCCTGGACGCACTCAATCATCACCGCGGCGGTCTTGTGCTGAAGCGCCGCCGCCTTCACCGCCTCAAAATCGTTGGCCGGAGCGTGCACAAACCCCGGGGTCAGGGGCTGGAACAGCTCATGAAAATGGCTTTGCCCGGTGGCTGCCAGGGTGGTCAGGGTGCGGCCGTGGAAGCTGTCCTGAAGGGTCACGATGTTGAAGTATTCCGGCCCCTTCTTTTCAGCCGCCCACTTGCGGGCCGCCTTGATGGCGCACTCGTTGGCCTCAGCGCCGGAGTTTGAGAAAAAGACCTTCTTCATCCCCGTCCTCTGGCAAAGGCCCATGGCCAGCATGGCGCAGGGTTCGGTGTAGTAGAGGTTGGAGGTGTGCTGCAGGAGGTTTAGCTGCGCGATGACGACCTTGTTCCATTCCTCATCCGCAAAGCCAAAGGCCGTAACACCAATGCCGGTGCCCATGTCGATATATTGCTTGCCGTTTTCATCCCAGGCCAGGGCGCCCTTTCCAGACACCAGCTGCACCGGGAAACGGGCATAGGTGTTGGCCACATACTGTTTGTCAATCGCTTTGATATCAGCCATGATAATCCTCCCCTTTGACGACCATGGTGCCCGCGCCTTCGTCGGTCAAAAGCTCCATCAGGATGGAATGCGGCACCCGCCCGTCCATGATGATGACGCTCTCCACGCCCCGGTGGATCGCGTCGATGCAGCACTCCACCTTGGGGATCATGCCGCCAAAGATCACCTGCTCTTTGAACAAGCTTTTTGCCTCTGAGATGCTCAATTCCGTGATCAGCGTGCTTGGGTCGTCCTTGTCCCGAAGGACGCCGACGATGTCCGTCATCATGATGAGCCTTTCCGCGCCCAGGGCGCCTGCGATGTACGCCGCGGCGGTGTCGCCGTTGATGTTGTAGGTGTTGCCTTCCGCGTCGCAGCCCAGGGTGGACACCACCGGGATGTAGCCCTTTTCAAGCAGGTCCATCACCGGCTGGATGTTGATCCCCGTGATGCTGCCCACATAGCCCAACTGGGGGTTTTTCATCTTCGCCTGGATCAATTGCCCGTCCATGCCGGAGATGCCCATGGCCTTGCCGCCCTTGACCTCCAGCATGTTCACCAGGGTCTTGTTGATCTTGCCGGCCAGCACCATCTGCACGATGTCCATGGTCTCCTTGTCCGTGACCCGCAGGCCGTTTACAAACTCCGGCTCCTTGCCAAGCCGCTGCATCAAGTCGTTGATCTCAGGCCCGCCGCCGTGAACCAGCACGACCTTCACGCCCACCAGCCACAAAAGGACGATGTCCTCCATCACCTGCTGGCGCAGCTGTTCGCTGATCATGGCGTTGCCGCCATACTTGATGACCACGATGCGCCCGTTGTAGCGCTGGATATAGGGCAGCGCCTCGGTGAGCACCTGGGCCCGCTGGGTGTTTGAAAACTGCTGATTGTCCATGCGATCTTCCTCCTCAGGTCCGGTAATCGCCGTTGATTTTTACGTACTCATAGCTCAGGTCACAGCCCCAGGCGGTGGCAGAGCCGTCCCCGTCCCCAAGGGAGATCAGGATCTCGATTTCGCTTTCGTGGAGCACCTGGGCGGCCAGTTCCTCCGAGAAAGGAACGCCTGCACCGTCCCGGCAGACCTCCACATTGCCAGCTGATGAAGAAAAACGCACGCCCACCTTGTCCACGTCCACCTCCGCGCCGCTGTAGCCGATGGCACAGAGCACCCGGCCCCAGTTGGCGTCCTCGCCGAACATGGCCGCCTTGGTGAGGCTGGAGCAGATCACGCTCTTGGCCACGGCCTTGGCTGCCGCCTCGTCCTTCGCGCCGTTGACCACGCACTCCAGCAATTTTGTGGCCCCTTCGCCGTCGGCGGCGATGCTGCGGCAAAGGAAGATGTTCACCGTGTTCAGCGCCTGCATAAAGGCGTCAAAATCCGCGCCCTCAGCGGTGATCTCGGCGTTGCCGGCCTGGCCGTTGGCCAGGATGCTCACCATGTCGTTGGTGGAGGTGTCCCCGTCCACGCTGATCATGTTGAAGGTCTTTTGGATGTCCCCCAGCAGGGCCTTTTGCAGCATGGCCGGGGAGATGGCCGCGTCCGTGGTCAGGAAAACCAGCATGGTGGCCATGTTGGGGTGGATCATGCCGCTGCCCTTGGCGATGCCGCCCAGGCGGCAGGTCTTGCCGCCCAAAACGAACTCAACAGCGATCTCCTTCTGCTTGGTGTCGGTGGTCATGATGGCTTCGCAGGCGTCGCTGCTGCCGTCCACAGACAGGGCCGCCGCCAGGGGGGCGATGCCCGCCGCGATGGGCATAAGGCTCAGCGGCTGGCCGATGACCCCGGTGGAGGCCACGATCACGTCCTCCGCCCGGATGCCCAGGGCATCCGCCGCAAGGGCGCACATCTGTTCCGCGATCATGATCCCGTCGGCGTTGCAGGTGTTGGCGTTGCCGCTGTTGCAGATCACCGCCTGCGCCATGCCGTCCGCGATGTTCCGCTGGGTGACGGTCAGCGGCGCGCCCTTGACCAGGTTGGTGGTGTAGACTGCCGCGGCGCTGGCAGGGACGCTGCTCATGATCAGCGCCAGGTCCTTCTTTTCGCGGTTTTTGCGAATGCCGCAGTGGATGCCGGCGGCCTTGAAGCCCTTCGCGGCGCACACGCCGCCGGATACGGTTCGAATCATCATTCTCTCCTTGTTGTTGAAGCAGTTATTGAAACGCCAGGCCTGCGGTTTCATCAAGGCCTAGCAGAATGTTCATGTTCTGGATGGCCGCGCCGGAAGCGCCCTTGCCCAGGTTGTCAAAGCAGGAGATGAGCAGCAGCCGCTCCTCATTCCCAGCCACGGTGATCTCCATGTCGTCCCGGCCCGACATCCTGTTGCCGGCGATCATGCCCTCAATATAAGGCTCATAATGAACGACAGGCCCGTGATACAGCTCCTTGTACAGGGCAATCACGTCCTGGGCGCTGCCCCGCAGGTCCTTTTTAAACAGGGGGACGGTGACAACCATGCCGCTGTAATAATCCGAAACGATGGGGCAAAACACCGGCGATGTTTGCAGGGAGCAGAGCTTCACCATTTCTTTTAAATGCTTGTGCTCCTGCGTGAGGGCGTACTGCCTTGGGGAATCCAATTCCGGGTTTCTCCCCTCATTCTGATACTCCGCGATCATGCTCTTGCCGCCGCCGGAATAGCCGGTGACGGAGAAACAGCTCAGCGCCGCATCAGGAGCGATCAGGCCCGCTTGAACCAGGGGCGCGATCAGGGCGATGAAGCCAGTGGCGTGGCAGCCGGGGTTGGCCACCCGGCGGCTTGATGCGATGCGCTCCCGCTGCCCCAGAAGTTCCGGGAAACCATAGTCCCAGCCCGGCAAGGTCCTGTGCGCGGTGGAGGTGTCGATCACCGCGGTGTTCCCGCGCACCAGGCTGACCGCTTCCACCGCCGCCGCGTCCGGCAGGCATAAAAACGCGATGTCCGCGGCGTTGATGGCCTCCTCCCGGGCTTTTTTGTCCTTGCGCAGCTCTTCCGGGAGGCGAATCAGCTCGATCCCCGCCCGGTTTTCCAGGCGTTCCACAATGCGCAGGCCGGTGGTGCCGGCGCTGCCGTCGATAAATACCTTAGCCATGATCCAACACCGCCCTTACATAAGCAATCTGCTTCTCAACCGAAGCCTCGGAGGTGCCGCCCTCGGAGACGCGCTTGTCCACGCAGGTTTTCAAGTCGATCTCCCCGTACAAATCCTCATCAAACAGGGGGCTGAACTCCCGGTAGGTCTCTATCGGCAGGGTTTCCAGCACCTGGCCCTCCGCCATGCAGCGGGCGACGACCTGCCCGGAAATCTTGTAGGCGCTGCGGAAGGGCAGGCCCTTGCGCACCAGGTAATCGGCCAGGTCCGTGGCGTTGATAAAACCGGTCTGGGCGGCGCGCAGCATGTTGTCCGTGCGCACCTGCATGCTGGCGAGCATGGGGGCAAACACCTTTAAGCACATCTTCACCGTGTCGCAGGCGTCAAACACGCCCTCCTTGTCCTCCTGCATGTCTTTGTTGTATGCAAGCGGCAGGCCCTTTAACACAGTGAGCAGGCCCATCAGGCCGCCAAAGACGCGGCCCGCCTTGCCCCTGACCAGTTCCGCCATGTCGGCGTTGCGCTTCTGGGGCATGATGGAGGAGCCGGTGGTATAGGCATCGGACAGATCAATAAATTTAAATTCCCAGCTGGCCCAGAGGATGATCTCCTCCGAAAGCCGGGACAGGTGCATCATCAGGATGGACAGGACGCCCAGCAATTCCACGGCGAAGTCCCGGTCGGACACGCCGTCCATGCTGTTGAGGCTGATGCCGTCGAAGCCCAGCAGCTCCGCCTCCATGCGCCGGTCCGTGTCATAGGTGGTGCCTGCCAGGGCGCAACTGCCGATGGGCGAGATGTTCATGCGCTTTTTGCAGTCAGAAAGCCGGTCCAGGTCCCGCAGCAGCATCATGGCGTACGCCATCAGGTGGTGGCCGAAGCTCACCGGCTGGGCGCGCTGCAGGTGGGTATAGCCGGGCATGATGCTGGCCTTGTGGGCCTCCGCCTGATCCGCCAGCGCCTTGATCAGCGCCTTTATCAGGGCGGCGATCTCATCGCATTCTTCCCTCAGGTACATCCGCAGGTCCTGGGCCACCTGGTCGTTGCGGCTTCTGGCCGTGTGCAGCTTTTTCCCGGTGTCGCCGATGCGCCTGGTCAATTCCTGCTCCACAAACATGTGGATGTCTTCGCAACTGAGGTCAATTTCAAGCGCCCCGGATTCCAGGTCCTTCAGGATCCCTGTCAGGCCCTCTTTCAGCGCGTCCCCTTCGCCCTGCGTCAGGATGCCCTGTTTCGTCAGCATGGCCGCATGGGCAATGCTGCCCTTGATGTCCTGACGGTACATGCGGCTGTCAAAACGGATGGAGGAGTTGAAGTCATCCGCAAGGGGATCGGTCCTACCGGCGGTGACGCCAGCCCACATCTTTGGCATGTTGTCTCCTTTGGTCAAAGTTGTCCTGCGCGGCCATTCACCGCGCAGGACATGATACGCTTTTTGTTATTTGCCGTCCACCAGGGCCTGAACCTTGATGGGCAGGCCATAGAGGTTGATAAACCCGGTCGCGTCCGCGTGGTTGTAGTCGCTCTCGCCAAAGGTGGCGATCGCCTCGCTGTACAGGGAATAGGGGCTCCAGACGCCGGCGTTGATCATGTTGCCCTTGTAGAGCTTCAGGCGCACCTTGCCTGTAACCTTCTCCTGGGTCTTGTCCACAAAGGCGCTCAGCGCCTCCCTCAGCGGCGTGAACCACTGCCCGTTGTACACCAGCTCGCCAAAGGTGATGGCCAGCTTTTGTTTCTCATGCATGGTCATTTTGTCCAGGCAGAGGCTCTCCAGCACGCTGTGCGCCTTGTAGAGGATGGCGCCGCCCGGCGTCTCATACACACCGCGGCACTTGATGCCGACCAGCCGGTTTTCAACGATGTCCAGGAGGCCGATGCCGTTTGCCCCGCCCAATTCGTTGAGCTTGTAGATGATCTCCTTGGGGCTGAGGTTCTGGCCGTCAAGCGCTACCGGTATGCCCTTTTCAAAGTCCAGCGTGACGTAAGTGGGTTTGTCCGGGGCTTGAATGGGCGACACGCCCATCTCCAGGAAGCCCTTCTTTTCGTACAGGGGTTCGTTGCCGGGATCCTCCAGGTCCAGGCCCTCATGGGACAGGTGCCAGAGGTTTTTGTCCTTGGAGTAGTTGGTTTCCCGGTTGATCTTCAGCGGCACGTTGTGCGCCTCGGCGTAGTCGATCTCCTCCTCGCGGGACTTGATGTTCCACTCGCGCCAGGGAGCGATGATGTGCATATTGGGCGCAAAATGCTTGACGGTCAACTCAAAGCGGACCTGGTCGTTGCCCTTCCCGGTGCAGCCGTGGGCGACGGCGTCCGCGCCCTCCTTCAGGGCGACCTCCACCAGGCCCTTGGCGATGCAGGGCCGCGCGTGGCTGGTGCCCAGCAGGTATTCCTCATAAACAGCCCCGGCCTTCAGGCAGGGCATGATGTAATCGTTCACATATTCGTCCGTCAGATCCAATACATACAGCTTGGAAGCGCCGGTCTTGATCGCCTTCTCCTCCAGACCTTCCAGTTCATCCGCCTGGCCCACATTTCCGCAGACTGCGATGACCTCGCAATTGTTGTAGTTCTCCTTCAGCCAGGGAATGATGATGGATGTGTCCAGACCGCCAGAGTAGGCGAGTACGACCTTTTTGATGTCTTCCTTGTTCATGCTTCCGCCTCCATTGAATAATTATGCGCCGATTATAGGCGCGCAAACGCACATTGTCAAGGGCCTTTGCATGATTATTTATCTTTTTAAGAATGTTGTTGCATTGATTTTACTTCGTCTTTCCCGGCGCGCCTCTATTTTGCGGTCAGATGAATCATGACAGGCAACGCTGATGTATCACACGAGGATGAAGAACGGGAGACGCTGAAAAAGGCGGTTATTCACGGACAGGGACGAGAATTGATCAGGATAAGATCAAGAAACCTTCCCTCTTGTCCGCATGAAAATACACAAGACACCCTATGAAATGAAACCCGGGGCGCCTTTCTCATGCCCCTTTTCGGTGCAATCAAAAATCCGGCAGCAAAGATAGGTCAAATAAAGTGAGGGCGCTTTCTTTTGCCCAAAATCCCAATCCTTCAGTTTCAGGTAGACCGATTCAGGGGTGAAAAGGCCATCCTTGTCCTGTTTGCTTTTGATATGACAAATCATCTCAAGAAAACGCGGGTCTTCCCGCGCGAACGCATATTTGCACAAAACCCCGGCTACACTTACGATATCATACCAGCATGACGGCGCTTTCAGCTTGCGGAAGTCCGTCCCCATAAAGAACATATAGGGGTGCTGGTTCAGGCTGTTTTCCCACAGGTCAAGCAGCGCTTTGACGGAAGAAACCGCGGCCTGCGAATTTTGATACTCCGGGATGTTTGACAGCAGATCAGCCATGATCAGCGTCGCGTAGGGGCAGCAGTCCTCCTTTTTCCCAGGGCCGCGGAACTTGCCCAGTTCAGGCGACACGGCGCAGGGGAAGCCGTTGTCACGGCATAAGGACACCAGATGGTCAACGCCGGGCTTGACGCATTCGTGATAATCCATGCCCGACTTTATCAGGGCAAGCAAAAGCAGGGGCGCGTCGCACAGGCACCAGCTGAACACATCCTCGCCAGTTCCGCCAAAATGCTTTGGCACATTGGTCATGGACTGGTAAACGCCATGCTCATCCCTGTGCTTTAAAATCTCCTCAACCGCGGTTTTTATTTCCGGAACTTCCGTATCAAAGCCAAGGTCCAGCAGAAACAGGAGCTTGTGGATCGGCAGATCGGGGTTTTTATGGTTGGTGACCAGGGTTTTGTGAAAGCCCGTGATCTCTTTAAGGTACCTCTTGATACGGCTGTCTGCCAGCGCCTTGTTTCTGATTTCAACAAGGTCCTCCTTGTTTTCATGGCGCAGGCGCAGCAGGACCGCGTATTTCAGCCAGTCCTCGCTGATCTCCAACAACTTCTGATAACTCATTTTAAAACACGCTCACATGTCCCGTCGCTGAAAGAGCTTTCCAGATGCCTTGATAACACAGCCATACCAAGCAACCTAGTTTATATCTTATAGCAAATTTCTGATGGATACCATCTGTTTTTAAACGCCAGAAAAGCAGGCTGGAGCATTTCAGCCTGCTTTTCATCAAACCGCCGCCGACGGCGGCGGCAGGGATTGTTACTTGATCGGAATAAAGTCAGGCATGCTGCCTGTGGCCACAAAGTAGCCGGAGACATAGCCATTGCCCACGGCGTCGGCATCGGCGTTGGAGCCCAGGCGGTTGGTGCCATGCACGCCGCCGGTCACTTCGCCGGCTGCGTACAGCCCGGGGATGATGTTGCCGTAGATGTCCTTGACCTCCAATTGCTTGGTGACCACCAGGCCGCCCATTGTGTGGTGCACGGAGGGGAACTGCGGCAGTGCGTAGAAGGGGCCTTCGCCAATCTTGATCATGGTGGCGGCCATGTTCTTGCCAAAGTCCTCATCCACCTGCGTGTCGATGAACTTGTTGTGCCGCTCGATACTGTTCTTCAGGTTCTCGGCCGTTACCTCCGGGTTCCTGCCCTTGACGGTGTAGGCGTTGATTTTTTCGGCCAGCTCCTCCAGCGTGTCGCCCTTGAGAATGCGGCCCAGCGCCACGCCCTCTTCCACTTCATCCGGGCGGGCATAGCCGGCCACAACGTCCATGGTAAACAGGGAATAGGTGGAGGGGAAGCCCGTGGCTACAGCAGCATTGGCGCACACATCGCGGCGGTCGCCCTCGTTGACATAGCGGTTGCCCTGGTAATCCACATAGAACACGCCATAGCTGGGGCCGGTGAACGGCCACACCGCGAAGCGGTCAAGGATGCCGTTGGTGGGGTCTGCCCAGGGATAGCGCTGGATGTTGCTCATCTGCATGGTGTTGGCGCCAATGGCCTGCGCCAGGTAGATGCCCTCGCCGGTGGATACGGCGGGGTTGTTGGTGGTGGGAATCTCAGTATCCAGATATGGCACCTGCGTTTCACGCATGGGGATGTTGGCGCCAAAACCGCCCGTGCACAGGATGACGCCTTTTTCGGCTTTGATGGTTTTGTCGCCTTGGGGAGTGCTGACGCGGATGCCCACTACGCGGTTCGCCTCATCGCGGGTGCGGTAGATCTCCACCATTTTATGTTCCAGCGCGATGACGGTGCCGGTCTTCTCCTGCAGCATTTTCAGCTGCACTTCGGTGATGTCCGATCCCACCTGGTTTTTAGTCACATACATGCGGTAGCCTGTCATTCCGCCGGGGCGGGCCAGCGTGTCGCGCACCTCCAGGCCGTTGTCCAGCAGCAGATCCAGGTAGAACGCGGAAGCATACACCATGTTCTCCACCAGGTCGCGGTTGGACATCTGGTCGCCGCCCTTCATGGTGTCTTCAATGTGGCATTCGGCGGTGTCGGGCACCAGGTTGTACTTCTTCTGCAAATCCGCAGCAAGCTTGGAAGTGTAGGCGGAATACTGGCCGCCGTTGATGGCGCTGTTGCCGCCTGTGCGGGACAGTTTTTCCACCAGGATGGTGTTTGCCCCGTTGGTGGAGGCAGCATAGGCCGCCGCCATGCCGGCATATCCGCCGCCAACCACGACGATGTCATAGGTTTCGTCCCAGGTAGCGGGGATCTCAAATGAACCCATGACCGGCAGATATTCAGGGGCAGTTTCTTTCTTTTCTGGTTCTTTCTGGAAAGGAGCCAGGTCGATGCCTGCTTTGGTGAGCGCATCGGTGACGGCCGCCACCACGCCTTCAGAGCTGCGTGTTGCGCCGGCAATGGCGTCCACCTTGAGGCTTTGCGCTTCCACAATGGCTTGCGGGATTTTCTCCAGCGCCGGGAAGCCGGGGGCGGTTTCGTTGTGGTCGAGTACCTCTACCTTGGTGATGGTCTCCTCGTCCAGTGTGACAGCCACCTTGAGGCCGTCAAACATGCCTTTGGCCTCACCTTCATAGGTGCCAGGCGTGAGTGTCAGCGCCGTTGTCAGCGGCATCAACAGAGACAGTACAATCAGCAGGGAGAGAAGTTGTCTGTTCTTCATGTCGTACCTCCTATTCTTTTGAGTCGTTAAAGCCTGTGCACGCTATCTATAAGGTACTCCTCCTGCTATAATTTGTCAAGTATGGTCGATAAAATTCCAAAACTCTAATCTTCTTGGTTTTTTCTGCTGAAAATGAGGATAAAAAGTTGATTAATATACCTTCAATTTAGTATATTTAGAATAACATCACATCAATAATCTTGAGGAGCGATACAGATGAAAATCACGATTTTATCAGAAAACACAGTTGCCGATGAGCGCCTGGAATGCGAGCACGGCTTAAGCGTGCTGGTCCAGATGCAAAGCGCGGTCGTCCTGTTTGACACAGGCTGCGGCAGCATGTTCATGAGAAACGCGGAAAAGCTGGGCATCGACCTCACCCAGGTCACCCATGTCATCCTGTCCCACGGGCACTATGACCACGCGGGCGGGATCCCGGAGTTTCTGACCATCAACAAAACCGCGTCCGTCTACCTGCGGAAAGAAGCCCTCTCCCCCGTGTACGCGATCCGGGCATCGGGCGAAGCCGAGTACATCGGGGTGCCTGACAGCTTGGCGGACAGCAGCCGCCTGGTGTTCAGCCATGACGGCATGACCATCGCGCCCGGGATCACCCTGTATTCGGACTTTAAACTGAGCGAGCCCATCCCGGAGACCAACCAGGGGCTGGTGAAGGCGGAGGAGGGGCAACTGGCGCCGGATGATTTCTTGCACGAGCAGGCCGCGTGTTTTGCCGAAAATGGCCGAAGCCTGCTGCTCACCGGCTGCTCCCATCACGGCATCATCAACATCATGAAGGATTATTACCAAAAAACAGGTGAGTTCCCCGACTTGGTTCTGGGCGGGTTTCACCTGCACTCGCACACGCATGGCAAGGCGGAGGATCAGGTCATCCAGCACACCGCCGACTACCTGGCCGGCACGTCCAGCACCTACCTGACCTGCCACTGCACGGGCCAGCCTTCCTATGACGCACTGAAACAACTGCTTGGCGAGCAGATTCGGTATGCTTCCGCAGGGCAGACGATTAGCCTGTAAGAAGAAAGAAAAAAGAATAGGAATTGCAATCAAAATCGCTCTAAACGCGGGAAAACGCATAAAAATAGCGCTGTTTGATAAGTAAACCTCTTCTGATGATGTGTGCAGACTCTGCTTGAAAGATCGCCGTATTTAAAATCAGCGTTGGTATCATGAAGTAAACAAAAATAATCCGAACCTAATCTTCCTGACAGGAGACGGCTCGGATTGTTGGGTTGTTTAATAAACAAAGGCGTCTTTTATGTTGCTCTTCTTTTGAAAATGCCAGAGGATAAATCCCTTGGCAAAATTGCTGGCGGTTCCTACTCCTTTTTCTTGACCCACTGGGAAGAGGCAATGACGGCGCGCTGGATGATGATGAACAAAAGCAGCAGAACACTGGTAAAAATCTTGGCCCACCAGGAGTTCATGGAGCCGTTGAAGGTGATGATGGCGGGAATGGTCGCTTTGAGCAGCACCCCAAAGAGGGTGCCGAACATATAGCCCACGCCGCCTGAGAGCATGACGCCGCCGATAACGCAGGCGGAGATAACATCCAATTCCGCGCCCTGTAAAGACAGGTTCCAGCCGGACTTGACATACAGCACATAGCTGATGCCCGCCAGCACAGAGCACAAACCATTGAAGGCATACACCAGCACCTTGGTACGGGATACCGGCAACCCCATGAGGGTGGCGGACTGCTCGTTGCCGCCAATGGCATAGACGTTGCGGCCAAAACGGGTTTTCTGAAGAATAATCGTACCGATCACGATCATCAGGATGAAGGCGATGGTGTTCAAGTCAATGCTTGCAACCGGTTTGATCTTGACCCATTCCCCCTGTGCGTTGGGCCAGGTTAGGTAGATCTTGAACCCGGCCAGGGCATCAATGAGCGGATGCTTGATGGAAATGGACTCACGACTGATGAGGGAGCATACCCCGCGCGCGAAAAACATCCCGGTCAGGGTCGTAATAAAAGGCGGAACATTGAGGTACTGGATGCAGGCGCCCATCAGCGCGCCCAGACCTACCCCAACCAGCAGCGCCGCCCCGATGCAGACCAGCGGATGAATACCCAGCACGGTGGTGCCATAGGCGATGATCATGCCCGTCAGGGAAGCCACCGCGGCTACAGACAGGTCGATCCCGCCGGTAATCAGCACCAGGGTCATCCCGACAGCGGAGATGCCGATATAGGCGTTGTCGGAGAAGAACAGCATAAAGGTGCGCACACTGGTAAAGCCTCTGCCGCCATACAGCAGCGCGCCAAACAGGTAGATCAGCAGAAAGATGCCGATGGTGGCATAGACCATCAGGTACTTGGGGTTGGTCAAAAGGTTGCGCATCCGCCGACCGGACGCGATGGTCATTGTCTTGTTTTCAGGCACGGGCTTCACCTCCCAGCGCGATTCGTTTGCTGCGTCGCTTGGCGATGGCATTGCGAACAGGCTCGGACTGAAGCACAATGACCACCGCGATGATGAGGGCTTTGAACGCCATGATGGCTTCGGACACCACGCCAAAGTACAGCACCAGGGTGGTGATGGTGCGGATGATCAGAGAACCCACCACCGTGCCAAGCAAGCTGAATTTGCCGCCGGTCATGCTGGTGCCGCCGATGACCACTGCCAGGATGGCGTCCATCTCATAGCCCAGCCCGGCATTGTTTGAGTCGTTGGAAGAGATGCGGCTGGAATAGATCAGGCCCGAAATACCCGAAAGCAAGCCTGTGAGCACATAAACAATGATGATGATGGTGTCTGAGCGCAATCCGGACACCCGGCTGGCGTTGGGGTTAATGCCCACGGACTCTACAAACATGCCAAAGGAGGTCCTGCGCACAAACAGCACAACGGTCAGAACCACCACCAGTGTAATGAGAATGGGCAGGGGGAGGCCCAGAAAGCTGCCGTTTCCGATAAACTTAAACGGCGTGTACTGGGTGGTGAACTGCTTGCCGTTGGTCACGATCTGCGCGATGCCGCGTCCGCCGACCATCAGGATCAGGGTGGCGATGATGGGCTGAAGCTTCAGTTTGCCGATCAGCACGCCATTGAACAAGCCCATCAGGGTACAGGTCAAAAGCGGCAGCAGGATAACCAGATAATAAGGCTGCACAGTATAATCGCCGGGTGTGGTGTAGACCAGCACATCCCAGCGCAGGAACTTCAGCGCGATCGCGCCAGACACCGCAACCAGCGCGCCCACAGAAATATCCGTTCCGCCAAGCGCGATGACCAGCGTCATTCCCATGGCGATGATGGTGATTTCCGAAGCGCGGTTGAAGATGTCCACCGGCGTGCCGAAAAGCACCGTGGTGCCGTCAGACAGTGTACGCAACTGGATGCTCAGAAAATCAGGCCGCAGGATAAAACCCACCAGCAAAATGAGCAATTCTGCTACGATGGCCCAAAACAACTTGGAGCGAACAAAGGCACCGGAAATCAAGGTTTTCTTCATACCGCTTCCTCCTTTGTTCCTTCATTGGCGATAATGGCCAGAATGTCCGCCTGGGTACACGCTGAGCCGTCCATCTCAGCGGCTTTGGCCAGGTCACGCATCACAATGATGCGGTTGGAGCAGCGGATGATCTCATCGATCTCAGAACTGATGAAGATGACGCTGCGCCCCTCATGGCACATCTCCAGCATCAGACGCTGGATCTCCGCCTTGGCGCCGACGTCGATGCCGCGCGTGGGCTCATCCAGGATCATGAGGTCCGGGTTAGTCGCCATCCAGCGCGCCAGAATGACCTTTTGCTGATTGCCTCCGGACAGTTCTCCCACCTTTTTATCGGCATCCGGTGTCGCGATGGAA
The DNA here is from genome assembly GCA_030057655.1 of Bacillota bacterium. Lineage (GTDB taxonomy): Bacteria > Bacillota > Clostridia > Christensenellales > Aristaeellaceae > UBA6115. Next base: position 16,295 of record JASGUQ010000005.1, read on the forward strand.
AGCAGTTGGATGTACTTGTCCGCCAATTCCTGCTGCTCCTTCTGAGGAAGAGGATGCAAAAAGCCGCGAGTCGCCTGGACAGCCAGGGCGATATTTTCCCGCACAGAAAGATCCGCGATGATGCCGTCGCGCTTGCGATCCTCCGGGCAAAAGGCCATCTTTTTCCGGATGGCGTCCAGCGGCGTCTTCAGCGCGAGCACCTCGCCATGCATGGAAATGCTGCCTTGGGCAGCGTGGGTCACCCCAAAGAGCATCTCCGCGGTCTCGGTCCTGCCAGAGCCCAGCAGGCCGGCAAAGCCGACCAATTCGCCCTCCTTCACCTGCAGGGAGATATTCTCCACCTTGCCGGGGATGCCGATGTTTTGAGCATCCAAAACAGCTTTAGCGTCCTCCCCGGGTTGGGCTTTCTGGAGGTTATAGATCTCGTTGATGTCCTTGCCGATCATTGCGGTAACAAGCTCCAATTTACCAATCTCCTGCGCTGTGTATTCGCCCACAAGGCGTCCGTTGCGCAGCACGGTCAGCTGATCGGATACCGCGTAGACCTGGTCAAGGAAATGCGTGATGAAAATGATGCCCATTCCCTGGTTTTTCAACTCCCGCATCACGGAAAAGAGATTGCGGACCTCGTTTTCGTCCAGGGAGGAGGTGGGCTCGTCCAGGATCAGGATCCTGGCATTGATATCCACCGCGCGAGCGATGGATGCCATTTGCTGGATGGCGATGGGATAAGTCGCCAGCGGCAGGGTGACGTCAATGTCCATTCCCATGCGGAGCATCAACTCATGCGCGCGGCGGTTGATGGTCTTCCAATCGATCTGACCCCGCCTCATGGGCTGGCGGCCAATGAAAATGTTTTCCGCCACCGTCAGGTTGGGGCAGAGATTGACCTCCTGATAGACAGTGGAAATGCCCTGCCTTTGGGCATCCATCGGGCTGGTCGGGCGAATGGATTTGCCCTCAAACAAAATGGTTCCAGCGTCCATGCGGTGGACACCGGTCAGCACTTTGATGAGCGTGGATTTTCCGGCGCCATTTTCCCCCAGCAAGGCATGGATCTGCCCGCTTCGCAGGGTAAAATTCACCCGGTCCAGCGCCTTCACGCCCGGGAAGGTCTTTTCAATGTCCTTCATCTCCAGAATGATGTCCTGCAAATGATCACCCTTCCTTTTGTATTGGGAAGGATGGATGAGGGTTTACCCTCATCCATCCGGGCTTATGCCGGGATACCGGCTTGCGATTTAGTAGAGGCGCTCGCCGATCTTGTCTTCGGCTTTTTCAGACAAACGGCCGTCAGCGGAGTAGACAACGCCGCCTTCCGCGTCAAAGCAGCCTTCCTCAGGATGGATCAGGGTCTTGTCCATTTCCTCGCCTGCAATCAGTTTCTGCAGCGCATCGACTACGAAGGGGCCATACAGCGGGGTGCACTCGATGGTGGCGTTCATGTCCCCGGCAATGATGGCATCAAACGCGGTCTTTGGGGAGTCGCAGCCGACAATGATGATGTCCTCGCCCGGGTCCTTGCCCGCAGCCTTGATGGATTCGATTGCGCCAAGCGCCATATCATCGTTGTGGGCCAGCAGGATGTCGATCTTCTCATGGGCTTTCAGGAAGGACTCCATCACAGCCTGGCCTTCAGCGCGGGTGAAGTTGCCGGTCTGGGAGGCAATGACCTTCAGATTGGGATAGTTGGCCAGCACTTCCATGATGCCTTCCTGGCGTCCGGTGGCAGCGTCAGCGCCGGTGGTGCCTTCCAGGATAACCACGTTGAGTTCCTCGCTGGACTTGCCGATCTTCTCGACATAGTTGGCTGTCCAGTAGGCCATGCGGCGGCCTTCCTCAACAAAGTCACCGCCAAAGGCAGCAGCGTAGGTGATGTTGTCCAGGGTGCTCTGCTCAGGCATACGATCCAGCAGGATCAGGGGGATCTCGGCCTCATTGACTTCCTTAAGGACCTCATCCCATCCGGTGGAGACCACGCCTGTGAAGAGGATGTAGTCAACGCCCTGGGAGATGAAGTTGCGCAGCGCCTGGACCTGGTTTTCCTGTTTCTGCTGCGCATCGGAATAGACCATTTCCCAGCCGGCTTCCTCAACGGCTTTAAGCACGCTGTCGGTGTTGGCAGTGCGCCAGTCAGACTCCTGTCCGATCTGTGAGAAACCGATGGTAACCGCCTGCGCGCTTGCCGCCAGGCCCAGCACCATCATCAGCGCCAAGATCAGGGATAGCAGTTTCCTCATGTATTTTACCTCCGTTTTTTAGCATCTAAGGATGCCATTTTGTTCAGTATAACAACACAAGCGGAAAAGACCATGCGCTGTGATTGGAAAAAAGTTCAATATTATCGGTTTTTCCAGCTGCGGAAGCTCAGGGTTCCGGACTGAGGCTTTTACGGAAATCCCTGGGCGAAAGGCCAACCTGCTTTTTGAAAAGGTAGCTGAAATAATGCGGGTCGCTGTAGCCGATGGCCGCCGCGATCTCAACAGACCGGCAAGAGGTGCTGCTGAGCAGGTGCTTGGCCCGGTCCAAACGGACTTTGGTGACATACTCGGTAAAGGTCAGCCCCATCTCCTGGGAAAAGACGGTGGAAAAATGGTTGTTAGACAGCGCGACATGACCGGCCACATCCTGGAGGGTCATGTCCGGGCGGTGCACATTGCTTTCTATGTAATCCCGCGCCTGGCGCAGAATCTCTCCATATCGGGAGATTACGTTGCGATCACGGTAAGCCAGCGCCAGGTCGATCATCTCCTGGCCGGCTTCCAGCGCACGCGAGGGCTGCTGGGCCAGCTTGATCAATTCTGTCTGCTGCATCAGCCGGGCGGGCAGAACAGCGGAAGGATCACCTCCGCACTGCCGGATGATGCGCGTGACCGCCAGCAGGACATCCATGAGCAGGTAGTTAAGCACCAGAATGGATTGAGGCGCCAGTTCCCCCAGGCTGCAAAAGACCTCCTTGGCAATGTTCGCACCATCCTTACGCGCTGCATACAGCAAGCGCTCATACAGGGGCAAGGCGCTTCCCTCCACCTGACCCAGTGTGGCAGACAGATCCACATCCAGAAAGCCCACGATCCGCGGCGGCTGTCCCTCCACCGAGGTCAGCACCGCGCGCGCGGATGCCAGAGCCTGGGGCAAGTCAGCCAGACGGGATACCGGGGAACCGATGGCCACTGCAGGCAGCCTGATGCCGCCGGCCTTGGCCTCATATTCAAGTGTCTGCGCCAGGGCATAAGCGCGTTCTTCCAGCGCTTCCGGGCTGTCCGCTTCCTCTTTAGGCTGGGACATCAATAGCGCAGGGCTTTCTAGCAATGAGGTACACCAGACCCCAACTTCCTCCCTCTCCACCACGCGGTTGAGACATCCCATCAGCCCAAGGCGCGCTTCCGGCTCTACCGCCCCCAGCATCAGGACCAAGTAGCGGGAGGCTTCCAACCGCACGCCAAGCGCTGCGGCTTCCGCCTTGCAATTCGCCCCAGCCCGGCCTTCCAGCAGACGAGCCAGAAATTGTTCGCGCGCCCTGCCTTCGGAGGATGCCAATTCAGGTTGAAGCGCGGTGGTGTCCGCCTGGCGCTCCCGTGTTTTTTGAATGTTAACCGCCGTGGCATTGAGCACCTCTTCCAGTTTCCGCGGCGTGACGGGCTTGAGCAGGTATTGCTTAACGCCGATGTCGATGGCTTGCTGGGCATATTTAAAATCATCATAGCCGCTGAGGATGATGATATTGATCCAGGGAAGCGTTTTTGTCACTTTGCGCGAGAGCGTTAAACCGTCCATGAAGGGCATGCGGATATCCGTGATCAAAATATCCGGCTTGAGGTCCGCGATCATGGGATAAGCCATCTCACCGTCCGGCGCTTCGCCGCACAGGGTAAACTGGGTCTCATCCCAGGGGAACCCGTTGCGGATGCCTTCCCGGATGACGATCTCATCATCCACCAGGAAAACCTTGAACATGACTTCTCCTCTCTTAATGATCATTCCCGCAGGGGGACGCTGAAGCTGACAGATGTACCGCCGCCCGGGCTGCTGTCGATCAAGAGGCCTGTTTCCTGGCCATAGTACAGTTTGATGCGCTGATCAACGCTAAACAGCCCGTAGCCAGCCTGGCCGATATCGGTTTGACCGCTGTGCAGCGCCTGGCGGATTTTTTGAAGCTCAGCGTAATCAATGCCCACTCCGGTATCCGTCACCGTGACAAGAAGTTGATCCCCCCGTTTTTGCGCAGAAACCCCTACCTGACCGCCTGCGCGGCGGTTCTTGATGCCGTGATATATGGCGTTTTCCACCAGGGGCTGGATCAGTAATTTTGGTATTTTCTGGTCCCCAAGGCCCTTGTCCAGCTCCAATTCATAACGCAGGATGTCCCGGTAACGGATCTTCTGGATGGTCAGGTAGCCCTGCAGGTGCTCCCATTCCTCTGATATGCTGACCCAGTCTTTGCCGTTGTTGAGGGAAATGCGGTAGAAATTGGACAGCGCGTTGGTGATCTCGATCACCTGACTGGATTGCCCATTTTCCGCCAGCCAGACAATGGCGTCCAGGGTGTTGTAGAGAAAATGCGGAGTAATCTGCGCCTGAAGTGTGCGCAGCTCGGATTTTTTCAGGTTTTCCTGTTCACGGCGGGTCTGCTCGATCTGCTGCTCCAGCTTATGCGCCATGGTGTTCAGGCTGCGCGACAGTTCTCTCAGCTCCAGCACATCCGCTTCCTGGGTCCGCTCACTTAAATGCCCGCGAGCGATGCGATTGGCGAACTCCTCAAGGCGGCTGATGGGCACGCGAATAGCCCGTGACATGCGCTGCTGGGTGATGATGGCCACTACCAGGGACAGTACCAGCAGACCGATCTCCACAAGCAAGGCTGTGCGGATGCTGGCCTGCATGCGCTGGCTGGCCATTGCGGAGGCGTGGATTTCCACATTGATGGCATTTTGAAGCATGTCCAGAAACAGGCTGGCCACATTGCCGATCTCGTCATTGACCGCAATCTGCTCATCCACGGTCTTGCTCTCCCCCAGGCGCAGCACATAGCTTTCCAGAGTGGCAAGAATCCGGCGGGATACCTCCAGTTCAAGGCGGCCCGCTTCCCCTGTTTCAATCAGGCTGTCAAGCTGCTTCTTGGCCTTCTCCAGCACCTGGAACTGGGTCCCTTCCTCAAAACGCTTGCGCCCGGAGACCACGTCCATCATGCTGGACAACAGCTCATCCTTGATGATGGGGTTTAGTCGGGTGATTTCCTCCACATGGGAGATGACCCTGTGATAGCGATGGGAGTTCTGCCACATCAGTCCGATGGCCAGAACCGCCGGGATCATCATCAGCACCACCAGGGAAAGCTGGGCATAGTTCATGCGCTTTCGTATGCTGTCTAGCGAAGGAAACAAAAACACCTTAGTACCCCCTGGGCGGAATATTCTGTACATCCGTATCAAATTCAGAAAACACCTGCTCAACCGGGTGGGAAATGCGCGGAATCTCCTCCCCCCTGGTCAGGCGCTGCGCCAGATCCATAATCAGGTCACCCAGCAGGGCTGTGCATTCCACCACGCAGTTGATCTTCCCCTGCTTGAGCAGGTCTATGGCGCCCTGTTCCCCGTCAATGGTAATGATAATAATATCCCTTCCGGGCAGCAGGCCTGCCTCCTCAATGGCCTCTATGGCGCCCAGCGTCATCGCGTCGTTGTGAGAATACAGCACATCAATGTCCTCAACCGTTTCCAGGATGTTGAGCATATGCTCCTTGCCGCGGGAACGGAGGAAATCCCCTGAAACGCTGTGCACGATCCGGAACCTGTCATCACCTGACAAGACTTCGCGGAATCCGATGGCACGCTGCCTGGCTGGAGTGGAGCCTTCTGTGCCGGCGATTTCTACGATGCGCACACTGTCACACCCCTGCGCCTTTCGCAGCAAAAACCGTCCGGCCGCGCGGCCTTCCTCCAGAAAGTCAGAGCCAATGTAGCCGGCGAACAGGCTTTCATCAGCAATGTTGATGTAGCGGTCACTCAGCAAGACAGGAATGCCGGCCTCCCGGGCTTCAGCCAGCACATTCTCCCAGCCCTCTTCCACAATGGGCGCCAAGGCAATCACATCCACCTGGTAGGCGATGAAAGAGCGAATGGCGTCGATCTGGTTTTCCTGTTTCTGGTTAGCGTTATTAAAGATCAACTCAACGCCCGCGCGCTCGGCAGCGGCGACGATATCCCTGGAGTTGCCCACCCGCCAGCCGGATTCCGAGCCCAGCTGCGAAAAGCCCACAATGGTCACATGATCGGCCGACACAGGTTCAGCCTTGTCCGCAGACGGCTGCAAAAGCAACAGGACGCCTGCCGCCAGGGCCGACAAAACCACCAAGCCAAGCAATGCGGGTAAAGATTTCCTCTTCATCGTCACTTCCTGAAGTTTTAATTTCCTCTCCTGGTTCAGGAGCGTGCTGCTGAAATTGCTCCGACTGCCGAATGGTTCGGAAAAGATTTAAGCGGCTGCGGAACACCGTATCAAACCGGGCATCCCGCCCGATCGGCAAGTACTTCTTTCACGTTTTGGTTCCGGGCAGAGCCCGGGCGTCCTATATAAAAACCATCAGAAAAAGATTGTCTTACTAGCTCGCCTATCTTCCTGAGTTGTCCAGATTATAGCATATTCTCAAAAAAGCAGACAACGCTGACTGAAAAGTTCCGCGTTTTTCATATCGCCTCTACTGACAAAAAGTAATCTCACCAAAGCAAGCCCGCGGTCATCAAGTCATTCAGTTTTTAAAGCGCATCAGGCTCATGCGCTCTCATCCACCGCCCTCGTCCCGTTCGATTTCCCCCGCTGACAGCACCTGCCAATGGATGCCCTCATAGGCGTGCTGCGTGCCGCCTTCGTACAGGCAGCCGATGCTGCCGTCAGGCAGGGGGGCCAGGTCGGAATAGGCGGCGGGGCCAGGGTGGATTAAAACGCCTTTTGACCAGGTTTGTCCCCCGTCCCGGCTGAGGCGGAGGCGCAGGTTTTGTCGCTGCTCCCTGTGCGCGGGGTTGGAAAAAAGGAGGGCCGGTTCGCCCAATCTGCCAAAACTGGGCAGGCTCAGGACGCTTCCCTGGCAGACCGGCTCGATCAAGGCTTCATCCAGATGAAGGCCCTGCCAGGTCTGCCCCTGATCCTTGGAAAGGGCCGCCGCGCGGCAGGATTTGCCATGGTAGCTGCGCATGTTGATGTAGACCCTGCCGTCCGGCAGCTCGCCCAGGGCGCATTCGTTGGTGTATTCCCCAACATCCCCGCCGATTTGCCAGGTCTGCCCGCCGTCATCTGAATAAATGGCGTGGCTGATGTAGGGGCCGGAGGCCGCCTCACCCGTCTTCAGCACCGCGTGGTTGCAGGGGATGATCAGGCGGCCGCCGTTTAACTGCGCGCCGTGGCAGGGCCCGCAGGCGTACCAGGTCCAGTTGTCTTTTTTGACCTGGGCGGTGATGTCCCGCGGGTTTGACCAGGTCTGCCCCAGGTCGTCGCTGAACATATGCAAAACGCTGCGGGGCGCACGCCCCTGCAGGATCAGGCCTTCGCCGCCGTCCTTCCGGTTGCCGTTGAACAAGAGGTGCAGCCGGGAGGTGTTTTTGTCAAACACAGGGCAGGGGTTGCCCATCGTATGCTCTTTGGCGTCGGCCACCACCTGAAGGGGGCCGAAGGTGGCCCCGCCGTCCCCGCTTGCCCTCATGACCACATGGATGGCGCCGTAATCCGCCATGCTGTCCCTACGCCCCTCGCAAAAGGCGATGACCCGTCTCCCCGGCAGCGCGATCAAGGCGGGGATGCGGAAAAAGGCGTATCCCGCCATCCCCTGATGAAACAAAGTTTGCTGACGCATCTTGACCCCCCGGTTTGTATTCAGTCAAATCATAAGCCAAAAACGCGCGGTTTGACAGCCCCTGCGCAAAGACATAAAATGTGGATAAAGATTGAAACACCAAAGGAGGGTCCTGTTATATGAAGGAAGCCATTATGGCCATTCGCACGTCCCGCCGCCAGCAAAACGCGGAAGCCCTGCAAAAAGCGCTGACCAAGCACGGCTGCACCATCGCCATGCGCCTGGGCCTGCACGAGGCCGGCACGGTCTGCTCGGAGGACGGGCTGATCCTGCTGCGCCTGGTGGGGGAGGACAAGGATTTTGACGCGCTGAAAAATGACCTGGGCCAGATCCAGGGAACCAAGTACAACATGATGGAGATCTGATCTCCCGGATATGTCCGCAGGCACTTCTTTGACACGCAAAGCAGGGGCGTTTTTGTCCTCTGCTTTTATTTATACCGAACAAAATCAAGCCCTTTCAGCAAAAGCGCATGAATGATATAATCACCCCATCATCAACTGCCAAAAGGATGTGCATTGTATGAAGATTATCGGTGTAGACGTCGGCGGGACGCAGATCAAAACGGGCGTCGTTCAGGGCAACCTGGAGGTCTTTCACAGGGATGAAAGGCCCACCCCGGGCACAGCGCAGGACATTGTGAACCGGGTGCATGAGATGGTCCGGGACGCGTGGCGGCACGCGCCGGGCGCGCCGGTGGGTATTTCTTTCGCCGGCACCTGGGACAACGAGGGCTGCGTCACCGCCAACCAGCTGGGGCTGAAAAAGGCCCCGGTCAAGCGGATGCTGGACGAGGCCTTTGGCATCAGCATCCCTGTTGAGAATGACGCCGTGTGCGCGCTGATGGCGGAGCACCGCTACGGCGCGCTGAAGGGCACTGAGACGGGCATCCTTTTAACCCTGGGCACGGGCATCGGCGGCGGGGTGATCGTCCATGGCCAGCCGCTGCGCGGGCATCAGGGGCTTCACGGGGAACTGGGCCACATGATCACCCACATTGATGGGCATGCCTGCGGCTGCGGTCAGAAAGGCTGCTGGGAACAGTACGCCGCCGCAAGGGCGCTTGGGATCATGGCCGCGCCGATGAGCACAAAGGAACTGGTGGACCGCGTCCGCGACGGCCATAAATCAGACGTGTGGCAACAGTACATCAAGGAAGTGACCATCGGCATCCAGTCTTTGATGATGATCTTCATGCCGGAAGTGATCGCGATTGGCGGCGGGCTGTCAAACGCGGGTGAGATCGTGGTCAGCAGCATCCGGGAAGCGGTGGAAAATACCAGCGCCTTTAAAACCTATTGCCCCTTTACGCGCGTGGTTCCGGCCCAATTCCGCAACGACGCGGGGATCATCGGCGCGGTAGCCCTGGCGGAGGGGAACCTGTGAACCGGTATGAACGGATCAGCCGGATGGAGGGCATTCTGGACCGCCACCAGGAGCTGATCGATCAATTGCAGCCGATGCTTTGCGCCTTCAGCGAACATCAGAAAGAGTGCCGGAAGCTGGCTGAGTATTACGGCAGCGAACAGTTTATGAAGGATGTTGACGCCTCCAGCAAACCATCCTTTCCGGCCGACCTTAAATGCGGGGTGCTGTCGGAGGACGCGGTTTACAACCTGCTGGCGGACAACCATCAGTTGGCCATCCAGATGATCACCACCGCCCTGAGCATCCTGGAAAACGAGTAGGTGGTCAAACTTCTGCAAACATCACGCGTGCAGGAAGAGCAAACAGGCCATTGACAGCGTCATTTTCTTCATGCTATAAGGGCTTGTACGCCCTGCGTCAACCCCTCTCCCCGCCGGTTCGGCACAAATCCGGCTTCACAAAACAGCAAGTCCTTGTTTGATCCTGCATGAAACGGAACAAAAAGAATGGAGAACGCCAACATGAAAAGAACGCTTGCCGCAATGCTCACCGCCCTGATGCTGCTCGCCATCCTTCCCCTGTCCTCCCTGCCGGCCCAGGCCGGCCAGGCTGCCCAGCCTTCCGGTCCAAATATTTACATCGGCTGTTCCGTTTCTTCCGCTTATGTGGGCGAAACCTTCAGCTGGTTTGCTGAGGCCACAGGCGGAAGCGGCGACTATGGGTACCACTTTCATGTTTTCAGAAACGGCGAAGTGTTTGATCCGGAGGGCACTCGCGGACAGCTTGATTACAGGTATTATACGCCGCCCCTGCCCGGAAAGTACCAGGTTGTCGTGTTGGTTTTTGACAATGTCAGCGGCTTATCAGCCATAAATGCAAGCCCTGTTATCAACGTCGCCGCAACGCCCAACAAAATCACCAGGGTTGAGCCTGTCAGCGCCACCAGCCTCAAAATTACCTGGAACAAGGTGCCCGGCGCGGAAGATTTCTGGCTGTACCGCAGCACCAATAAGATCAACTGGGATTTTCTTGATTCTGTTGCCGGAACCTCCTACACCGACACCGGTTTGAAGGCCGGCACACGGTATTTCTACAAAATTTGTTATAATAAAATGGGGGTTTTGTACACTTGGTATAGCCCTGCTGTCGCCGGCGTGCCCATGGGCAAGACCCGCATCACCTCGATCTCTTCCCCCTCAAAAGGGCGGGTCAGGCTGGTTTGGGCCAAGGCCGCCGGGGCCTCCGGCTATCAGGTGCTGGTGGCGACCAGCGCAAGGGGCAGCTACAGGCCGGTGCGCCTGCTCACCGGCAACTCGATCACCCTCACCGGGCTCAAATCCGGTTCCGCCCTCTACTACAAGGTCAGGCCTTACAGAAAGATCTACACCACCACCTGCTGGGGCCAGTACAGCGCGTTCAGGAGCGTCAGGGTCAAGTAAAAACAAGACTGGATTTTTGCCGCCGGTTCAGATGAGCCGGCGGTTGTTTCATGTTGGCAAATCAGAATGTCGTTTCTGGTAGTGTTTTTTGCCCATTGACAGTTTGTTTTGCTGGTGATATGCGTAAATAAGTCACAGCGCTTCTTGCTCTTTTCCCAAACAACCGGAACGAACCAGGACTCAATAAAAAAAACAAACGGTTTTAGCGTCCATACGCAAACAGAATAAAGGAGGATGCCGACATGAAAAGAGTGCTTTCCGCAATGCTGACCGCCCTGATGCTGCTCACCATCCTTCCCCTTGCCTCCCCGCCCGCCAGGGCTGAATTTGAGTTTGAAATTTATTGCACCGCCTCTTCCGCCTGTGTCGGCGACACCTTTGAGTGGTTCATTAGTGATGTGCACGGCGGCATCGAGCCTTACCAATACGGTTTTGACGTCTACCGGAATGGCGTGCTGTATGCCCCGGAGGACTATCGATCCGATCCTTACAGGTATTTTACAGCCACCGCGCCCGGCAGGTACGAGGTTGAGGTGTGGGTTTTAGATTCCAACAACTTTTTTTATACAAAGATCGGCGGCGCCATCACCGTCTCCGCGCAGCGCAACAAGATCACCAAGGTAGAGCCCCTCAGCGCCACCAGCCTGAAGATCACCTGGAACAAAGTCCCCGGCGCGGACAAGTATTATCTGTGGCGCGGCACCAGCATGAACGCTGACTGGGATTGTGTCACGGACACTGCCGGGACCACCTTTACCGACACCAATTTGAAGGCCGGAACGCGATATTTTTACAAAGTATGGTATACCCATCCGGAAATCTATGACTCCTGGTTCAGTCCTGTCGTCGCGGGCGTGCCCATGGGCAAGACCCGAATCACCAGCATCACTTCACCCTCAAAAGGGCGGGTCAGGCTGGCCTGGGCCAAGGCCGCCGGGGCCTCCGGCTATCAGGTGCTGATGGCGACCAGCGCAAGGGGCAGCTACAAGCCGGTGCGCCTGCTCACCGGCACCACGGTCACCTTCACGGGGCTGAAATCCGGTTCCGGGCTCTACTACAAGATCAGGCCTTACAGAAGGATCTACACCACCACCTGCTGGGGCGATTACAGCGCGTACAGGAGCATCAGGGTCAAGTGATCTGATACTGAACCCTGTTGTTCACCATGAACACCAACCGAAAAGCCGTCCGGGTGAGCCGGGCGGCTTTCTTTTTGGCTCAGACGGCAGCGCCGCAGCCTGAGATGCCTGCGGCGTTTTCAACTTGATTTATATACAAACGCGAAAACTATATACTTTTTTGCCCAAAAACGGGTATTCCAACAGGTTGATTTTTCGATTATCCTTAACTTGAACAGATATTTCCGCACATGATCTGATGCTGACATCCCCCGCCTGGAACAAAACCAGCCGGG
>JASGUQ010000006.1 GCA_030057655.1 Bacillota bacterium
CCACACTTTCGCGCCTCAGCGTCAGTTGCAGTCCAGTTACCCGCCTTCGCCACTGGTGTTCCTCCCGATCTCTACGCATTTCACCGCTACACCGGGAATTCCGATAACCTCTCCTGCACTCAAGCTCCGCAGTTTCTGTAGCACTTCCATCCTTGAAAAATGGACTTCCACTACTGACTTGCAAAGCCGCCTACGCGCCCTTTACGCCCAATCATTCCGGACAACGCTCGCCCCCTACGTATTACCGCGGCTGCTGGCACGTAGTTAGCCGGGGCTTCCTCCTTGGGTACCGTCTTTCACTCTTCCCCAAGAACAGAGGTTTACAATCCGAAAACCTTCTTCCCTCACGCGGCGTTGCTGGGTCAGGGTTCCCCCCATTGCCCAATATTCCCCACTGCTGCCTCCCGTAGGAGTTTGGACCGTCTCTCAGTTCCAATGTGGCCGTTCACCCTCTCAGGCCGGCTACCGATCATTGGCTTGGTGGGCCGTTACCTCACCAACTACCTAATCGGACGCGAGCCCATCTCTCACCGGATTCCTCCTTTGACCCCCAGGACATCGTCCCTGTGGTCTCATGCGGTATTAGAACGGCTTTCGCCGTCTTATCCCCCTGTGAAAGGCAGGTTGCTCACGCGTTACTCACCCGTCCGCCGCTAAATTATCTCAATTCCATCCGAAAACTTCCTCAACATAACTCCGCTCGACTTGCATGTGTTAGGCACGCCGCCAGCGTTCGTCCTGAGCCAGGATCAAACTCTTGTGTTTAATCCACTGTCTCTTACCGATTTATCAGTAACAGACGCTTCTCTCGCTCAAATGAATCAACTGTCGTTTTTTGCGCTTCTCTTCTCTGTATCGTTTTCAAGGTCCGCGCACCCCCGTTTGGGGTGCCTGAACAATATACCACACCTCACATAACCAAGTCAAGTACTTTTTCGGGCTTTTTTCGCTTGCCCACGAATATTTCTTGCCAAGGGAAAAAGATGGACAATTTATACATGACCGATCTTTGATTGTTATCTGTTGTATATTATTTATAATAAATGAATCGGAACTGTTTCTTGCGATGAAGATAACGAAGCTACAAACAATATCATTGCTTTTTCAGAAAGGTAAAACCGTAATTAAACAACCTTTTCATATCGTCCCAGCCGCGGTTTCTGGTGCGGCTTTTCAGGATCGCGGCATAGAGGGTGCTGCCGTCCTTTTGAGCGGCGCCCACATAGCAGAAACCCGCAGCGCCGGTGTACCCGCTTTTGATTCCGTAAGCGCCGTCATAGAATTTGGGAGACGCGAGATTCAACAGCTCATTGGTGTTGTTGATTGTTAAGGCACCCCGTTTTGTTGTTGGCTGCATGGTGTAGCTTAAGGCGGTTGAGATCCTCCTGAAATCCGGATCTTTCATACCTGTGAGCGCCAGAACAAGCAAATCCCTGGCTGTCGAATAGTGGTCAGGGTCGTGGTAGCCGTGCGGATTGGTAAAATTTGTTCCGCTCATCCCCAGTTGAACCGCTTTCCGGTTCATCATTTTGACAAACTCCGCAACGCTTCCGGCGCAGATCTCCGCCACCGCGTTGGCAGCGTCATTGCCGGAACGGATCATGAGGCCATAGAGCAGGTCCCGCATGGTCATTTTCTCCCCCGGATAGACGGGCACCAGGGAGGAATCCTTCGCGACTTTGGCAGTGGAGGCGGGAAGTTCCACCACCTCGTCCAGCCTTCCGCGCTCAATCGCCAAAAGAAGGGTCATCATTTTGGTGGTGCTGGCCGGATACATCCGTTTGTCCGCGTTTTTGGCAAAAAGGATCCGTCCGCTTGAAGCATCAGCCACAACGGCGGCATCAGCATTCAAAAACTTGTCGGTTAACCCAAGAGGCCGGCTGTCATCAAAAAACTCCGGCGCCTGGATCTGGAAGGGGAACAAATCGCTGCCAGGGGCCAGCCAAGGCCTGGTCGCCGCGTCCATCACGCCGTTGACCGCAACGCCTTCCGCGTGATGACGGGACAAGGTTTCCTGAAAGGCTTTTAAAGCCTCATAGGTCTGTTCACCAAAATGCCCGTCCGCGGCGCCGTCCAGGAACTTCAGGTCGATCAGGCGGATCTGCATGTCCTGGACGCGTTTGCCAACAGAACCGATCGAAAAATCCAGAAAGGGGCGCATGACCTCATCGTCATACAGCAATTTCAGGGTGGCTTGTCCGGCGATGCCGTCTGCCGCCAGTGGATGCCCCTTTTCATTCAGGGCTTTTTGGGCGCTGGTTACGGCGGCAGACGTTCCCTGACCATACCGGCCATCGGGCGGGGCGGACAGAAACCCGGCGTCACAAAGGCGCTGCTGCAGCTTGACGACCGCCTCGCCCGAGGAGCCTATTGTGAGCATCTTCAACTGCTGAGCGGCCGCCGGGGACGCAAACAACAATAAGACACAAAACAGCGCGATGAATCGTTTCATTAACAGTGCTCCTTTTCCAGGCTGTTGCTATTATAACGGTTCAATTCGCTGTTTTCATCAAATCATCAAAGAATGAAAAGAAAACAATCTTTAATTAGCCAAGCCAATGACAAACATGAAAAGATGAACTATAATAACTATCAGCAAGAAACGGAGGTTAATCATGGATAATCTGAAGCTTGGCATCATCGGATGCGGCGGCATCGCCAACAACAAACACCTTCCCTCCATCCAAACAATCGGAAATGCGGATGTGGTCGCTTTCTGCGACATCATTGAGGAGCGCGCTCAGGAAACCGCGGAAAAGTTTGGCACCAAAGACGCCAAGGTGTTTACAGATTATAAAGACCTTTTAAAGCTGGATCTGGACGCGGTGTATGTCTGCACCCCCAACCGCAGCCACAGCTTCATTACAGTGGATGCCCTGCATTCCGGAAAACATGTCATGTGCGAAAAGCCCATGGCCATCAACTATGAAGAAGCGCTAAAAATGGTCAAAGCCGCCCAGGATACCGGAAAACTGCTGACCATTGGCTATCAGAGCCGCTACCGCGCTGACAGCATGTACTTAAAAAGCGCCATGGAAGCCGGTGAGCTGGGCGAGATCTATTTTGCCAAGGCCAACGCCGTGCGCCGCCGCGCCGTGCCCACCTGGGGCGTGTTCCTCAACGAGTACGAGCAGGGCGGCGGGCCCTTGATCGACATCGGGACCCATGCGCTGGACCTGACCCTTTGGACCATGGACAACTACAAGCCCAAGTACGCCGTTGGAACCACCTACCATAAACTGAACAAGGACCGCAACACCGCCAACGCCTGGGGTGACTGGGATGTTGACAAGTTCACCGTGGAAGACAGCGCCTTTGGTTTTATCGTGATGGAAAACGGCGCGACCATCATGCTGTCCGCATCCTGGGCGCTGAACACGCTGGAAGTTGAGGAAGCGACGACCACGCTTTCGGGCACCAAGGGCGGCGCAGACTTTCATGAGGGGCTGCGCATCAACGGCGTGCGCCATGGCCGCCAGTTTGTGGAAAAACCTGATCTGAAAGCCGGTTCCGTTGCCTTTTATGAGGGCACCTCCGCGACGCCTCAGGTGCTGGAACAAAAGACCTTCCACGACGCCATCAGGGGCAAGGGCAAATTGTGCGTGCTGCCGGAGCAGGCCATCGTGGTGACCCGGATCCTGGAAGCCATCTACAAGAGCGCGGCCAGCGGCGAGCCTTATTACTTTGATTAAGGAGAGATACAGATGAAAAAATTGCCGATCGCTTATCAGCTGTACTGCGTGCGCAACGAAATGGCGCGCGACGTGGTCGGAACGCTGAAAAAAGTAAAAGAACTGGGTTTTGACGGGGTGGAATTTGCCGGGTTTTACGATTATTCCGCCCAGGACATGAAGGCCCTGCTCAAAGACATCGGGCTTGAGCCGGTGTCCAGCCATGTGCCGCTTCAGGCCATCCTGGCGGACATGGACAAGGTGATCGCCTACCACAAGGAACTGGGCACCCCTTACATCGCTGTGCCCTACCTGGCTGAGGAAGACCGCCCGGGCATGCCGGGCTTTGCCAAGGTGCTGAACCTGATCTTCCGCTTTGGTCAGAAATGCCGGGACGCGGGCATCCAGTTGCTCTACCACAACCATGACTTTGAGTTTGCCAAAGTGTCCGGCCTTTACGGGCTTGATTTCATCTTCCAGGCAATACCGGAAGATCTGCTGAAGACGGAGATCGACACCTGCTGGGTCAAGTACGCGGGCGTTGACCCCATCACCTACCTGGCCTCCTACAAAGGGCGCGCGCCGGTTGTGCACATCAAGGACTTCGTGTCCGACAACTCCGGACGCACCCCTTACGCCCTGATCGGCCTCAACGAGGACGAGGAGATCGACCGCAGCGGCTTTTCCTACCGCCCCTTTGGCCATGGCTCCCAGGAGCCGGAGGCCCTGGTTGAAGCAGCCATTGAAGCGGGCGCTGTCTGGCTGGTGCTGGAACAGGATGATCCCTATGGCGAGTCTCCTTTTGAGGACGCCAGGATGAGCATGGAGACCTTCAGGCGCATTGGCGTTAAATAATCATTTTAACCCCCGGTTTGTTTGCACCGGGGATTTCTATTTTAAAAAAGGATGCTAAGAGAATGAAAAAATACAGAGTCGGAATCATCGGAGCTACCGGAATGGTCGGTCAGAGATTAATCACCCTGCTGGAAAACCACCCCTGGTTTGAAATCACGGCGCTTTCCGCCAGCGCAAGGAGCGCCGGACAGAATTATGAGAAGGCCACGGAAGGCCGGTGGCAGATGAAAACCCCACTTCCTGAGAAAATCAAAAAGATGCCTGTGTTTGATTCGGAGAATATTGAAGCGGTGTCCGGATTGGCGGACTTTGTCTTTTGCGCGGTATCCCTCTCCAAGGCCGAGACCCTGGCGCTTGAAGAAAGGTATGCCAAAAGCGAGATCCCGGTGGTCAGCTGCAACTCCGCCTGCAGGATGGTCCCGGATGTGCCAATGCTGATCCCCGAAATCAACCCGGAGCACGCGCAATTGATCCACAAGCAAAGGGAGCGCCTTGGCACCCAAAAAGGCTTCATCGCCGTGAAGCCCAACTGCTCCATCCAGAGCTACGTCCCGGTGCTGCACGCCCTGATGGACTATGAACCGACCGCCATCTCCGTCTGCACCTACCAGGCGCTGAGCGGGGCTGGAAAAACGCTGGAAACCTGGCCTGAGATGCAGGACAACGTGAACCCCTACATCGCGGGAGAGGACGAAAAAAGCGAGCAGGAGCCCATGAAGGTCTGGGGCAAACTAAACAAGGAAATGGACGGGGTCATCCACGCTGAACTGCCGGTCATCAGCGCGCAGTGCCTGCGGGTGCCGGTCAGCGACGGACACATGGCAGCGGTGTCGGTCAAATTCCGCAGGAAGCCCGAAAAACAGCAGATCCTGGATCGCCTGGCTGAATTTAAAACTTTGCCTCAGGAACTGGGCCTGCCCTCCGCGCCTGATCCCTTCATTGTCTACATGGAAGAGGACAACCGCCCCCAGACCGCGCTTGACCGCGATCGGGGAAACGGCATGGCGATCACCATGGGACGGCTGAGGGAAGACCCGCTGCTTGACTGGAAATTTGTCTGCCTGTCCCACAACACCCTGCGAGGCGCGGCGGGCGGCGCCGTCTTGATGGCGGAAATGCTGTGCAAGCAGGGCTACATTGAAAAGAAATAAGGAGGCTGCGATGAAAACACCAATTTTTACAGGAACAGCGACAGCGCTGGTCACCCCTTTCACAGAAAACGGGATTGACACCGCAGCGCTAAAAAAACTGGTGGACTGGCAGATCGATCAGGGCGTGAGCGCCCTCATCGCCTGCGGAACGACCGGGGAACCCTCCACCATGGACGAAGCGGAATGGGAGGAGACGGTTTCGACCGTGATCAAAGCCGCCAAAGGCCGGGTGCCGGTGGTGGCAGGAACGGGCAGCAACAACACCGCCCATGTGATCAAATTGGCGAAGCTTGCCAAGAAGCTCGGCGCGGACGCCCAGCTTGTCGTGACCCCCTACTACAACAAGACCACCCAGCAGGGCCTGATCGCGCACTACACCGCCATCGCGGATGAAGGCAGTTTGCCTGTGGTCGTCTACAACGTGCCCGCAAGAACCGGGCTGAACATGCTGCCGGACACCCTGGGCAAGTTGTCCCATCACCCCAACATCGTCGCCATGAAAGAAGCCT
Source organism: Bacillota bacterium (assembly GCA_030057655.1). GTDB lineage: Bacteria > Bacillota > Clostridia > Christensenellales > Aristaeellaceae > UBA6115. The sequence goes on from JASGUQ010000006.1 coordinate 6,187, forward strand.
CCGGCGATCTGATCCAGATCACCGAAATGATGCGCCTGTGCGAGGACAGGATCGCCTTTTACTCAGGCAGCGATGAAGTGGTGGTGCCCCTGATGGCCCTGGGCGGCCAAGGCGTCATCTCCGTGATGTCCAATGTGGCCCCTGACCTCACCGTCCAAATGACGGGAGCGATGCTGGACGGCGATTTTCAAAAAGCCGCGGGGCTGCAGATTCGACTGATGCCGCTCATCCGCGCGCTGTTTGTTGAGACCAATCCGATCCCGGCAAAGGCAGGGGTCAGCCTGCTCGGCTTTTGCGAAAACAGGGTGAGGCTGCCGCTGATCCCCATGACCGAAAAGAATTATTCTGTTTTGAAAGCGGAGATGGAAAAATTGGGGTTGATCCAATGAGCAGATTGTTGATTACAGGCGTGGATGGGCGCATGGGACGGCTGATTGCCAGAGACGCGAACCTGTTCAGCCTTGAGGTCGCTGCGGGAGTGGACAGCAGGCTGCCTGAAGGCGTTTCCTTCCCTGTTTACGGGAATGTAAATGAAGTGAAGGAAGAGGCGGAGGTGCTGATCGACTTTTCCTCTCCGGACATGCTGCCGTCTATTCTGGACTTCGCGATCGCAAGAAAGCTGCCCTGCGTGTTGTGCACCACGGGCTACACCATGCAGGATGAAGCGATGATCAAAGAGGCATCCGGCAGCATCGCCGTCTTCCGCTCAGCCAACATGTCCCTTGGTGTGTATGTGTTAAGGCAGCTGGCAAAAGAGGCAAGCAAAATGCTGCCAGGGTTTGACATTGAAATTGTAGAAAAGCATCACAACCAAAAGGCGGACAGCCCTTCCGGAACCGCGCTGGCGCTTTATGAATCGGTAAAGCGGCAGGATAGCCAAAAGGCGTTTGGAAGACAGGGGCAGGTTGGCGCCAGGAAGCCTGAGGAGATCGGCCTGCACGCGGTGCGCGGCGGCACGGTGGCCGGAGAGCATGAGGTGGGCTTTTACGGCCCCAGTGAAACCCTTCTGTTGACGCACTCTGCCCAGGACCGCGCGGTTTTCGCTTCCGGCGCACTCAGGGCAGCCCGGTTCCTGATCGGGAAGACTGCCGGGCTGTACGGGATGGAAGAGCTGGTTGCAGGAATATAAACAGAGAACCGAAAACAAGGGGCTGACGCAGAACATCAAACTGCATCAGCCCCTTTTAAATGGAAAAGTTTACAGAACGAACTTGGATGCGACCGTGAAGAAAATAAACAGGCTGGCCGCGTCCACCAGCGTGGTGATGAGCGGGGAAGCCGCCAGCGCTGGATCCATCTTAAGCCGCTGCGCGCCAAGGGGCAGAATGCAGCCGATGGATTTGGCGATGACCACGGTGGCAAAGAGGCTGAAGGAAATGACGCCTGCCATAATGAGGGAAGCGCCGTTGAGCAGCAGCAGGCGCACAAAGGTAACCAGGGACAGGCAGAGCCCGATGAGCAAGCCGACGCGGAACTCCGTCCACAGGACACGGAAGACATCCTTGAACTGCACCTCGCCCAGCGCGATGCCGCGGATCATCAGGGTGGACGCCTGCTGGCCGCAGTTGCCGCCGGTGTCCATCAGCATGGGGATGGAGGCGGACAAAAGGATGTTGACAGCCAGCACGTTTTCAAATTTCGCGATGATCGCGCCTGAAACAATGGAGGTGAACATCAGGATCATCAGCCAGGGCAGGCGGTTGCCGGCCAGGGTAATGATCTTGGATTTGAAATAGGGCTCCTCAGCAGGCGCAAGACCGGACATCTTCTCAATGTCTTCGGTGTTCTCTTCTTCGATAACGTCCATGATGTCGTCGTTGGTGATGATGCCGACCATGCGCCCCTCGCCATCCACAACGGGAATGGAAAGAAGGTGATACTTGCGCACGGTGTCCGCGACCACCTCCTGGTCGTCCATGGTGTTGACTGAAATAATGCCAGGATCCACCAGCTTGGAGAGCGCCGTGTCCTCCGGCACCACCAGGGCCTTGTGCAGCGGGATCGCGCCGATCAAGCGGCGCTGATCATCCAGCATGTAAAGGGTGTAGACCGTTTCCTTGTCAACACCTGTTTCCTTGATGCTCTTTAAGGCATCCTTGACGCTCATCTCCTGGGTGACCTCGCAATACTCGATGGTCATCAGGGAGCCGGCGGAATTTTCCGGATATTTTAGAAACTGATTGATGATGGCGCGGGTCTTGGGGTCCGTGTTCTGAAGGACACGCTTGACTGCGTTGGCGGGCAATTCCTCCAAAAAGTCCACCGCGTCGTCCACGAACATTTCATCAATCAGCGCAGAGATCTCTGCATCGGCAATGCTCTCCACCAGGGTCTGGCGCTGCTCGGTGTCCATGTAGCTGAACACGTCCGCAGATACATCCTTGGGCAAGACACGGAAGAGCAGCAGCAGTTTTTCTTTGTCCAGCTTTTTCATATAGCCTGCGATGTCCACGGGGTTGAGCATCATCAGGGCGCCGCGAAGCTGGCCGTGGCGGCTTTCTGCCATCAGTTGGTCTAATTTTACCTCGATCTGTTCCCAGTCCATTGGAACCACCTCCTTAATTTATCATCCGCGTAAAAAAGCGCCTTGCTTGGGACAAGGGCCATCGACGTGATAAATGTCAGGTGTGAAGGTTATTGCGGCAGCGCATCAGGGATGCGTCGCGATCGCGGAACGCCTTCAGATACCTGGCATCTAGCGCCGTCATCCATGAAAGGCCACCTCCTTTTATTTGATGGATTCATTATAGGCAGGGCCCCCTTGATTGTCAACTTTGAAACCGGACCCGCGCATGGTATAATGAAACAAAACGCGGGGTATGAAATGAAGGTTTGCGGCATTATCGCAGAGTATGATCCTTTCCACAAAGGGCACCGCTACCACCTTGAAACGGCCAGAGAAAAAAGCGGGGCCGATTATATCGTGTGCGTGTTGGGCTGCGCTTTCTCCCAGCGCGGGGACGCGATGCTGTTTGACAGCCACAAGAGGGCTGAAATGGCGCTTTTAAACGGCGCGGACCTGGTGCTGGGCATGCCCGTCAGTTTTTCCTGCGCGCAGGCCAACCGGTTCGCCAAAGGCGGGGTTGGGATCTTAAGCGGCATCGGCGTGACCACGCATTTGTCTTTTGGCAGCGAACGCGCGGAGACAGAGCCTCTTCTGGCTGCAGCACATCTGCTGAACCACCCGAATGAGGGTTATAACACGGAACTGAAGAACAATTTGACCGCCGGGCTGTCCTTCGCCCAGGCGCAGGGAGAAGCGCTGGCGGAGAGCCTGCCGCAGATCGACCCTGAACTGTTCTCCTCCCCCAACTTTATTTTGGGGGTGAGCTATCTGAGGGAACTGGAAGCCAGGGGCAGCGATATCATTCCCCTGCCTGTTCTCAGGAAGACAGCTTACCACAGCAAAGCATTGGGGCCGGACGCTTCCGCGGGCGCGGTGAGGCTTAAACTGCTGGGTGAAATAATCTGCGACCTGAAGGAGGAGTGCACGGACGAAAGCATCCGTGTGATCCTGTCCGCAGTCATGCACCGTCCCGAAGCCCTGGACAAGGCGCTTCTTTATATGCTGAACAGCGCGACACCTGAGCAGCTGAAACAATACAGCGAGTTTTCAGAGGGTCTGGAGCAAAGGGTCCTGTCAGCAGCCAGGAAGGCCGTGAGCCGGGAGGAGTTGATTCTGCACACCAAAACAAAGCGCTATCCCTATACAAGAATCAGCAGGGCGCTGACCCAGGCGCTTTTGGATATGAAGCAATACAGCGAATGGCCGGAATACGCGCGGCTGCTTGGAATGCGGAAAAGCGCGGCTCCGCTGCTCTCCGCGATTGATCAAAGCGGCTTTCCGCTGATCAGCCGTCCTGCAAGGAGCAGTATAACCGAGGTGGCACAGGATATGCAGGCGGAGGAGATCTGGCAAATTGGCGCAGGGAGAAGCGCCCAAACAGCCTGGCAGGAGCAGGTTGTCATCGTGGAATAGAACATCAGGAGGTCAAAAATGCGGGAGATCAGGGTATCTGAGGTTACAAATATAGTTAAGGAATTGTTTCTGAAGGCCAATTATGTGATCGGCGAAGATGTGATGGAAAAGCTCGCCTGCATGAGGGAGACCGAACCCTCTCCCCTGGGAAGGACGGTGCTTTCGCAAATCCTGGAGAACAACCGCCTGGGTGCGAAAGAAGAGCTGGCCGTCTGCCAGGATACCGGGATGTCCATCGTGTTTTTGACCATCGGGCAGGAGGTTCACTTCACCGGCGGGAGCCTTGAGGAAGCCGTCAACGAAGGGGTGCGCCAGGCCTACACGGAGGGCTACCTGCGCAAGTCCATTGTGGCTGAACCCCTTTTTGAAAGGAAAAACACCGGGGACAACACCCCCTGCGTCATCCATGTGCGCCTGGTTCCCGGGGACAAGGTGCACATTCTGGCGATCGCGAAGGGCTTTGGCAGCGAAAACATGAGCCAGTTGAAGATGCTAACCCCCTCAGAGGGCATAGAAGGCGTGAAGCGCTTTGTGCTGAAGGTGGTGGAGGAAGCCGGCCCCAATCCCTGCCCGCCGCTGGTCGTGGGCGTGGGCATCGGGGGCAGCTTTGAACTGTCCGCGCTGATGGCCAAAAGGGCGACGGGCCTGCCGCTGACAAGGCATAACAAGGATTCGCGCTATAGAGCACTTGAAGAGGAGCTTGAAAAAGGCATCAACGCCCTGGGCATTGGCCCTGCCGGCTACGGCGGGCGCACAACAGCGCTGAAAGTGCACATCATCACGGCGCCAACGCACATCGCGGGGCTGCCGGTGGCGGTCAACATCTGCTGTCATGCCGCCCGGCACGCGGATGATTTGATTTGAAGGAGCGAAAATGAAAAAAATCCGTTTGCCCCTGGACGAAAAAACGATTCACGAGCTGAAAGCCGGGGATGAGGTTCTTTTAACAGGCACTGTGTACACCGCAAGGGACGCCGCGCACAAGCGGCTGGTTGCTCTGATCGAAAAAGGGGAACCCCTCCCCATTGAGCTGTCCGGCCAAACCATTTATTATGTGGGGCCCGCTCCCGCGAAGCCGGGCTATGCTATCGGTTCTGCCGGTCCCACCAGCAGCTACCGCATGGACATTTATACGCCGCCGCTTTTGAAACTGGGCTTAAAAGGCATGATCGGGAAAGGAAGGCTGGGTCCAAACACCATGAAGGCCATGGTGGAATGCGGCGCGGTTTATTTTGGCGCGGTCGGCGGCTCCGCGGTCCTGATCTCAAAATCCATCAAAAAAGCGGAAGTCGTGGCCTATCCCGACCTGGGCGCGGAGGCCATCCATCGCTTTGAGGTGGAAGACCTGCCCGCGGTGGTCTGCGTGGATGCCGATGGGCGAAACCTGTATAATGAGGGCACCAAACTATACAAACAAGCCGCATTGTGATAGGATATGCCCACACTGAAACAAGGAGGTGCGGGCTTTGAACAACCGTGTAAGCATCATGCTGCGCAAGGCTTTTTTGCTGCTGGCCGTGGCTGTGTTTCTTGTGCCCGCGCTGAAATCATCCGCGTCTGAATATGACCCGAACCACCCTGAAAACCTGGCGAACAACAACCTGCGCGCGTCCAGCGCCATTGTGATTGAGCAGACCACAGGCGATGTGCTGTTTGAAAAGAACGCGGACGAGATGCGGCCGCCCGCATCCACCACCAAGGTTCTGACTGTTTATCTGGCGCTGACCATGTCAAGCCCGGAAGAAATCGTGACTGTGTCCCCCTATGCCGCCTCGGTGCCGGAGGACGCATCCAAGATCGGACTGAAGCCGGGCGAACAGGTCAAGATGGGCGACCTGATCCGGGCCACCATGGTTCAGTCCGGAAACGACGGCGCGATCGCCATCGCGGAACACCTGATGGGGACAGAAACCGCCTTTGTGAACCTGATGAATGAGGCAGCCGCGCGCTATGGCTGCACCAGGACGCATTTTGCCAACTCACACGGCTACCATGACGACAACCATTTGTCCACCGCCCGAGACCTGGCCATCATCACCAGGGAAGCCATGCAAAACGCGGAGTTCCGGGAGATCGCCGCGCTGACCAGCTTTACCCTGCCCCAAACCAACCTGTCCGACGCCAGGCGCTTTAAAAACCGCGCGAACCCGCTTTTGCAGGCAGGCGATGAAAACAAATATTACTATGAATACGCGACCGGCGTAAAAACAGGTCAGCATTCTTTGGCAGGAGACTGCTTCATCGGCTCCGCGAGCAAGCAAGGCATTGAGCTGATTTCAGTAGTCCTTAACTCCGGCTCCACCGCCAAATGGACGGACACCAAGAAGCTGTTTGAATACGGCTTTACCCAGTTTGTGTCCACCAGTGTCGCGGAATTGTATAAAGAAAACCCCAAGGTGATCAACATCTCCGGTTTCGCGCTGGAGGACACGGAACTGGGCCAATTGAAACTGGGCCTGAGGAAGGTTGATCCCCTGGCCAACGACGCCCTGGTTGCCCCTGTCGGCAGCCAGGACACGCAGCAGAAAATCTACAACACCCGCACCTCCATTGAGTACAGCCGCACCCTGGAAGCACCGGTGGAGGCAGGCGAAGTGATGGGCACCCTGACCTATACCCCTGTGGCGCCCGGCAGCGAGCCCATTGTGTATGAATTGATCGCCACCCGTTCCATCATCAGGCGGCCTTCCATCGCGCCGACGGTGGAGGAGATCAAGGCCTATACAGCCGCGGACCCCAACCCCTTCCCCCGCTTCTCCCTGGAGTTTTTCATCATCATCCTGCTGCCGGTTTTGGCGGTTGCGCTGGTGTCCTACCTGCTGTTTAAACTGATCACAAGAAAGCGCAAGCCCAAGCTGCGCCAGAAACTGGAATATAAAACAAGATATTATCGCTGAAAAAAACCCAGTTTAAACGAAGTTTTTATCGTAGATCATCTTGATCCCCTTGAGCGTGAGCAGGGGATCCACAAACTCAATCACGTCGGACTGCTCCGCGATGGTGACGGCAAAGCCGCCTGTGGCGACAACAGGCAGGTCGGGGGCATTCATCTCTTTTTTCATTCTTTCGACCAGATAGCTGACCTGGCCGACATAGCCGTATAAAAGGCCGGACTGCAGGTTGGAAATGGTGGTGCGTCCGATGACCTTTTCCGGCAGGTTCAACTCAAAATGCGGCAATTTGGCGGTCCCGCTGACCACAGCCTGGCGGGCCAGGCGCACACCGGTCAAGATACAGCCGCCCAGGAAATTGCCGTTTCCTCCGAGCGCGCCAAAGCTGGTGGCGGTGCCAAAGTCGATGAAGATGCAGGGTGAGCCGTACAGCGCGTAGGCAGCGACAGCGTTGCAGATGCGGTCGCTGCCCAGTTCCTTGGGGTTCTCATACAGGATGTTGATGCCGGTTTTTAGCCCGGGCACCACAAAATGCGGCAAGATGTTGAAGTAGTCATGGCACATGTGTTCAATGGTAAAGTTGATGCTGGGCACAACGGAAGATATCAAAATACCGCTAATCTCTTCGATGATCAGACCGGCATGCTGGAACATGTTGTGCATCAGGATGCCGTACTCATCCGAGGTGTAGCTGAGGCTTGTGGCGATGCGCCAGGATTTTTTCAGCTCATTGCCTGAAAAAACAGCGGTTTTGATGTTGGTGTTGCCAATGTCCATCACGAGAATCATGGTGTGCCCTGCCTTTTTTGTAGTTTGTCCAGCGCCATCATGATCGGGAAGGACAGAATGGCCGATACCGCGGCCTCTGAAGCGCCGGCGATGAAAGCAACGCCCAGAATGAGATTGACCACCTTGGTCACATCCAGGGCTGCAAATTGATAAAACAAGTACATCAAGCCCAAATAAAACACCGTGTTGGTTAAAGAGCCAATCGCCGCGGATACGGGGATCGCCACCCTGCGGCCGGCCAGCCTCTCCATCAGGTTATAAGCCAGGTGAGCAAAGACCGGCACCAGCAGGCGCGGCAAAAAACACATCACGATTGCCAACACCGGACTGGCTGCCAGCAGGGTGCCGGCCAAAGCGCTGGGCGGCGTCATGGAAAGCCCCAAAACACTCATCAGGCTGACCAGGCCAAAGAAAAAACCCAGGACAAGGCCATGACCCAAGCCCAAGGAAAGCGTCCCGATAATAACGGGCAGCACCAGGATGGTGACATTGATAAAGCCAAGCGGGATCAGCCCCAGCGGCGTCAGACCAAATAAAAAAATAAAGGCCGCCAAAATTGCGCTTAAGGTCAGGTTGCGGGTTTTAGTGGATTTCATGTTTTCCTCCGTTCAGGCTCGCGACGGATGCCCGACGATATTTTTTAGGGACTCGCAGCAGTCCGGCTCCTGCTGAACGAATGAATAAATTCACAAACGAGTTCAGCAACAAGGATACCGGCAGGGGAAATTATAGCAAAAAGATCAATATCTATCAATCAAAAAAGCAAGCCTGATTTATTTTTTGTCACTCCTGCGCGCCGTCTTTATCAAGGAGGTTCTCCGCCAGTTTTTTAAGGTTCAAGCCTGCGGCATAAACCGCGTTTTTCTTATGTCCGTTTGTAATAAGCGCGGCTTTCGCGTCCCTGAAGCTGTGCCCCTTTGCCATCAGGTCCATGATCCGCGCTTCCAGGCTGAGGTCGGGCGCCGTTTCCGCCTGATCGTTTTCCGTTTCAGGAACCTCCAAAACCAGCGCGAACTCGCCCCGAAGAAGCCCCTCGTCTGAAGAAAATCGATTTAAAATATCCTTGACCTGCCCTGTCAGGGTCTGCTCGTGCAGTTTGGTCAGTTCCCGGCTGACAGACACACGGCTGTCCGGAAAAACTTCATTGATCGCCTCCAAAAGGCTCAGGACCCGGTGGGGGGACTCGTACAGGACGGCCAGTTTGGCCTTCCCCTTCATGGATTCCAGTTTTTCGATCAATTCGCGCTTTTTACGGGGCAAAAATCCGTAAAAGGTGAACTCAGTCTGGGGAAAGCCGCTTTTTGACAGGGCCAGAATCACGGCGCTGGGCCCTGGAACGGAGATGACCGGGATGCCCGCTGCGTTTGCCAGGGCGACCACAATGGCGCCGGGGTCTGAGACGGCAGGGGTGCCCGCGTCACTGACCAGGGCAACGTTTAAATTCTCTTTGCTCATCCGCTCAATAATCTGCCCCGCCTTCTGGCGCTCGTTGTGCTGGTGACAGCTTTCAAGCGGGGTTGAAATTTCAAAGGCGTTGAGCAGTTTCCTGGTGACGCGGGTGTCTTCCGCCAGGATCAGATCGGCATTTTTGAGCGTTTCAAGCGCCCTGGGGCTTAGATCGCCCAGGTTGCCCACGGGGGTCGCGACAAGATACAGCGTGCTCATGGAAGCCTCTGCGCCGCGCGCAGTTTGGCGCTTCTGGCGCGCGGATTTTCATTCAACTCAGCTTCAGATGCGGACATCGGATAGCCTTTGGGCAAACTGACAATCGGCTTGTTCCCGCAGACGCAGACCGGGAAATCCTTGGGGCAGGTGCAGGGATCCTTCATCAGCTGAAAGGCCTGCTTCACCGCCCTGTCCTCGATGGAATGGAAGGAGATGACGCAGAGCCTGCCGCCGGGATTCAGCATGCGCGCCAAATCCAGCAAAACCTGCTTTAGGGGATTGATCTCGTCATTGACTGCGATCCTGACCGCCTGGAAGGTCCGCCTGGCCGGATGGCCTTCGTCCTTGCGGCGCACTGCCTTGGGAATGGCGCGGTCAACCGCGCTCACAAGGTCCAGCGTGGTCTTAAAGGGCGTTTTCGCCCTTGTTTCAACAATGATTTTAGCGATGCGGGCCGCCCATTTCTCATCCGCATAATCATAGAGGGCCTTTGCGATGTCTTTTTCAGGCGTGGCGTTGAGCCAGTCCGCGGCGGTCTGCCCTTTTGACCGGTCCATCCTCATATCAAGCGGGGCGTCCTCATGGTAGGAAAAGCCGCGTGAAGCCTGATCCAGCTGCCAGGAAGAAACGCCCAGATCCAGCAGGATGCCGTCAAAGCGCTCTCCCTCAAGGATCTGCGGCACATCATGGAAGTTGCCGTGCAGAAAGGTGACGTTGGGAAAAGCCTTCAGCCTCTCCCGGGCGGAGGCGAGCGCGTCCAGATCCCGGTCCACAGCGATCAGCCTGCCTTCCCCATTCAGGCGTTTTAAGATACCTTCGCTGTGGCCGCCACCGCCCACCGTCCCGTCCAGGTAGACGCCGTCCGGCTTTATTGAAAGGGCGCTCAGCGTTTCCTCGTACAAAACCGGAAGGTGATGAAAGGCTTGGGGAGAACTCACCGGCTCAGTTCCTCAATGCGCTGGGTCAGCGTTGAAAGGATGCCCTTGTTCTGTTCGATCTTGGCCTTCTCAGCTTCAACCAGGGCGGGGGGCGCTTTTTTAACAAAGCCTTCATTGGCCAGCTTGCCCTCGCCGCGGGCGATTTCTTTTTTCATGTTCTCGGCTTCTTTATTCAGGCGGGCAATCTCTTTTTCAATGTCCACCAGATCGCCAAGGGGCATCAGCGCCTCGCCGATCAGGCCGATGGCGGAAACTGTCTTTTCATTCACAGCCTCCCCCGCGCTCAGCACGGTCAAACTCTGGGCGCCCGCAAGGCGCTGGAAATAGGGCTCAGCACCGTCCAATTTTGAAGCCCAGCCTTCTTTTGCGCGCAGCAGCACGCGGGCCTTATGACCCGGCTGCACCTTGAGTTCCTGGCGGACAACGCGGATGGCGCGGATCAGGTCCATCACGCCCTCCATCTGCTGCTCCTCTTCCTCAAAGTCCCATTCCTCTTTGGCCTCGGGCCAGTCCGCCAGCATGCAGGAAAGATCCGCCTGCCCGGGCAGCGCCTTGTAGATGATCTCGGTCAGGAAGGGCATAAAGGGATGGAGCAGGCGCAGGAGAGAGGAAAGCACGGTGAAGAGGACCGCGCGGGTCTGCCGCTTGCGCTCGGGCGTGCCGTCAAACAGGTCGCCCTTGGACAGTTCGATATACCAGTCGCAGAACTCGTTCCAGGCGAAGTCGTAGATCTCCTGCGCGGCCAGGCCCAGGTCATTGCCGTTTAAGTGCGCGGTCATCGTGCGGATGACACGGTTTAAGCGGGAGAGGATCCACTTCTCAGGCGCCTGAAGGCTGTGAAGATCGATCTCTTCCTTTTGGCCGTCCAGGTTCATCAGCACAAAGCGGGAAGCGTTCCAAACCTTGTTGGCAAAGTTGCGCGCCGCCTCGCTGCGCTCCGTGGACACGCGGGTGTCAGCACCTGGCGCAACGCCCTGGACCAGGGAAAAGCGCAACGCGTCCGCGCCGTAGGTGTCGATCAATTCCAGGGGATCAACGCCGTTGTTTAAGGACTTGGACATCTTGCGGCCCTGCTCGTCCCTGACGATGCCATGAATCAGCACGGTGTCAAAGGGGATGTCCCCCATGTGCTCAAGACCGGAGAAGATCATGCGGGAGACCCAGAAGAAGATGATGTCATAGCCGGTCACCAGGGTGTTGGTGGGATAGAAACGCTGAAGATCCGGCGTCTTGTCGGGCCAGCCCAGGGTGGAGAAGGGCCAGAGGGCGGAGGAGAACCAGGTGTCCAGCACGTCCTCATCCTGTTTCAACTGGGAGGAGCCGCAGTCCGGGCAGGTGTCCGGCGTCTCACGGCTGACGATGGTTTTGCCGCAGGACTGACAATACCAGGCGGGGATCCGGTGCCCCCACCACAATTGGCGGCTGATGCACCAGTCTCGGATGTTCTCCATCCAGTTAAAATAGGTCTTGGAGAAGCGCTCCGGCTCAAACCTGATGCGTCCGTCACGCACCGCGTCGATGGCGGGCTTGGCAAGGGGCGGCATTTCCAGGAACCACTGCTTGCTGATGAGCGGCTCCACCGTGGTTTTGCAGCGGGAGCAGCTGCCCACGTTGTGGGTATAGTCCTCGGTCTTCACCAGATAGCCTTGTTCCTGAAGGTGCTTTAAGACCAGTTTGCGGCAGTCCTTCGCCTGCATGCCTGCGTACTCAGGGCCTGCGGCCTCGTTCATGGTGCCGTCATCGTTCATCACGCGCAGAATCTCCAGGTTGTGGCGCCTGGCGATTTCAAAGTCGTTGGGGTCATGGGCAGGGGTCATCTTGACAGCGCCGGTGCCAAAGGAGGGATCCACATAGTCATCCGCAACAATGCTGATGGTGCGCCCGGTGAGCGGCAGGATGACGCTGGTTCCCACCAGATGAGCGTAGCGCTCGTCCTTGGGGTTCACGGCGACGCCGGTGTCGCCCAGCATGGTCTCAGGCCTGGTGGTGGCCACCACAACGCCCTCGCCCCCGTCAGCGCCCGGATACCTGATTTGCCAGAGTTTGGACTGCTGCTCCTCATAATCCACCTCAATGTCAGACAGCGCGGTCATGCAGTGCGGGCACCAGTTGATGATGCGCTCGCCCCGGTAAATCAGGCCCTTCTCATACAGCCGGACAAAGACCTCCAGAACTGCTTTTGAGCAGCCCTCATCCATGGTGAAGCGCTCGCGCGACCAGTCGCAGGATGCGCCCATGCGGCGAAGCTGGCGGGTGATCCTGCCGCCGTATTCCTTTTTCCACTCCCAGGCGCGCTTTAAAAAGCCTTCGCGGCCGATGTCCTGCTTGGTGACGCCCTCTTTTTTCATCTGCTCCACGATCTTGTTTTCCGTGGCAATGGAGGCGTGATCCGTCCCCGGAAGCCAGAGGGTGGGCTGGCCCAGCATGCGGTGAAAGCGCGTCAAAATGTCCTGAATGGTCGCGTCCATCGCGTGGCCCATGTGCAGCTGGCCCGTGATGTTGGGCGGCGGCATAACGATGGTGTAGGGCGCCTTGTCCGAGTTCATGTTTGGCTGAAAAGCCCCCGACTCCTCCCAATGCCGGTAAATGCCCTCCTCCACCTGCTGGGGCGCAAAGGTCTTTTCCATTTCAAAAGGCTGGCTCATGTTTTCCTCCCTGTGCTGATATTGTGGCTGATGAAATCTTGTTTAAAAGAAGCAAAAAGCCGCCGCGTCCATGAAGGACGGGCGACCCCGTGGTACCACCTTGCTTTACGGCGCATTTGCGCCGCCTCTTTTTGCTGTAACGGGCAAACCCGGCGGAAAAACCGCAGCCCTTGGAAGCGACCTTCGGCGTTTTTCTTTCAGCATCTTTCAGCCGGGGATGCCTCTCTATCAGAAAGAAAGGGGCGCCTACTCCTCTTCCGCGCGGGGCGATACCAAAGACTTAGGCCTTCTTGGCCTCGTCTTTTAAAGTCAGAACCTGAACGCCGTTGTAGGTGCCGCAATTTTTGCAGACATGATGCGCCAGCTTCATTTCCTTGCACTTGGGGCAAGCGACGATGGCGGGCAGCGTCAGTTTGTAGTGGGTCCTGCGTTTGCGGCCGCGGGCGCGGAATACTTTACTCTTTGGGACAGCCATGGTTACTCCTCCTGAAACTTGGTGTACAACTGCTTGAGCGCGGAAAACGGATGCGCTTCATCCAGATTGTCGTCTTTTGATGGTAATTCTTCCTCCGGAATGATCTCCTCCAAGGGTTGACAGCCTTGTGCGCAGAGGAAGCGGATGGGCAGGTCCAGAAGGACCAGGGACATGATCAGGTGACTTAAGTCAACCTTGGTGCCGGTAAAAACCAGACGCTCTTCCCAAGGATCATCCTTGACCTCTTCCCTTGGGTCTGCCCTTAAGTAGGTCTCGTGAACCGGGACATTCACCGGATAGTCCACCGGGCTTAGGCATCGGGCGCATGTACCTTTGGCCGTCACCGATAAGCGGCCTTTGATCAGCAGCGCATTGTCCACAATGCTGCAGGTTCCCTTTAAAACTGCCGGAGCCGGGAAGGTGACCGTTTCACCAAGGATCACAGTGTCTTCCAAGCCTTCCTTGTGGACAAAGGGGATCGGCGTACCCGGAGAGCGCAGCGCCAAGGAGATGTCCAGCATCATAGCCAAGCCCCCCTCCAAGGTGAACAGATGGTATTATAGCGAGCTCGCGTCATCCTGTCAAACAGATTTTTATGTCCCTTCATCCCGGTTTATTTGTCATCCTTGACCGGGGTGATGACGACATGACGGTTCAGGTCCTCGCCCTCAGAATGGGTGAGGATGCCGGGGGTGGACTGGAGCGCGCTGTGGAAAATGCGGCGCTCATAAGGGTTCATCGGCTCCATGGTGACGCGGCGCCCGGTCTTTTTGGCGCGGTTGGCCATGCGGTTGGCCAGGCGGATGAGGGCGTCCTCGCGCTTTTGACGATATCCTTCGGAATCCAGGGTCACCCTGATGTAGTTGTCCCGGGCTTTGTTGATCTTCAGGCTGGTCAGGTACTGGAGGGCATCCAGCGTTTCACCCCGGCGGCCAATCAGAATCCCCTGCGGATCGCCGTCCATTTTCGCAAAGACATGGCCTTCGCTGTCAAGGGAGACCGAAACCGTGATGTCCAGCCCCATGAGCCTGGTGAGTTCCAGAAGGAAGGCCTTGACCTGTCCTTCGGGGCTGTCGGGCGCAGGATCCTTCACCTCGGTCAGCACACGCTCCTCACGGACAGGGGCGGCAGGCTCTTCCACTTTTGAAGCCGTTTCTTTCTGAGGTTTTTTTGAGCGCTGTGCGGCTTTCGCACGGGGGCGCTCCTGCGGCTTTTGCTTTTCCTCTTCAGGCTTTGCCTCGGCTGTTTTCCGGGCCTTCACAGGACGCGCGGGTTTTTCCTTCGGATTTTTTTCTTCACTCCTGACAGGAGCGGACTTGCCGTTGAGCGAGTTTTTGAGGAGGTCCAGGGTTTCATTTGATTCCGTACGCTCAATCAGGGTGAGCCGCACCCTGGCGTCACGGGAACCGAAGAAGCCAAAAAGCCCCTTTGAACCCTCCTCCAGGATCTCCACATTGACATCGCCAATGGAAAGCCCGTTGTCCAGCAGGCACTTGGAGATGGCTTCTTCTACGGTGCGTGCGGTGGCTTCGTATGATCTCATTTAACTGTTCCTTCCGATAACGCGACTGCCCCCTCCGCCTTGTCCTTTCGGTCAAAGTAGAGGTTGATAAAGTAGCTCATCGCGGTGGCAATCAGGTTGCTGACCACCCAGTAAAGGGCGAATCCGGCGTTGCTGGTCAAGGTGATATAGACAGAGAAAATCGGGAAAAAGTATTTCATGAAGTTGCCCATGCCAGGCTGTCCTCCCTGGGCAGTCTGCGCGGTCTGCCCGGTGGCTTGGGGGTTGACCTTGGTCATCAGGAGCTGGCTTAAGCCGGACATGATGGGCAAAAGGGTGAGGCCATTGAAGTTTTCAAAAACTTTGAAGGAGAAGAGGATGAGGTTGATGTTCTCAAAACCCTTCATGGGTGTGACCTGCTGGATGTAGGCGGGCATCTGCGCCAAGGCTGCCTGGATCTGCGGCAAAACGGACTTGAAAGCGTCCGCGGTCGCGAAGCTCAATTCGCCGGCGAAATCCGGCACATGCTGGGCAAGGCTTTGGATGATGGCCTGCTGATCCACCGTTGACAAAGCAGACCAGACGCTTTGCCAGACATCGTTGCCGATGGTCTGCAGGATGTTCAAATTAGGCGCGACGGAGGCGAAGAGCGAGTCCGCCATCCAGATGTTTTTGACCCACAGCCAGCCTTCATAGGAAGGGGTGTTTCCCTGCAGGAAGGTGAAGACCTGGGAAACGATGTTTTCATTGGCGATGTTGCGCATCGCGCCGAACATCGCGAACAGGATGGGCATCTGGATCAGCAGCGGCAGGCAGCCGGAAAGCGGGTTGTAGCCCTCTTTGCGCATGAGCTCGGACTGCTTTTGCTGCAATTTGGCCTTGTCGTTGGCGTATTTTTTCTGGATGGCGTTGAGCTGCGGCTGAATCTTGCTCATTTTGCGCATGCCTTTGCGGCTGGAAATGTCCAGCGGCATCAGGATGATGCGCACCAGGATGGTGAAGATAACGATGGACCAGCCGTAGTTGTGGATCAGTGCGTAGATCCATTCAATAACGTTGGTCAAGGCGTTGGTAATCGCTCCCATAAAGGTTAGTCCCTCCTTATTACTGAATCGGGCAGGTCCGGAACCGGGTCGTAACCGCCTTTGTGAAAGGGGTGGCAGCGCATGATCCGTTTAAACCCCATCCATCCTCCTTTTAGGGCGCCGTAGCGCTCAATGGCGGTCTTGGCATACTGAGAACAGGTGGGCGTGTAGCGGCAGGACGCCGGCAGGTGCGGGCTGATGGCTTTTTGATAAAAGTCAATCGCTTTCAAAAACAGCTTTTTCACGGGTTTTCTTTGAATTGACCAAGCTTCAGAAGCAATTTTGACATTTGTCCGGCCAACTGGTGAAAGTCAGCCTGGGCCGCGGCAGGATTGGCTGTAAACACATAACTCCCGGGCAAAAGAGAGGGAATCAAGGTACGAAAAGCCTCCCGCATGCGGCGTTTGACCAGGTTTCGGGTAACAGCCTTGCCCACCTGACGGCTGACAGAAAAGCCGACCTGCAGCCTGCGCGCCTTGGTGACATGAAGCCGCATCAGGGCGCTGGAGGCGTGCCTTCCCTTGCGGTAAACATACCGGAAGTGCCCGTTCTTTTGCATCCTGTAGCGTCTTTGCATTGTTTAGACCCCTTTTGCAAGCAAAAACCGCCCATTGCTCTGTGCCTTCCTTGCAATGGACGGATGTTCAGCCTTGCAGTACGGTCACGGTCTGAGCTTTAGGCTGAAAGGACCTTGCGGCCTCTGCGCCTGCGAGCCTGGAGTACACGACGGCCGTTTTTGGTAGCCATGCGCTGACGGAAGCCGTGCACCTTGCTGCGCTGGCGTTTTTTGGGTTGGTAAGTACGTTTCATGAATCAAACACTCCTCTTTTTTGACCGGCTTGTTTACCGGTTCAGCTTAACCGGCATAAGCCCTGAACTTCTCTACTATAATATCTGCTTCTCAGCCTGTCAAGGGCTGAAATCCGCTTCAGTTAAAACTGAAACCAAAAATACTTGACAGCGCTATAAAGTGGTGCTACTATTTATGATTGCATCAGTATCGTTACGATGCGTTCAAGCGGGATTGTTACCTTAATTATAATAATCCTCAAAAACGCACGAGCGGCTGCCAGACATGAAGGGGTGATTAGGAAATATGGCTCACGAGGTCCAGATGGGAAAATTGCGCAAGCGCATGAGCTTCTCACGCATCGACGAAGTGCTCGACATGCCCAACCTGATAGAGGTTCAGAAGAACTCCTATCGGCGTTTCCTGGAGGAAGATTTCCGGGAAGTGCTCAACGACGTGTCTCCCATTACAGACTACAGCGAAAACCTGGTGCTGGAGTTTGTTGACTATGTGTTGGACAAAACGCCCAAAAACAGCGTGGAGCGCTGCAAAGAAAGGGACCTGACCTATGCGGCGCCGCTGAAGGTGTTTGTCAGGCTGAAAAACAAGGAGACCGGCGAGATCAAGGAAAGCGAAGTCTTCATGGGCGATTTCCCGCTGATGACCGAGCATGGCACCTTTATCATCAACGGCGCGGAGCGCGTGATCGTCAGCCAGCTGGTCCGTTCCCCCGGCGTTTATTTTACAAAACAGATCGACAAAGCTGGAAAACAGTTGTTTTTTGGCCAGGTGATTCCCAACCGCGGCGCCTGGATCGAATTTGAGACCGACAGCAATGACGGGCTTTGGGTGCGCATCGACCGCGCCCGCAAACTGCCCGTGACCGTGATTCTGCGCGCCCTGGGCTATGGAACGGATCAGCAACTGATCGACCTGCTGGGCGAGGATGAGCGGCTCAACACCACCATCATGCACGGGGACGCCAACATCAAGTCCGAGACCGACGCCCTGCTTGAGATCTACCGCCGCCAGAAGCCCGGCGAGCCGCCCACGGAGGACGGCGCCAGGGTGCTTTTGCGCAACCTGTTCTTTGACCCCAAGCGCTATGACCTGATGCGCGTGGGCCGCTACAAATACAATAAAAAACTGGGCGTCGCCGACCGGATCACCGGCCAGATGTCCGTTTCCACCATCTCAGACCCCGAAACCGGCGAAGTGCTGGTGAAAAAAGACACCGTCATTACCGAGGAAGTCGCCCTGGCCATCCAGAACGCCGGCGTCAATGTGGTGATGGTGAAGGTTGGCGACCATGTGCACAAGGTGGTCGGCAACAATTTCGCCGACGCCAGCTATCACCTGCCCTTTGACCCCAAGGAGTGCGGGATCCTGGAAGCCGTTCACCTGCCGACCTTGAAGCGCATCCTGGAACAGGTCCCGGAAGAGGACTGGAAGCGCGTTGTAACCGAGCAGGCGCAGAACCTGGTCCCCAAGCACATCATCATTGACGACATCGTTGCTTCCATCAGCTACCTCCTGGGCCTGCCCTACGGGATTGGCAGCGTGGACGACATCGACCACCTGGGCAACCGCCGCCTGCGCAGCGTCGGCGAACTGCTGCAAAACCAGGTGCGCATCGGCATGTCCCGCCTGGAGCGCGTGGTGCGCGAGCGCATGGCCATTCAGGACGCCAATGACGTAAAGCCCGGCGACCTGATCAACATCCGCCCGGTATCCGCAGCGATCAAGGAGTTCTTCGGCTCCTCCCAGCTGTCCCAGTTCATGGACCAGCCCAACCCGCTGGCTGAACTGACGCATAAGCGCCGCCTGTCCGCCCTGGGCCCCGGCGGCTTGAACCGCGACCGCGCCGGCATGGAAGTGCGCGACGTGCACTACAGCCACTACGGCCGCATCTGCCCCATTGAGACCCCTGAAGGCCCCAACATCGGCCTGATCGGCTCCCTGGCGACCTACGCCAGGATCAACGAGTACGGCTTTATTGAGGCCACCTACCGCAAGGTGGACCCTGTGACCCACAAGGTGACCGACGAGATCGTCTACATGACGGCGGATGAGGAAGACAAATACTATGTCGCCCAGGCGCTGGAACCCCTGAATGAGGACGGGAGCTTTGCCAACGACCGGGTCACCGTCCGCTGGCGCGAGGACGTGCTGATGGTGCCCAGGGACAAGGTTGACTTCATCGACGTGTCCTCCAAGCAGCTGGTCTCCGTCGCGACCTCCATGATCCCCTTCCTGGAGAATGACGACGCCAACCGCGCGCTGATGGGCTCCAACATGCAGCGCCAGGCTGTTCCCCTGCTGATCCCCCAGGCGCCCATTGTGGGCACCGGCATGGAGTACAAGGCTGCCCATGACAGCGGCGTGGTGCTTTTATCCAAGCACAGCGGCGTGGTTGACAGCGTGTCCGCCGACGTCATTGTGATCAAGGATGAACTGGGCGAGAAGCACTCCTATCACCTGACCAAGTTTGCCCGCTCCAACCAGTCCACCTGCATCAACCAGCGACCGCGCGTTGACGTGGGCGAAACCGTCGAGGTCGGCGACCTGCTGGCTGACGGGCCCGCGACAGAGCTGGGCGAGATTGCGCTGGGCCGCAATGTGCTCATCGGGTTTATGACCTGGGAGGGCTTTAACTATGAGGACGCTGTTTTAATCAGCGAAAAGCTGGTCCGCGAAGATGTGTATACCTCCATTCACATTGAGGAATATGAATCCGAAGCCCGCGAGACCAAGCTGGGGCCGGAGGAGATTACCCGCGACATCCCCAATGTGGGCGAGGAGGCCTTAAAGGACCTGGATGAGTTCGGCATCGTCCGCATCGGTGCGGAGGTGCGCTCCGGCGATATCCTGGTCGGCAAGGTGACCCCCAAGGGCGAAACCGAACTGACCGCGGAAGAGCGCCTGCTGCGCGCCATCTTCGGTGAAAAAGCGCGTGAGGTGCGCGATACTTCATTAAAGGTGCCCCATGGCGAGTCCGGCATCGTGGTGGACGTGAAGCTGTTTACCCGTGAGAACAAGGATGAGCTGTCCCCGGGCGTCAACCAGATGGTGCGCGTGTACATCGCCCAGAAGCGCAAGATCTCCGTGGGCGACAAGATGGCAGGCCGCCATGGCAACAAGGGCGTTGTTTCCCGCATCATGCCGGAAAGCGACATGCCCTTCCTGCCGGACGGCACGCCGCTTGACATCGTGCTGAATCCCCTGGGCGTTCCCTCCCGTATGAACCTGGGCCAGGTGCTGGAAGTGCACCTTGGCATGGCGGCGAAGCATTTGGGCTGGCATGTCGCCACCCCGGTATTTGACGGAGCGAACGAAAAGGACATTGAGGACATTTTGGAGCAGGCCGGCTTGAGCCGCGACGGCAAAACCGTCCTGTATGACGGACGCACCGGCGAGCCTTTTGAAAACAAAGTCACCGTCGGCTACATGTACTATTTGAAGCTGCACCACCTGGTGGATGACAAGATGCATGCCCGCTCCACCGGCCCCTACTCCCTGGTGACCCAGCAGCCCCTGGGCGGCAAGGCCCAGTTTGGCGGACAGCGCTTTGGCGAAATGGAAGTGTGGGCGCTTGAAGCCTACGGCGCAGCGAACACCCTGCAGGAAATCCTGACGGTCAAGTCGGACGACGTGGTTGGCCGCGTGAAGGCCTATGAGGCCATTGTGAAGGGCAACTCCATCCCCACCCCCGGCATCCCTGAGAGCTTCAAGGTTCTGATCAAGGAATTGCAGGCGCTGAGCCTGGACATCAAGGTCTGGGGCGACAACAAGGAACAGATCGTGATCCGCGAGTTTGAAGAGGACGAGGTCAAGCCGCAGCGCGTGCCCGGTCTCAGGAAAGAAGGGCAGGACGAACTGGCAGTCAGCCTTGACGATGTGGATGTTGATTCCATTAGCCTGTCCAGCCTGTCCATGGACGACCTGGTTCTGGCAGACGAGCTGGACGACACGGACGCACCCGCGAAGCCCTCGCGCAAAAGCGCCCTGATTGATGAGGAAGACGAGGTCGATCAGGACAGCGATGACCTGGATGACGATCTGGACGATGACCTGGATCTGGACTTTGACGACGACGACATCGAGATTGAGTGACACACGCCGAGCAAGGAGATAAATGAATGTTTGAACTGACAAACCTGGAATCCATCCAGATCGGCATGGCTTCCCCGGAAGAGATCCGCAGTTGGTCTTATGGCGAAGTAACCAAACCCGAAACCATCAACTACCGCACCTTAAAACCGGAGCGCGGCGGGTTGTTTTGCGAGCGCATCTTTGGGCCCGTCAAGGACTGGGAGTGCAGCTGCGGCAAATACAAGAGGATCAAGTACCGCGACAAGGAAAAGATCTGCGACAAGTGCGGCGTGCAGGTGACCCGCGCCAAGGTGCGCCGCGAGCGCATGGGCCACATTGACCTTGCCGCGCCTGTCAGCCACATCTGGTACTTCAAAGGCATCCCCTCCCGCATGGGCATGCTGCTGGACATCAGCCCCAGAAACCTGGAAAAGGTGCTGTATTTCGCTTCCTACATCGTGATTGATCCGGGCAACACCGACAACACCAAGACCGAAAAATACGCCCTGATCTCAGACGCGGCCTATCGCCAGCTGATGGCAAAGCCCGAGGAAGAGCGCGGCAGCTTCCAGGCCGGCATCGGCGCTGAAGCGATCAAAATCCTGCTGCGCGACCTGGACCTGGAGAAACTGAGCGCGGAACTGAAAAACGAAATCGAGATCCTGACTGAAAAAGAGCGCGACAAGGAGACCGAATCCCAGCGCCGCAGCCACGCGATCAAGCGCCTGGAGGCTGTGGAAGCCTTCCGCCTGAGCCAGAACAAGCCCGAGTGGATGATCCTGGACGTGCTGCCCGTGATCCCCCCGGACCTGCGCCCCATGGTGCAGCTGGACGGCGGGCGCTTCGCGACCAGCGACTTAAACGACCTGTACCGCCGCGTCATCAACCGCAACAACCGCTTGAAGCGGATGCTGGAGATGGGCACGCCTGACATCATCGTGCGGAATGAAAAGCGCATGCTGCAGGAAGCCGTTGACGCGCTGATCGACAACGGCCGCCGCGGCCGCGCCGTGACCGGCCCCGGAAACCGCCCGCTCAAGTCCTTAAGCGACCTGCTGCGCGGCAAACAGGGGCGTTTCCGCCAGAACCTGCTGGGCAAGCGCGTGGACTATTCCGGCCGTTCCGTTATCGTGGTCGGCCCTGAACTGAAGCTGCACCAGTGCGGCCTGCCCAAGGAAATGGCGCTGGAGCTGTTCAAGCCCTTTGTGATGGAGCAATTGGTGAAGCTCGGCATTTCCAACAACGTCAAGTCCGCCAAGCGCGCGGTTGAGAAGGTGCGCCCCGAGGTCTGGGACATCCTGGAAGACGTGATTTTGGAGCACCCGGTGCTGCTGAACCGCGCCCCCACCCTGCACCGCCTGGGCATTCAGGCCTTTGAGCCGGTTCTGGTCGAAGGCAAGGCCATCAAGCTGCATCCCCTGGTCTGTACCGCTTACAACGCGGACTTTGACGGCGACCAGATGGCCGTGCACGTGCCCCTGTCCTCAGAAGCGCAGGCGGAAGCCCGCTTCCTGATGCTGGCGGCCAACAACATCATGAAACCCCAGGACGGCAAGCCGGTCATCTCCCCCAACCAGGATATCGTTATCGGCTGCCACTACCTGACCCTTGAAGACAAGGCCGCCTTGGGCGCAGGCCGCGTGTTCTCCTCACAGGATGAAGCGGAAATGGCCTATCATGAGAAGGAGATCGCCCTGCAGGCCCCCATCCGCGTGCGCCTGACCCGCACCTTTGAGGACAAGACGGAGCGCAGGCTTGTGGACTGCACCCTGGGCCGGCTGATTTTCAACAGCATCATCCCCCAGGATCTGGGCTTTCAGCCGCGCAACAGCATGGACGACATGTTCCTGCTTGAAATCGACCATGAGGTCATCAAGAAGGACTTAAGCCGCATTGTTGAAAACTGCTACCATATACATGGCGTGAGTACGACCGCAAAGGTGCTGGACAACATCAAGGACATGGGCTACAAGTACACCACCAAGGGCGCCATCACCGTGTCCATCTCCGACATCGTGGTCCCGCCGGAGAAGCAGGAACTGCTTGAAAAAGCCGATGAAAAGGTGAAAAAGATCCAGACCCTCTACCGCAGAGGCCAGATGAGCGAGGACGAGCGCTACAAGGCCGTCATCGATGTTTGGAGCAACACCACCAACGACCTGAAAGGCCGCGTGATGAAGGTGCTGGACAAGAGCAACCCCATCTACATGATGACCAACTCCGGCGCCCGCGGCTCTGTGGGCCAGGTATCCCAGCTGGCAGGCATGCGCGGGCTGATGGCCTCCCCCTCCGGCAAGACCATCGAGCTGCCCATCCGCTCCAACTTCCGCGAAGGCTTGAACGTGCTTGAGTTCTTCATGTCCTCCCACGGCAGCCGCAAATCCCTGGCTGACACCGCCCTGCGCACAGCCGACTCCGGCTACCTGACCCGCAGGCTGGTGGACGTGAGCCAGGAAGTGATCGTGCGCGAGGTGGACTGCTTTGAGAACCGCGACGAGAAGATCCGCGGCATCACCGTTCAGCCCATCAGCGAGATCGAGTCCCTGGAAGAGCGCATCAACGGCCGTGTCGCCGCAGCGGACGTGTTTGACCCCATCACGGGCGAACTGCTCTGCCACGCGAACCAGGAAATTAACCAGCCGCTGGCCCGCAAGATCTCAAACGCCGGCGTGACCTCCATGCAGGTGAGAAGCGTGCTGACCTGCCGTTGCCAGAACGGCGTTTGCGCCAAGTGCTACGGCACCAACCTGGCCCACAGCGGCCTGGTGGACATCGGCGAAGCCGTGGGCATCATCGCGGCCCAGTCCATCGGCGAACCCGGCACACAGCTGACCATGCGTACCTTCCACACTGGCGGCGTCGCCTCGGTTGAAGACATCACCCAGGGTCTCCCCCGCGTTGAGGAACTGTTTGAGGCGCGCAAACCCAAGCGCGAAGCGCTGCTGTCCGACATCTCCGGCACCGTAAGCTTCCAGACCACCAAGAAACGCCGCGAAATCGTGGTGACCTCTGAGCACAACCCCGAAGAAAAGAAGGTTTATCCGATCCACTACGGCGCAAGGCTGAAGGTGGAGGAAGGCTCCAAGGTGGAAGCCGGCGACGAGCTGATCGAAGGCTCCATCAACCCGCATCACCTGCTGCGCATCCTGGGCGTGAAAGCCGTTCAGGAATACCTGCTGCGCGAGGTGCTGAGCGTCTACCACAGCCAGGGCGTCGGACTGGCCGACAAGCACATCGAGGTCATCATCCGCCAGATGCTGCGCAAGGTGCGCGTGGAAGAATCCGGCGATACCGACCTGCTGCCCGGCTCGATGGTGGACATCTTCCAGTTTGACGAAGCGAACGCGAAGGCCGTGAAAGCCTTTGAAGAGAAGGTGAGGAACGGCGAGGCCGACCCGGACGACCTGCCCCGCGTGGCGAGCGCCAAGCGCGTGCTGCTGGGCATCACCAAGGCCTCCCTGGCCACCGACTCCTTCCTGTCCGCCGCCTCCTTCCAGGAGACCACGCGCGTGTTGACCGAAGCCGCCATCAAGGGCAAGGTTGACCCGCTGGAAGGCCTGAAGGAAAACGTGATCATCGGCAAGCTGATCCCCGCCGGTACCGGCATGCGCCGCTACAAGAACATCGAACTGCAGGAAACCTATTAAACCATTGCAATCAAAAAGCCCTCCGGATGGGGGGCTTTTTTGATTGCGCAAGGCGATGACATCAATGCTCCAGGCCCTGTAATTTGTTGACCCTGGCGATCCGCAGGATGACGAAGCCGACGCCCACCATCAGGGCGCCGACAACCAGCATCAACAGCTGCTTTTCGCCAAAGGGAACGCCAAGGAGGGTGAAGCGCAGGCCCTGCAGGCGGGTCACAAAGGCGCGTGCAAGGGAGGCAGCGGCAAGCGCGGCCAGGGAGTTGGCGGTGGAGTAAAAGCCGACATAGAGGGTCTGGTTCTCCCTGGGGATGTTGATAAAGGACAAGTTGGTAAAGCCCAGGTTGATGGCGCTGGAGCAGATGAAGGACCAGATGACCCCGATGGGGTACAGGAAGAGCAGGCCATCCGACACAAAGGCCAGAACCGCGTAATGCGGCGCGAGCGCCAGCACCGCGATACCCAGGGGCTTCAGCCAGTTGTGCTTCAGGTAGACCTTGCGCCAGACAAAGGTGAGCAGCACCAGGACCACCACGTTCAGGGAAGCGATCAGGTTGAGGTAGGAGTAGCTGACCTGCAGCTCCTTGAGCAGGTAGACGGAATAAAAGCTGCCCGGCATGTTGACCACCAGGCTCCAGAGCACCGCGATGAGGGCGGTTCGCAAATAGACGGGGTGATTGATCGGCTCTGTAAACAGGGATTTTAAATTGATGCGCGTGTGCGGGGCTGGGGGCAGCTCCTTGATGCGGGTGAGCAGCCAAATATCATAGATGGAGATGATCAAAGCCGCGACGCGCAGCACCGTCAAGCCTGTCAGTTCCGCCCCGGCAGATTTAAAATGGTCCACCACGCCGGAGCCAATCAGGTTGAACACAGCGACAAAAATGCCGTTTAACATGCTGACCACAGAAAAATACTGAACGCGCACAGAGGGAGGAACATGCGCGATGTGCCAGACGGAGAAACCGGGCGCGTTAAAAGCGTTGAGCGCGTTGACAATGAGCACGGAGAAGCCCAGGAAAATCAGCCTGGTATGCGTTGAGGCCGGCATAAAGGGAATCAGCCCGGTGAACACAATGTTGATCAGGTGAATGATGACGCGGACGACGATGAGCATGGTCTTGCGCCGGTCAAAGCGCTCCAGAAGCATCGGGGTGAACAGCTGCAGGAGGTTGGCGGAAAAGACAAGGATGTTGACCAGCCCGATGAAGGCGTCATCCGCCTGAAGAATAATCAGAAGGCCGGTAAAAAAGTTGCCGCCGATGAGGTTCGCGGATACGTTGGCAGTGACATTGTGCATAACCAGCGCGCGCCTGGAAGCGTTGCTGGTTTCATCCCCCTCAACAAACCATCCGGAACTGAAAAAATTGCCCATGCGGGCCAAAACGGCTTTTTGTCCGTGAAATCTGCCCGGCATTGTACCGTCCTCATTTGTTACTTGCATCTTAAAGATGCGACCCCCATTATACATGGAAATGCCGAAAAGGGGATGGCAAAAAAAGAGATATTCCCAGGTTTGCGCGTTTACTCATTCGTTCAGTATAAATATCATTTTCAGGCTTGACAAAAATTGGTAGACAGTTGTACACTCTGTGTAGACAGTTGTCTACCCCTTTGGTTTAAACATTTAGGAGGTGAAACGATTGAACGTTCAAACCACGGACGCCGAATGGAAAATCCTTGAGGTTCTTTGGGAAAGCGCGCCCAGGACAATGAGCGAGATCACCAAGACGCTGGAACCCACAACCGGCTGGACCCGGCACACGGTGATCACCCTGCTGAAGCGCATGATCGACAAAGGCAGCGTGACGGTGGATGAGACAGGGCCGGTCAAAACCTATTCCCCCGCCATCACCCGGGAAAAGGCATCCGCGAGCCAGACCAAAAAGCTGCTGTCCAGCGTGTTCTCCGGCAAGCCCAGCCTGCTGATCAACAACCTGGTGGACTCGGGTGAAATGACCCTGGAAGAGATCCAGGACCTGCTGAACCTGCTTCAGCAGGAAAACAAAAAGTAAGGAGAAAAAAGATGCGCACAGCAATTCTTTACAATTTCCTTCTGGAAGCCAACCTGATGGCCAGCATCGCCATTGTCTTGATGATGATTCTTAGAAAAACGCTGAGAAAGCCGCTTGGCAACGCGGCCTTGAAATTCGGCTGGCTGCTGATCGCGATCCGGCTTTTGCTTCCCCTGTCCCTGCCCAACCCCTTTATCCATCTGATCCGAACCCCTTACGCGCCGGATGAGGCCATCAGGCCCATTGCCGGGCAGATCAAGGTGCGCCTGACCGACCTGTTTGATCTGTTAAGCCGCGGCCGGGATAGGAACCCCCTCAATACCGCCATGAACAATTTATACAACGGCATGTACACAGCGCAGGTGCCCATCACCCTGGCCAAGATCTACCTGGCGGGCGTGGTTGTGGTTGTGATCTGGTTTGTGATCGCCAATGTCAGGTTCCGCCAGCAGATGAACGCGGGAAAGATCGAACCGCTGACTGGCAAGGTGGAGGAGCAATTCCTAAATCTGTGCAAGGAGCTGAAGGTGAAGCCCCTGCCGGTGTATTATGTGGATCCTTTGCCCAGCGCCTGCCTGGTGGGCGTGTTCAAGCCTTACATCGCCCTCCCCCTGACGGTATCCCCATCCAACGCCATCCATGTTTTAAGACATGAGGTGTGCCATTATAAAAACCTGGACCATGTCTGGGGCGTTGTCCGGCTGTTGTGCTGCGCGATCCACTGGTTCAATCCCCTGGTGTGGGCGGCCGCGCACATGAGCCACACGGACAGCGAACTAAACTGCGATGACACTGTGGCCAAAACGCTGAATTCCGAAGAAAAGCAGGCCTATGCCGGCACCCTGGTGCTGTCGGCCACAAGGCGCATGGCCCCCAGCATCGCGGTCTTGGCGACCGGGATGACCCAGACGCATAAAAAGCTCAAAACCCGGGTGAAAACCATTTTGGAAAGCAAAAAACCGCTGAAGACGCTGAGCGTCAGCTTTGTGCTGCTGGCCAGCATGGCCTTGATCGGCGCGTTCGCGACAGAGGAAGCCCGGATCAAACCGCGCCTGAGCCCCTTTGCCAAAGCGCGTGGCTTCCAGGCGGTGACCAAAAACCAGGAGGCTCTTGACTATGGCAAAAAACTGATGGCTTTGCCGGAATTTGGGCTTCCGGAGAATGAAGACCTGGTGTATGAAGTCGTAACCGAGGAATACGCCAAGGATGAATACCTGGTGTCCGCAGGCCCCAAGGACCAGGACGTGAGTTATCAGGACGTGGCTTTTGACAACATGGGCAGGCTTCTGTATTTCGCCAATTTCAGAAGCCCGTTTGAGAAAGCCAGGGCCACGGGAGAATTTACGCTGAACGAAAAGGAAGCGCAGGACCTGGCGGAAGACCTGAAGGTGTTTTTGCGCTCTGTCAACCCGGAGGAAGCCATGCGGGCGGACAGCTTCCGCGTCGCCGGGACAGGCACAGCGGAGGACAGAAGCTTTGTTACGTTTATCTTCAGGGATACCTCAAAGAACGCGATGAACGGCGGGCTGGACATCTGCAGCGTAGTGGTTGAGATCCTGCCGAGCGTCCGGATCGTGAAGCTGCTGGTCTACTCAAGCAACCTGGGAGGAAACGGCTGATGAAAAAAGCGTTTATAATCAGTGCGCGGGCAATGGCGCTGTTCATCGCGTTGGCAATTTGCCTGACGGTTCTGCCCGCTGAAATGGAAATGACCTGGCAGGAAGACATGGCCAGGTGCAACCTGACCGAAGTGTATGGCTATGAAGGAGAGGACGCGAAAAGCTTTGTTTTCTCCGATGACGGGCAGGGAGAACTGTCCTACTGGCACAAGGATCACCCGGAATGGGTGTACACCCTGAATTACGGCCAGGAAATTAACATCTGGTCAGGGGCTACGCCCTTTTACAACGGCCAGTACCACCGTTACCCGGGCGAGGGGATCATCCGCTTTATCCTGTACAGGGCCAAGGAGCAAAAGTGGTTTTCCAATTGGAACAAGGCCAGCATGGACGCGATGTACAAGCTGATTTACGATGACGGCGGCATCAACATGCAGCCCGCGATGGTCGCAGGCTTGACGCAGCACAACATCACAGCGGCCCAGGCCATTGACGCCTTCTTTGTTGCAACGCACGGCGAACACTACCAGTGGACCAAGGCGACAAAGGAGTGGCGGGACCTGGTTTTGAAAGAGAACGGCCTCACCGCGGAAGCGCCCTATACCCTGGCGGAAGGCAAGCCCTTTCGTTATGAATGGAAAGACAGCATTCCTGTTGATATCACGGAGTTTACAAAGACCATCCCCCAGCCGCTTGAAAAGGCGATGGCCCATCCGAAGCTTGAAGGGTGGAGGCTGCTTTGCGGGGCGCTTCAGGAGCGAACCAATGGTGCCGGGGAATTAAGCGGCGCCGCCCTGGCGGCCTTTGAGAAGGACGGAAAAAGGCTGCTGGTGATGTTCATGAAAACCAAAGACGCGGAGGATTACCTCGCTTTGCCGGTCGGCGAAAACGCGCTGTACACGGACAGGGATTTAAAAATCACCAGCGTCGGCGGTTCTGTCCAGATGAAGATCGCGTACGAGCCTGTGAACGATCAGCAGGAAATGTTCACGGTGATACCGGTTTATTACGGTGAGCAGAATCAGAGCGCCTGCGTGATCAACAGCTACCTCAACTACAACCAGGAAACGGGAGAAAACTTTCAGGCGCGGGTCTCCCTCGCCGGCTGGGAACTGATCCAGGTGTTGAAAAACGGCGACATCGTGAAGGAGCAGGTTGACGCGCCGGTCGTGGGGTATATGGAAGCGGTCGACATGCGGAACTTTCCCAGCAGTTTCCAGGCCTTCAAAGCCCTGAAGGGCAGCCTGATCCCGGAGGGCTACGCGCTGCTCAACAGCGTGAACCTGCGGCAGAAGACCTCCTCCCGCTCAAACAGCCTGGGCGTTATGAACAACGGGACCCTGGCACAGGTGCTTGGCGAGGAGCCGGGCGACCCAAACCCCTGGCTTCATGTCCGGGTCGGGAGCAAAGAAGGCTACGTGAGCACAGCCTATGTCAGTTCACCCGTCTCACCTTATGGCACCAGCGTGGCACACGCCAGGAATCTGCCGGTTGGAAAAACCAAAAAGGCAGTGGAACTGAAATCCGGAACCGGATGGCTGGACAAGAAGGTGACAGACCTTGAAAAAGACACCAAGCTGCACGTCCTCACCGAGCAGAACGGCTGGCTGTATGTGGTGGTGCCCAGGGGCGAGATCGGCTGGTTCATGGACGTGGGCGGCGCCTATGGCTATGTGTGGGCAGGGGATGTGATTCTTTCGGGGTCGGGATTGAAGCTGGACTGGATGGAGTGACGAGTTTACATTCAATTCAATGGCATTTGTTCACATCGTTTAATAATATCTTGAATTTCTAACAAGCATACTGTTTTTTCAGGCCGCCACGAAAGCGGCCTTCTATATGTCGTCTCGTTCTTATGCCCGAGCGCGCCAAACTTCGTGATGGTTTAAACGCAGCAACATTAAACAAAACATGGTTTCCAAAATAATAAGAAAACCAAAGAAGGGCAGAAAAATGATTACCACATCTAATTCACCAAATTAACAGCTACAAGCGTTCAATAACATCACGCTGGGTTTCCGCTTCTCATCCCCTGATAGATTGCTCTTGCCATCTGCTGCATTACATTCTTATAAAAAGCCTTATCTTTAAATAACTTTGTGAAAGAGTCAGTCTGTTCCCTGTGGCATTCCATGGCCACTTTGCTAAATTCATCCGGGAAGACGGCCTGCACAAACATCTCCTGGTCGGTGATTTGGGATAGACGTCTCAGCGTTTCATTGTCCTTGGCGATGCGGTCATAAATGGCTTCCACAATAACACGATCACCATCTGTGAACTTTCCTTCATAAAGAAGATTAATTTTCTCGATAATCATTTCAAGCGGCGCCATTTTATCCAGAGGGCGGGTAAAAGTGTCCGAGGTGCTGGGTTTTAGTTCCCCCGCCCCTTCACCGGAAGGCAACCCGATGCTGCCTGAGAAAGTCTCCTCAAGGCGGTTTTTTTCAAGCTTAATCAGGCCGGTCAGGTCAACAACCGGGCGCGGATCTGCGGGTAAAAGCCGCCACAAATATTCGCAGAAAAGGTAAAAACGATGCAATTCCGCGTCATACATGCGTGTGATTTGAGCGACATAGGCATACGCCCGGTTAAAATGCCGCAGGCTGTCGCGAAACTTATAACGA
>JASGUQ010000007.1 GCA_030057655.1 Bacillota bacterium
TGGTGCGCCTTCAGGGACTCGAACCCGGGACACCCTGATTAAGAGTCAGGTGCTCTACCAACTGAGCTAAAGGCGCGTGGAGCGGGTGATGGGAATCGAACCCACGTGACCAGCTTGGAAGGCTGGAGCTCTGCCATTGAGCTACACCCGCAGGGGGTCCGATCTTGCGGAATTTTCCGATCGGGGAATTTCCTTCACACCCTTCGAATTTTTCGCCGATCAGGGCAGCGGAGGGGAAAATGGAGCGGTAGACGAGACTCGGACTCGCGACCTCAACCTTGGCAAGGTTGCGCTCTACCAACTGAGCTACTACCGCATGATGCACCATTTTGCGAGTGGTGCGGACGAAGAGACTTGAACTCTTACGACCGGAGTCACCAGATCCTAAGTCTGGCGCGTCTGCCATTCCGCCACGTCCGCGCAGTGCATCGCCTGATAAAATGTGGTGACCCATCCGCGACTCGAACGCGGGACACCTTGATTAAAAGTCAAGTGCTCTGCCGACTGAGCTAATGGGTCCCATACCTAAGCCGACACCATTAAACGGAAGCGGCGAAAAATATAATACCCCATTAAGGTCTTTGCGTCAAGTATTTTACAAAGAAATTTTGGTCAGAGGGCATATCTGGACAGGCTCAACGAAAAATTTTCGCGTTTTATCTTGAATGATTGAAGCCCATGTGTTATCTTTGGTGTGAAGAACATCATCCTAAAAACGAGTTGCGAATCATTTGTGCAAGGCCTGTTTGTTGTCCGGGAAAATCATGGTTCCGATGAAAGACCATGAAAATATAATATATGGAGGTATTTCACGCATGAGAAAACTAATGGCACTTCTCCTGTCTGCTGTGATGCTGCTGTCCCTTGGGACGGCGCTGGCCGGCGAGACGACCGTTGTGGGCACGCCCCGCAACGAGACCCTGATCGTTGAGATGCAAAACCCGACCCAGACGGCAGGCCAGTTCAACCCCATGATGCAAGGCACCAACATGGGCACCGGCATCCAGCAGTTGCTCTGGGGCAACCTGTACGAGATCGACACCGTCAAGGGCGAACAGTTCCCCTCCCTGGCGGAAGCCTTCCCCGAGTCCAACGCGGACTTTACCGAGCACATCATCAAGATCCGCAAGGGCATCAAGTGGTCTGACGGCGTGGATTTCTCCGCCAAGGACGTCCACTACACCATGAACCTGATGCTCACCAACCCGGACGCCCGCTCCCACAGCTATTATCAGCAGATCTTCAAGTCCATCGAGCTGGAAGATGATTACACGCTGAAGCTGACCACCAAGATGAGCTTCCCCCTGCTGGCCGAATCCATCGGCGTTCTGATTTGGGGCAACGACCTGCGCGTCGTTCCGGAGCACATCTACTCCAAACTGGACAACCCCCTCACCTTCAAGGACAGCAACCCCGTTGTCACCGGCCCCTATACGGTCAAGCAGTATGACGAATTGGGCAACTGGATCTATTATGAGCTGCGCGAGGACGCCCAGTTCTCCGACATCGGCGTTGTGACTGGCACCATTCCCAAAGCCAAGCACATCCTCTTCCAAACCTTCGGCGACGACGCCACCCGCACCATGACCATGCTGAACAACCTGGTCGACATCATGGTGGAGGTCAGCCCGGAGAACTGGGAAGTCATGAAGACCAACCCCAAGGCCGCGATGTGGTACCCGGAATACCCCTACGCGCTGTTTGACGATCCCTGCTCCAAGGGCATTGCCTTCAACTGCGCCAAGGCGCCTTTCTCCGACCCGAACTTCCGCTGGGGCCTGGCCCTCGCGATGGACTTTAAAGAAGTGTCCATGAACATCTTCAACGGCGCCGGCCGCGCCAGCGTCCTCCAGATCCCCGCCACCGCCTCCATGCAGGAGCTGTACTACAAGCCCATGGAAGAATGGCTGGAGAACTTTGAACTGGAAGACGGCTACAAACCCTTCAACACCAACTACGCGCGTGAAATGGCTGAGATCCTGGCCAAACAGGGCATCGAAATGCCGGATGACGACGCGCTGCTGGACGATATGTTCGGCATCGGCTGCTGGAAGCATGACCCCGAGCAGGCCACCAAGCTCCTGCAGAAAGCCGGACTTGAACTGAAGGACGGCAAGTGGTTCTATGAGGGCCAGCCCTTCTCCTTTACCTGCAACATCCTGGCTGACACCGAAGCCCAGGCAGGCCGCGGCGGCGAAGCCGCTGTTGACCAGTGGCGCAAGTTTGGCCTGGACGTCACCCCGGTCAAGATGACCCACACCAACTTCACCAACGCCGAATCCCTGGGCGAGTTTGACGTGGGCGCCTACTGGCCTTCCTGCGCCATCATCCGCAACCTGTACAGGCAGATCAACGGCTGGGACGGCGACCTGATCAAGCCCATCGGTGAACTGTCCACCGGCGGCAACGGCGAGCGCCTCAACTGCCCCGAACTGACCGCCAAGATCCATGAGCTGTCCGGCGTGTCCTCCCAGGATGAGCGCAGCTATGAGTTGTCCACTGAGATCCTCAAGATCTTTGTGAAAGAGCTGCCCTTCATCGGCTTCCATTCCGGTACCAAGTTTGTGCCCACCAACAACACTTACTGGACCAACTACCCCACCAGCGAGAACCCCTACAACGGCCCCTGGTGGTGGTGGAGCGCGTTCAAATACATTCTGCCGCACATTGAGCCCGTCCAATAAGGGCCAAGCCCTGTAAAAGGCAGCCCCCGCCCCCTTGGGCGGCGGGGGCTGCCTTGGAGATTGATACTGAACTCAATCATAAACGCTTTGATGGACCGGATCTTTTGCGCCTCCGCGTTGCCTCTCTCACTCAGCGTAGGACTGCGGCTACGCCTCGTTCTTTCGGCTTAGCGGAGCCATTAAAATCTCTCAGCCCATCTGTGCATTTACTCATTCGTTCAGTATGACTTATTTCATCAAGGAAGAGGTGTCCGCCATGAAAGCTTGGAAATACATCGGGCTGAGGCTAATCACCTGGGCGCTGGTCATCTGGATCGGGGTGACCTTTGTGTTTATCATTCCCAGGCTGTTCCCCTCAAACCCGGTTGAGAACATGATTTCGAGAATCACCGCCATGTCCGGTACCATGGATGCCATCCAGGTGGAGGCTTTAAGACGTCAACTGCGCGTCCAGTTCGGCCTGGACGGCTCGCTGTGGGAGCAATACACAACCTACATCAAAAACGGGTTGTTCGGCTTCAACTTTGGCCCCTCCCTGATGAACTATCCCACCCCGGTGGGCGAAATCATCGGCAGATACCTGCCTTATACGCTGTTTTTGTCGGTCACCTCGGTCATCATCGCCTGGACCATCGGGAACTTCATCGGCCTCCTGGCCGGTTTCAGGAAGAACAAGCGCAGCTCAAAGATCTTGGAGGGCATCGCCATCACCATCTACCCGATCCCGTATTTTATTCTGGCGCTGGTCCTGCAGATTGTTTTCGGCTTCCTGTTAGGCTGGTTCCCCATGACCGCCAACATCCTGACAACGGCAAAAGACAGGGGGGTCTTCTTCGCCTCGCTCTTGCGAAACTCCGTCCTGCCGGCCCTGTCGTTACTGCTGGTGGGCACCGGGTGGTGGATCATCTCCATGAAGTCGCTGTCCAGTTCCATCGCTGAAGAGGACTTTGTGCAGTACGCCCGCTACCGCGGGCTGTCTGAGCGCCGCATCGGCGCCAGCTATGTCCTGCGCAATTCCATCATCTCCCAGGTAACGGCGTTGGCCTTGTCCCTGGGCGGGGTGTTCAACGGCTCCCTCATCACGGAGATCGTGTTTAATTACCCCGGCGTGGGCAAACTGATCCAGCAGGCCATTTTGTCCTCAGACTACAACATGATCCTGGGCACGATCACCATCTCCATCATCGCCATCGCCACTGCCACCCTCGTCGCGGATCTGATCTATCCCTTCATTGACCCGCGCATCCGCTACAGTTAGAAAGGAGGGTGAAGAAGATGAAAGTATTCTGGTCAAACGCTGGTTTCCGGCTCAAAGTCGGTATTTTCGCGCTCGTTTTTTTCCTGGTGCTGGGCTATATCGTGCCGCTGTTTCCGCATGTGGACCCCATCATCTATAACACCTACCCCAAAAACCTGAAGCCCAACGCCGTCAACTGGCTGGGCACCACGGCGCTCGGGCAGGACATCTTCTGGCTCCTGGTGGAAAGCCTGCGCAACTCCATCTTGATCGGCCTCATC
This sequence comes from Bacillota bacterium, assembly GCA_030057655.1. Classification (GTDB taxonomy): domain Bacteria; phylum Bacillota; class Clostridia; order Christensenellales; family Aristaeellaceae; genus UBA6115. Next base: position 4,203 of record JASGUQ010000007.1, read on the forward strand.
GTGGCCACCATCGGCACCACGGTGGGCATCTTCATTGGCCTTTTGTCCGGCTTCCTGGGCGGATTTTGGGACAGGGCGCTGATGGTGCTGACGGATACCTTCGTGGTCATCCCCTCCCTGCCCATCCTGATTTTGATGACCTCCCTGATGAAAGGGCAGGCCGGCATCCTGCTTCTGGCGCTGACCCTGGGCCTTTTCGCCTGGGCCTGGCCTGCCCGGCAGGTGCGCTCCATGGCGCTGACGCTCAAGGAGCGGGACTTCATCCAGACCGCCTGGTTCTCCGGCGAGGGCGCGATCCAGACCATCTTTACCGAGATTTTGCCCTTTGTGTGGACCTGGGCGCTGTCCAACTTCATGAACGCTGTCCTGGTCGCCATCGCCTCTGAAAGCTCCCTGGCGGTTTTGGGCCTTTCGCCTGCCAACCTGCCCACCCTGGGCAACATGATCCAGTGGGCCAGGGAAAGAAACGCCATCCTGCTGAAGCAATGGAACTGGATCGGGCCGCCGGTCATTTTGACCATCCTGCTGTTCATCGGTCTTTTCCTGCTCATCACCGGCTACAACGACTATCAGACGCGCAAGAGGGGGAGATAAGATGTTAAAATTAGAGAATTTATCCGCCTCCTACCAGACCCTCTACGGGGATGTGGACGTGGTCAAGAACGTCAGCTTTGAAATCTATGAAAACGAGATCTTCGGCATCGCGGGCGAGTCCGGCTGCGGCAAGACCACCCTGCTCAAGGCCTTGTACGACATCGTGGTCTATCCCCTTGTCATCAAGGGCGGCCGGGTGGTGCTCTCAGGCGTCAAGGACGGCAAGCCCTTTGAGTATCAGACAGGGAATATCAGAAAAGCCTGGTGGAACAACATTTCCTACATCCCCCAGGCGGCGCAGAGCGTTTTGAACCCCATCACCAGGCTGAAAAACCAGTTTTTGGACTCCATCACGCCGGAGAACGGCGCAAAAGAGGACAAAGCGCAGACCTTGAAACGGGTGGAGGACTACCTGGTGGAACTGGACCTCTCCCCCGACGTGTTAAACGCCTTCCCCTTCCAGCTTTCTGGCGGCATGCGCCAGCGCGCCATCATCGCCCTGGCCACCTTCATGTCGCCCAGCGTCATCCTGGCCGACGAGCCAACCACCGCGCTTGACGTGGTGGTGCAGCGCGGCATCCTCATGATGCTCACCCGCCTTCAGCGGCAAAATAAAAACACCCTGGTGATCGTGAGCCATGACATGGGCGTGCACTACCAGATCGCGGACCGCATCGGCATCATGTACTCGGGTAGCTTTGTGGAGTTGGGCAAAACCGCCGATATTTTTGAGGATCCCGTCCACCCCTACACCATCATGCTCATCGGCGCCCTGCCCCGAATCGGCGACACCAGGCGCAAGACCGGCATCCCGGGCCGCCCGCCGGACCTGAAAAACCCACCGCCCGGCTGCCGCTTCGCGCCGCGCTGCCCGCACGCCTTTGAGCGCTGCACCAAAGAGGTGCCGGCCTTTATCGAGGTCATGCCCGGCAGGTTCGCGGCCTGCCACCTTTTGGAGAATGGAGGGCGCGTCAATGGCTGAGAAATTGCTTGAAATCAAAAACCTGTCCAAAGTTTTCCGCATCGGCGGCATGCTCCTGGGCAAGAAGATCCGCGCGGTGGACAAGGTGTCCCTTGAGATCGCGGCGGACAAGCCGGTGATCCTGTCCATCGTGGGCGAATCCGGCTGCGGCAAGTCCACCCTGTGCAAGATGATCCTGCGTGTTCACAAGCCGGATGAAGGGGAAATCTATTTAAACGGGCAGAATTACGCGGACAGGAAGCATTATAAATCCCTGAACTTTCGCCTGGACGTGCAGCCCATCTTCCAGAACCCCTATGAGTCCTTTTCCTCCAGAAAGCCGGTGGACAGCTACCTGTTCAACACCGCGCTGAGGCTGAACCTGGCCAAGAACAGGGAGGAGGCGGAGAAACTGATCGACCAGACGCTGCGCGACGTGGGCCTGTCCCTGGAAACGGTGCGCGGCAAGTACAACGCGCAGTTCTCAGGCGGCGAATTGCAGCGCGTGTCCATCGCCCGGGCGCTGCTCACCAAGCCCAAGCTGATCATCGCCGATGAGCCGGTGGCCGCGATCGACGCGTCCATGAAGATGAACATCGTCAACCTGTTTAAGGAATTGAAGGAAAAATACAAGGTCTCCTTCATCTACATCACCCACGACCTGTCCACCGCCTATTACATCTCTGACTACATCGCGACCCTTTACCGCGGAAAAATGATCGAGTATGGCCCGGCCAAGGCCATCATGGACACCCCGGCCCACCCCTACACGGAGCTTTTGATGAACGCCATCCCCAGGGTGGGGGACAAGTGGAAGGAGGAGGTCGCGCTGCCGGACATGGAGGACAAGGAGTACAGCCAGCAGTTCTGCAAGTTCGCCACCCGCTGCTCCTATGCGACAGAGCGCTGCCGCAGCGTGCCCCCGCCCATTAAGGAACTGGGCAATGAGCGCAAGGTGCTTTGCCATTATCCTTTGATAGAACAAAGGACGGAAGCTGAGTGAAAAGAATCCTGATTGCCCTGCTCCTGCTGTGCCTGTTGATGCCCGGCGCGCTTGCTCAGGAAAGCGCCAAAAAAGAGCCCCTGACGCTCCGGGTCTACCTGTATGACCCCTGCGGCGGCTGCGCGTCTGCGGACGCGGGCTGCAGGGACTGCGCGGTCATCACCCAGGTGCTGGATCGGCTGATCATTCAAAACAGAGCCCTGTATGACGAGGGCGCCCTGATCATCAAGGTTCGAAACCTGATGTATGAAACCGTGTATAAGGAGTACCAGGGCTATCTGAAGGGCTTTGGGCTTTCTGAAGATGTCCTGCGCAACCCGCCGCTGTACCTGGTGGGCGAACCCGGCTGGGGAAAAGCCCTCTCCGGTGAGGCCAATGAAGGGCAGCTGCCCGGGCTGATTGAGGAAGTGTTAAACAGCATGCCGGAGGACGCCGCCTGGCGCAGGCCGGTCAAGGAAGGGCAGACCCTGCTCGCGCCCAGAAGCGACAGCAAAAATGATATTTTGCCCACGGACAGCCTGATCCTTTACTTCTTTAAGGACTACTGCCCCTATTGCAAGGATCTGGAGCCGCTGTTTTTAAGCCTGCCGGAGAGCGTGACCCTCCCTGACGGGACGGTCAGCCGGGTGCGCTTCATCAGCCTGGAAAAACAGCTGCCCCGGGAGATGCAGGTGGTGCAGAAATACTATGATAAGCTGTTTGTTCACCCGGACAGGCAGTATGTGCCCATGATCGTCATCGGGAGCAAGGCGCTGTTTTTACAGGAAGAGATCGAGCCCGGCCTGATGCCGGCCCTTTTGGCCGGGGAGGGACTTCAGACCGACCGGGAGCCACTGAGGCTGCTGGAGGACTGAAATAAAAAGGGACGCTTCTTTTCTTTGAAAAGAAAAGAAGCAAAAGAAACTTTAATCCTGATATTGGATGATAATATGAAAGTTTTTTGCGCCGCTTTTTTGAAAAAAAGCGGCCGTTCCCTTTATAATCCTTAAACTTGATCCAGCGCCTGTTTCAGATCAGCCAGAATATCCTCGACGCTCTCAAGGCCGACGGACAGGCGGACAAGCTCCGGCTGGATGCCGGCCTGCTTCAATTCCTCCTCGTTGAGCTGCCCGTGGGTGGTGGTGGCGGGGTGTACGACGCAGGACTTGGAGTCGGCGACGTTGGCTAAAAGCAGGAAAAGTTTGAGCGCGTTGATGAAGCGGCGCCCGCCCTCCAGGCCGCCTTTCACGCCAAAGGACAGGATGCCGCCGACGCCCTTTGGCAGGTATTTTTGCATCCGGTCATGATAGGGGCTTGAATTGAGCCACGGGTAGTTGACCCAGGCGACCTTCTCATGGTTTTCCAGAAACTCCGCCACCTTTTGCGCGTTCTCGCAGTGGCGGTCCATCCTGAGGCTCAGGGTCTCCATCCCGTGGAGGATCATAAGCGCGTTGAAAGGGGCCAGGCAGGCGCCCATGTCCCGTAGCACCTGGGTGCGCACGATGGCGGCCAGGGGCGCGTCCATTTTGGCATAGACCAGGCCGTGGTTTGCGGGGTCGCCTGCGGTGAACTGCGGAAAACGGGGGTTGTTCCAGTCAAAGGTGCCAAGGTCAATGACCGCGCCGCCAATGGTGGTGCCGTTGCCGTTCATGTATTTGGTGAGGCTGGTGGTGATGATGTCAACGCCGTAATCCTTGATCCGGGCCAGGTAGGGGGTTGAAAAGGTGTTGTCGCAGACCAGGGGCAGGCCATGGCTGCGCGCGATGGCGGAGATCATCTCAAAATCCGGGATGTTCATGCCCGGGTTGCCAAGCACCTCAACAAAAATGAACCTGGTCTTGTCGTTGATGGCGTTTTTGATGGCTTCTGCGTCATCCTGATCCACAAAGTGGCAGGTGACGCCCGCGCACTGGGGCAGGCGGGATGCAAACAGGGTGTAGGTGCCGCCATAGATACAGGAGGCGGAAACGATCTCATCCCCGGGCACGCAAAGGGCGCTGACCAGGCCCATGAGGGCCGCCTGCCCGGAAGCGAAGGCCACCGTGGCCTTGCCGCCCTCCAACAGGGCGATGCGTTTTTCAAGCACGTCCACGGTGGGGTTGTCGATGCGTGTATAGACATAGCCTGGCGTCTGCCTTAAAAAGACGGAGGCCGCGTGCTCGGCAGAGGGGTAGACATAGGCGCTTGTCTGGTAAAGTGGCACGCTGCTGGCGCCGGTCGCGGGGTCGGCCTGGTAGCCGCCGCGCAGTTGAAGGGTCTCAAAACCCGGATTGCTCATTCAAAATTCCTCCGAACATTTTGTGCTGCGGACCATTCTAACACAACAAAGCCTGCCTGGCCCGCAAAAAACGAAAGCAATACACATTTTCAAATTCTGTTCCCGCTTGAGAAAATATTTGACAAAGAACCTTGATAATCCTATTATATCAGCACACTCCTGCCGGAGTGGCGGAATGGCAGACGCAGGGGACTTAAAATCCCCCGGCCTATGGCTGTACCGGTTCGAGTCCGGTTTCCGGCACCAGACAACGATAAACCGAACCAAATCTTCATGATAGGAGATGGGTTCGGGTTATTGGTATACTTTGAGGATGTATTTTTGAAAAGGGATAAAAAGAGAATCTCAATAGAGCAATCTACAGATATAAGTTAATGGACTTATAGATGTTCAGCAACTTTACCTGATATCTTGCGTCTTTTTTCTCTTTTACAAGACTCAGATTTATGTTATCATACTTCCAGTTACATATATAGCTTAAGGCAATACGAGTTTTGTTGTTATATGATTTATAGATACGTAATGTACAGTGGTTTATATATTCTTCTAACAAGGGAAATTAGGAAGTAACCAACTGTAACAGAGAAAACAGACACAATGTCACATTTAGGAGGATTCTTATGAACGCTTTACCAAGCATGATAGTACTTGACTTTTGTGAATGGCTAAAAAATCATATCAAAAAACCGCGTGATGAAAATCACATAGATATGCTTGATCTTATACTCGACAACGAGTACAGCAGCAATTTAAAGCAGCTTGCAAAAGAATATCTTCAAGATGGTAAAATTTCCATGCGTAATCTATTCGCCTTACGCAACCTATTCCACCGCTTTATTGACAGCGATGAGTTTACTGATTGTTGTAAGCACTGCGATCCGGTCTTTATTGAAGAATGGAAAAATAAACGTCAAATTAATCGCGAAGATTTTTTTCGTTTGTGGGATCAATACTTTTATTGCCTGCACTGGTACTCTAGTGTTAGGGACGCATTTCATCATTTTATTATTCGTAATTATGAAGATGACCGTTTAAATGAATATTTCTATAATGATAGCATAACACCGGAGATGCTCGCGGAAAGTACAAAATTCTATTTTAAATATCAAAAAGACGAACCTTTTGTCACGAAGATGATGACAGGGTTTAATGCTGATTTGTCTCTTGAAATAGATTTCTTGGAATGGCTCGCGCAAAACAAGAAAAGGCCCATGAATCTAGGAAAAATGCCAATTACTGTGTTTGAAAATATTGCAGAAGAGTATTGTGATTTCGCTGAACGACCTGTTGATGACAGTAAAAAGTTAATTAAGGCGTTTAAGCAAAGTGATATGGATTCTCTTGGGAAAAAGCTTGTTGCTGTTCTCACCCGATCCCAATCTGAGAAGTTTAAAAGCCTTGGGTATATTTATGATAGGTATGTTGATGAGAATATACCTTTCCGGTGTTTCTTCCTGCCATTGGCTTCAGATGGTAATGATTATAAAAATTTTATAAATAAGTATTGGTCCGACCTTCATGCTCTATCTGGCGATCATTTAGACATTTATTACAGCGAAGAAGACTTTGGGAAGTCAGGCTATGCTATTAAAAATGACATAAAAATGCTATCAAAAGATTTACCTGAACAACTCCCTTGCCTTATAATTTGGCAGGATAACCTTCAGAGTGCACAGGCAATAGACATTTTAGGATTGACAGATCAGGATATTGTTCGTTTGATTGAAAAAATTGTTGACTTAATCAAGAAGGGTAACACACTCGACAATATTTCACAGGAGGCAAAGGAAATGGCTAAACAAATCAGACAGGAGCATATTGATGCCCAAAGACCGACAAGTTACACTACTTTCAATATTGAGAATAATACAGGAACTGTGATTGGTTACATGAAAGATAGCAATATTACAGTTTATACAGGCTTAATTACTAATGAAAAATTTGAAATCGAAACACAAGAAGCTATCAAAATAATCAACAGTTTTCATGAAGTTGAAAGAATATATAGAGATAACCTAATATCTCTTATTAAAGAAGCTAATGTAGCTATTCAAAATGACGACGAGAAATCAAAAATCAAGTGCAGAAGCAAGTTTGAAGGATTTATGCTCGGTGCAGGCAAAGTGGTCGGAACAATTATTACTAAGTTGTCTGAAATGGCAACTATCGCTGGTTTTTTTGGAATAGCGATAAATACACTCAATCCATAAGATACGCAGTAAGATAGAGTAGGGTCTCTTATTTTGTCTAAACCAGCTTGAGGTGGCTCAACCTTTGCGGAGATTGACTTGTCCTTTACCCCATTGGTTACAAACAAAAATGGCATTCCATACTGTCAAGGTGAAAAATAAAGCGCACCTTGATTGTTCGGGGAATGCCATGTTATTAGGATCACTCGATTAATCGTCAGCCCCCCATTGACACCATTTATTATATCACTCAGCGATACTTTGGCATCCAATCGCCGTGGGCCTCGATCATCTCATCCACCATGCTGATGATGTCGTCAAGGCTCAGTTCCGCGGCGGTGTGCGGGTCAAGCATGGCGGCGTGGTAGATATGCTCGCGGCGCTTGGTCACAGCCGCTTCGATGGTAATCAATTGCACATTGATGTTGGTCATGTTCATGGCAGCCAGTTGCACTGGCAGTTTGCCCACGCGCGTGGGCGCGATGCCTGAACCATCCACCAGGCAGGGCACCTCAACGCAGGCGTCCGCGGGCAGGTTCTCAATCAGATGCCCGGTGTTGAGCACGTTGCCGCCGATCTTGTAGGGGGTGTTGGTCACCATGGCTTCCATGATGTGGCTGGCGTACTCATGGGAGCGTTCATGCGCCATGGTGTCCTGGGACAGGAGCATCTGGCTGGCCTTTTCCCAGCCTTCGATCTGGGCGACACAGCGCCTTGGATACTCATCCAGCGGGATCTTGAAGCGCTCGATCAATTCCGGATAACGGGATTTGATATAGAAGGGATTGTACTCGGCGTTGTGCTCGGAGGATTCCGTGCAGTAATAGCCCAGTTTGTCGATGTAGTCATAGCGCACCAGGTCCGACATCATCGCGCCGCCCACATCATGCTCAACCCCTCCGCGCGCGGACAGCTCTTTGGCGCGGCGCTTGATCTCAGGATAAAGGTCTGTTCCGTTCTTGTCGCGGATCTCCAGCAGCCAGGCCATGTGGTTGATGCCGGCGATCAGTTCCTTGTGCCTGGGCAATTTGTCCTCCATGCCCAAATCGCGGAACAGATGATCCACGCAAACCTGCACGCTGTGGCACAGGCCGATGGTTTTAACCCCGGTATAACGCTGCATGAAGCCGGTCAGCATGGCCATGGGGTTGGAGTAGTTGAGCAGCCAGGCGTCCGGGCAGACTTCTTCCATCGCCCGGGCAAAGGTTTCCATTACCGGGATGGTGCGCAGCGTGCGCATGATCCCGCCGATGCCCAGGGTGTCCGCGATGGTCTGGCGCAGGCCGTATTTCTTGGGGATCTCAAAGTCCGTGATCGTGCAGGGGTCATATCCGCCGATCTGTACGGCGTTGACGACAAAGTCCGCGCCCCGCAGCGCGTCCTTTAATTGATTAAGGCCCAGGTAGGTCTTGATGTTCGCCTTGGCGTCCATCCCCTTGTTCAGCGCCTTGATCACGCGCTCAGACTCAGCCAGCCGCGAGGCGCTGATGTCATACAGCGCGAAATCCAAACCTTCATTGACCAGCGTTTTGGACGCCATGCAGTCCCCCAGCACGTTTTTGGAAAAGATCGTACTGCCCGCGCCCAGAAAAGTGATTTTCATTGTGTTCATGCTCCTTGTCGTGCTGCACTGTTTTTGCGTTTTCATCATATAGGCCCCGGCCAAACGCGTCAAGCGACAAATGCTTCACGGTCTTTGTTCTCTCGTTTTTCTTTGGTTTAAGTGCGTTCCCTCCAACCCCCGCCGCCTTGCGCCGGAATAGGGCTTATGATATGATAATTTTACAAGTTTTATGTCAAGGGAGTCTTTGATGGACATTCGTCTGGCCGTATCCGACCTCCTTCAGGAAGCGATTTTAAAAGCCTTTCCCGCCCTGGATAAGGAGGACCTGCCCGGACCCGAAACCCTGGAGATCCCGCCGGACAGCAAGCTGGGCGATTTTGCCTTTCCCTGCTTCCGCCTGGCCAAGCCCCTGCGCATGGCGCCGCCCAGGATCGCGCAGATGATCGTGGAACATACGGATCGTCCCGAGGTGGCCACGGCCGAGCAGGTCAGCGGCTATGTCAATTTTTTCTTTAACCGCGTTAATTTTGCCAGGAATACCCTCAAGGATGTTTTGGACAAAGGCCCGCGCTACGGCAGTGAACCCGAAAACGGCAAGACTGTGGTGCTGGATTATTCCTCCATCAACATCGCCAAGCGCTTTCACATCGGCCATTTGAGCACCACGGTGCTCGGCAACAGCTTAAGGCGCATCTACACCCACCTGGGGTGGAAGGCCATCGGCATCAACCACCTGGGCGACTGGGGCACCCAGTTTGGCACGATGATCGCGGCGTTTAAGCGCTGGGGTGACTGGGAGAGCGTGGAAAAAGGCGGCATTGACGCGCTGACCGCGCTGTATGTGCGCTTTCATGAGGAAGAGCAGAAAAACCCCGAGATGGCCGATGAAGGGCGTGCCTGGTTCAAAAGAATAGAAGACGGGGATCCGGAAGCCTTGGCCATCTTTAACCGCTTCAAGGATCTGACGCTGAGATACGCCAAGGGCGTTTATGAACTGCTGGGCATCACCTTTGATTCCTACAACGGGGAAGCCTTTTACAACGACAAGATGGGCAGGGTGATTGACGAACTGAAGGCCAAAAACCTGCTGATCCAGTCTGAAGGCGCCTGGGTGGTGGACCTTGAGGACTACAAGATGCCGCCCTGCCTGATTTTAAAATCCGACGGCGCCACGCTGTACGCCACGCGCGATTTGGCCGCGGCCCTGTGGCGCAAGGACAACTATCATTTTGACAAGAGCCTGTATGTGGTGGCCTACCAGCAAAACCTGCATTTTAAGCAGGTGTTCAAGGTGCTGGAATTGATGGGTTATGACTGGGCCAAAACCCAGATGGAGCACGTCGCCTATGGCATGGTTTCCTACGAGGGCCGCGCCATGTCCACCCGGGAAGGGCATGTGGTCTACCTGGACGATCTGCTAAAGCGCGCCCAGGAAAAGGCGCTGGTCATCATGCAGGAGAAGAGCCCAGACCTTGAGGACATGGAGACGGCCGCGCGCAGCGTGGGCATCGGCGCTGTGGTGTTTGCGACCCTGCTCAACAACCGCATCAAGGACATTGATTTCTGGTGGGATCGCGCACTGAACTTTGACGGGGATACGGGCCCCTATGTGCAGTACACCCACGCCCGGTGCCGTTCCGTCCTTAAAAAGGCCGGCGAGGTTACAGACGCGCCCGATTACACCGCGCTTGAAAACGACGAGGCACAGGCGGTGCTCCGGCAGATCTCCCTGTTCCCGGAGGCGATCAGGAAGGCGCAGGAGGACAACGAGCCTTCCTCGGTCACCCGCGCCACGATTGAGGTGGCAAAAGCCTTCAACAAGTATTATTATGAGCACAGGATCATAGAAGGCGAACCGTCCAAAACCGCGGCCAGGCTGGAGATGGTCAGGGCCGCGAGCGAGGTCATCAGGCTGGGACTTGACTTAATCGGGGTGGAGGCGCCCGAAGCGATGTGAGCCGGAAAATCCGGCAAAGGAGAAGATATGCGGTTTACCAAAATGCACGGCATCGGCAACGACTACATCTTTGTCAACTGCTTTGAGGAGGTCGTCAAGGATCCGGAGCGCCTGGCTCTGGTGATGAGCCAGCCCCACTTTGGCGTGGGCGCAGATGGCCTGGTGCTGATTGAGCCCTCCGGATCAGCGGACTTTGGTATGCGCATCTTTAACGCCGACGGCTCTGAGGCCGAGATGTGCGGCAACGCCGCGCGCTGCATCGGCAAGTATGTCTATGAGCGCGGCATGACCCAGAAGACCGAGTTGACCCTGTCCACCAAGGCGGGCATCCGGCAGTTGTCCCTGACCGCGGACAAGGGCAAGGTATCCCGCATCAAGGTGGACATGGGTTCGCCTGAACTCAACCCCAAAAACATCCCGGTGGACCTGCCGGGCGAGATTGTGCTGCGCCACAGGCTGCAGATCCTGGGCCAGAACTGGTACATCACCTGCGTCAACATGGGGAACCCGCACTGCGTGATCTTTGTGAAGGACCCGGAGACCGTGGATGTGCACACCCTGGGCCCCATCTTTGAAAACCATCCGCTTTTCCCGCGCCGCACCAATGTGGAGTTTGTCCGGGCGATCAGGCGGGACGTGCTGCAGATGCGCGTGTGGGAGCGCGGCGCGGGGGAGACCCTGGCCTGCGGCACGGGCGCGGCAGCGGCGCTGGTGGCCGCCGTTTTGGGCGGGCTTTCCGACCGCACCGTTCAGATGAAGCTGATCGGCGGCAACCTGGAGCTGTCCTGGAACGCGGATGACAACCACGTCTATCAGTCCGGCCCCGCGGAATATGTTTTCAACGGGGAATGGCTGGAGTAAGAGCCCAAGGGCTTTTATTTGTTGCTTTGTTTCTGAATATCGCCTTCGTCAAAATGGTGTTTCCACAGAAGGCGTGATTGTATTGGAGGGCAAAATGCAGGTAAATCCGTATATCGCGCAGATGCCGGCCGGCTATCTGTTTTCTGAGATCGCGGCCCGTGTGTCAGATTATGAGGGCAAAAACCCGGGCAAAAGCCTGATCCGCATGGGCATTGGGGACGTGACCCGTCCCTTGAGCCCGTCCATCGCAAAGGCCTTTTCGCAGGCCGCCCTGGACATGGGGACGGAAGCGGGCTTCAAGGGCTATGGCCCGGACGGGGGCTACCTGTTTTTAAGGGAAGCGATCATCAGGAACGATTATCAGCCCCGCGGCATCCATTTGGACCCGGACGAGGTCTTTGTGTCAGACGGCGCGAAATCGGACTCCTCCTCCATTCAGGAGCTGTTTTCAGACGACGCCCTCATCGCGGTGACGGACCCGGTCTACCCGGTCTATGTGGATTCCAACGCCATGGCGGGCCGCCTGGGCGTGTATGAAAACGGGCGCTGGAGCCGGCTGGTGACGCTGAAGGTCACCCATGACAATCATTTTGTGCCGCAGCTGCCCAGGGAGCGGGTGGACGCGCTCTACCTCTGCCTGCCCAACAACCCGACCGGCACCGTTTTGAACCGCGCGCAGCTGAAGACCATTGTGGACTGGGCGCGTGAAAACGAGACCCTGATCATCTATGACGCGGCCTACAAGGCTTTTATCTCCAATGACGAGATCCCTTCCTCCATCTACGAGGTGGAAGGCGCAAAGGAAGTGGCGGTCGAGTGCTGCTCCTTCTCAAAAACCGCGGGCTTTACCGGCACGCGCTGCGCCTACACGGTGATCCCCAAGGAAGTAAAGGGCAGGATGCCAAACGGGGAGAAGGTCTCCTTAAACGCGCTGTGGAAGCGCCGCACAGGCAGCAAGTTCAACGGCGTGAGCTACCCCGTTCAGGTGGCCGCGGCCGCGACCTATACGGAAGAAGGCAAAAAAGAGATCCGGGAGACCATTGATTATTACCGGGCGAATGCCAGGGTGCTGCTTGACGCCTTTTCCGGCACGGAGTGCGACCCGGTGGGCGGCGTGCACGCGCCCTATGTGTGGCTGAAAACGCCCAAAGGCATGAGCGGCTGGGATTTCTTTGATTTCCTGCTCAAGACCGTCCAGGTGGTCGGCACCCCGGGCGAAGGATTTGGCGAGGGCGGCAACAACTGCTTCCGCCTGACCGCTTTTTCCACCCTTGAAAAAACAAAGGAAGCGGCCCAGCGCGTCAAAGACGCGATGAGCCGCCTGTAAGGAGGACAGCATGATACGCGCGATCGTCGGAGCCAACTGGGGCGATGAAGGCAAGGGCAAATTAACGGACGTCCTGGCGGAAAATTCCGATCTGGTGGTCCGCTTTCAGGGCGGCGCCAACGCCGGGCACACCATCATCAACGAGTTTGGCAAGTTTGCCCTGCATCTCTTGCCGAGCGGCATCTTCCACTCCCAGGTTTTGAACATCATCGGGCCCGGCGTGGCGCTGGATCCGGACGCCTTCTTTTCTGAGCTGGACAGCATTTTGGAGCGCGACATCGTCCACCCCAACCTGGCCATTTCAGACCGCGCCCAGGTGCTGATGGACTTTCACATCCTGCTGGACACCCTGGAGGAGGAGCGGCTTGGCAAACACAAGTTTGGCTCCACCAAGTCCGGCATCGCGCCTTTTTATTCGGACAAGTTCGCCAAGGTGGGCATCCAGGTTTGCCAGCTGATGGACAAGGACCTTTTGCATGACAGGCTGACGCGCTCCCTGGTCAAAAAGAACGTGCTGATGGAGCATCTCTACCATCGCGCGCCGCTTGACGCGGACGAACTGACCGAAAAATACTACGCCTACGGCCAGCGCCTGAAGCCCTGGGTCAAGGACACCTCGCTGCTGCTGGACAAGGCGGTCAAGGAAAACAAAACAATTCTGCTTGAAGGCCAGCTGGGCGCGCTGCGCGACCCGGACCACGGCATCTTCCCCTTCACCACCTCCTCCTCGCCCCTGGCCGGCTACGCGGCCGTCGGCGCGGGCCTGCCCCCCTGGGCGATCACAGAGGTCATCGCGGTCACCAAGGCCTATTCCTCAAGCGTGGGCGCGGGCGTCTTCCCCAGCTGCATCACGGGCGAGGAAGCGGAGGAATTAAGAAAACGCGGCGGCGACTCCGGCGAGTACGGCGCCAAGACCGGGCGGCCCCGGGATGTGGGCTGGTTTGACGCGGTGGCCACCAAATACGGCTGCCTGGTGCAAGGCGCGACCCAGGTGGCGATGACCAACCTGGACGTGCTGCACTATCTGGACGAGATTCCTGTCTGCGTCGCCTACGAACTGGACGGCAAGCGCATCACGCATTTCCCCTCCACGCCCGACCTGCAGCGGGTCAAGCCCGTGTACGAGATCTTCCCCGGCTGGAAGACCGACATCCGGGGCGAGACCGAGTACGGCAAGCTGCCCAAGAACTGCCGCGACTATGTGGAGAAGATCGAAAAGATGATCGAGCGCCCCATCACCTTCCTGTCCACCGGCCCGCACCGGGACGAGATCTGCTTCAGGAAGTAACGATTGCCCTTTAATAACGAGACCCGCAGGCTGATTGCCCGCGGGTTTTTTATATATTTGGTTAGACAACTAAACACAGATCAGCAAAAGAGGATATCCCCCACTTTATAGACGGGCTGTCTGACCGTCCCGCCGATGATCTGAGGACATCCTCCAGTGAAATTATAGCTAAGATCTGGTATACTGTAAACAGCGTCAAACTTGATCATTCCACGGAGAGAACAGCCGTGCAATAAAGTGAGTCTGCCGCTATCGGCTCCTTGTTCGCTGGAATAACCTTCACCGGCTCCAGTCTTGCACGACAAGGAGCTTTTTTGGTGGTATACTCAAACAAGCAGACAGTGCGACTGACGCTTCGGGCGTAATACCGTGGGGGCTGTTGCCATCAAGGGCTTGCGTGTCTGCTAACAACCCCTTGCTCCTGGGATCAGCGGGAAACCGTCCCCAGTCTTGATAGCATGGGCTTTTATAATGTGTTTCCGCAACAAAAAAGAAGCGACTGGGCCAATTACCCCGGTGCATCAGTTAGTCACTTTATCACCTGTCGCTTCTTAAGGACAATCTGATTTGCCTGCTGTCTCGAATGGTCCTGACAGCCCACGGCAAGGCTCGTCCATTATTGTAATTATACACTTATTTTCGTTAAAAAACACCCCGTTCTTTCTAAGAAGCTATAAGAAACTGTGCCTGAGGTGCGTTGAGGTTGACTGACACAGCAGGACGATAAAAGACTTGGTGTGACGATGCAAACAGAATTGAAATCAGTATCATACCCGCACTTCCACCCGGCTGCCCGTCCCCTTGTCCTTTTTGACCAGCACCTGCTTCTCGATCCTGTCTTTCAGTTCCGCCACGTGGGAGATGATGCCCACCAGCACCTTCGCGCTGGCCAGGCTTTGAAGCGCCTTCATGGCCTGGTTGAGCGATCTGTCGTCCAGGGAGCCAAAACCCTCGTCCACAAACATGGTGTCAAGCCGGATGCCGCCTGCCTGGGACTGGATCTCATCGGACAGCCCCAGGGCCAGGGAGAGGGAGGCCATGAAGGACTCGCCGCCGGACAGGCTGCCCACCTCCCGGACGCTGCCGTTGTAGTGGTCGATCACGGACAGGTCCAGCCCGGCCTGGCTCCTGAGGTCACCGGCCTCCCTGGCGCGCTGCAGTTCGTACTGGCCGTCGGACATGGTCATGAAGCGCAGGTTGGCCTTGTGGATGACGCGCTCAAAATAGATGCCCTGGGCGTAGGTCTCCAGCATCACTTTTTCCTTGCCTGTGAGCGTGCCGTTGGCGGTGTCCGAAAGGTTTTTGACAAAGACCCACTGTTGATACGCGGCGTCCATCTGCCCGGCCTTTTTGCGGATGTTCTTCAGCGCACCGCGGTTCACGTCCAGGCGGGTGTTCAGGGCCAGCTTTTCATCTGACAATTTCCGCTCTGCTTCCTGATTTTGCTTTAATTCTTCTTCAAGGGCGGGCGCGTTGATGGTTTCAGCGTCCTTGAGCTGCTCTGTCAATGTGCCGATGGTGGACAGCAGCCCGGCCTTTTTCTGCGTGCCCGCGTCCAGCTCCGCCCTTTTTTCCTCGATATTTTTCAAAATATTTTGTCTGCGCGTTTTAAGGGCTTTGATCTCCGCCTCAAAGGCCGCCTTGTCCGGCTGTGTCAGGCTTTGAAGCAGGCCGTTTATTTCCTCGTTCAGGTGGGAAAGCCCGCTTTTGAGCGCGACCAGCGCGGTCTGCGCCATTTGGCTGGCTTCTGCGGCTGTCTTCAGCTCGTTTTCCAGCTTTGGCAGCTGCTCCTCCAAGGTCTTTTTTCGCTGTTCCTCTTTCCGGGCGCGGCGGAAGCTCTCTTCCAGCGTCCTCATCTGCTCATCCGCCTGCCGGCCCAGCGCCAGCACGCGCTCCTTGGCGTCCGCCATGACAAAATCCGGGATTTGAAGGCGTCTGGCCTGCGCCATCACCTGTTTTTCATCGTTTTCCCATTGCTTTTTCTGGGAGGCCGCCGTTTCAGAAGCCACGTTCTGTTTGGCCCGTGCGTCATCCGCCGCTTTCTTGGCCTTCTCCACCTGAGCCTGGGTGGGGGTCTCCTTTGGCATCATGGCAGGGGCAGGGTGTTCTGTCGCGCCGCAGACGGGGCAGGGCTGGCCGTCCCTCAGGGCCTGCGCCAAAATGCCCGCCTGCGCGTCCAAAAAGCGCTGAGACAGGGCTTCATAACTGGCGATGGCCTCCCTGGCGGCGTCCGCCGCCTCCTTATATTTTTTCTGCGCGTCCTGGTGCTTGTTTTCATCCAAAAGGCAATCGGCAATCTGCCCGCTCAGTTCCTTCAGGGCAGTCTGCTTTTCCCGGAGCGCCCTGCCCTCATTTTCCAGGTTAACAAGGGCTACACCGACGCCTTCCAGCGCTTTGAGGCTTTTTTTGCTCTCCTCAACCGACTCATTCAGCGCCTTGATGCGCTCCTGAAGCGCGGTCAGATCCTCCTGCCGTTTCTTTTCTTCCTCCTCTTTCGCTTTCTGTTCGGCTTTTTTTGTTTCCAGGGTCTGATACAGGGGCAGTTTCTCCTCCATGGAGGCGGCCTGTTTGAGCAATTCCTCGCCCTCAGGCTCCCTGGCCCTGGCTTCCTCCAGCGCGGTTAAAAGCAGCGGCAGGCTGTTCTCAATTAAGACGAGTTCCTTTTGCCTGTCTGCCAGGCTTGACCGCGTTTTTTCCTGTTCCCGGTTGATGGTCAGCCGGTTGTTCATTACAGTGATGGCCTGCTCCAGGTGAGCCAGGCTTTTTTCCAGCTCAAGCAGGCCCGATTCATCCTCTTTAATCAGGGTTTCCAGAAAATCCAGGGTCTCATTCAGGGGCAGTTCCCCCCGGCTCGCTTTTTGCGCCGTTTCTTTGAGGGAATGCCCCTCGCCGCAGCGGATGGTCTGCGCCTGGCTGTCGATCTCCACCTTCAGTTTGTCATAGGCGGCCTTGTTTGTCTGCGCGTCCTTCTTCAAGTCCTCCTGCAGGAGATAAAAAGGGCGTGTCCTGAACAACTGCTGAAACAGCTTCATCCGCTCGTCCGTTTTGGCGTTAAGCAGCTTTAAAAAATCCCCCTGCGCGATCATCGCGACCCGGCGGAACTGATCCCGGTCCACGCCCAAAAGGCTGATGACCGCCTCATTGACCGCGCGGATGCCGGAGATCACTTGTCCATCCGGCTTTTGCAGCAGGGCGTCGGCAGACTTGTTGACAAGGCCCTTGCCCCTTTTGGCGGGGCGCAATTGATCCGGGCTGCGCCTGATGAGGTAGGTTCGCCCGCCGTAGGCAAAGCTCATCTCCACAAAGGTCTCGCAGTCCATTTCCGCGTATTTGCTGCGCAGCATGCTGACCGTTCGGGTCTCCCCGCTGGTTTCCCCGTACAGGGCATAGGTGATGGCGTCAAACAGCGTGGTCTTGCCGCTGCCGGTGTCCCCGGCGATCAGGTACAACCCGCTGTCGCCCAATTGCCCAAGGTTCACCTCGCAAAGCCCGGCATAGGGGCCAAAGGCGCTGATTTTCAGGTTCAGTGGCCTCATTCTTCCGCCTCCCAGATGGCTTCGATCTTCCCGGACAGATAGTTCTTTTGTTCCTCGCTCAACCCCTGGCCGTTTTGCTCCCTGTACAGCTTTTCAAACAGCTCAAGGGGGGACAATTCCCTGGTGTCCCCGGATGGAGCCAAGAAACCCTGGGTGCGGGTCCTTAAGTTGTCATATTCCAGGCGCATCAGGCGCTTGTAGATCAGCCTCAGCTTTTGCAGGGCGTTGGGCTGGTTCTCCTCGTCCGTCAGGATGATTTTGTAGTAGTGCTCAAGGTCAAGGGCGTCATAAAAGGCCTTGTCCGTCAGCTCCATGTAAGTGCCCTTTAGCACCTTCATGTCCCGCAGCGGGCTTAAGGGCAGGGTGCTGATAAGGACCTGGCCTTTTTCCTTCAATTCCACCTCGCAGATGCTTTTAACATGATTGGCTTCCGAAAAAGAGTACTTGATCGGCGTTCCGCAGTAGCGCAGCGTGTCTGCGCCGATCATCTGGGCCTTGTGCAGGTGGCCCAGGGCCACATAATCAAAGCCGGAGAACACATTGGCGTCCACATTGTCCGCGCCGCCCACTGAAAACTCCTCCGACTCGCTGGTTTCGCCGCCAGTTACAAACTGGTGCGCCAGAAGGACGCTGCGCCGGCCGGCCGTCAAAACCACCCCGCTTAAGGCTGCGCGCACCGCGTCCGTCCAGGTCTCGATCTTCCTGTCCGGGAAATGCCTGCGCACCATGTTGGGCCGGATGAAGGGCAGAAGATAAATGTCGATTTCGCCATGCTCGTCATTGACCGTGACACAAGTGAGCTTGCCCTCATAGGCCGGGGCGATAAAAATGCCGCTGTCTGACAGCAGCCTGGCGGCAAAGGCCAGGCGCTCCGCCGAGTCATGGTTGCCGCTGATGATAAAGACCTTGATGTTCCTCCGTGCCAATTCCACCAGGAAATCATCAAACAGCGCCAGGGCGTCTGAAGGCGCGACGCTCCTATCATACACGTCCCCTGAAATCAGGACGGCGTCCGGCTTTCGTTCATCTGCGGCCACAAGGATGGCGCGCAGGATGTGCTCCTGATCCTCCAGCAGGGAAAACTCATGCACCGTCTTGCCCAGGTGCAGGTCGGACAGATGGAAGAATTTCAAGTTCAGGCTCCTTTTAACGATCATTTTTAACTCTTTGGTCATTATACAACAAATGCCAGGACAATCAAAAAAGGAACACCGCCCGACAAAGGCGGCGTTCTATCAACTGTCAAAAGTTGATACTTATTTGAGCGTCGCGTAAAGCACCGCCACAGCCCAGCTTTCATATTGGTCTGGATGATAGTTTTCCAGCTGCGTGCCAAAGGCGTCATAATAGGTGTTCGAGTACAATGGTATCATGGGCAGCACCTCCATGAAGCGCTGCTGCAGCGCAAACCAGCGCTCCAGGTAGACAGCCCTGTTTTCAGGCTCTGTCCTGCGCAGCTGGTCTGCCAGCGCCATCAGCCGATCATCGCGGATGCCGGTGGTGTTGTAGACGGTCTGGTACATGTCATCCGTATGGAAGTTGTAGAAGGGATCAAACACCAGGGGAAAGTTCGTGCCCAGGAAGAGCAGGTCGTAGGCCCGTTCCTTGTGGCGGTAGTAGTTCAACAGCAGTTCGTCCATCTCCACGGTGCTGACAATGAGTTCGCCGCCAAGCGCCTGCAGGTTCTTTTGCAGCGTTTGGATGACATGGTCAGCCGCCTTGTTCAGCGGCGTGATGGCTGCCCGCAGCTGCAGCGGAACCAGCTGACCGTCCAGCATCTTGTGGCGCAGCCCGCCCGCCGCGGCATCATACCCGGCCCCTGTGGCCTCCAGCGTCCAGCCGTCCTGCACCAGCAGGTTCAGCGCCAAGTTCTGGTCATAGGCGTACAGATTCAGGCCCTTCAGGGTCTCTTTTTGGTGCTTAGCCATCCACTGGGCAGCGCCATAGAAGCCATATACCGGCTCGCCGTAGCCTTCAAGGAAGGTGTCCACCAGCCCCTGCCGGTCCACCATGTGGGCAACGGCCTGGCGCAGCAGCAGGGAGCTTGTCAAAGGCTGCTCCACGGCAAAGGCCAGCAGGCCCATGCCCCTGCGGGGATAGGATGCGGAAGCGATCTTGCCGCTCATGCCCGCTGCGGTCACAGCCTTGATGACCTCGGCTGAGCTGATCTTGTTGACCAAGTCCAGCGTGCCGTCCTGAAGTTCGTTAAGCAGGGTTTGATTTCGGGTTTCCTTTAAAACAATGCGCGGGATGGAAGGCTTCTGGCCCTCGCAGTTCCCCTTGTAGTAGCGGTTCCGCTGAAACTCCACCACGCCTGTCTTGTGGTCGTAGCTGACCAGTTTGTAGGGGCCGCTGCTGACCGTGGGATGGGAACGATAGCCCGTTTCAGGGTCATTGAGGGTGCGCTGCAGCAGTTCCGCCGTCATGCCGGTGATGTAGGCGCCGGCGCCGTCATCCTTGATTTTGCAGCCGGGCGCGATCACATGCGTGGGATAGGGGAGGGCCTCCAGCAGGGCATTTTGATAGAAATAGGGCAGGCTTTCCGCACTGAACCGCACGGAATAGCGGTATTTGGACAGCAGCCGGACACCGGCCAGCTCTGCCGCTTCTCCCTTTGCATATTCCGTGATGCCGCGGATCTGATCCTTGTAGGCCACCCGGCCGCCCAATTCTGCAATCAGCGGGGAGGCCTGGATCAGCAGACTGAACACATAGTCCCGGGCGGTGATGGCATCGCCATCGGAAAATTTCAAATTGGGATAGATTTCGATGGTGGCAACGGGATCCCCGCCGGGGTCCCTGGACCAGACCAGGGATTTGACCACCGTGTTGTCCGGCTGGATGCTTTCATCCTCCATCCACATCACGATGTCATACCCGTGAATCAGCATCCTGACGTCGATGTCGGAGGTGTTGTTCCCCCACATTTCGGTGAAGAACTCGCCGGAGACCCGCGTCAGGTGGCCGATGTGCAGCGTGTTCCCGGCCGCCCCGGCCTGATTGACAGGCAGGGCAAACAGCATGATGAGCAGGGTGAGCCATGCCAGTGTTCTCTTCATTTTCTTATCCTCCTGTGTAATCGCTTGTCGGAGTCAGCCGGCCGAGCACATCGGCCGGCTGAACCGGCATGGTCACTCGAAACAGTCGCCCAGGTTGAAGTACACACCGCCCCAGGGGTGCTGGAGGTTCGGTTTCTTTGGATCAACATAAATGTTGTTGAAGGTAAGGTCTTTCGGCTTCTCTGCCTTGATGGCCAGCTGTCCATTGCCGGCATCCGTTACCGTGATCTTGAAGGTCAATACCATCGTGTCGTAGGTGATGCCAGCCGCCGGTACCTCCGGCACCACCTCGCTGATTGTATAGATAAAGGTCTTGCCGATATCTGCCTCAGTATAGGTCAGTTTGTCAAACGGAATGGTCCCGTCCGCGTTGTTCTTAACGGACTGAATCTGCTGGTTGTCAAGCCACAGTGAGAAGTTAAACTCCTGGTTCTCAAGCGGCCGTCCGGACAGTTCCTTGCGCGGGTTGAGCAGGGCCTTGATGTCATACTCGCCCTTTGCCTTGTACTCGTTCACAAACTCGGTATCGCCTGTGACGTCCGACTTGGTCGCGGTCAGCACGCCGCCGCCCGCGTCTGTCACCTTCACCTTGAAGGTCAGAACGTTCGCGGAGTAGGTCATCCCGCCTTCCGGCGGCGTCGGAACCTTCTCAACCACCTTGTAGTTGTAGGTCTTGCCGATGTCAGCCTGGTCATACTTCAGGTTCGCGAAGATCACCGTGCCGTCTGCTGCGTTGGTCACAGTCTGGTTGTTGTCCGGGTCGTCCGTGCTGTTCAAGGTGAAGCTGAACTCGCCTGCCTTCAGCAGCCTGCCGCCGGCATCCAGACGCTTTGTCACACCGATCCCGGCGTTTACGTCAAACTCGCCCTTCGCCTTGTACTCGTTCACAAACTCGGTATCGCCTGTGACGTCCGACTTGGTCGCAATCAGAATGCCGCCGCCCGCGTCTGTTACCTTCACCTTGAAGGTCAGGATGTTCGCGGAGTAGGTCATCCCGCCTTCCTGCGGCGTCGGAACCTTCTCAACCACCTTGTAGCTGTAGGTCTTGCCGATGTCTTCCTGGTCATACTTCAGGTTTGCGAAGACCACCGTGCCGTCCGCATTGTTCTTCACAGTTTGAGTAGCGTTGTCAGCGTCATCCGTGCTGCTCAAGGTGAACTCAAACTCATCCTGCTTCAGCAGCCTGCCGCCGGCATCCAGACGCTTTGTCACACCGATCCCGGCGTTCACGTCAAACTCGCCCTTCGCCTTGTACACGTTCACAAACTCGGTCTCGCCTGTGATGTCCGACTTGGTCGCGGTCAGCACACCGCCGCCCGCGTCTGTCACCGTCACCTTGAAGGTCAGGATGTTCGCGGAGTAGGTCATTCCGCCTTCCTGCGGCGTCGGAACCTTCTCAACCACCTTGTAGTTGTAGGTCTTGCCGATGTCTTCCTGGTCGTACTTCAGGTTCGCGAAGACCACCGTGCCGTCCGCATTGTTCTTCACAGTTTGAGTGGCGTTGTCCGCGTCGTCCGTGCTGCTCAAGGTGAACTCAAACTCATCCTGCTTCAGCAGCCTGCCGCC
>JASGUQ010000008.1 GCA_030057655.1 Bacillota bacterium
TCCTCACCATTCAAAACAACCGCGGCTTGTCGGTCACGCTGTGCAATTTTGGCGCCAGGCTGGTCGCTGTCAACGTTCCTGACCGTGATGGGAAGTTTGCTGATGTTTGTTTGGGATTTGACACCCTGGAAGACTACCAGACCCGCTCCGGCTACCTGGGCGCGACCATTGGCCGCTGGGGCAACCGCATCGGCGGCGCTTCCTTTGAACTGAATGGGAAGACTTACAGCCTGTACGCCAACAACGGCAAAAATACCCTGCACGGCGGCAAGGTCGGCTTTGATAAAAAGTTCTGGGATTATGAGGTGCTGGGCAGTGACAGCGTCCGGTTCACCTATGTGTCCCCGGACATGGAGGAGGGTTTCCCCGGCGCGCTTAAAACCACGGTTGTCTACACGGTTGATGATGACGGCAGCCTGATCATTGATTACCATGCTGTCAGCGATCAGGACACCGTTGTCAACCTGACCAACCATGTTTATTTTAACCTTGCAGGAAAAGGAACAGTGCATGATCATCTTCTCTTTGTGGACGCGGATTTTGTGACCGGCGTCAAGGAGGATCTGATCCCGGACGGCTCCTTTGTTCCTGTGGACAACACGCCCTATGATTTAAGGACACCCCGCGTGATCGGCGATTCCCTGAAAATGACCGACGTTTCGCCCATGTTTGACAATGCCAAAGGCTATGACATCAACTATGTCCTGAAAGGCTCCGGGCTGCGCGAGGTGGCCGTTTTGTCCCACCCGGCTTCCGGCAGGGAGCTGCATGTCCTCACCGATCAACCCGGCGTTCAGGTCTACTCCGGTCAGGGGCTAAAGGGGCCGGCCAAAAACGGCGCTGTATACGGGCCTTACAGCGGCATTGCGCTGGAGACCCAGCACCACCCCGACAGCGTCCACCACCCCCATTTTCCGACCACGCTCCTCAAAAAAGGGGAGGAGTATCAGACCCGAACTGTCTATCGCTTCACTGTAAAATAAATCAAGCAGAAAGCATTAAGCATTATTATGAAACAACGCTTCCACAGGATCTCGGAGCGTTGTTTTTTGTGACGATCTTCAGCTCAATTATTCGCCTTGCTCTTTGAGCCATTCATCACGAAGGGCGGCGTACAGCGGCGCGTCCGATAATTCGTCCTGCGGAGACCGAACGCCTTGCCGCAGGGTTCCTTCATATTTCAAGCCGGCTTTTTGCATCACTTTGCCGGAGGCCATGTTCTCAGTTAAGTGCTTCAGATGGATCCGGTTAAAACCAACCTCGCTGAACAAAAAATGCATGACCCCAATCAGGGCTTCTGTCATAATGCCCTGGTTCCAGTGATCCGGGCTCAAACAATAACCGATTTCACAGTCCAGGTTGATCGGGGACTGGCTCATCACCGCGATGTCTCCGATCAATTTCCCCTCCATTTCAATTCCCCAGTGATAGGTTCTGGGGTTTTGGTAGGCTTTCAGCCAGTCGGCAAGCACCTGCTTGGTGACCCCAATGTCCTTGTGCGGCGCCCAGGGCATAAAACGGGCCAATTCTGTCCGGCCGCACCAGTTGTCAAACATCGCCTGGGCGTCCCCTTCCCGATAGGGCCGCAAAACAAGCCTGGCGGTGTTTAAAACTTTGCAGCCCTGATGCTGAAGGCCGTACTGATTATCCCTGGTCGGAATGCCCTCCTTCTCATCCACGCTGATCTTGAACACGGCCTTTCGCCCCTGGCCCTGGCCGATCCCGGGCTGGTGGGCGTCATCGGGGAAATAGATGCCGAACATGCCCTTTTTAAGCAGGACAGGGTTTCCTTTTTGCGCATCGGCGCTCAGCATGATGTCTTTTTGCTCGTCATAACCGGAAAAGTCTGAGATCGCGTCCAGCGGCGCCCAGGAAATCGTTTCCTCGTTATCCAGAACCAACTGCAGGTCAATGTATTTCCTGTGCGCTTCCCAGGTACCGCCTTTGCCAAGGCTGGTCTGCATGAGGTTTAGGAAAACGCATTCACCGTCAATCTCATGCCGCCCGTTTGACATCTCCTCAAACACAAAGCTGTCCTGCTTCTCAATAATCAGGTCCAGGTTTTTGTTGATGCCGTAATACCGGTGAAGATTTTTCCACGAATCCGTAATCATTTTTCTGCCTCCTGAGTTTGTTTTATGATAAAAATCGCTGCAATAAATAATTATGATTCCATTATTATTTTGCAGCACCAGGGTGTCAAGATGCCAAGAAAAAACTCATGAGCATGAAACATCAATGAATTCACTCAATTGATTTCTATGCAGCCGATTTTGCTTGTCATGAGGCCACATTTGTGATAATATACCATTTGTTGAACACATTAGCGATGGTCGCAATTTATATGGAGGGTTATAGCATGGCAGAATATTTGAGTAAGGACATTCGCAACATCGCCTTAATGGGGCATGGCAGCGAGGGCAAGACGACCCTGGCGGAGTCGATGCTTTATGCTGCGGGCAACATTGACCGCCAAGGCAAAGTGGAGGACGGCAACACGACCACCGACTACGATCCGGAAGAGATCAAGCGCGGTATTTCCATTTCCGCCGCGATGGCGCCGGTTGAGTGGAAAAAGACCAAGATCAATTTGATCGACGTCCCCGGCTATTTTGACTTTGTGGGCGAGTCCATCGGGCCTTTGCGCGTTGTGCGGACGGTTGGCATCGTGGTGTCCTCTGTCGGCGGCATTTCTGTCGGAGCGGACAAGGCCTGGCAGGCTGCCGGGAAAGCCGGATGCGGCCGCATGTTTATTATCAACCAGATGGACCGCGAAAACGCGGATTATGACAAGGTGCTTCATGAGCTTCGGGACAAGTATGGCTCCAGCGTCGTCCCCCTCATCATGCCCATTGGCTCCGCCTCATCTTTCAAAGGCGTTGTCAACCTTCTTGAAAACAAAGGCTATGAAGGCGCGGGCAAGGGCTTAAAGGAAGTGCCGGTTCCGCAGAACCTCAATGACGCGGTTGAACAGTACCTTTCTGAGATCACGGAGGCGGCAGCCGAAGCGGATGACGATCTGCTGGAGAAGTATTTTGAAGTGGGCGAGCTCACCCATGAGGAGATCCTGGTCGGTTTCCGCAAGGGCATGCAGTCCGGCAAGATCGTTCCCGTCGTCGCGGCTTCCGCGCTCACGGGCGTTGGCATCGCAAAGCTGCTTGACTTCATGGTTGAATACCTGAATTCTCCCGAGGGCGGGGTGCAGGTTGGGGTCGATCCCAAAGACGGCAGCGAGATCGCCCGCAAGTGCGTAAACTCAGAGCCCTTCTCCGCCTATGTCTTTAAGACGGTTGCCGACCCCTTTGTCGGCAAGCTGTCCCTGGTCAAAGTTATGTCCGGCACGCTCTCTGCTTCGACAGCCCTGTACAATGTCAATCAGGAGCGCGCTGAAAAATCAGGCGGATTGTTTGTGATGCGCGGCAAAAAGCAGACCAATGTGCCTGTTCTCAATGCCGGCGACATCGGCGCCCTGAGCAAGCTCAACTACACTGCCACCGGCGACACCCTGTCTGAACAGGGCAGCCCGATCAAATATCCGGAAATCGTCTATGCTGAGCCCAGCTTCACCAAGGCTGTTTATGCCGCCAAGCAGGGCGAGGAAGACAAGGTCTTTACGGGCCTGGCCCGCCTGCAGGAGGAGGATCCTTCCCTCCGGGTCACCAAGAATGCCGAAACCACCGAGACCCTGCTCTCCGGCGAGGGCGAACTGCATCTGGATGTGGTGCGTTCCAAACTGGCTTCCAAGTTTGGCGCTACAGCCGCTCTTGAAGACCCCAAGGTGCCCTACCGTGAGACCATCCGCAAGACCGTTTCCGCGCAGGGCCGCCACAAGAAGCAGTCCGGCGGCCATGGCCAGTTTGGCGACGTGTGGATCGAGTTTTCTCCCATTGGCGACACCAACATCGAGTTTGAGTTTGTCGACGCGGTCGTTGGCGGCGTGGTTCCGCGCAACTTTATCCCCGCGGTTGAAAAGGGCCTCAGGGAGAACATCGTCAAGGGCGTCTTGGCCGGCTACCCCATGGTTGGCCTCAGGGCAAAGCTGTACGACGGCTCCTACCACGCGGTGGACTCCTCTGAAATGGCGTTTAAGACCGCCGCCCGCATCGCCTATAAAAAGGGCTGTATGGAAGCAAGCCCCGCGCTTTTGGAACCCATCATGCACGTTAAAGTACTGGTGCCGGATGAGTACATGGGCGACATCATGGGCGATATCAATAAGCGCCGCGGCCGCATCATGGGCATGAACCAGGTCGATGGCATGCAGCAGGTGGTTGCTGAGATTCCCCAGTCCGAGATGTTCAAGTACGCGACGGATCTGCGGTCTATGACCCAGGCGCGCGGCTCCTTTACGATGCAGTTTGAGCGCTATGAGGAAGTTCCGGGCGATATCGCCAAGAAGATCGCCGAGAGCGCCAAGAAGGACGAGGACGAAGAGGATTAATCAAACCATTATTGTCAGGCGACATTCAATAGAGCCCGTAAACTGCCGCTTTCCGCGGCAGTTTCTTTAACCCTGGTTTTCTATTAATTTACATACCAGCATATTGACACGGGTGCATACAGATGGTTTAATAATGCCTGCCAAACTGTTTAGTGAAACTAAACAGAGGCTGGAGGACAAAATGGACATCGGTGGTACCCTGCGCAAACTGCGCCTGTCTCACAACCTGACCCAGGAGGACCTTGCGGATCGCTGTGAATTAAGCAAGGGCTTCATTTCGCAGGTCGAAAACAACCTGACCTCCCCCTCCATCGCAACCCTGACGGACATGATCGAGTGCCTTGGAACCACGCTCAAGCAGTTCTTCAGCGAAAGTGTTCAGGAGAAGATCGTCTACAAGGCTGAGGACATGTTCGAAAAAGAGGACGCGGAGTTGTTGCGGGGCCGCATCGTGTGGCTGGTGCCAAACGCCCAGAAAAACAAGATTGAGCCCATGATGGTCACCCTGGGTGAGGGCGGGCGGACGGCCGAGATTCCCGCGCACGAAGGCGAGGAGTTTGGCTATGTCCTGTCAGGCAAAATTGTGCTGATGAACGGGAAAACAGAAAACCCCGTCTCAAAAGGCGAAAGCTTTTGCCTGCATCCTGACGCGCCGCACTATATTTTTAACCCTGGAAAGCGGGAAGCGGTATTTCTCTGGGTGTCCACCCCGCCATCATTTTAATTTTCTCCGGAGGACATGATGCAAGAAAGACAACGATTGATCAACCTGGAAAACATCTCCAAGGAATATGACGGCGTCCGCGTGCTGTCAGACATCAATTTATATGTCAGGAAGAACGAGTTTCTGACCCTTTTGGGCCCCTCCGGCTGCGGCAAGACCACCACGCTCAGGATCATCGGCGGTTTTGAAACCGCCACCACCGGCCGCATCATCTTTGACGGCGCGGACATTACCAACCTGCCGCCCTACAAGCGAAAAGTCAACACGGTTTTTCAGAAGTACGCCCTTTTCCCGCACCTGAACGTTTTTGAGAACATCGCCTTTGGCCTGAAGGTGGCCAAGCGCCCCAAGGACGAGATCAAGAAGCGTGTGGAAAAACTGCTGGACCTTGTCAACCTCAGCCAGTACGGCAAGCGCAGCGTTGAAAGCCTGTCCGGCGGCCAGCAGCAGCGCATCGCCATCGCCCGCGCGCTCATCAATGAGCCGGAGGTCCTTCTTTTGGACGAGCCTCTTGGTGCGCTGGACCTGAAACTGCGCCAGGACATGCAGCTGGAATTGAAGCGCATGCAGCAGATGCTGGGCATCACCTTTATCTTTGTCACCCATGACCAGGAGGAGGCGCTGACGATGTCGGACACCATCGTGGTCATGAAGGACGGCTTTATCCAGCAGATCGGGACCCCCAAGGATGTCTATGACGAGCCCAAGACAGCTTTTGTTGCCAATTTCATCGGTCAGTCCAATATTATCCGCGGCACCATGGTCCGGGATGAGCTGGTCAATTTCTGCGGCGCGGATTTCCCCTGTGTGGACAAAGGCTTTGGCGTCAACGCGCCGGTCGATGTCCTGATCCGGCCGGAGGACCTTTTGATCGTGCCGTCGGAGTTGGGCAAACTTCAGGGGATCGTCCAAAGCGTGCTTTTCAAGGGCGTCCATTACGAGATGATCATTCTTTCAAACGGCATGACTTTCAAAGTGCATTCAACCGTCATGCAGGAGGAGGGGAGCACGGTGGGGCTGGATGTGACGCCCTTCTACATCCACATCATGAAACCCACCATCACAGCGCCTGATCGTGAGCTGGAGGAAGAGCCTGTATGAGCAAGCTGGCTTTTCCGTCCTGGGCCGTCTGGCTGATGGCCCTGGGCTTTGCAGGCTTTATCGCCCTGGTTGTTCTCAGCATCCGGCAGAACAAGGGGATTAAGCGCTCGCTTTTTGCCTATCCCTACGGCTTGTGGATCGTAATTTTTACCATTATTCCCTTGTTTTTGATCGGTTACTACGCTTTTACGGACAAAACAGGCGCTTTTACCCTGGATAACTTCAAAAACTTCTGGGACAGCAACTATGATATGCACAAGCAGCTCGCCGAGATGGGCCACAACCCGGCGGACCTGGGCATTACCCGGGGTTTGGTCAATGTGGATACCCTCATTTATTCCTTATGGATGGCCTTCCTGTGCACCTTGATCTGCCTGGGTCTTGGCTATCCCGCAGCCCTGTTCATGGCGGACCGCAACTTTAAACTGGGCAGCACCCTGGTGATCTTGTTCATTATCCCCATGTGGATGAACTTCCTCCTGCGCACCATCGCCTGGATGAGCCTTCTGGAGGATAACGGCCTCATCAATTCCCTCCTGACCGGCCTGGGGCTTCCCAAGATGCGGCTGATGTACAACTCTCAGGCTGTGCTTTTGGGCATGGTGTACAACTACCTGCCCTTCATGGTCTTTCCTATCTACAACTCCCTCAACAAGCAGGACAACCGCCTGTCTGAAGCCGCGATGGACCTGGGCGCCGATGAGATGGTTACCTTCCTGCGGGTCACGGTGCCCCTCTCCCTGCCCGGTGTCGTGTCCGGCATCACCATGGTTTTCATGCCTTCTGTCACCACTTTCTTTATCCCCAGGGTCCTGGGCGGGGGAAACACCGAGATGTTCGGCGACCTGATCGAGCGCACCTTCCTGAGCGCCGACAACTGGAACCTGGGCAGCGCGCTGAGCCTGATCATGATGGTTCTGATCCTGTTAAGCCTGACCTTGCTTCGCAAGGTTGACCCCGAGGGAGAGGGGGGAAGCACCATATGAGCAAGTTTTTGAAGCGCTTTTACCTTGTTCTGATCCTGCTGTTTTTGTATGTTCCCATTGTGGTTTTGATCGTGGAATCCTTCAACGCCGGTGTCAGCCGCGCCAAGTGGGAAGGTTTCTCCCTGCGCTGGTACAATGACCTGTTCAACAGCCCTGCGATCATCAATGCTTTGTATGTCACCGTGTCCATCGCTTTTTTGGCTGCCTTTTTCGCCACCATCCTGGGTACGCTTGCCGCCATCGGCATTCATGCCATGAAAAAGCGCCCTCAGAGCATCATGATGACCCTGACCAACATCCCCATGACCATGCCGGATATCGTCACAGCCATCTCGTTGATGCTTCTGTTTATCTTTACCAAGCTTCACCGCGGCTACTTCACCATGCTCCTGGCGCACATCACCTTCAACATTCCTTATGTCATTCTGTCGGTGATGCCCAAATTAAAGCAGATGAACAAGTTCAGCTACGAGGCGGCGCTGGATCTGGGGGCGACGCCCGGGTACGCTTTACGAAAGGTGGTCATTCCCTATGTGATGCCGGGCGTCATCACCGGCGCTCTGCTTTCTTTTACCCTGTCCCTGGATGATTTCACCATCAGCTACTTCACCACCAGCCCCCTGGTTCAGAACCTGTCCACCCTGATCTATTCTGAAGCCAGAAAAGGCATCAAACCCACCATGAACGCTTTGAGCGCTTTGATGTTTATCGCCCTTTTGATCCTGCTGCTCCTGGTCAACCGCCGCGCGTCCATGAACAACGATTGATTATTTTTAGGAGGTTCAATGATGAAAAAACTGTTTGCCCTGCTCCTGGTTGCTGTCCTGGCCCTGTCCGCGTTTGGCGGCCTGGCCGAAGGCGTCGTCAATGTGTACAACTGGGAAGACTACATTGACGAGGAAGTGATCGCCTTGTTTGAGAAGGAGACCGGCATCAAGGTCAACTACATGCGTTTCACCCTCAATGAGGACATGATGGTGCAGGTGCGCACAAGCCCCACCGCCTTTGATGTGGTATTTCCGTCTGATTACGCGATTGAGCGCATGATCGCGGAGGATCTGATCCAGCCCATTGATTATTCAAAGGTGCCAAACGCCGGCAACATTTTAGAGTGGCTGATGAGCCCCGACTATGACAAGGAGCACAAGTTCTCCATTCCTTACATGTGGGGCACGGTGGGCATCCTGTATGACACCACCAAAGTTGCGGAGCCGGTGGATTCCTGGGGCGCGCTGTTTGACGAGCAGTACAAGGGCGAGGTTTTCATGCTGGATTCCCCCCGTGACGCCCTGGGTGTGGCGCTCAAATACCTGGGCTACTCCGTCAACTCCAAAGACCCTGTGGAACTGAAAGCCGCGACCGACCTGCTGATCGATCAGAAAAACAAAGGCATCGTCAAGGCTTACCAGGTGGATGAAACCAAGGACAAGATGGTCAAGGGCGAGGCTGCCCTGGCTGTGGTCTGGTCTGGGGACGCGCAGTACGCCATCAACCTGAACCCCAACCTGGCCTATGTTGTTCCCAAGGAAGGCAGCAATGTCTGGGTGGACGGCATGGTCATCCCCAAGCAGGCGCCCAATTATGACAACGCGCTCCAGTTCATTGATTTCCTGTGCCGCCCTGACATCGCGGCCATGAACACCCAGTATATCGAGTACTCATCCCCCAACGCCAAGGCGATTGAGCTGATCGGGGAGGAATACACTTCCAACACCAACCTGAACCCTTCCCAGGAAACCATTGACAACTGCGAGTTCTTCCACGACAACTATGATGTCAAACAGCTCTATGATACCTTCTGGGGAATGGTCAAAAACGCTAAATAAACCCAATCTCTGAATTATTGCCCCGGGCGTTGAACCCGGGGTGTTTTTTTATCTTGACCTGAACCGAAAATTCGATTAAGATAGACTCAAATAAATGTATAGGAGGGTTTTTTGTGAAAAAGAAATTCCTGGTTTTCCTCCTCATCGCGCTGTGCCTTACCGGCTTTGCGCTGGCATCCACGGTTTTTTCACCTCCGGACACCTATAAGGACACTTTTCCAGACCAGTACCAGACTTATCTGAAAAACGCGGAAAACGCAGAGAACTACAGCTATGTTGAAGCCCATCCCCAGATCGCCGTTTTGTATGAGGGCTTTGGCTTTGCGCATTCCTATTTTTCAGCCCGCGGGCATGAGTATGCGCTTGAAGATGTCAAGAACATCGGCCGGCCGCATCCTCTGGCCAACTGCCTCACCTGCAAATCCGGCGACTACACCGCGATGGTCAACAAGATGGGCATAGAGGCATACAAACTGCCCTTTGATGAAACTTTTGCGGAGCTCAAAGGCGGCATCAGCTGCTTCAACTGCCATGGTGAGGAGCCCGGTGTTCCTCAGGTCACCCATCAGTATTTAAAGGACGCGGTGGGGGAGGACAGCGGCGTTAATCCTGCGATCCTCGTTTGCGCGCAATGCCATGTGGAATACTATTTCCCGGGCGACACCAAGGCGACTGTCCTGCCTTATGACAGTTTGGAGAACGCCACCCCTGAAAAGATCTACGCCTATTTTGATCAATTGGGCTTCTCAGACTTTGTCAACCCGCGCACCGGCAGCAAGATGATCAAGGTCCAGCATCCGGAGTTTGAAACTTACACCGGTGCCGGCAGCGTCCATAAGGGTACTTATTCCTGCGCGGACTGCCACATGGGCAAGGCCGTCAACGAGGCGGGTCAAAGCTTTTCTTCCCATTACCTGGTCAGCCCCCTGAACAGCCAGGCCATCAAGGATTCCTGCGTGCAGTGCCATGCCGATTTGGACGGTTTTGTCAAAGGCATCCAGGACAAGGTTGAAGAGCGCACCTACCTGATCGCGGACAAACTGGTTGAATTGACCAACGCCCTGGCGGACAAGGTGACCGCCGGCGCCACGGACGAGGAACTGGCTCAGCTGCGCGCGCTCAACCGCGAAGCGCAGTTCTATTGGGACTTCGTCTTTGTGGAGAACAGCGAAGGCGCACACAACAGCAAGCTGACAACCGCCTGCCTGGACAAGGCGGAGCAGCTGACTGATCAGGCTCTGGAACTGGTTAAGCAATAAGCGTGACGATGGAGGCCTGCCGCGCTTGTGGGCGGCAGGCCTTTTGTTTGGAAGGACACGAGCGTTGAAAAAAATCCTCCGCGTTTTCTCATCCATGCGCCTGGCCCTGATCCTCCTGGGCTTGATTATGCTGGCCTGTGTTTTGGGCGGCATCATCCCGCAGGGCGCCCTTCTGCAGGACTATCAGAATGTTTTTGGCGACACATTTTCCCGGGTGATCCTGTTTGCCGGGCTTGACCGGGTGTTCACTGTCTGGTGGTTCGTCCTTCTGATAGGACTGTTGCTGGTCAATCTTTTTCTGTGCAGTTTGATCCGTTTCCCTTCTACCTTGAAACTGTACAGGGAGGGATTTAACCTCAGCAACTGTCTGCTTCAGAAAAAGCCCAGCTTTGAGTTGTCTGTTCCTGCTGGCAGCTCGCGGGATTTTTTGAAAAAACTGGGTTTTAAAAAGCCCCTTTTCCAAACCGTAGATGGGGTGCATTACCTGTATCAAAGCCGCAATCGCCTGGGCGTCTGGGGCTCCTGGCTCTCCCATCTGGGCATGCTGGTCATCGTGGTTGGATTTGCGCTGGGCCAGCTGCTGCATGTGGATACCAGCATATACGGCGTGCCCGGACAAACCAAACAGGTGGAAGGCTATGACATCGCGGTTCAGATCGACGCTTTTGAAATCATCCTGCGGGATGATCACACGGTGGAGCAGTACATCGCGGACCTGACCATCCACCATCTAAAGGACAACACCTCTGTTAAAGGGCAGAGCAAGGTCAACCATCCTCTGCAGGCCTACGGCATGAGCTTCCTGCAAAACGCCACCGGCTGGGCGGTAAAGGTATCCAGCTTCAAGGGGGAGGAACTGCTGGATGAACGAATCATCTGCGCGGGCGAAAGCATGGAGCTAAAGGATCTAAACGAGGACCACACGGATCTGGCGCTGGTGGTTCATGCGTTTTACCCGGACGTGATCATGACGCCCGCTGGCCCCAGGACAAAAAGCCCCTACCTGAACAACCCGGCTGCCCTCTTTTCCCTTTACTACCAGGGCAAGCTGGTGGGCCAGGACCTGGCCGGCATGGGCTATGACATCAAGGCCTCGGATTACCGCTTTGTCCTGTCCTCCCCGCAGCCTTACACCCTGATCCAAATCGTTTCAGACCCTTCCCTGCCCCTTGTCCTGGCTGGCGGCGTGCTGATGCTGATCGGGTTTTTCCTGGCCTTTTACTTAAGGCCCCAGCAAGTATGGGTGCGTTATGAAGAAGGGCGGGAACGGGTTTATGGGTACACTAAAAAAGGCGCTGACTTGTTCTCAGACAAGGCCGCCATGCTTTTGAAGGAGATGAACACCACAACATGAACTACATGCAGGCGGAAACCATCCTCTTTGTGATCACGGCGATTGCTTATTTGGCCTCGGCCGTGCTGTACATCCTCTTTTTTGCCCTCAAAAAAGAAAAACCGGGCGAGATTGCCGGTTATGTGCTTCTTGGAGCGTTTATTGTACACACAGTTGCCCTGATTGTCCGTTCCATCGGAGCCGGGCGGCTGCCCCTGTCCAACCAGTATGAGTTTGCCACCAGCTTCGCCTGGGGGATCGCGCTGTCCTACTTGTTCTTCGCCCGGAAAAAGAAATACAGGGCGCTGGGCACCTTTGTAGCCCCGGTCATCTTCATTATCATCGGTTATGCTGCCATGCAGTCCCGCGAGGTCAATGAATTAATGCCGGCGCTGCAGAGCAACTGGCTGTTCATCCATGTATCCACCGCCATCATCTCCTATGGCAGCTTTGGCGTCGCCTTTGGCGGCTCCCTGATGTATCTGATGCGCGACCGCATCCATGAGACCGAGTTCACACGCCATTATTTCCCGGACAAGGAGCGGCTTGATGTCCTCAACTACCGGATCATCTCCTTCGGCTTCCTGTTTTTGACCCTGGTCATCGTCACCGGCGCCATCTGGGCGCAGAAAGCTTGGGGGCGCTACTGGACTTGGGATCCCAAGGAAACCTGGTCGCTGGTCACCTGGATTATTTACGCCATCTATCTGCACCTGCGCATCACCCGCGGCTGGCGGGGCAAGAAGGCTGCCTGGTTCGCTGTCATCGGGTTTATCTGCGTTATTTTCACCTATATCGGCGTCAACACCTGGATCCCAAGCATCCATAGCTACGCGTAACTGACACTAAAACACATGTCGCCCGCGGGCGACATGTGTTTTAGCATGATCAAAAGATCTTTCAGATTTTTCTAACCCCTGCGCGATTTCAACGCAAGGGGCGTTTTTTATTGCTTGTCATCCTTTGCTTTGCCCATCAGCGTCTTTTCCTTGTCAATCACGGCTTTTACCGCTTCCTGAACAGCATGCTCAAAACCCAGACGGCTTAAAGTATGCGTGCCTTCAATGGTGGTGCCGCCGGGGGAGGTCACCTGATCGACCAGCGCTCGTGGGTGCTCTCCCGATTCCGCGACCAGTTTCGCGCTGCCAAACAGCATGGCGCTTGCTGCCTGCTGGGCAACCGCGCGGGGAAGGCCGGCCCGGATGCCCGCTGTTGAAAGCGCGTCGATGAAGGTAAAGGCAAAGGCGGGGCCGGCGCTCGCGATCGCGCTGAAAGCGGGCATCTTGCTTTCCTCCAGCACGATGACAGAGCCGATCGCGTCAAAAATGGCGCTACCAGCCTCAAGCTGCTCGGGGCTGACCGCCTCATTCTGGCAAATGGCGGTCATGGACGCCCCCGCCTTGGCGTTGATGTTGGGCGTCACGCGCAGGATCGGCTGGTCTTTGCCCAGATAGCCGCAAAGGTAGGCCAGTGGCTTTCCGGCCGCGATGGAAATCACAAGCTGCTTTTCCTTTAATACCGGGACTAACAAGGGCAATAATTCATCAAAACTCTGCGGTTTGACGGCCAGGATAAGAATATCGCTGTCTTTTGCGACTGCCAGGGTGTTTTCCGTGATGGCTACATCATAATCTCTGGACATCAGGTCGCGTTTATCTTCATCCAGGTCAAAACCGATGATTTTCAGGTTTCGAAAGTCCCGGCTTTGCCTCAGCCCCTTGATGATCGCGCTGGCCATGTTGCCAAGGCCGATGAATCCGATTGTTTTTTCTTTCATCGTGTCTGTCCTTCCCCGCGAATCTGGTAGCGGTAGCTGGTCAGCTCATTCAGGCCGACAGGCCCCCTGGCGTGCAATTTCTGGGTGGAGATGCCGATTTCCGCTCCAAAGCCGAACTCGCCGCCGTCAGTAAACCGCGTGGAAGCGTTGTGATAAACGGCAGCAGCATCCACCCGATCAAGAAAGGCTTTCGCTGTCTGGGGATTTTCGGTGATGATGGCTTCGCTGTGCAGCGTTCCGTATCGGCTGATGTGTTCAATCGCCTCATCAAGGTCATCTACGACCCGGCTTGCGATGATCAAGGACAGGTATTCCTTACCCCAGTCCGTTTCATCTGCTGCCTGCGCGTCCGGAACCCATTTGAGGGTTTCCTGGTCTGCGCGGACAATGACGCCGGCTTGCTTCAGCCTTTCATGGATCAGGGGAAGCGCTTTTTCTGCAACATCTTGATGGATCAGCATGCACTCGCAGGCGTTGCAAACAGAAGGCCTGGACACCTTGGCGTTGTAAATGATGTCAGCGGCCATCATAAGGTCCGCGTCCTTGTCCACATAGATGTGGCAAACCCCTTCACCGGTCTGGAGAACGGGAACGATGGCGTTTTGTGTTACAAAGTCGATCAGGCCCTTGCCGCCCCGCGGGATCAGCAGATCAACATAGTCCCGCATCCGAAGAAGCGCTTTTACACCCTCCCGATCCGGGTCATACAGCAACTGCACGCCATCCTCCGGCAGCCCGGCTTCACTCAGCGCCGCCCTTAAGACGCCCGCGATAAACTCATTGCTGTTCTGCGCTTCCCTGCCGCCCCTTAAGATGCAGGCGTTGCCCGCGCGCAGGCAAAGCCCCGCCGCGTCCGCTGTCACATTGGGCCTGGACTCATAGATCACAGCGATGACGCCAAGGGGGACAGAGACCTTGCTGATCAAAAGCCCGTTGGGCATGGTCTCTTCCATCAGCACCCGGTTCATGGGATCAGGGGCTTCTGCCAGTTCACGCAGGCCGTTTGCCATCTGCGCGATCCGCTCGCTTGTCAAGCGCAACCTGTCGATCATGGCTTCAGACATGCCGTTTTTTCTTGCGTTTTGCAAATCTTGGCCGTTGGCCAC
Source organism: Bacillota bacterium (assembly GCA_030057655.1). Lineage (GTDB taxonomy): Bacteria > Bacillota > Clostridia > Christensenellales > Aristaeellaceae > UBA6115. Next base: position 14,554 of record JASGUQ010000008.1, read on the forward strand.
CATCAGCATGGCGGAGTTGCACTCCAAGCGGTCCGCCATCCTGCAAACGGCAGAGATGCGCTGCTGATTGCTGCTTTGAGCAAGCGCCTTCGCGGCCTGCTTCGCTTTTTTCCCGATTTCATTCCACATTGTTTTTCACCGCCTTAAACCAGGTTCCTGGGTTGTCGCCTTCCAGCACCTGATAAATATTGTCTACCGGATGACCGTTGATGACATAGGTGTCTATCCCCGCGTCACAGGCGAGCTTCGCTGCCTGCAGTTTAGTGATCATCCCGCCTGTGCCAAGGTCGGATCCGGAATCCTTTGCCAGCGCTGTGATCTCCGGCGTGATGACATCGACCTCTGATATCAGTTTCGCGTCTTTGTTTGTTTTGGGGTTGCTGTCATACAGCCCGTCAATGTCCGTTAAGATGATCAGTTTGCTGGCGCCGATCAGCCTTGCTACAATGGCGGACAGGTTGTCGTTATCGCCATACACGATTTCCTCAATCGCCACCGCGTCATTTTCGTTGATGATGGGAATGACGCCCCAGTCAAACAGGCGTTCCATGGCGCTGATCAGGTTGGCCTTGCGTGTTTTATGCTCAACATCCTCTTTTGTGATCAAAAGCTGCCCAACCTTCTGGCCGTATTCTGAGAACATCTTGTCATACATGAACATCAACTCGCACTGGCCCACCGTGGAAGCAGCCTGCTTGCCTGAAATATCTTTGGGTTTTGATGAAAGCCCCAGTTTTCCGGTGCCAATGCCGATCGCGCCGCTGGAAACCAGGGTCATCAGATACCCCTGGTTCTGCAGATCCGCGATCACGCGAACCAGGGTATCAATCTCCCTGAAATTGGTTCTCCCGCTTTCATGGGTGAGGGTGGTGGTGCCGACCTTGATGACGATGCGTTCCTTTTTCATGCCCGCCTGCCTTTGTTTTTTCTCTTTAATGCTATCAAATCAGCCTCAAATGTCAATCAACAATCCGGAATTTGAGCCCTGAAACATAAAAAAACCCACCGGAGGTTTTCCGGTGGGATTTTGTCACAGGACTCTTACTTGATCTCGACAGTGGCGCCGACTTCTTCAAACTGCTTCTTGATCTTCTCGGCGTCGTCCTTGGACAGACCTTCCTTGATGGTCTTGGGGGCGGATTCCACGAACTCTTTGGCTTCTTTCAGGCCCAGGCCGGAAACGACTTCGCGGACCACTTTGATGACCTTGATCTTTTCGGCGCCGGCGCTGGTCAGCACGACGTCAAACTCGGTCTTTTCTTCTGCGGGGGCAGCGGCAGCAGCAGCGGCCACGGGGGCAGCAGCGGCCACGGGGGCAGCGGCGGACACGCCAAACTTCTCTTCAAGGGCCTTTACCAGTTCGGCCAGCTCCAGGACGGTCATGGACTCGATTGCGGACATAATTTCTTCGCGGTTCATTTAAAAATTTCCTCCATTTAAATTTAAATTGATTGTTTCCTTGGGATTATTCGACGCCTTCTTTTTGTTTGCGGATCGCGTCTACCGCATAAACCAGGGAGCGCAGGGTGGCGCTGAGGACGCCGACGAAGTTGGTGATCGGGGCGTTCAGGCTGCCCATCATCTTGGCGACCAGCACCTCGCGCGGCGGCAGCTTGGACAGGGCGATGACTGCATTCTTGTCGATTACCTTGTTCTCGACAATGCCGGCTTTGATGCTCATTTTGTCGGACTTGGACTGATCGATGAATTCCGTGATGATTCTTGCGGGAGCCACTTCATCTTTCATGCCAAAGGCAAAGGCGGAAGGGCCGACCAGAAGCTCATCAAGACCTTCAATCCCGGTCTCTTTCAAAGCACGCTGCATGAGGGAGTTCTTCAGCACCACATAGTCAACGCCCGCTTCGCGGAACTTGACACGCAGGGCGGTGATCTCTTCCACCGTGATGCCCTTGAACTCGACCATGACCATGCTCCTGGAGGTGTTGAGGCGCTCCACGATCTGGGAAACCTTCAACACTTTGTTCTCAAGGTTCTTGCTTATCTTCTTTTCCATGTTTTCTTTTTCACCTTCCTTCCAGCTCAAAGTAAAAGCCCTCGTGCTGCGGCACAAGGGCACAATCAAACATGCTCTCGCACCTCGGCGGGCGGTTTTCACCATTAATGCGTCAAACGCAGCCTGCTGTCTTTGGCACCGGCTTCATAAGCCTGGATCAAACTATCACATTTTATATATTCTGTCAAGCGTGAAGTGATTTAAACCATGAACAATCAGCTCGATCGAAATTTGTTGAGCTTGCACTCATTGACTGTTAAATTGACTGCGTGATATAGTGGACAAGGTGCAACAAGATGACGGATATCATGATGAATGGGAGCGCTTTTGTATGAAGAGATTTCTGGCTGCTTTTCTGTGTATATTATGCTGCTTGGGATTGTTGCCGGATGCGGTTTATCAGGCAAGCGCTGTTACAAAAATCACCTGGATATCCCCCAAAAGCTCATTTTTTGGCGAGCCTCTCACTTGGGGCGTAAATGCAGCGGATGGATTGGGGCCTTTTCAATATCGTTTTTTGCTGTACAGAAATGATCAATTGATTGAGTCAACGGAATTTTCTGAAGAAAATTCCAAAACCTTCCTTGTGGACAGCCTTGGTGATTATTCTTGCGTGATCGTGGTAAACGACATTGGTTTTGGCAACACTGTGGAGTTTGAAAGCACGCCTGTTTCGGTTACAAACTGGCCTTCCCGCCTGATCACCAAGGTGGAAGCAGTGAATGCCACCGCGCTGAAAATTACCTGGACACCTGTTAAAGGCGCGCAGCGGTATGAGGTATATCGCGCCCAAAACAAAGCAGGCCCTTACAAACTGGTCAAAGCGATGACCGCCGCCTGCCTGACCAACACCTACCTTTCCGCCGGCACCCAGTATTATTACAAGGTGCGTTTTCTCAGCGCTCAGGGCAGTTGGAGCCCGTTATCAACCTATGTGACCGGTGTCCCGGTCGCAAAAGCAGTGATTACCAGCATCACTGCCCCGTCGGCAAGACGGATTAGATTGGCTTGGGCAAAAGCCGCCGGCGCGAGCGGGTATCAGGTGCTGCTCAGTTCATCTCCTGCCGGGCCATATCGTGTGGTCAGAACGCTTCCCGGCACCACCGTCACATTCTCAGGCCTTAAAAAAAGATCAAGGCTGTACTTTCAGGTTCGGCCATACAGAAAGATCTATTCCACGGTGTATTATGGCGTCCCTTCTAAATACAGGGTTGCCCTGGTTAAATAAAACACAATCGGTCTATTTTTTACGCGCTCAATGAGCGCTTTTTTGCCGTGCGATGGATGGGGAACTTGAGTTTTCGTATGTTGATTATGATTTTCGCTTGATTTGCTGATTGTTCAGTGATTTAAGATGAATTGTTTCTAAAATACACTTATTTCATTAAAAACGGGCGTTTTTATATCGTAAAATGAG
>JASGUQ010000009.1 GCA_030057655.1 Bacillota bacterium
GCATCCGGCATGATGAGGAGTTTACCGAGGCCTTCCTTCGCGCGACGCTGAAAAGCAAGGCGGACACGGCCATCATCCCCATGCAGGACATCCTGCATTTGGACGGGAGCGCCAGGATGAACCTTCCGGGCACGGTGGGCGGCAACTGGCTCTGGCGCATGAAGCCGGACGCCATCACGCCAAAACTGACCAAGTGGCTCCGGGACCTGAACAAGGATGGGGAAAGGGAGCCGGTCTGAACTATCTCGCGCAAAAAGAGCCTTTCGCTTGAAGGCTCTTTTTTGATGGGCTTGCTTTCAGCCGGAAGGCTTTCTGACGACGTCTGTCGTGATAATACTGAATGAAAGAATAAATGCACCGATGGGCCGAGAGATTTTGATGGCTCCGCTAAGCCGAAAGAACGAGGCGTAGCCGCAGTCCTACGCTGAGTGAAGGAGGCAACGCGGAGGCGCAAAAGATCCGGCCCATCAAAGCATTGATGATTGAATTCAGTATAATACCAGGTACTTGTCCAACTCCCACTGGTTGACCTGCAGGCTGTATTCCTCCCATTCCTTTTCCTTACCAAGGACGTAGTGGGACATGATGTGGCTGCCCAGGGTCTGGGCGACCAGGCTGTCCTGCTTCATTTCCGACACGGCTTCCAGCAGGGTTTTGGGCAGCGGCTCGATCCCCCTGTTTTTGCGCTGGGTCGCGGACATGGCATAGATGTTCTCCGCCACCTCGTTTGGCGGGACCGCCTTGGTTTTGATGCCTTCAAGGCCGGCTTTTAACAAAAGCGCCAGGGCCAGATAGGGATTGCAGGAGGGGTCCGGGCTGCGCAGCTCCAGCCGGGTGCCGCGCCCGCGTGCGGAGGGAATGCGGATCAAAACAGAGCGGTTACGGGCGGACCAGGACTTGTAGCAGGGCGCCTCATAGCCGGGAACCAGGCGTTTATAGGAATTGACCAGGGGGTTTAAGACCGCGGTCATGCCCGAGATGTGGTTTAAAAGCCCGGCGATAAAGCTGTAGGCCTCTTTTGACAGTTCCTTTTCCCCCGCCGGGTCGTGGAAGATGTTCTTCCCGTCCTTAAACAGGGACATGTTGGTGTGCATGCCGGAACCGTTGATGCCGCAGATGGGCTTGGGCATAAAGGTGGCGTGCAGGCCGTGCTGCTGGGCGATGGTTTTGACCGCCAGCTTGAAGGTCATGATGTTGTCCGCGGTCCTTAAGGCATCGGCGTATTTGAAGTCGATCTCATGCTGGCCGGGGGCGGACTCATGGTGGGAAGCCTCGATCTGAAAACCCATGTCCTCCAGCGCCAGGCAGATGTCGCGCCTGGCGGTTTCTCCCCGGTCAAGCGGAGCCAGGTCAAAATAATCGGCCTCATCATTGGTGTGCGTGGTGGGATGGCCGTTTTCATCCGTGTGGAAGAGGAAAAACTCGCACTCAGGGCCCACGTTGAAGGTGTAGCCAAGGCCCTCCGCCTCCCTGATGACCTGTTTTAAAATGTGCCTGGGATCGCCGGAAAAAGGCTGGCCGTCGGGCGTGTGCACGTCGCAGATCATGCGCGCGACCTGGTCGTCCGCCTTGTGCCAGGGAAGCAGGGCAAAGGTGTCCAGGTCCGGATGGAGCATCATGTCGGATTCCTCCAGGCGCAAAAAGCCCTGGATGGAGCTGCCGTCGATGGTGACCTGGTTTTTAAGGGCGCGCTCGATTTGGGAAGCGGTGATGGTGATGTTCTTGGGCTGGCCGAAAATATCGGTAAACTGCAAGCGAATAAAGCGGATGCCCTTTTCCCGGATCATATCGATAACTGCTTCCTTTGTCATGTGCTCTCCCTGCTTTTGTTTCAATATACTTTTACAGGCTTCCCGTCAAATAAAAAAGCCTGCGGAAATAACCGGATTATTAGCCCTCTTTGACCGGCGCAATCGACTCGCCGGCAATCAGCTCGCAAGGCAAGAGGACGTGGCTGTTTTTGCCGCCGTCTATCATTTCCCGAAGAATGCGGACAGACTCCTGCGCGATTTGCTTCCTGGGCTGGCGCACCGTGGTCAGGGCGGGCACCAGGTAGCGCGTCAGCTCGATCCCGTCAAAGCCGATGACGGACACGTCCTGGGGCACTTTCAGTCCCGCGTCCGACAGCGCACGGATGGCGCCGATGGCCATGATGTCGCTCGCGGCGAAAATGGCCGTGAACTTTTTGCCCTGGTCCAAAAGGTTTTTGACCCCTTCATGCGCGGACGCCAGGGTGAAATCCACCTCCGCGAACAACCCGGGATCATAGGAAAGCCCGGCTTCATGAAGGGCGTCCACCGCACCGTGCAGGCGCTGACCGGTGGAATCATCTACCTTGGAAAAATAGCCCAGCAGCGCGATGTTTTTATGGCCCAGTTCGATGAGCCTGCCGACCGCCATCTTCCCCGCCCTGCGGTTGTTGATGCTGATGGAGGACACATGGGCGCAGTCGATGTGGTTGGCCTCGATGGTCGCGTAGACCTGGGGCAATTCCAGGCGCTTGACCTCGTTCTCCTGGCCTTCCAGGTTGGAACCCAGGAAAATAACCCCCTGCAGGCGGTGCTCCATGTACAGCTTGCGGGCGGCCAGAAACGGGTTGGCCTTTTCATCGATGATCTCCATGATGAACTGGAAGCCCGTGCCGCGGCCGGCCTCCAGAACATCCTCCGCCATGCTGATCAGAAAACTGTTGCTGCGCCCGGCCAGGATCACACCGATGGCAGCCTTGTTCAGCTGCTTTAGGTTGCTGGCGTTTTGATTTCTGATGTAGTTCATCTTCTTGACCATGGCCAGAACGCGCGCGCGGCTGCCCGGGTCCACATCCTGGCGGTCATTGAGCACGCGGGACACGGTGGAAATGCTGACGCCGGCCGCTTTGGCCACATCCTTGATGGTCACAATCCGCATATCCTCACCGCCTTTCACAGTCCAAAAAGTTAAGGTTTGTCCAGTATAAAAAAGCCCCGCCGCCCTGTCAAGCGCGCGGCATCGGCAGCGGGGCTGCAGCAACAACGCCATAAATTCTCCCGGCCATATTGAACGAAAGATTAAATGCACAGATAGGCCGAGGAATTTTGATGGCTCCGTTCAGTCGAAAGAACGAGGCGCAACCGGGTGAAAAGCCTTAAAATAAAACTTTTTTGTTCAAACCAGTATCACTCCAAGAAAGCATATATGCATTTTTAATAGGATTAGATTTAATCACATAAATTTCATAATTATCCCAAACAATCGCTACTTGATTTTCTATTGCAATCGCATCTGTTATCTGTCCAGAATAGAACTCATCAAAGCCTGCTCTTTCAGGCTCATCATAATGAGGACAATGTAAATAAGGAATGATGCCCAAACCTTTAACCCATTTATGTTTTGGATTTTCGATATTTTCTATAAACTCACTATCACTATGTCCAGCGATAAACCAGCATATAGAACCTGCACTTAATCCTGATAGTATTTTGCCGCTTTTATATGCATTGATTAACGCTTTGTCTACACTATACTTCCTCCAAACTTCCATCATATAAGCAGTGTTTCCACCACCTACATAAATGATATCCGCACATTCAATCTTCTCATTCACTTCTTCAATATTCACATCAGTATTACACAGATGCAAGGTGTCTGTTTTACATCCTAAATTTTCATATAAACCATTAATCGTTTGAATATAAGTCTCAGCATCTTCACTTGCTGTAGGGATAAATAAGAAGTTTGGTTTTTCTTTTTTTGATGACTCAACAATTAATTTATCTATGTCATAAGTTTCATTTTCGGATACTTCTCCGCCACCAATTGCTACAATCATTTACATCCTCCAATTATAAAATTTTTTTGATAAAAAGTATCTTTTCACCTAATCTCACTTAATTTCCTTTATTAGTATTTGACTTGAACCCCAGTCATCATTGTTACTATCTGCCGTTGTCATAATTATGACACGAAACCCGGAGAAGAGGTCAAGAATAAACACTGTTTTTGGCTGTTTTTAAATTCATAGAATCCCGTGAAATCAAGCTTCTCTGCGTGTATCATTTGCCTGACATCAGGGATTTTAACGAATTTCGGTACAAGGAAATCGGAATTTAATAATCAAAAATATTCTTATCGACTTTGATGGTCATTGTCAGTTTTTCACCCTTGTACGGTTTTCTTATCTCAATCATATTCAAAACCGTATATCCTTTTGAACGAAGAAAACTAATCGCATTTTCATTATTTGGGTGTACATAATTGAATACGGTATCTTCTCCCATTAATGCTGCCAGCTCCTCTGCTTTATTAAAGAGCATTGATGCAACGCCCTTTCTCCTGTGTTCTTTACTTACATAAATATGTTCGACCCATAGACATGGTTCTTCAACCCTACAAACAATGTAGCCCATCAAAACTCCATCATCTTCTGCAGCAAATACAGGATAACCGGAATTTAAAAAGTCAATAATTTCTTCCTTCCCCGAATCTATATCCGCTTGGGATATAATGTTTTTATATTCTCGCAATGTCACCCGAAAATCGGCAACAAGCGGAGCAACTCGATCTGCTGCTTCTTTGTTAATTCTGATTATCTTCATATACTCCTCCACATATTCAACACCTTTATACTAACACCCTCAGCAATTATATCATTGGTTAAAACTTAATCCGATAAGCCGCATTAGATTTCACATTTTTTTCTTATTCCTTCTCTTTGAGGAAGCTCTGACACACTGTTAGTTATTGCATTTTCATCCTTTAGCATTATTATGACATCCTCCCCGGGAGAAGAATCGTCAATAAATAAAATAGACTTAGTTTTTTTCAGTCTTTATATGGAATGCTTATCGAAAATGTTTTTTTGATTTGACCTCAAAAGAATTCACAGTCTAAAAGCTGCCATTCATAACAAGCAGATTTCCAATCGGGATTGAAAACCCCAAAGACAGATACATCTCTATATCACAATCCGCACAGCCAACACTTAATGAAGCTACCCCGCTTTCATTATATGCATACTTTACCAATTCCCGTGCTATTCCCTGATGACGGTACAAAGGGAGAATATAGAAATCTTCAAATACTCCGCTATCCTTATAATTAAACGTTGAAAAACCGACAGTTATGGAACAGCATCCTATCAGTTTTTCGTTCTCCCAAACACCATAAAAATTAATTTTGTTTTCATCAATCGCTTTCATCAATTGTTCTTTATCTCTGTTTTCCGGCTCCTTCTCTCCAATCTCGTTCTTATAGGATCTTTGAATATCCCAAAGGGCGTCAATTTGCGAAATTGCAATCTTTTGATAATTCATCTTTTGTCCTCTAATTTCAAATTAATACTATTATTTTAGTACATTATTTCTCTTCTGTTCTCTAATAAAGGGCTTAGAAGTCAGTCGCCAATGTTTCTGTTAAGCCCGGAAAGACGAAGGCTTTCCCGGGATGCGAGCGCAGGCTGCGGTGACGCGGAGGCGCAAAAGATCCGGCTCATCAAAGCATTTCCGATTGAGTTCAGCATTTTACAGACTGATCTGCGAGTCCATCCCCGCCACGTTTTCAAAGGCCTTGAGCTGCTCCCCGGCTTCGCCTTCCAGGTATTCCGTCACCTGTTCCACAGCGCGGCCAACATAGTCCATGGGGTTGAGCAGATCCTTCAGATCCTCTTCCTTCAGGAAGAAAGCCGGGTCCGCGGCGATGCGGGTTAAGAGGTCATTGGGCAGGCCCTCCTGCTTCACGCGCCTGCCGGCGGCCATCGCGTGCTCCCTGATCTTCTCATGCAGGTCCTGGCGGTTGCCGCCCAAAACCACGGCCTTCATCAGGACGTTCTCCGTGGCCATGAAGGGCAGTTCGTCAAGCAGGTGCTTTTCCATCATCTTGGGGTAGACCACCAGGCCCTTGGCGATGTTCTCATACAGGGTCAAAAGGCCGTCCGCCGCCAGAAATCCCTCTGAGAGGGAGATGCGTCGGTTGGCGGAATCATCCAGGGTGCGCTCCAGCCACTGGGCCGCCGCGGTGTGATCGGCGTTCAGGGCGTTTGTGATGATGAAGCGGGCCAGGGCGGCCATGCGCTCCGCGCGCATGGGGTTCCGTTTATAGGGCATGGCGGAGGAACCGACCTGGGCGGTCTCAAAGGGCTCCTCCACTTCTTTTTCGTGCTGCAACAGGCGCAGGTCGTTTGAAAACTTATAGGCGCTTTGCGCGATGCCCGAGAGCACCGACAGCGCCAGGCTGTCCATTTTTCTGGAATAGGTCTGTCCGGAGACCGCGACAGGGCGGGAAAAGCCCATCTTCCGCGCGATCAAATCATCCAGTTCCCTGACCTTGTCATGGTCGCCCTCAAACAGGGACAGGAAGGAGGCCTGGGTGCCGGTCGCGCCCTTGCTGCCAAGCGGGCGAAGGACGGACAGGAAATGGTTGACCTCCTCCAGGTCCATCAGGATGTCCTGCAGCCACAGGCAGACGCGCTTGCCAAAGGTGGTGGGCTGGGCGGCCTGGTAGTGCGTGTAGGCCAGCATGGGCAGGTCTTTATATTTGTCCGCCGCGGCGTACAGCGCCCTGGCCGTGCCAAGCAGCCGCCTTCTGATCAGGAGCATGGCGTCCCTGATGATCAGGACATCTGCGTTGTCCGTCACATAGCAGCTGGTCGCGCCCAGGTGGATGATGGGCGCGGCCTTGGGGCAGACCTCGGCATAGGCCTTCAGGTGGGCCATCACGTCATGGCGAAGCGCCCTCTCAAAAGCGGAAATGACCTCAAAATCCACATCCTCGGTGTGCTCCTGAAGTTCAAGAACCTGTTCCTTGGTGATGTTCAGACCCAGCTCCATCTGGCTTTGCGCCAGAATGTTCCACATCCTCCTCATCAGGCGCGCCCGGTGCGCCTGGGAAAACAGGGCCTGCATCTCCTTCCCTGCGTAACGGGTGGAAAAAGGGCTTTGATAGGTTTCCTGATTTGCTCCGCTCATTTCACATATCCTCGATCATATTGATAAATCACTTGGGTTTCTCCTTTATTTTATGCGGTTTTCAGGCCTTGGTCAACCGCGCCGCCTGCTTGACAAGCTTTTCCGCCTTTCACTATAATCACAATAAGAAATCAAGGAGGGCATCCCTTTGAAGAAGATCCTGCGCTGACATTTACTTTCAGCAAAAAAGCATAAAGGCTTTTTTGCGTGTGCGCAGGAGGATATATGGCCATCATTCAAATTAAAAATTTGTCTTTTACCTATGAAGGCGGAATTTCGCCCGTTTTTTCAAATTTGGATTTTCATATGGACAGCTCCTGGCGTCTGGGCCTGGTGGGCCGCAACGGGCGGGGAAAAACCACGCTGCTCCGATTAATGGCGGGGGAACTAAAGGGCGAGGGGCAGATCATCAGCGCCCTGCCCTTTGATTTGTTTCCCTATCAGGCGGACATGGACCGACCGGCCCTGGAAGTGCTGATTGATACGCTTCACCCCTACACAGTTTGGGAAAAACAGATGGAGAGCGCGCTTCTTGAAGGCACAGCGGATTCCGTCACGCGCTATGGCGAACTGGAACATGAATATGCGCTAAAAGACGGATATGTCATCCGGGATCAATTTGTGAAAGAAGCGGCCCTGCTGGGCTTCTCTGAGGACCTGCTTAAAAGGCCGCTCTCTTCCTTCAGCCCGGGGGAACAGACCCGGCTGAAGCTGGCCGCGCTGTTTCTCAGGAAGGGGCGTTTTCTGTTGATCGACGAGCCGACCAATCACCTGGACGAAGCCGGGCGGGAACTGGTGGCCAATTACCTGCTTACAAAATCCGGCTTCCTCACCGTGTCCCATGACAGGGACTTTTTGGACGCCGTGTGCGACCACATCCTGGCCCTTGAAAAGCAGGGCGCCAGGGTGGTTTCCGGCAATTACAGCACCTATCGGGAGAACAAGAAGCGGCAGGACGAATATGAGTGTGAGTTGCGGGGGCGTATTTTGGCCGATGTGGCGCGATTGTCCGTTTCCGCAAGGGAGAAAGCCAACTGGAGCGACCAGATAGAGAGCACCAAGATCGGAATGGGGCCAACCGACAGGGGGTATATCGGCGCGAAGTCCGCCAAAATGATGAAACGCGCCAAGGTGATTGAAAAAAGGATCAACAAGCAGCTGGAGGAAAAGGAAAAGCTGCTCAAGAACCTGGAGTATACCTCCCCGCTGAAGATCACCCCGATGAAAAGCCCGCACAGCACCCTGGTGCGCTTTGAGGAAGTCACCTTCTCCTATGACGGAAGCCCTCTGATCAACAAGCTGGGCTTCACCCTGAACCAGGGGCAGCGGCTTGCGCTGACAGGCGGAAACGGCGCCGGAAAAACCACCCTGATGAAGCTGATTTTGGGAGAGTTGATGCCCCAATCAGGGCGCGTATTCACGCCCAGGGGGCTTGTCATCTCCATGCTCAGGCAGACCTCAAAAGGCGTCTTAGGCACCCCGCGCCAGCTGGCTCTTTACCGGGGATTGGACCTGACCCTGTTTTTTACCCTGATGCGCAAGTTTGACCTGCCCCAGGAGTCCTTTGACCGGGAGTTTGAGGGTTTTTCCCTGGGACAGAAGAAAAAGACGATGCTCGCCCTCTCCCTGGCGCAGTCCGCCCAGCTTTACCTCTGGGATGAGCCGCTCAACGACATCGACCCTGAAAGCCGCGACCAATTGGAGGACCTGCTGCTGGAAACAGGCGCGTCCATGATCTTCATTGAGCATGAGCGCGCCTTCATTAACAAGGCGGCCACGGATGAGCTGCGGCTCACAGGCGGACAGGATGAAGCCGCGCCCGGTTGACAGAGCTTCGCGCCAATTGTTATCATCTGACTGATAACAAAACAGATCAATAACAACACTCGGAAAAGGAGAAATGATATGCGTTGGTTCAAACATCTGGCTGTAATCCTCTGCCTGCTCCTCCTAATCCTTTCTATCATTCCGGAAGGCCAGGCCTCAGGCATTCCCGCGAGCCTGCTGATGCGCCTTTCAACCAGGACCGGGCCCGGCACGCAGTATGACGAACCCGGCACCTACTTTCAAAACGACTGGCGGACCACCCAGGTGGAGGTGATGAGCGCCGCCTGGGACAATCGCAATGACATCTGGTGGGTTCAGGTGGACTTCACCACCGCGAGGGGCGCCAAATTCCGCGCCTATACAGGGCTGAAGCGGGTCGATGTAGACATCAACACCGTCTATCACGAGCAGCCCCTGGGCACCGCCAAGATGACCTCCGCCGCCAAAGCCTATTGGGGCCCGGGGAGGGACTATGTGGAAAGCAAGTTCAATGTGCCCAACCATACCAAGGTCACCGTGTTTGGCGCTGAAAACGGTTTTGTTCAGGTGGAGTTTTTTGATGCCAGAATGGCCAAGAGCGAGGTTTCCCGGCGGCGCGCCTGGGTGACGGAAAGAGCGGTCAGCGGGAGCTGGTCAAGCCCTGTGACCTTCATCCCCTTTGTCACCCTGGCGCCAACGACCGTACCGGGCAGCGAGGCCTTTTCCTTCTGCCCAAGCTGCGGCAAGAAACTGCCCGATGGCAACACCTTTGCCTTCTGCCCCTATTGCGGCACCAGTCTGACCGGCGGGGGAAAATAAACCGTTCTCCGGCATCTAAACTGAACCAATGTCCTTCGCCCCGGCGCGTTCTAAATAATGCGTCAGGGTTTCTTTATGGCAGGATCCTGGTTCCGGTCTCCGCAAAGCGGTCGCTGCGCTGGCGGTAATGCCGGGGGGAGATGCCCATTAAGCGCTTGAAGAAATTGGACAGGTAGTAGGCGTCGCAGAAGCGGTACTCATCGGCCAACTGGCTGATGCTTTTGTCGGTGTGCAGCAATTCGTGCTTGATGACGTTGGCCAGAAGCTGCTGGACATACTGCTTGGGTGTGCAGGAAAAGGCGCGCTTGAAGGTATGGGACAGGGAGGACGGGCTGAAGCCGTGGTTCCTGGCCAGCTCGCCCAGCTGCAGGTCGCAGCCCAGCTTTAAGTGAATCTCAGTCAAAAGGGGATGCAGGCGCGCGAACTCCTTTGAAGGCTTGACCTGGGCTTCCGTTACAAATTGGGACAAAACGCACAGCAATTCCCCCTCAAAACGCAGGTTGTCCTGAAGGCTTTTCGCGGGGCTCAGGCTCTTTAATATTTTTAACTGTTCCAGTGCCAAAGGGCGGGCCTGAACCTTGCCCGGCTCAAAAATTACATGCTGTCCGGAAGGCAGGTCCAGAAAAAATTCCACATAGATTTTTTTGATTTTACTTTCGCACCAGCAGGAAAACAGCGTAAAAGCGGGGATCAGGCAGGCTTCCCCGGGTCTTAAGGCCGTGATCCCTTCGGCAGTCTTAACAAAGCCGTCCGCGTCCTCCACCAGGTAGAGGGTGTGGAAGGGGTAAAGATTAAAAGGATAATTCCATTGATGGTCGTTTTCATAGCTGATGGCCTGAACCAAACGCAGGTTAAACTTCCTGTTCGTCAAATAATCACATCCTTTGGTTTGATTGTACCATTGACCCGGACGCCCGTTCAAGGTATATTAGACTTATAAAATTGTAAGCCACTATCCCTGTATCCCTCTTCAGAGCCGCAAGGCTTTTGAGGTTTTCCCCTGATACCCGGAAAGGAGCGCGGCATGACCATAAACAGCAAAAAAATTGAAAGCCCGGCCAGGAATCAGTCTGATTTCGCGCGCAAGGTGAAACGCAGCATCCCCTATTATGTGCTGATCCTGGTGCCCCTGGCGGTTCTTCTGGTCTTCAAGTATTACCCGATGTACGGCATCACCCTGGCGTTTAAGGACTACAGGGTTTCAGCGGGCATCACGGGCAGCCCTTGGACCCAGCCGCTTTTGCGCCACTTCACGCGCTTTCTGACAGCGCCCTCCGCCGTGCGCGTCATCACAAACACCCTGGCCATCAGCGTTTATTCGCTTCTGGCCAGTTTCCCCGTCCCCATTGTCCTGGCCATCTTCTTAAACGAGCTGCGCAGCAACCGGATGAAAAAGACCATCCAGATGATCACCTATATGCCCTATTTTATCTCCACCGTGGTCCTGGTCTCCATGATCATCCAGTTTACGGACATCTCCTACGGCTTTGTCAACCAGGCCATCAAGTCGCTTGGCGGGCAGCCGATCAACTTCATGGGCAATAAGGATTATTTCAGGCACATCTATGTGTGGACAGGCGTCTGGCAGGCGACCGGTTACAACGCGGTGGTGTATCTGGCGGCGCTGTCAGGCGTCAGCCAGGACATGTATGACGCGGCGGTGGTGGACGGGGCCAGCAAGGTCAAGCGCATCCTGCACATCGACCTGCCCAGCATCGCGCCCACCATCATCATCCTCTTCATCCTCAACACCGGCTCCATCCTGTCCGTTGGCTTTGAAAAAATCTACCTGATGCAGAACAACACCAACCTCTCCGTGTCCGAGGTCATCTCCACCTATGTTTACCGGATGGGCCTGGTCAACCAGAACTACAGCTATTCAACCGCAGTGGGCCTGTTTAACGCGCTGGTCAACGGCCTGATGCTGATCCTGTGCAACGCCATCGCCAGGCGCGTGAGCGATGTGGGCTTGTGGTAAGGGGGGCAACATGCAGAATTTACGAGTGAATAAGCGTCGCAACCGGGTGCGCCAGAGCGCCGGGGACAGGGTGTTTGATGTTATCTCCATCAGCCTGCTCCTGCTGTTTGCGGTCATTGTGGCCTATCCCCTGATCTATGTGGTCAGCGCCTCCTTCTCCTCCACCGACGCCGTCATCGCGGGCGAGGTATGGCTTTACCCTGTGGGCCCCAATGTGGAGGCCTACAAGGCGGTGCTTGACAACGCGAGCATCCTGACCGGCTATAAAAACGCCTTTATATACACCGGCGGCGCCACCCTGTTAACGCTGCTCATGACCATCCTGTGCGGCTTTACCCTGTCCCGGAAGGATTTTTTCGGCCGCAACATCTTTTCCGGCTTGATCCTGTTCACCATGTTCTTTTCAGGCGGCCTCATCCCGACCTATCTGCTGATCCGCGACCTGGGCATGCTCAACACCATCTGGCCGCTGATCCTGCCCAACTCCGTCTGGCCCTGGTTTGTGATCCTGGCGCGCACCTACATGTCCAATTCCATCCCCGAGGAACTGTATGAATCCGCCAGCCTGGACGGCTGCTCGGTATACGGCATGCTCTGGTACATCACCCTGCCCCTCTCTGGCGCCATTCTGGCGGTGGTCGCGCTGTACTGCGCGGTCGGCAACTGGAACAGCTATTTTGACGCATTCATCTACCTGTCAAAGCCTGAACTCTACCCATTGCAGGTGGTGCTGCGCAACATCCTGATCCTCAACAGCATGGACATTGGCCGGGTGGCGGATCTTCGGAACATGGCCACCCGCCAGGGCATGACCAACCTGCTCAAGTACGCCATCATCGTGGTCAGCTCAGCGCCGCTTCTCATCCTTTACCCCTTTGTGCAGAAGCACTTCGTCAAGGGGGTCATGATCGGCTCGGTCAAGGGCTGATCCGGCAAGAAATCTAAATGACCAAGGTCATTTAAATAATATGGAGGTATCCAGATGAACAAAAAACTTTTATCCCTTCTGTTGTCCCTGGCCCTGCTGCTCTCCCTGGGGAGCGCCCTGGCCGAGCTGCCCATCGCCGAGAACTTCGGCGATGTCAAGCTGCGCGTGGCCGTCATCGGCGACCCTGCCATTGAAGACTGGGAGACCAACGCCTATGTCCTGTGGCTGGAGGAGCAGACCAACATCGACCTGAGCTTTGAAGTGATCCCCGAGGAAGGCGCGGCGGAGAAGCTGGGCCTGATCCTGGCCTCCGGCGACTATCCGGACGTGTTCCTGTCCGTCGGCATTTCCGATCAAAACATTGCCAAGTACGGCATTGAGGAAAAGCTCTTCCTGCCGCTCAACGACCTGATCGACACCCATGGCGACAACATCAAGAAGATGTTTGAGGCCTTCCCAGGCTCCCGCGAGCGCATGACCCAATTGGACGGGGAAATTTACTCCCTGCCGGATGTGAACATCTGCTACCACTGCGGACTCAGGCAGAAGTACTGGATCAACAGCGCCTGGCTGGACAAACTGGGCCTTGAGAAACCCACCACGACCGAGGAATTCTACAACGTGCTGGTGGCCTTCCGCGACAACGACCCCAACGGCAACGGCGAAAAGGATGAACTGCCCATGATCGCCAACTATGACGACGGCTGGCACACCAACTCCGACGCCTTCGTGATGAACGCCTTCACCTACTACCCGCTCAACCTGCGCAAGGCCATCACCTCCGGCTCGGGAGCCTTCGGCCTGTACCTGGATAACGGCAAGGTGGTCAGCTGCCTCAACGACACAGCAGGCATGAAAGCCGGCCTCAGTTTCCTGAACAAGCTGGTGGCCGAGGGCCTGTTCTATGAAGGTTCCTTCTCCCAGAACACCGCCGCCGACATGATCCAGGGCGAGGGCGGCCTGGTGGGCGGCTCCGCGGGCGGCTACCTGCAGTTTGCCCAGACCGGCAGCGATATGTACCAGCAGTATGACTACCTCCTCCCCTTGAAGGGACCGGAAGGCCAGCAGAACATGATCTCCTTCCCCTATGAGGGCGTGGGCGGCAACCGCTATGTCATCTCCGCCAAGTGCGAGAACCCCGAAGCTGCCCTGCGCCTGGCCGATTTGATGTACAGCTTTGATGCCACCATCCGCGGCTACCATGGCGTGTACGGCAAAAACTGGACGGATCCGGACGCCGGCGCTGTGGGCCTGGACGGTGAACCCGCGCTGTACAAGGTGCTGACCCCCTGGCAGGACGTGAACGTGCAGAACGACAACGTGCTCCAGTACACCATCTCCTACCGTGACGCGGCCTTCCGCAACGGCGAGCAGACGGACCTGGCCAACACCAACAAGAAATCCGGCGACGGCCTGGAGATCTGGCTGGCCGAGGCGACCAAGGAATACGAGCCCTTCGCGGACAATTCCAAGGCCCTGCCCCCGCTGAAGTTTGACACCCAGACCCTGGAAGAGCTGGGGCTCCTGAGCACCGAGCTGTCCAGCTTCATCAAGGAGGGTATCACCGCCTTTATGACCGGCAACAGCAATGTGGAGGACTATGAGTCCTGGCTGAAGGAAGCGGAAGACCTGGGCCTGAACCAGCTGATCGCTTACTATCAGACCGCCTACGACGCTCAGTACAAGTAAAGTCACGCCATCTACCCGGGCGTCGTCCTCAAAACGGGCGGCGCCCATTTTTCCGAAGGAGCAGCAAATGTTTGACAAAGAATCAAGGCAAAAGCGCGTAAAATGGTTCCAGGACGCGCGTTTTGGCATGTTCATCCACTGGGGCCTGTACGCGATCCCCGCCCGGGGCGAATGGGTCAGGAGCTATGAGAACATCAGCAACGAGGATTATCAGCCCTTTTTTGAGGAGTTTGACCCCAGCGACTATGACCCCAGGGCCTGGGCCAGGGCTGCGAAGGACGCCGGGATGCGCTACGCGGTCTTGACCGCCAAGCACCATGACGGCTTTTGCCTGTTTGACAGCAAATTGACCGACTACAAAGCCACCAACACCAAGGCGGGGCGCGACCTGGTGCGCGAGTTTTTGGAGGCCTTCAGGGCGGAAGGGCTGAAGGTGGGGCTTTACTACTCCATCATCGACTGGCACCATCCCGATTACCCGCATTACGGCGACCGGCATCACCCGGAGAAGGACAACGAGGCCTTCAAGGGCAAGCAGCATGATTTTGACAACTACCTCAAATACATGCACGGCCAGGTGGAAGAGTTGGTGACCAACTACGGGAAGATCGACCTGCTCTGGTTCGACTTCTCCTACGACAACCTGAAAGGCGAAACCTGGCGCGCGAGCGACCTGGTCAACATGATCCGAAGCCACCAGCCGGACGTCCTGATGGACAACCGCCTGGAGGTGAGCGGGGAGGGCTTTGGCAGCCTGTTGAGCGGCAATCCCACCATCTACTCCGGCGACTTTGTAAGCCCGGAGCAGATCATCCCGCCAAACGGCATCCAGGATGTGAACGGCAATCCCGTGCCCTGGGAAGCCTGCATCACCATGAACAACAACTGGGGCTATGCCGAGCGCGACCCCAATTACAAGCCCGCGCCCATGCTGGTACGGAAGCTGGTGGAGTGCGTATCCAAGGGCGGCAACCTGCTGCTGAACGTCGGCCCCGACGCCCGCGGGCTGATCCCGGACAAGTCGCTTGAGATCCTGAAGGACATCGGCAAATGGATGAAGCGCAATCATGAAAGCATCTATGGCTGCGGCATCGCCGGGATGGACAAGCCGGATTTTGGCCGCGTGACCAGAAACGGCAAAAAACTGTATTTCCATGTGTTTGACAACCCCATCGGCTACCTGCCGCTGCCCGGGATCAAACCAGAGGAGGTCAAACGCATCAGGCTTTTATCCTCAGGCAGCGAAATGGCCATCGTCAAGGACTGGATCACCAACAACTACCCGGACATCTCTTTTGTCAGCTTCGGGCTGGATCCCAGGCTGCCGGACGAGACGGATACAGTCGTGATGGTGGAGTTGAAATAATCTGTCCTGTTCGGTATTCAAAACAGCGCTGGTAAAGAGTCCGGCGCTGTTTTGATTGATCCGGTTTTGCAGCTGTCCATTCAATCCGCCTTTATACTCAGCCTTTTTCAGCGGCTTCATCTCATGAACCCTTTTTCGTGATGAGGGAAGGATAGAACACAAATGGATCAATGGGAAGCTTAAAACCAGAGACAGAATCTGATAATACTTAATTAAAAAACGCTTCTAAATATTTTTTAATTTCATCAAGCTGTGATTCATGTTTATAGATTACAACAATGCCAAACAGCGTGTCCCACTGGTATGTTAAATCAAAACGATCGCCTGTGATTTTATACATGGTATCACCGATACACCTGATGGTTCCATCGCAAGAATCAGCAATCTTTTTTATTAAGTCTGTAAATCCATCATATTCCCAATATTTTGTTGAATCATCAGATATGAAGATCCATTTCTGTGAATGATCTATGTTCTTTATCCTGTAATTTTGTTTCAAAATATTCCTCCCTTGTTTAAGTTTTTATGGTATTGGCACCATTTTCCAGTGGTTGTGGAGTTGATTTTGAGGTCTTAATAAATACCCTTTGCGTTCACAGTTATTTTCTTCATGGTTCTGAGTTTTGATAATCCAACCGCGTTGATCAAAGATGAATCATCAAAGCTGCCCAAACGGCTTTTCCGACCAATCATTCATGATCTCGTTTCATTATATCAATCTTTGACGATAATCAAAAGTTCAAGGGCTTTCAGCAAACAAGCTCTGATGCGCAGATTTTGCGGCTGCCCATTAAACCTGTCTTTCTATACTCAGCCTTTTTCTTTCCTCATCCGCCTTTTTAGCGGTCAGCAAATTACCCGGGAAAAAGAAGACAGCCAAAAAGAAGAGCAGCTGCAGGTCAAGACCTAGGTGATCAGGCGGGTTTCGAATCCCCCAGAAAAGACATCGCGGCGATGAGCAAGGCGCACAGGATGCCCGGCAGTCCCCCTGGAAATTCAATGAAGAAACGAAGGGTCGCAGTGACCCGGAAAACCTCTCTTAAAATTGTCGGAATAAACCAATGCACGCAAAATGAGGTTTTATGTTATGAAACATAAACTCAAGAGCGCCGTTCAGCTTCTCAAACGCAGAACCCTGCTTCCAAAAGAAGGTTCTTTTTGTTATAGTTGCAGCAACAAAGCATAAAAGGAGTGAATGCAAATGTTGTGCGGCAAATGCGGGAATGCCCGAAAGACAAAAGCAAGTACCAGAATAACACTGATCGTCATGGCTGTTGTGATGGGCGCCTTTTTAATTTTCCCAGGCAGCACCGTCCTTGGTCTTGTGGAAGATGAACATGTCGATCTTGCTATTTCGGCCTTAACGCTTAAATGGAAGGAGCTTTATCAACAGGGAAAAGCCGGGGACGGCTACCTGGAAATCGCCCACACGAGAGTTTTAAAGATAGACGCTTCCGACAATGCTTATCTTTCATCAAAATTTGATAAAGGGGGCGAGATCGAATACATTGTAGAATTTGTTTTGTTCTCTGATTATTTCAGGTCGGCGCCTTATTATTATCACGAAAACCTTTATGATACTGTCCTGATTTTTAAGGACGGAACAGCAAGCGTCATGCAGAAGAATATTCTGCGCTTATATTCCGCTGCTACATACAAATATGACTATTCTGATTTTGTGAAAGACATTGTCAATTATGGAGCCGCGTTCAACAGAACCATTGCCATACAGTGAGCGAGATTCAATACTTTTAAGAGGGATCAAACATGCCGCCAATTACAGTCATGATCAAGCCTGCGTCGGGATTGTGCAACCTAAGGTGCAGCTACTGCTTTTACAGGGATGAAATGGCGCACCGCGCTGTGGCGGAGCGCGGGATCATGACAAAAGAAACGGCCCGCACGCTCATCCGGCGCGCTTTCGCGTACTCGGACGGGCAGATTGCTTTCGCGTTCCAGGGCGGCGAGCCGATGCTGGCAGGGAAAGAATTCTTTCGGTATTTCTTAAGAGAGATCAAGTCATATTCCTCTTCAAAATGCGCTGTCAGCAACAGCATACAGACCAACGGAACGCTGATCGATCATGAATGGTGCGAGATTTTTAAAGAAGGGAATTTCCTTGTGGGCGTTTCGCTGGACGGCACGGAAGAAACGCACGACATGTACCGGCTGGGCACGAAAAACGAGCCGACACAGGCGCGGGTACTGGCGGGCATTCAGCAGTTACAGGACGCGGGCATAGCGTACAACATCTTGTGCGTTGTGACAAAGCAAATCGCCGAAAAGCCCCAGGAAGTGTTCAACGCGCTGAAAATCCACCGCTGGCTCCAGTTCATCCCCTGCCTGAACGGCTTTGACAATCAAAACGAGGCATGGTCGCTGACGCCTGAAGCATATGGGACTTTCCTGATAGAGACCTTTGACCTGTACGAAAAAGCCTGGCATTCAGGGGAACCGGTTTCCGTCCGGCAATTTGACAATTGGCTGGGCATGCTGCTTGGTCATCCGCCTGAGACCTGCTCCATGTCCGGCGTGTGCGGGGAATATTTCCTGGCTGAGTCGGACGGCGATATCTATCCCTGTGATTTTTACGCGATTGACGAATGGCACATGGGGAACATCAAAGAATCCTCTTTTTTCAGACTTGAAAAGAGCGAGAAAAGAAGGATTTTCCGGGAAGAATCCCTCCCCGTTCCAAAGCGCTGCACGACATGCAAATGGTATTTTCTCTGCCGCAACGGTTGCCGGCGCGACCGTGTCCTGAGCGATGAGGGCGAATTGATCACCAATCTGTGTTCAGCGTATCAGTTGTTTTTCAATGAACGCGCGGATCAGATGCAAAATCTCGCCCGCTTTGTTGCGGCACAGCCAAGCAGCCAGGAATCAGTGTTGCTGTCTCAGCAAAAGGATTGCTAATTTTAGGTTTATCATCAAAAACAAGAAAAAGCAGAGAATCAATGTTGCATGCTAATTCAACGTTGACTGCAGTTTTATTTCGAGCAGATTTTGCATTTTTATATCTAATACTGATTCCAATCTTTATTGCATCGTCGCGCCGGGTCTTTTACCCCCCCCCTGCCGCGTCAGTCAACCTCAACGTAGCTCAGGCTACGCCTTCGGTTTCCTTCCTTGCCGGGCAATAAAATCCCTCGCCGCTTTGGATGCAATAAAGCTTTTCATCAGTATAAATAAAGTTTTTGACAGTCTGGCGCCCGGAGGGAAAATCCCCCGGGCGTTTTTGTTGCCTGTCAAATGCAGTTGGTGTCCAACCATGCGTTGAACCAGGGTATTTGTTCATTTTTCGACCGTTCAGTTTGTTTCAAGCAGGGAAGCGAGCTTCTCCACATCCTGGATCTCTTTTTCAAACAGAGAAAGAAGCACCGCTCTCTGGCTGTCGATCGCGTTTTGATAAACGGCGATCTCCTGGCTGAAATCCCCGCCCTCCTCCTCATACCGCAGCATCAGGCTGCGGGTCGCTTCCTCCACCTCGGCTTTCACAAAGGCCTTGTCTGTTCCCCAGTAAAGGTTGTCCTGATTGCTTTCGGCGTAGAACATATCGTCCTGAATCTGAATGACCTCCGGGGAGAAATACATGGCGTACCATTCAAGAACATTGTTGATTGCCCAGGCGTACTCGTCTGCCGCTTCCGCGACTTTTCCGTCTTCCAGGGCTTCAATGGTTTTTTGCATCAAAAGGATGTTTTCCTGCGGGGCTTCATGGGGCACGATTGGGCGCTCATACATCAACCCCAAAAGCTCATCCTGTGCAAAGCCGAATGCTTTCAGATTCTGCCTGGTCAGGTCACGCCCTTTTGCCCACAGGCTGCCTGCCAGGCCGCTGTTTCCCTCCTCCAGGGCGTCAAGGTAGTCCTGATTTGTTTTTTGCACTTGCAGGTTCATTGCTTCGGCCTTGTCCTTAAGGACAGTGAGCGCGTCTTCCATTTTGCCCGTATCTCCGCCTGATTCTGTGATGATCTCTGCATCAAGGGAGGCAAGGATCCTGTCATATTGCGCCGTGAAATCAAGGCAGAGCGCCGGCAAACGGTCCAGATACATCACCAGCGCGCCGTAATACTTCGTGTTGAAGGCCATGACCGCTTCGTTGTAGGTTTCCGGCAGGTCGTATTGGGAATGGTAGCGCTGAATGTAGAAATCAAACGGCGTCGCCATGTCGTCCTTCAGCAGGAACCCGTTGACTGTGGACGGAACGCCGGCCGCGTAATAAGAAAAATCATCGGAATAGGTATAGGTCTGATAACCCGCGGTTTTAACGTCGTCCGGGAAGCAGCCTTCCGGCTTGGGCGAATACGCGTACCCGTTTGCGAAGGTATCCAGCAGCTTGTACATCTCCGGCGCTGAATAGGTGCTGGTGTAGGTGTCAAACTCATAAGCAGGCAGCTCAAAGTTGACAAAAGCCAGTGTCTTTTCAGCCCATTCAGGATGCAGGGTGTTGATCATTTCCCAGGCGCCCACGCACCAGTCATACTGCGTTCCGCTGGCTCCCCATTCTTCAGCCCCGTGAAGCACAAAAACCAGATCATTTTTTGGCTTAAAGCCGCTGTCAACCATGGCTTTGGCCATGGACAGGACCAGGCCTGCGGCGCAGGAATCGTCCTGGAACCCATAAAAATGGGTGTCGTAATGGGCGCCGACCAGGATTTGAAAATCAGAGCTTTCGCCTTTGATTTTTCCTGTCACATTGTAAGTCGTCCCGGTTTTGCCAAGCTCCACCACATTGTCTACCATCAGATGCGCCTTCACCGGGCCTTGGCTTAATTTTTCCTGAATTTCCCTGGAGTCTTTCAAGCTGATGCTCAGACAGGGGATGCCGACAGGCGCGCAGATGTCCTGGCAGTTGAGGGCATCATCCGCGACTTGCGAAAACCCGCCCACATTGGCGCTTAAAATTGCCGCCGCGCCCTGCAGCTGCGCTTCCAGCATGGGGTAAGTGACCCACCAGTTTGCGCGCATGTCGATGTCGATCAGCACGATTTTGCCGTTGGCATCCACGCCTTCATAATCCCACATCGTGCCGTCTTGAAGGTAAATAACCTCAGCGCCGATCCCTTCCTTGGGCGTCGCGGCGGTCGCATAGGAATAAACCGGATAATTCTTTCCATCGATCGTCAACTCCGCGCCGTTAAACTGCCACAGGTCACAGGGAGCGGCCTGTTTTTCCACCTCTTCAAGGCCAATCTCCTTCATGACGCCGGTCAGGTAGTCCGCGGCCTTGTGCTCTGCCACACTACCCGCGGTGCGGCCGCCCATGCTGGAATTATGGTAGTTGGGATCCATGGACAGGGTGTAGGCGACGTCGTAGCCAAACTGGGTTGAAACGGCATTGAGGAAATCCTCATATGCTTTTTTTACGTCCGCATCTTTTCCGTGGTTGAGGGCTTCCGCTTGGCTATCACTGCCCATGGCAAAACCGGCGCCCAATAAAAAGCAAAGGAACAGCAGCAAAAACTTCTTCATTTCATTTTCCTCCATTTTGTCGGTTGTGGTGCCTTGGCTTGCAAGCGAACAAAAAGCAGGCCGTGTTCTGCCTGCTTGCGTTGGTCTTTGACTGCTTCATGAAGCGTTTTAACCGATGCCGGTTATCTGAAAGTATTCTGTGCAAAGATCTCTTTGCCACTCTCATTGACCATTTTACAAGCAGCGCAGCGAATGCGTTCTCTTGCAGAACCTTCAACAAGGCAACTTCTGTTGCCGGTCAGCTCTTACCTGACCGTGCGGCATTTGACCCGGCTGTCCGTCTGGCCATTCCGTCTTGTTCAGACGTGGTCAAAATCCTTGACAGAATCAGCTCCTTCTCTGAATCTGAACTGAGTTTATAATTGATCAAAGCCGCTGTCAATGTATCTTTATTAATTTGCTGCTTTATTTATGCTTTTATGCTTCCTTCAAAGAAATTTCTATCTTGCAACAAAATTTCAGGGAGGTGCTTTTTCACTTCAAAACCCATTGTTCATCCCTCTTTTTGCTTGCTTTTTCCTCAGAACCTATGCTATACTTCTTGGGCATTACACACGCGGGTCGACTGTGCGCTTGTGCCACATGGCGGCCGTACGGGATGAAACCCGCGGAGGCAAAACAAGGAGGAACCCCATGGCAATCATTTCTATGAAGTCCCTGCTGGAAGCAGGCGTCCATTTCGGACATCAGACCAGGCGCTGGAACCCCAAGATGGCTCCCTACATTTTCACGGAGCGCAACGGCATCTACATCATCGACCTTCAAAAGACGGTCCGCAAGATCGAAGAAGCCTATATGTTCGTGCGCAACCTGTCCATGGAGGGCAAGTCCCTTTTGTTCGTGGGCACCAAGAAGCAGGCCCAGGAATCCATCGAGCAGGAAGCCAAGCGCTGCAACATGTTCTACGTCAACCGCCGCTGGCTGGGCGGCATGCTCACCAACTACCGCACCATCCGTTCCCGCGTGGACCGCTTGAACGAGATCGACAAGATGGAAGCTTCCGGCCAGTTTGATGTCCTTCCCAAGAAGGAAGTCATCAAGCTCATGCGCGAGCGCGACAAGCTCAACGCCAACCTCGGCGGTATCCGCAACATGAAGGGCCTTCCCGGCGCGCTGTTTGTGGTTGACCCGAGCATGGAAGCCATCGCCATCGCCGAAGCCCGCGCGCTGAATATCCCGGTCATCGCCATTGTTGACACCAACTGCGATCCGGACCTGGTGGATTATGTCATCCCCGGCAATGACGATGCCATCCGCGCTGTCAAACTAATCTCCGGCAAGATGGCGGATGCCGTCCTGGAAGGCAAGCAGGGCTCCCAGGCGGGCATTGAAACTGACGAAGACGAAGAGGACGTTGTTCAGGACCTGGACGCTTAAGCGATTGTACAGATTAAAGGAGAATGACAATGGAAATCACTTCCGCAATGGTAAAAGAACTGCGTGAGCGCACGCAGGCAGGCATGATGGATTGCAAAAAGGCGCTGGTCGAGTGCAAGGGCGATATGGACAAGGCCATTGAGTACCTGCGTGAAAAAGGCCTTGCCGCCAACGCCAAAAAGGCCGGCCGCGTTGCCGCCGAAGGCATGGTGGACAGCTATATTCACATGGGCGGTAAAATCGGCGTTCTGGTCGAGGTCAACTGCGAGACCGACTTCGTCGCCAAGACCGACGCCTTCCGCGACCTCTGCCATGATCTGGCCCTTCAGATCGCGGCCAGCAACCCCCTCTTTGTGAGCAAGGAAGACGTCCCTGTTGAAAACCTCAACAAGGAGCGCGAGATTCTGCGCGCCCAGGCGCTCAACGAGGGCAAGCCTGAGAAGATCGTGGACCGCATGGTCGAAGGCCGCATTGAGAAGTACTACAAGGAAGTCTGCCTCCTGGAGCAGCCCTTCGTCAAAAATCCCGACATCACTGTCCAGACCCTGGTCAACGAGACCGCCCTGGCCAGCGGGGAAAAGATCTCCGTCCGCCGCTTCACCCGCTATGAGCGCGGCGAGGGCATTGAGAAGAAGGTCAGCGACCTCGCCAGCGAGATCGAGGCCATGACCAGCAAGGGCTGATGACCGCCCTGTATACCTTGACCCCATAGGGCGGCGCCATGCGCTGCCCTTTTTTCTAAAATTATACGCGGGGGAATACCATGCAGTATCAGCGAATCATGCTCAAACTCTCCGGCGAAGCGCTTGGGGAATCCGGCTGGCTGTTTGACCACAGCCAGATTGGCAAGGTGGCTTCCATCATCAAGGCCATCGTTGAAAAGGGCACCCAGGTCGGCGTCGTGATCGGCGGCGGCAATCTCTGGCGCGGCCGCCACGGCGCTGCTGCCGGTATGGATGCTGTGCGCGCGGATCACATGGGGATGCTGGGCACCCTCATGAACTGCCTGGTCATGCAGGACGCGCTTGATCAAATCGGCATCAAGGCGCGCATGTTCTCTGCCTTGCATGTGCCGGACATCTGCGCCAACTACCGGCGCGACTTGGCGGTGGAAGCCCTGGAAAACAACGGCGTCGCCCTCTTTGGCGGCGGCCTTGGCAATCCTTTCTTTACGACGGACACCGCGGTTGTCCTGCGCGCGCTGGAGCTGCATGCCCAGGCGCTGCTTTTAGCCAAAAACGTGGATGGCGTGTACACGGCGGATCCCCGGCTGGATCCCGCCGCCACCCTGATTAAGGACATCACCTACAAGGAAGCCATTGAGAAAGGGCTTAAGGTCATGGACATGTCTGCCTTCCTCATGTGCGCGGAGCACGGCCTGCCCCAGGTGCGCGTGTTTGGCCTGGACACGCCAAACAACATCCTGCGCGTCTTAAGCGGCGAAGACCTGGGCACCACCCTGCACCCCTAAAAGGCTTCTGCAATGAAAAAGCTGCGGCGCTTTATCTGGTATATCGCCGGAAGGCTGACGCTCGTCACCGCCATTTTGGGCCTGATGACCATCGCCTTCTATTTTGCCATGAACGTGTCCAACATCTACGTCATCTTGAAGGACGGCATGGCGCAGCGCGCTGTCTCCGTCATGAACAACGAGGCGAATGAGGACCTGTCCAAGTATTTTTCCTCCGCCTATTTGCCGCTGGACAAGCGCCTGGCCGTTATTAAAGACGGCAGCAACCCCTATGAGCCTTACAGCATCACCGGCATCGACCACCGCCTGAGGATGGAATGGATGTGGACCTGGCCCTGGGAGGACACCGCGCGCGCCACCATCACGGAGGAGATTCCCGCCATTGACGGCCGCGTCAAAGCCTCTTATCGCACGGTCCTGCCCCAGGAAAAGCACTCCCCGCCCAAATGGCCCTCTGCCAGGTATGACGTGATCCTGATCCGTGAAAACGGCCGCTGGCTCATCCGCGAACTCAGAAACGAAAGGGCGTATCTCCCTGAATAAACTGTTTACCAAAAGGCCCCTTCTGATGCTTGCGCCCATGGCCGGCATCACGGACTGGCCTTTTCGCCTGCAGTGCAAAAGGCAGGGCGCCGACGTCCTGGTGACTGAGATGATCAGCGCCATGGGCCTTTTGCAGTCGCCCAAGGGCAACCTCGCTTACAAGCACCTTCTTTCCTTTCACGAGGAAGAAACTGGCCTCATCGCCCAGCTCTTTGGCAAGGACCCTGCCATGATGGGGGAGGCGGCAGCCATCCTGGATGCCCTGCCCCAGTACGCCGGCATCGACATCAACTTTGGCTGCCCCGCGCCCAAGGTCACCGGTTCCGGCGGCGGCAGCGCCCTGATGAAGGATCTTCCGCTCAGCCGCCGGATCGTCGCCTCCGTGCGCAGGGCGGTCAAAAAGCCGCTGTCTGTCAAAATGCGGCTGGGCTGGGACCCGTCCTCCGTCAACGTCATTGATTTTGCAAAGATGTGCCAGGATGAGGGGGCTGACCTGGTCACCGTCCATGGCCGCACCCGGCAGCAGCAGTATTCCGGCAAGGCGGACTGGGCCATGATCACGAAGGTCAGGGAGGCGCTTGACATCCCCCTGATCGCCAACGGCGATGTGTTTACCCCGGGGGACGCCTTGGACATCCTGTCCGTGACCGGCGCTGCGGGTCTCGCCGTTGGCCGCGGCGCGCTGGGCAACCCCTGGATCTTCCGCGAGATCAATCAGGCGCTTTCGGGCGAAACGCCCGCGCGCCCCGACCCGGACACGGTTTTAAAAACCGCGCTTGCGCACCTGGATGATATGATTGCTTTCAAAGGGGAGTACAGGGCGCTGATTGAGATGCGCAAGCATTTCGCCTGGTACCTAAAGGGCAGCCCGGGGGCCGCGCGCACCCGCGCCCTCATCAACACCACGGAGGACCTGGACGCCCTCAGAACCATCGTCCGATCGCATTTTGAGGTGCCCGCGCATTGACAAGGCGCGCCCTTCAAATTACAATCAACAGGTAAAAAGTCCTTTTAGTTCAAGTGTTTTATGGTTTGGAGGAACAAAATGGAGTACAACATTGAAGTCGCGGGCCTGAAACGGAGCCTGCCGCTTTGCCGGGTCAATGAGGATCTCTACATCGGCGCTTTCGTCATCTTTGGCGATGTCGAGCTGACCATGGCCTGCGCGCGTGACCTTTTAAAGATCGCACCCCCGCACGATGTCCTCATCACCGCGGAATCAAAGGGCATCCCCCTTGTGTATGAGATGGCGCGCCAAAGCGGCGAAAACCGCTACCTCATCGCGCGCAAAGCGCCCAAGCTCTACATGCGCAACGTCTTTTCAACCGAGGTCACGTCCATCACCACCGTCAACCGACAGATGCTCTTCATCGACCAGAACGATGTGGACTACATGCGCGGCAAGCGCGTGCTGATCGTGGACGATGTCATCTCCACCGGCGAAAGCCTCAAGGCCGTTGAAAAGCTGGTCGCGGAGGCGGGCGGCATCCTGGCCGGCAAAATGGCCATCCTGGCTGAAGGCAGCGCAATGAAACGCGACGACATCCTTTTTTTGCAGACCTTGCCGCTGTTTAACGCCGATGGCACGGAGAAAGAGATATAATGCGCCATTTGTTAATCGTCGTTGATATGCAGAACGACTTTATTTCAGGCGCCCTTGGGACAAAGGAGGCGCAGGCCATTTTGCCCGCGGTTGTTCAAAAGGTCAAGGCGCATCAGGGCCCTGTGCTCTTCACCCGCGATACCCACCAGGAAAGCTACCTGAATACCCAGGAGGGCCGCTTTCTCCCGGTCAGGCATTGCATCATCGGCACAGAAGGCTGGCAGATCGCTCCCGAACTGGAAGCCCTGCGCAAAACGCCCGCCCTGGACAAGCCCGCCTTCGGCTCCTTTGAGCTTGGGGAACTTTTGTTGAAAATGCATCGGGAAGACCCCATTTCCAAGGTCACCTTGGTCGGCCTTTGCACGGACATCTGCGTGATCTCCAACACCCTGATCGTCAAAGCGGTGCTTCCGGAGGCGGAGGTTCATGTGGACGCGGCTTGCTGCGCCGGCGCCACCCCGCAGGGCCACCGCATCGCGCTTGACGCGCTCAAGCCCTGCCAGGTCATCATCGACAACGACCTTTAATTTTTTAATTGTGCCCCGGCACAGAGAGGACAGCCCATGGCTAAAACCATTGTTATCCTGGATTTTGGCAGCCAGTTCACCCAGCTCATCGCCCGCCGCGTCCGCCAGGCGCACGTCTTTTCCCAGGTGCTGCCCTATTCGGTTTCTCTGAATCAGATCAGGGCCTTGAATCCCGCGGGCCTCATCCTCTCCGGCGGCCCCTCCAATGTGAACCTGCAGGACGCCCCTGTCTGCGACAAGGGCGTTTTTGCCCTGGGCATACCGGTGCTGGGCGTCTGCTACGGGATGCAGCTGATGTCAACTGTCCTCGGCGGCAGCGTGCAGCCTGCCAAAAAGCGTGAGTATGGCATGAGCCGTGTGCGCTTTGATGTGTCCTCCCGCCTGTTTTCAGGGCTTAAGCCGGAGTCCGGCTGCTGGATGAGCCATGCCCACCAGGTGGCTGAACTGCCCCAGGGCTTTCAAAACACCGCGTCCACCGATACCTGCCCCGTCGCGGGCATGGAGGACGCCGCCCGCAATTTCTATGGCGTCCAGTTCCATCCAGAGGTCACCCACAGCCAGCAGGGCGTTGATATTATTAAAAACTTTGTATTAAATATTTGCGGCTGTCCGGAGGACTGGCAGATGTCCAGTTTCGCCGAGACCGCCATTGAGGAAATCAAGGAAGCGGTGGGGGAAAAGGGCACTGTGCTCCTGGGCCTCTCCGGCGGTGTGGACAGCGCCGTGGTCGCGGCCCTTATCTCAAAGGCCATTGGGGATCGGCTCTACTGCGTCTTTGTGGATCATGGCTTCATGCGCAAGAACGAGCCCCAGCTGGTCAAAGAGGTCTTTTCCGCCCACTTCCCGGTCCACCTGAGCGCCCTGGACGCGTCGGAGCGCTTCTATCAAAAGCTAAAGGGCGTCACCGACCCTGAGCAAAAGCGCAAGATCATCGGCGCGGAGTTCATCGCCGTCTTCCGCGAGGAGGCCATGAAACTGGGCGCGCTGGATCATTTCGCCCAGGGCACCATCTACCCGGACGTCATCGAGTCCGGCGCCGCGCCCGGCTCCGTCACCATCAAAAGCCACCACAATGTGGGCGGCCTGCCCAAGGAGCTGGGCTTCACCAGCCTGATTGAGCCGCTGCGCCCCCTCTTTAAGGACGAGGTGCGCGAGTTGGGCCGCGTCCTGGGCCTGCCCGCCAAAATGACGGACCGCCAGCCCTTCCCCGGCCCCGGCCTTGCCATCCGCACCCTGGGCGAACTGACCAAGCCCAAGGTGGACTTGACCCGCGAAAGCGATGCCATCCTGATTGAGGAGTTTGAGAAAGCCGACCTCAACAAGCAGGTCAGCCAGTTCTTTACCGTCAACACGGACCTCCGCTCCGTCGGCGTCATGGGGGATGAGCGCAGCTACGACACCGCTATCGCCATCCGCGCCGTCACCACCGACGACTTCATGACCGCGGACTGGGCACGGATCCCCTATGACATCCTGGCCCTGATCTCCCGCCGCATCGTCAACGAGGTCCCCGGCGTCAACCGCGTGCTGCTGGATGTTACGACAAAGCCCCCGGCGAGTATTGAGTGGGAGTGACCGTAACAAAAATGGTACTATTATAAATCTTTGTTAATACTATGCTAGACAGCTTTTGATTGTGAAAACATTTCGATTGATACAGTTTTGATACGAAAAAGACAAAATAGCAACATTAAAAGGGTGTTGCTGAGTTTAGGTTTTTCTTTATATAATATGTCAAATTAGTTTCCAGGTATATCGACAAAGTTTAAGTATTCAACGATGCACAAGTCATGCAAGAAAGACTGACAGAAAGACGGTATAAGCTGGAAGAGAAAAGGCCAAGAAGAAAAAATAGAGGAGATTATGAATGGAAACAAAATCATTTAGAGACTTTCGAGAAGAGGGTAAAAACTGGATAACTTTATCTACTGGTGAGTATTATCCAGATATTCTAGTTGATGCATGTAATCTTTATGAACCTGTACTTGTAACATTTTCTAAAATACTAGAATCAGCAGAATCATCAGAAGCCTTATTTAGAGGAATTTGCGAAGTGAAAAATGTATGGATGCGAGTTCAATTAGCGAGAGTGTTTAGGAAATATGTAAGCCCCGAGACCCCAGTAGAAATGTTAAAAAAGAAGACCTTGGTAGATACGATTTGTGAAGATTTTGGTGGTGGATTTAGAGCAATACAAGAAGTTCAAAAAGCATTTGATTCACGACCAATACCTGATGAAGCTTTATGTGCAGTACTTTGGGAATACAAAGACAGAGGTAAAAAGGGTTACGATCTAACTGAAAAATTTTTCAAATTAATAAAAGATAATTTTAAAGGTATAAAAATTATTGGCCCTAAACGAGCTGGTAGGGATATTAGAATGAAAGAAGTATTTTCTGATTATCCAAATCCAGAAAGACCTGTTGACTTTGTGTTAAGCAATTCACAAAAAACAATAGTTTATGCAATAGGATTAGCACGTTATGATGGTGACCGCGGTGGCGCACAGGAAGATGACAGGACTGGAGGTTATGTTAATTGTGCAGACGAAATTATCAATTATGCGAATAGCAGAGGGCTTAATACTAAAGTTATTTTTCTAAATGACGGTCCTGGTTTATTGCTTGGCTCAATGTGGAACGATTATTCTTCACTAGAAGAACGCTGGCCAAACAGGATTAAGGTTGTTACTTTACGTATGGTTAAAGAAAGAATATCAGAAAAATGGTTAAGAGGAGAGGAGAGCTAGATAGTGGCGGTTGGTATCCCTAAAGGAAGAAAAAAAGCTTTAGAAGCTGGTGACATAAAGAATATACCAGTTCACTTGTCTTATGAAGGTAAAACGGATGAGGTAGAGATTTTAAAATTACCCTATAGTCCATCTATTAAAATTCGTGAAAGCAAGAAAAATGATAAGGACAATAGATTATACCAAGGAGATAATCTTGATGTTTTGCTTGAACTACTTAACGATCCAAAAGTAAAAGGTGAAGTTAAGTTGGTCTATATTGATCCGCCTTTTGCTTCGAAATCAACATTTAAATCTAGGTCGAATAGACATGCATACCATGATTTTATGGATGGTGGACAATACATAGAAGAACTTAGGAAAAGACTAATTATTCTTAGAGAACTTCTGGCATCAGATGGTTCGATATATGTTCATTTAGATAATAAAATGGCGTTCCATATGAAAATTATTATGGATGAAATTTTTGGTGAGAAAAACTTTAGAGCGTTTATCTCTAGAAGAAAATGTAGTAATAAAAACTTTACGAGATTAAACTATGGTAATATTACGGACTACATTTTGTTTTATAGCAAGAATCAAAAGTACATATGGAATAGACCTTATGAGTCTTGGGATGAAGAAAACATGATACGTCAGTATCCATGTGTTGATGAAAAAACAGGAAAACGATATAAAAAGGTGCCTATACATGCACCTGGCACAAGAAATGGAGCAACTGGGGGAGAATGGCGAGGTATGTTGCCGCCGAAAGGCAAGCACTGGCAGTATTTACCGGAAAAACTTGATGAAATGGACAGGAGAGGGGAAATTTACTGGTCGCCAACAGGGAATCCTCGTAGAAAAGTGTTTTTTGAGGATAGTAAAGGTATTCCAAAGTCTGATATTTGGCTTAATTATAGAGACTTAACTAATCAGAATACCGAAACAACTGGATATCCAACAGAAAAAAACTTACAGTTATTAATTGATATAGTATCTACTTCATCAAATGAAAATGATCTTGTGCTTGATTGTTATTGTGGGTCTGGGACAACTCTGTTTGCAGCAAACAAACTGAATCGAAGATGGATAGGGGTTGATATTGGTGATGAGGCGATAAAAGCAACAATAAAGCGATTGAACGGTGATACGGATCTACACGGTGATTATGTAAATAAAAGAAAGCAGAAAAATAAGCAGCTAACTTTTACGGATATCAAAGAGCAAGCGTTTTTTTCTTTATTTACTAATGACACAACTGAAGACTCCTAAGACTAAATACAATAGGATGGTTGAAATTTGCATTTAAAAAATGCGAGACAATCATTTAACCTGATTATAGCAGAAGGGAAGGTAGCTAAATGATTAAAAACATCAAAATGAAAAGATGTGCTACTTACTCTGATGTAGGAGTAAGTATTGATGATTGCAAAAAAATAAATTTTATTTATGGCCCAAATGGTAGTGGGAAATCGACGATAGGTAAGTTTTTGTACAATCAGAACGATGCAGTATTTTCATGTTGTACAACGGAGATGTACAATCATTCAGATGCTGACATACTAGTCTATAATAAAGATTTCAAGACTCGTAATATTGTCGAAAATATAGATGGAATATTCACATTGGGTGAAGCCACAATTGAGGATATCAATAGACTCAATGACATGAAAAAGGAATATGATTTTAAAAATGAAGAGCTTCAAGAACTAAAAGTTGCCTTGGATAACAAGAAGAAAGAATATGATAATTTAAATGATATATTCCGTGATAGTGTTTGGGAAGATATTCTTAAACAGAACGAGAAGGAATTTAAAGATGCATTTACCGGATATCGTAGTAGCAAGGAGAAGTTTAGCCAATTTGTACTAGAAAAATACCAAGTTTACAAAAATATGCCTATAGTAACAACAGAAGATGAAGAGGAAGAAAATACAATTGCTTCAAAAGATAAGTTGTTAGTTAGATCAAACACTCTTTTTTCGACAGAATTAAAAATGTGTGAGTTGATTGAATTTTCTTTTAAAGATAGCATTCCAAGAGCACAAGAAATAGAGACAGACTCAATATGGGGTGAAGTTGTAGTAGGAAATAAAGATTTGCCAATCTCAAAACTTATTGATTATTTACACAATGCTGATTGGGTTAATATAGGTCGTGGTTTTCTCAGGGGTGATGGAATATGTCCCTTTTGCCAGAATGAAACAATTACTGAAGAATTTGTTGAGCATTTGAATGCTTTTTTTAGCGGCGAATATGAAACAAAAATTAAGAAGATTAAAAATATACAACTAGAATACGAAACGATAACAGAATTAATAAGAAGGACTATAACAGACATTCTTTCAAATGACTTGATCCTTGAAATAGGGGGGATTGACAGAATTAATCTTTCATCTCAATTAGTAACGCTTGAGAAAGTTTTTGATAATAATAAAATATTAATAATAAAAAAAGGACAAGAACCTGGCACGAAAATAGAGATATCGTCAAGTTTTTCGATTTTAAAACAAATTGTTGAAATACTTCAAAACGCAAATAAAAGTATTGAGAACAACAATAAATTAATTGAAAACAAAGCGGTTGAGAAGAAAAAGTTAATTGATGATATCTGGATGTATTTAATGAATGAATATTTCAAGCTTATTGCCGGACATCTAAAAAAACTGTCGGACTGTAAAAAGGGAATCAATGGTATATCTAGTAGAGTTAAGAAATATTTAGATGTTTTAAAAATTCAAAATGACAGAATAATGGAGGCGGGGAGAAATATCACTAGTATACAGCCGACGGTTAACGAAATTAATCGTTTATTGCTTGCGTATGGTTTTGATAACTTTAAAATTGTTCCCTCTAAGATGGATGAAAATTCGTACCAAATACAAAGACCAGATGGTTCGTTGGCTAGCAACACATTGAGTGAAGGAGAAGAAACATTTATATCATTTCTTTATTTTATGCAATTCGCGAAGGGTTCTTTGGATAAAGATAAAATATCCAATAAAAAGATAATGATTCTGGATGATCCGATATCAAGTTTGGACAGCACAATCCTTTATATAGTGAGTTCAATGGTAAAGGCACTTATTAAAGAAATTCGTGAAGGTGATTCTGATGTTGAGCAATTGTTTATACTGACACACAATGTTTTTTTTCATAAAGAAGCTTCATTTGTGGATGGAAGAAATAAGGAGTTTAATGACATCAATTATTGGATTGTTACAAAGAACGATGGTGTATCAAGCATAAGGTCTTTTGGAATGAAAAATCCAATAAAGACTTCTTATGAATTATTATGGCAGGAGTTAAGGGATGAAAATAAAATTTCATTGGTTACCGCTCAAAACACAATGCGGAGAATATTGGAGAATTATTTTGGAATTTTAGGAAAATCAATAGATGATACTATTGAAAAATCGTTTGAAACAGTTGAAGAGCAAATGATTTGTCGTTCGCTGATTAGTTGGATAAACGATGGTTCACATTCAATTCCGGATGATTTGTATATAGACAGCTACACGGACTCAGTGCCTCGATATAAAGCAGTGTTTAGAGAAATATTTGTAAAAATGGATCATAAGGCACACTATGATATGATGATGAAAATAGAAAATAGTTCGGTATTGTCAAATTAAATTCGAAACTTAGAAATCCTCTTATCATGTCACGCTACTTGATTACTCTAGTGAGTTGAGTGCATCTTTGCGATAGGTATATTAAGTAAGATGTGGTACATCACACAAAACAACAAAGGCCCCTCATAAAACAGGAGCCTTTGCCATCAATCTAAAATCAGCGCCTAACACCTTTACCCCTCACCCGCCAAAGGGCGCGCCGCACTCGGGGCAGAACTTGGGCGGGGTTTGCGTCTGCGGCTGGTGGCCGCAGCTTGCGCAGCGGGCGGGGCCTTCCGGCTTTTTCGCGCCGCATTCCATGCAGAACTTGCCGGGGTTGGTGGCGCCGCAGGCACAGACCCAGGTGTCGGCTTGGGGGGCGCTCTGGGGGGCTGGCTGGGCGGCGGGGGCAACGCCCGCTGCCGGTTTCAGGGCGCGCCGCAATTCATCCGCCTGGCGCTCCAGCTCCCGGTAGGCGTCGGTATAGGGGCTGTCCGGCCTTTCGTCGCTCAGCTCAAAGCCGATCTCGTCAAAATAGGGGGAGTTGACGGGGATCACGATGTTAAACCGGTATTCGCACTCATACCTGGGCGGGTCGTAGCTGACTTTTTTGCCCTCGGCGTTTTGCTGATACAGTTCCGTCTTATTCTCCTGAACCTCAAGCTGGCACTCAATGACCTGGCTGAAGGCGACGATATCGGGGTTGCCTTCGCGCCAGTCCCTCTGGCGGCTGACCAGGAAGCGCTGGCTGTTTTCGTCCAGGTACACCTTGGTGTTATTGCCCAAAATGCGGGTGGGCGCAAAATTGTCCACCTGCTTTTTGTTCTCTTCCCGGTAGTTTAAATGCTGGCGGATCTCCTCCACCGTGGATTGCCGCCTGTCCGTCATATAAGGGGAAAGCAGCCGCGCGCAGTCTTTGCACAGGTTGCCGTCGGCCAGCTTGCGGTTGCCCAGCAGCCCGATTTTTCCGTTGCAGATGTCGCAGAATTTCTTGTCAAACAGTCCCATGGAGAATCCTCCTTGTATAATTGTTTTGCCTGTATTTTCGCATATCGTTCAGTGGATGTAAAGGAAAAAAGAAAAGGGGCAATCAGTTGGGTAAACCCGCATGCATCCCGGACAGATTCCACCCAAATTGAGAACGCAGCCAAAGCATGAAAAGACCATCAATAACCTCGTTTAGATACAAAGAGGTAATGAATGGTCTTTTTAATACTTGATTATGCGAAAGTTTTTCAGCTGGTCAGCGCCACGTACTTGCTGATCTCCTGGGCCGCCCGTTTTACATCCAGGATGATGGAAGCCGCATTGCCGGGCATGGCGCTGGCGCGCATAGACGTAGAGATGGAAGCCAAAAGGTTGCCGTCTTTTGCGAAAATCGGGGCGCCAAAGCAGAACAGGCCCTTGCTCGATTCCTCACGATCAATGGCATAGCCCTGCCTGCGGATGCGGCTCAACTCACTCAGCAGTTCATTCTGACTGGTGATGGCGTTGGGGGTGAACGGCTGGTATGTAATGCCCTTCAAAAGATTTTCCATCATTTGGGGAGCGGAGAACGCTAAAATGCATTTGCCTAAACTGGTCACCTGCAAATAGTGCTTCTCTCCCCGGGTGGGCGTGTCCAAGTTCACAAACGGGGATTCTACCTTTTCTACGCAGAGGACTTGGCCGCTTCGTAAAGTGGCAATGTGGGAGGTGGCCTGGTATTTGTTGGCCAGTTCAGCAATGCGGGGCAAAGCGGCATCCACTATTTCGCCGATACCAACCACATTGCTGCCCAGCACAAAGGCCGAAACCCCAAGTTGATACTTCCCGTTCTTGGGGTTCTGACGGATATAATCACGCTTTTCCAAGGTGCGCAAAATCCGGTGGGTGGTGCTGGCGGGCATGTCTAAAAGATTTGCAATCTCAGATAGCCTGAACTCAAAATCTTCCTTTGTAAATAAATCCAGCACATCCAGGGCTTTGAGCAGTGATTGGTTTTCTGCGCTCATTTTGCTTACCGAATCAAGAGGGAAACGCTGCCCAAGCGGTCAAACTTTACTTCGATGTGGTCGCCGGCCTTCATATCAAACACAGCCGTGAGGGAGCCGGACAAAAGCACTTCGCCCTTCTTGAATTCCAATCCGTAGCCCAGCATCTTGTTCACCAGCCAGATGACCGCGTTGATCGGGTTGCCCATAACAGCTGCGGAGGAACTGGCATGGACCAGCTCGCCGTTCCTGTAGGCAGCCATGCCCAAAATGCTCAGGTCAAGGCCGAACAGCGGGGTCAGCTGGCTGCCCATAACAATGGCGGCATAGGAAGCAGAGTCAGAAATCGTGTCTTGGATTTTGATTTTCCAGTCCTTGATGCGGCTGTCCACGATCTCCAGCGCCGGGGCGACCCCCAGCGTGCAATCAATGATGTCGCTGGCCTTTACCGGATACATGTCCTTTGTGATATCCTTCCTCAGGACAAAAACGATTTCCGCTTCGATCCGGGGGGCGATATAGTTTTCCATGTACAATTCGCCCGCGTCCTGCAGCAGGCCTTCTGAGGTGATGATGCCGTAGTCCGGCTCAAACACGCCGATTTGCTTTCGGATTTCCTTGCTTGTAAGACCAATCTTTTTGCCGATGGCGCGGTAGCCGGCGTCCAATTTCATCTGCACTACTTCCTGCTGGATTTTGTAGGCATCTTCAATGGTCAGGCTGCTGTCCTGATCGGTCAGGGGAGGGATGGGGGTTTTCTCCATTTGGGCTTTGTACAGCGCCGCAGCATATTCATGCAGTTTCTTATTCTGGCTCATTTGCAATTTCCTTTCGACATAATCGTCAGTTTTTTTAGTTCAACCGGGTTCCATGCAATATTTTACACCTCGAGCAAGTATGAAGTATAGTATAAGGGATCGTTGCCTTTTTTGCAATTCACCCGGGCGAAATTCCGAATAGCGGAAAAACAACCCTCGCCAAGCCGGAGAATGCCGAATTTCGGAAAAATATTTAACCAGGGATTGATAAATTGGCATTTGAGTGGTATGATGTGGACAAGTATCTGAATATTTTTACACAGACAAGGAGGGGTTTGATGACAGGCAAGAAGGTAAAAGTTGCCATAGTCGGTCCGGGCAACATTGGAACAGATCTCATGTACAAGGTGTTTCGCAGCCAGTATCTTGAGATGTCCCTGATGATCGGCGTGGTCGAATCTGAGGGGATCAAGCGTGCGCGGGACAAGGGCGTTGAAACAAGCACGGAGGGCATTGACTACCTGGTGCGCCATCCGGAAAAGGCGGACATCGTCTTTGACGCCACCACCGCCAAGGCGCACATCAACTTTAACGCGCCGGCGTGTGAGAAGATGGGCAAGATCATCATCGACCTGACGCCCGCAGCCATCGGCAAGATTGTCACCCCCATGGTGAACATCGACGAGGCGCTCAAGGTGAAAAATGTCAACCTCATCACCTGCGGCGGCCAGGCGACTACGCCCATTATTCACGCCATTTCGCGCGTTGTTCCCCTGGAATATGCCGAGGTTGTAACCTCTGTGGCCAGCAAATCGGCAGGCCCCGGCACCCGCAACAACATCGACGAATATACCCAGACAACAGCCAAAGCGATTCTTCAGCTTACCGACACGGAGCGCGCCAAGGTCATGACGGTGTTCAACCCCGCCGTACCGGAGCCGCCCATGCGCAACACCATCTTTGGCATTCCAAAGGGCGAGTACGACATCAAGGAAGTGGCCAAATCAGTAGAAGCCATGGCCAAAAGCATTCAGGAATATGTGCCTGGCTATGAGTTGACGCTAAGTCCCATCATAGAGCGGGACATCATCACCACCATCGTCTCCATCTATGGCCAGGGGGATTTCCTGCCCCCGTACGCAGGCAATCTGGACATTGAAACGGCCTCCGCCATCAAAATTGGCGAACTGTATGCCCAGCACATGATGGAAAAAGGAGGGAATTAAGCGTGAAAATTAAAGTCGTTGATACCACATTGCGCGATGGCAGCCATGCGGTAGAACATCAGTTTACCCCCCAGCAGGTTCAGGCTGTGGTAAAAGGCCTGGACGAGGCCGGCGTTTACTGCGCCGAGGTGGGCCATGGCGCCGGCATTGGCGGTTCCGTGCTCCAGTATGGTCTGGGCAAGCATGACACGGTGGAACTGATCCGGGCCGCCAAGGACGTAAGCAAAAACATGAAGATCGGCACCCTGCTGGTGCCCGGCCTGGGCACCATGGAAGACCTGAAGGCCGGCAAGGATGCGGGCCTGGACATGGTTCGCGTGGCCGTTCACTGCACCGAGGGCGACGTCGGCGCGCAGCATGTCAAGCTGGGCAAATCCTTGGGCCTGGAAAGCATCATGTTTTTCATGATGACCCACATGACCTCGCCCGAAGAATTGGCCGAGCAGGCCGTCATGGCTGAGGATTACGGCGCAGACGTCATCTACTTCGCGGACTCCGCCGGCTTTATGTCCCCCAATCAGTTTGCCGATCGCATCATTGCCGCCCGCAAGCGCATCAGCATCCCCATCGGGGTTCACACCCACAACAACATCGGCCTGGGCGTGGGCAACGCCATTGCAGGCATAGAGGCTGGGGCCACCTATGTGGATGGCGCCACCGAAGGCCTGGGCGCCGGCAGCGGCAACGGCAACACCGCCGCCATCGTTGTTGTGCTGGATAAGATGGGCTATCAAACGGGCTGCGACTGGTATAAATTGGTCGAGAATGGCCAGAAAAATGTTCGGCCTTTGGTGCGGCACTCGCTGGAAATCACCGGGGACAGCATCACCCTGGGCGCGGCCGGCATCTATTCCAGCTTCCTGCTGCATGTCAAGGAATCTTCCGAAAAATACAACATCGACCCCCGGCTCATCTATGACGAATTGGCCCGCCGCAAGGTGGTAGGCGGTCAGGAAGACCAGATCATCGATATTTGCCAGGAAATCCTGGCGGAAAGGGAGAACAAATGAGAAGTAATCAGGTAAAAGTAGGGTTTGAACGCTCCACCCAACGTTCCCTGCTCAAGGCCACCGGCCTGTCCGATGCCGACCTGGCAAAGCCGTTAATCGGCGTTGTCAACTCCTTTAACGAAATCAATCCCGGGCATGTGCACCTGCGGGATTTGGCCCAGGAGGTCAAGCTGGGCGTATCCTCAGCCGGCGGCACCCCGCTGGAGTTCCCCGCCATTGCGCTGTGCGACGGCATCGCCATGGGGCATACCGGCATGCGCTACCCCCTGGCATCCCGCGAGCTGATCGCGGACTCCATCGAGGCCATGACTGAGGGCCATCAGCTGGACGCGCTGGTGATGATCACCAACTGCGACAAGATCACCCCCGGCATGCTCATTGCGGCGGCCCGCCTCAACATTCCTTCCATCCTGATCGCCGGCGGCGTCATGGAGCCCGGCGTGTTCCGCGGCAAGAAGACCGACGGCTCCCGCCTGTTTGAAACCTCCGGCATGGTGGCCACCGGCGCCATGACCGAAGATGACGTCAAAGAATACGAAGAAGAAGCGTCCCCCGGCTGCGGCGCTTGCTCCCTGATGGGCACGGCCAACTCCATGAACTGCATGGCCGAAGCGCTGGGCATGACGCTGCCCTACAACGCCGTGCTGCCCGCCTACCTGGCCAAGCGCAAGGCGCTGGCCCGCGCCACCGGCAGGCAGATCATGTACCTGCTCAACAACGATATCAAACCCCGGGACATCATGACCCGTCAGGCCTTCTTAAACGCCGTGGCTGTGGACATGGCCATCGGCGGCTCCAGCAACACCGTGCTGCACTTGGTGGCCATCGCCAAGGAAGCGGGTGTGGAGCTGAACCTGGGAGACTTTGAGAACATCTCCAAAAAAATCCCCAAGCTTTGCGCCCTCTCCCCGGGCGGCGAGCACCGCCTGGACGACATGTACCGCGCCGGCGGCCTGCAGGTGGTCATCAAGGAAGTGGCCAAGAACAAGGAAGTCGTGGATCTGAATGTCCTCACCGTCACCGGCAAAACCATGGCGGAAAATGTGAAGGACACCGTCAACAAGGATCCCGAGGTCATCCGTCCCTTTGAAACCCCCTACTATCCGGAAGGCGGTATCGCCATCCTGTACGGCAACCTCTGCCCCGATGGCGCGGTCATCAAGCAAAGCGCCTGCGACCCGTCCATGTACAAGTTCTCCGGCCGTGCCCGCGTGTTTGACATGGAGGAAGACAGCGTTGCCGCCATCCTCAACAATGAAATCAAAGAAGGCGACTTTGTGGTCAT
This sequence comes from Bacillota bacterium, assembly GCA_030057655.1. Lineage (GTDB taxonomy): Bacteria > Bacillota > Clostridia > Christensenellales > Aristaeellaceae > UBA6115. Next base: position 39,121 of record JASGUQ010000009.1, read on the forward strand.
CCGCTACGAAGGCCCCAAGGGCGGCCCCGGCATGCGTGAAATGCTCACCCCCACCTCCGCCCTGGTAGGCGCAGGACTGGGCTTGAAGGTAGCGTTGGTCACCGACGGCCGCTTCTCCGGCGCAACGCGTGGCGCCTGCATAGGTCACGTCTCTCCTGAGGCCCAGGAGGGTGGCAATATTGCACTGATTGAGGAGGGTGATATTATCGATTTGGACGTGGTCAACCGGCAACTGAACATCCGAGTCAGCGATGAGGAATTGGCCAAGCGCCGCGCTGCCTGGAAGGCGCCGGAACCCAAGGTAAAGTCAGGCTACCTGTCCCGGTATGCTAAAACTGTCCAGTCTGCCAGCAACGGCGCTGTGGTGGGCTGAGCCTGAAAAGGCGAACAAGGTTTTCCCATTGAAAAAAATACAGGAGGAACCATTTATGCCAGTACTGTTAAGTCTGTTTATTACCATCGCATTGATCATCGTGCTGATCATGAAAGTAAGGATGAACGCCGCGGTGGCCATGTTCCTGGGCGCCCTGTTTATGGGCATTTCCACCGGCCTGGGCGCCGTGGAAACCGTCAGCACCCTGACCAAGGGCTTTGGCGGCACCATGGCCGCACTGGGCTACTCCGTTGGCTTTGGCGTTATGATGGGCCAGATGATCGCCGCCACCGGCTGCGTGCAGTCCATCGCCAATACCCTGGTCAAAATCTTCAGCAAAGACAAGTCGGACTATGCCCTGGGCACCACCGGCTTCATCGTGTCCATCCCGGTGTTCTATGATGTGGGCTACGTCGTGCTGATGCCCCTGGCCAAAACCCTGTCCAAGATGAGCGACAAGAGCATCGCTTTCTTTGCCGGCGCCCTGACGCTCGGCCTGGGCCTGACCCACACCTTTGTGCCGCCCACGCCCGGCCCCATGACCGGCGCTGAGCTGCTGGGCATCGACATTGGTATGATGATCCTGTGGGGCCTGATCATTGGCATTCCCACATTCCTGATCGCCATGGTTATCAACCGCAAGCTGCTGACTGTTCCCGGCTACTTTGATCCTGAGAAGCACATGGAAGTTGACGAGGAATACCAGAAGCAGCAAAAGGCCATGGAGGAGGAGTTCATCAAGGACGAGAAGACGCTGCCTCCCTTTGGCCTGGCCGTTCTGCCCATCCTGACCCCCATCGTTCTTATTCTCCTGGGCACGGTTGCCAAGGCCGTTTCCGGCGATCAACCCATCCCCGCAGTGATTTCGTTCCTGTCTGACAAATCCATCGCCATGCTGGCCGGCCTGCTGGTGTCCATTGGCATCGCCCTGCCCCGCATGAACCTGAAAGAGATTGAAGGCGAAATCAACAAATCCCTGACCTCGGTGGGTACCGTGCTGTTCATCACCGGCACCGGCGCGGCCCTGGGTTCTGTTATCCAGGCCTGCGGCGTGGGCGATGCCCTGCTCAAAGTGGTGGAAGGCGTCAACATGCCCCCCATCCTCTTTGCCTGGCTGGTGGCGGCGCTGCTCAAGGTTGCGCAGGGCTCCGGTACGGTGGCCATGATCACCACCGTGGGCATGATGGTGCCCATGATGGCTGGCATTACTGTCAACCCCGTGCTCATTGCGCTGGCCGCGTTCTCCGGCACCCTGATGGGCGCGCACGTGAACGACTCCGCCTTCTGGATTACCGCCAAGATGTCCAACATGAACACCGCCGGCGGTTTCCGGGCGTACACCATCCCCTGCGCCATTAACGCGCTGGTCAGCCTGGTGCTGATCTTCATCGCCAGTTTCTTTATCTGATGCACTGCCTGGCAGCCCTGCCCCAAACGGCAGGGCTGCCATTTTTTCGGAGGGAAGTATGACAGTACTTATCATCGGCGGCGTAGCGGCAGGCATGAGCGCCGCCAGCAAAATCAAGCGTGAAAACAAGGATACAGAAGTCATCGTGCTGGAGCGCGGCGGTGAGGTGTCCTACGGCGCCTGCGGCCTGCCCTATTATGTATCCGGGGTGAACCCCCATGAAGACCTGCTGCGCATCCGCAAGGCGGAGGCGTTCATTGCCTCCGGCATCGACCTGCGCCTGTATCACGAGGCTGTCAGGGTGGATGCGGACAACAAGCGGGTGCTGGTAAAAGACATCAAGCAAAATACCGAGTATGAGCAGACCTATGACCAGCTGGTCATTGCCACCGGCGCGGACGCCATCAAGCCCAACCTGCCCGGCATCAACCTGACCGGGGTGATGACCTTGAAGTCCATCCCCGAAGCGCGGGCCATGAAGGAAGCCTTGGCTGCCGCCGGGGATACTGTGGCGGTCATCGGCGGGGGCTACATCGGCCTTGAAATGGTCGAAGCCTTGCTGCATTTGGGCAAAAAAGTAGTGCTGTTTGAAATGATGGACCGCTTGCTGGTCAATTTTGACATAGAAATCTCCACCTTGGTGTACGATCACCTGATAGAAAAAGGCGTGGAGATTCACCTTGGCGAAGGCGTGGAAAGCTTTATCGGGGAGGAGTGCGTGCAGGCAGTAAAAACCGGCAAGGGCGAATACCCGGTGGACTTGGCCGTGCTGTCCATTGGCGTGCGCCCCAACACCGCCTTTGTGCGCGATACCGGCATCAACATGCTGCGCAACGGCGCCATTGTAACCGATGAATACATGCGCACGTCGCTTAAGGATGTGTACGCCGCGGGGGATTGCGCCACCGTGCGCCACCGCCTGACAGGCAAGGATGTGTTCATCGCCCTGGGCACCAACGCCAACAAGCAGGGCAAGTACGTGGCGCAAACCATTCTGGGCAAGCCCACGGCCTTCAACCACTGCCTGGGCACCGCCATGATCAAGGTGTGCGATGTGGAATTGGGCCGCACCGGCCTAAGCGAAGCCGAGGCCCAGGCCGAAGGCATCCCGTATGGCACCAGCCTGGTCACCAGCGCCAACCATGCCCCGTACTATCCGGACCCGCAGATGATCACCATCAAACTTGTATACGAGAAAGAGACCAAGCGCCTGCTGGGGGCACAGTTGGTGGGCGGCCCCGGGGCTGCATTGCGCACCAACGTGTATGCCGCGTGGATTACCTTGGGCGGCCGCGCAGATGAGATGGAAGAGGTAGACTTTGGCTATGCGCCGCCCTTTGCCATGCCCTGGGACGTGATGCACATCGCTGCAGGCCGTGTGAAATGAGGGAGAGTATGAGCAAAATTACGCAATTACATACCGTTCTGGAGCAAATCCAGGACGGCAGCATGATTGCCCTGGGGGGCAACGTGATGTACAGAAGCCCGGTGGGCGTGGCAAAAGCGCTGGCAAAGGTCGGCAAAAAGAACCTGCACCTTGTCAAAACAGCCATGGCCATGGAGGCGGATCTGCTGTGCGGCACGGGCAGTGTGTCAACCGTATCCGCCGGCTTTGTAGGCTATGAAACGCAGTATGGCCTGTGCGCGTTCTACCGCAAAGGGGTGGAAAGCGGGGCTGTTCAGGCCCAGGAACATGCCTGCTACAGCGTGATTACCGCGCTGCGCGCATCCGCTTATGGCGTGCCTTTCCTGCCCATCCGGGGCTTCAACGGCAGCGATCTGGTGGATGCCATCGGCTTTAAAACGGTAAAAGATCCCTACACCGGGGAGGAACTGCTTGCCATTGCCGCCATGCGGCCGGATGTCGGCGTCCTGCACGTGCAAAAGGCAGACCGTTTCGGCAACTGCGAGATCATCGGCTCCCAGTATGAGGATCAGACCATCGCCCGGGCAGCCAAAAAGCTGCTGATTACCTGCGAGGAAATTGTGCCGGATGATTATTTCGGCGCCCACAAAAAGGCGGATTTGTCCGGCGTGACGGTCACCTGGGTGGTGCAGCTGAAGAACGGCGCCGCCCCCGGCGCCTGCCCCGGATATTACGACATCGACCATGAAACCATGCAGCGCTTCAAAACCCTGAAGACGCCGGAGCAGCTCAAGGCTTATCTGGAGGAGGGTGAATCATGAGCCAGTACAAACCAAGCGATCTGTTGACCATATCCATTGCCCGGGCCCTGAAAGGCGCGGAAAACTGCTTCCACGGCGTGGCCTCCGGCATCCCCTGCATTGCCATCATGCTGTCCCGGCGCCTGCACAACCCGGATTTGGTGTATTTAAACATCACCGGCGGCGTGAACGTTGACCGCGAGATCTGTGAAGTATCGACGGATGGCAACAGTCTTTATGAGGACAGCCGCAGTTCCTTTGGCCTGACGGATATCTTTGACCTGGCGGCCCGCGGCGGGCTGGATGTGGCCTTCCTCTCCGGCGGGCAGGTCGACCAGGGGGGCAGGGTTAACAACTCCGTCATCGGCCCCTTCCGGCAGCCCAAGGTCAAACTGCCTGGCGGCGCCGGCAGCGCCGTGCTCATCCCTAACACCAAGCGCGCCTTTGTATGGAAATCCAAGCATGAAAAGCGCGGCCTGGTAGAGAGGGTGGATTTCATCACCAGCCAGGGCAACGTCAAATATGTGTTTACCCCCCTGTGCACCTTTGAAATGGTGGACGGCAGCCTGCAGGTGAAAGAGCGCATGCCCGGGGTCAGCTTTGAAACCATCCAGGAAAACACCGGCTTTGCCGTAGAAGACAACGGCGCTCCGGAAATGGCGCCTCCCACGCTTGAAGAGCTCAGGATGCTGGACGAGATCGATCCCCAAGGCTTCAGAGATTTGGAAACCAGATAATTCTCAATCTTTTGTGTAATTTAATATACAAGAATTCTCAATTGGATTTTTGTTGAAACAAACCGCGGCCTACGAAATAAAGTATGCCGTGGTTCTCTTTGATGATGTTGGTATTTTAGGATAACCGTAATATGTTTTTTCTGCTGCTATGAGCAGGAAGATGTTATGGCGCTGGATGAGGGGGGAATGAGCCTTTCGTATATATTTATCATGCAATGAATCAGACCGCAGAGGAGAAGGCGGCAACATCCTGAAACCCATCAGCAATGCAAAACAATACAGAAAAAATGCGTAATATACGAAATCTTCTGTATACAGAGCGGATTTCTTGTGATAACATCCTTCAATATCAAGGTGTGCATTCATTCACACCCAAAACAGGAGGTATTGTCATGAACTGGAGAAGGCTGCTCGGATTATTGTGCGCGGTTATGTTGCTGTTGTCCGCCGTACCGGTCATGGCGGAGGATCCCATCCGGATCGGCTGGATTGGGTCGCTTACCGGTGACTCCGCGGTGTTTGGCGTCAATGAAAGCAGCATGATCAAGATGCTGGTGGAAGAGACCAATGCCGCAGGCGGCATCTTGGGCCGCCAGGTGGAGCTGTTCACCTACGACACCAAGGGCGACGCAAACGAAGCCATCAATGCGACGCGCCGCATCATCGCGCAGGACAAGGTGTGCGCGATCCTGGGGCCAAACGCGTCCGGCCAGTGCATCGCCATTGCGAGCGTGCTGGAGCAAATGAAGGTGGCGGATATTTCCACCGTCGCCACCAACCCGAAGGTAACCCTGAACTATGACGAGGCGACGGGCGAGTTCACCACCGTCAAGCCTTACAACTTCCGCATCTGCTTCACCGACCCCTACCAGGGCGCCATTGCCGCCGGCTTTGCTTTTGACGAGCTCAAGGCCACCAAGGCCGCCATCTTCTATGATGTGTCGGATGATTATTCTTCCGGGCTCACCCAGTTCTTTGAACAAGTGTTTGCCGACAAGGGCGGCGAGATCGTGGCCAAGGAAGCCTTTAAGAGCGAGGACGTGGAGTTCAAGGCGCAGTTGACCAACATCCTGGCGGCCAACCCTGACGTGCTTTTCCTGCCCTGCTACTACAAGCAGGCGGCGCTCATCGCCAAGCAGGCGCGCGAGCTGGGCATCACGGCTGTGCTGCTGGGCGGCGACGGCTGGCCCTCCGACCAGTTGTTCGTCATGGCCAAGGAGGCCCTCCAGGGCGCCTATTTCGTCAATCATCTGGATGTCAATGACCCGGCCTTTGCGGAGCTGAAAACCAAGTTTGAAACCAAGTACAACATTCCCCTTGACCTGAACGGCTTCATGGCGCACGATGCGTATTTAACGCTGGTCGCCGCCATCGAAAAGGCCGGCACGGACGACAGCCAGGCCATTGCCGACGCGCTGACGGAAATAACCGTGCAGGGCTTGACCGGCACCATCAAACTGTCCAAGGATGACCACAACCCCATCGGCAAGGAAGGTTCCATCACCAAGATTGCCGGGGATGGCTATGAGTTTGTCATGAAGTACGGCCTGGGCCAATAATTTTGATGCGATCCATAACGCGGAGGCGCTCTGCCTCCGCGTTATGATATAATCAAGAAGAGTAATCCTTTGTCCGGCGCGTTGCTGGCGGGTGTAGTTGTTTTGGCTGCGCCTTACCGGGACAGAAGGGGGCGATTGAAACGGAACAATTCCTGCAGCAAATGATCAACGGCTTGTCGCTGGGCAGCGTCTACGCGCTCATGGCGGTTGGTTATTCCCTTGTTTATTCCATCATGAATTTCTCCAATTTCGCGCATGGCGGCGTGATCATGGTGGGCGCGTACATCGGCTATTTCGCGATGACGGCCGCAAACCTGCCTTTCTGGCTGGCTTTTGTGTTGTGCGGCGTTGGCGCGGGCCTTTTGGCGGTATTGCTGGAACTGCTCGTCTATACGCCCCTTCGAAACCGCAACGCCCCTTTTCTTTATTACATCATTTCCGCGATGGGCGCTTCCATCTTTCTGGAGAATTTTGTCATCGCCACCATCGGGCCGACCTACCGGACCTATCCGCAGGTCTTTTCGACCGAGCCGTTCCGCTTGGGCGCTTTATCGTTAAGCCGGATTGACCTGATGATTATTGCCGTGGCCGCGGTCGGGCTGGTCGCCCTGGTCATCATCATTGACAAGACCAAGATTGGCCTTGGCATCCGGGCAAGCTCGTTTTCCATCAAGGCCAGCCAGCTGATGGGCGTCAACGTGAACGTCACCATTTTTATTGTGTTCCTGCTGGGCGGCATCCTGGCGGGTTTCGCCGGCATGCTCTTTGGCATGAAGTACACCGTTTACCCCACGATTGGCGCCATCACCACCAAGTCCTTTGTGGCGGCGGTTTTCGGCGGGCTTGGAAGCCTGCCGGGCGCGATCATCGGAAGCGTCCTTTTGGGCGTGATCGAGGTGCTTGTCAGCGGATACCTTTCTTCCAATTTCCGTGACCTGATCGCGTTTGTGATTCTCATCGGCATCCTGATCGTCAAGCCCACAGGCCTGATGGGCAAGACAAGCGAAGACAAGGCATAGGGAGGCTTCAGATGAGCTGGTATTATATTGAAGGCATCCTGATCCAGTGCGGTTACGTGCTGATGGTGGTGCTTGGCCTGTCCCTCCTGACCGGGTTTGCCGGCCTGTTTTCCTTCGGCCACGCGGGCTTCATGGCCATTGGGGCCTATATGGCCGCCATTGGCACAGCCAAATGGGGCCTGCCCTTTTTCCCTGCGCTGCTCATGGGCGGCGCCGCGGCGGGTGTGGTGGGCGCTGGCCTTGGCTCAATGACGCTGAACCTGAAGGGGGACTATTTTTGTATCGCCACGCTTGGCTTTGGCGAAGCCGTCCGATTGATATTGGAGAATTGGGAATATGTCGGCGGTGCGCGCGGCGTCTCCGGCATCCCCTGGGAAACCAACCTCAACTCGGTCCTGATCGCCTGTGTTGTGGGGACTTTGGCGCTCATGGCGCTCATCCGCTCTCGCCATGGCCGAAACATCATCGCCATACGTGAAGATGAACTGGCTGCGCAGATGAGCGGCATCAACACCTTCCGCTACAAGATGATCGCGCTGATCATCAGCGCCGTGTACGCGGGCATCGGCGGCGGCCTGCTTGCCCATTATATGACCTATATCCAGCCCAAGATGTTCCAGATGGTCAAATCGACCGAATACACGATCATCGTTATTTTTGGCGGCATGGGCTCCGTCACGGGCAGCATCATCGGCACATTGATCCTGACTTTCCTGCCTGAAATGCTGCGTTCGCTTGACAACTGGCGCCTGGTCATCTACGGCCTGGCCGTCATCTTTATCATGGTCATCCGTCCCCGCGGCCTGATGGGCGGCATGGAGCTGAGCGATATTTTCCGCCTTCCCGCTCGCAGGCGCGCTGCCAGGATGGCTGCGGAACGCATCAAAAGCATGGAGGACGCAGGTGCCGGGAAGGAGGCGCAGCGATGAAAAGCGGGGGAAAGGAAGTCCTGAAGCTTGAACACGCCACCAAACAGTTTGGCGGGCTGACCGCTGTTGACGATGTGACCTTCACCATCCGCGAGGGCGAGATCTTTGGCCTCATCGGGCCAAACGGCGCCGGCAAAACCACCATTTTTAACCTGATCAACGGCGTGTACGCTTTAAGCGGCGGAAAGATCCTGTTTGACGGGAAGACCATCGCTGAAGGAGCGGCAGAGGGCAGGAAAGCGCTTCAGCTAAAGCCCTTTCAAATCGCGCAGATGGGGATCACGCGTACCTTTCAAAACATCCGCCTCTTTAAAAACCTGTCCGTCTATGATAACGTGCTCATCGCCTGCCACCGCAGCGCCAATTACAGCCTGTTTGAGCCGCTTTTGCGCCTCAAAGGAACGCGCTTTTCAAAACAGGAGAAGGCCCTGAAGCATAAGGCGGAGGACTTGCTTGACCTGATGGGGCTCACGTTCTACCGCGATGTGATCTCCGTTAACCTCCCTTACGGTCTGCAGCGCAAACTGGAAATTGCGCGCGCGCTGGCGCTTGATCCCAAACTGCTGCTGCTGGACGAGCCCGCGGCCGGCATGAACCCGGAGGAAACGGACAGCCTTATGCAGATGATCCGTTCCATCCGCGACAAGTTTGATCTGACGGTGCTGATTATCGAGCACCACATGGATCTGATCATGGGCGTCTGCGACAGGATACACGTGCTCAATTTCGGTAAGTCCCTTGCGGAGGGCACGCCCAGTCAGGTTCAAAGCAGCCCCGCTGTGATTGAAGCCTACCTGGGCGCGCAGGATGGCTGTGTGAAGGAAGGTGAGCGGTGATGGGTGAAGCCTTGTTAAGAACAGACAAATTAAGCGTCTCCTTCGGCGGCATCCACGCGCTGCGGGAAACAAACATAGAAATAAATCCCGGCGAGATCGTGGCCATCATCGGCTCCAACGGCGCGGGCAAGTCGTCCATGATGAACGCCATTTCGGGCGTCGTTAAATACTCGGGTGAGATTGAGTTCAAGGGCCGGCCTTTGCCCAAACAGGCGCACAGGATCGTCTCTGCCGGCATCAGCCATGTGCCGGAAGGGCGGCTGATTTTTGCCAACCTGACCACCATGGAAAACCTGCGGATGGGCGCGTATCTTAGAAACGACGCGCGCGCCGTGGCCAAAACGCTGGAGCGCGTTCTGGACATGTTTCCAAGGCTGAAAGAGCGTGAAAACCAGATCGCGGGAACCCTGTCCGGGGGAGAACAGCAGATGCTGGCCATGGGGCGCGGGCTGATGAGCGACCCTGAACTCCTCTTGCTGGACGAACCCTCTCTGGGGCTGGCCCCTATTCTTGTGGATACCATTTTTGATATAATCAAAGAGATCAAGCAGATGGGCAAGACGATCCTCCTGGTGGAGCAAAACGCGTACAAAGCGCTGTCCGTCGCGGACCGCGCCTATGTTCTGACCCAGGGCCGGATCACCCTGGAGGGGCCTGCCTGCGATGTGATGACAAACCCGGTGGTCGTGGAAGCGTACCTGGGCAAAAAACGCAATAGACTCATACAAGACACAGCTGAATAGCAAAGGGAGGATTAAAATGAAAACCATCCAGGAAATTCTCGCGTTCTGCCGTGAAAACCTCATCCAAATGGTTGATTTTAAGATGATCGATCTCCTTGGGCGCTGGCGGCATCTGACCTTCCCGGTGGACAGGCTGACGGAAAACACGATGCGCTACGGCATCGGTTTTGACGGCTCCAACTACGGCTACGCCTCGGTCGAAAACAGCGACATGGTCTTCATTCCCGATCTGGAAAGCGCCGTCATTGATCCCTTCGCGCAGGTCAAAACCTTATCCATGATGGGGGACGTGATGACGATTGGCGACAAGGAAAACAAGCCGTTTGACCAATACCCGCGCAATGTGGCGCTGCGCGCTGAGGAATACATGCGTTCCCTGGGGGTTGCGGATCAAATGATCTGCGGGCCGGAGTACGAGTTCTACCTGTTTGATTCCATGCGCTTTGAAACCCTCCCCAACAGGGTGTTTTATGAAGTGGACGCCGAAAACGCGGAGTGGAACTCCGGCCAGTTTCCTTCGGGTTACATCGTTCCGCACAAGGGAAACTACCACCTGGCACCGCCGCATGACACGAACCTGGATCTGAGAAGCCAAATGTGCCTTCTGATGGAGGAATGGGGGGTCAAGGTCAAATACCATCACACCGAAGTCGGCGGCTGCGGCCAGCAGGAGATCGAGGTGGAATACGATAGCATGACGCGCACGGCAGACAAGGCCATGATCGCCAAGTACATTATTAAGAACGCCGCCGTCCAGGCAGGGAAGACGGCGACCCTGATGCCCAAGCCTGTCAGGGGCGAAGCAGGCAGCGGCATGCATGTCCATATGCAGCTGTTTAAGGACGGCAGCAACCTTTTCTACAGCGAAAACGGTTACTCACATCTGAGCGACACCGCGCTGTGGTTCATCGGCGGCATCCTGAAGCATGCATCCTCCTTATGCGGCATCACAAATCCCTCCACCAACTCCTACAAACGCCTGGTGCCGGGCTTTGAAGCGCCCGTCACCGTGGGCTACGCGACCGCCAACCGTTCCGCGGTCATCCGCATCCCGGCCTATGCCAAATCGCCCCAGGACAAGTGTTTTGAGCTGCGCAACCCCGACGCGACCTGCAACATGTATTACGCATTGGCAGCCATCCTGATGGCGGGGCTTGACGGCGTTAAAAACCGCATTGATCCAAAGGCAAACGGCTGGGGTCCCTATGACTTCAATTTGTTTGATCTTCCGGAAGAAGAGCGCAAAAAGATCGGCGGCCTGCCCAAGTCGCTTGGCGAAGCGCTGGACGCGCTTGAAAAAGACCATGCCTACCTGACGGCAGGCGGCGTTTTCCCCGAGAGGCTCATTTCGCAATGGATCAAGCGCAAACGCGCTGAACTGGAAAGTGTGGAGCGCATGCCCCATCCCGCTGAATTCGCGCTGTACTATGACCTGTGACAGAGCTTACCTGAAATACTCTTGAACACCATCTATGATTTTTTGATTTTCATCAGTATAGGTGTTAAAAACGATTCCCATATGACCGTCAGTTCCAAGGTCAATGAACTGATTGTCAACATGATGGGCGTCTCAAAAATATAATAGCAGATTTTCTCCCTTTCTTGACAAGGAAAGGCAGAAGCTTTATGATAAAACCGTTTTAAACCGTTCTACATCATGATAGCCATTGTGTTAACCATGCGGCATTCTTTAACCATACAACCATAAAGGAAGGTGGGAGATTTGCAGAAAAACCCAACACTATCCCCTTATCGTCGGCGAAGCTGGCAGGCAATTTTGAAACCATATCTGTTTTTGCTTCCCATCTATGTTTTGATGGTGACGTTCAAGTACATTCCCTTCTTTAACGCCATCATCAAATCCTTTTTCAAATGGAACGGGGGCAATGTCAACGAGTTCATTGGCTTGAAGAACTATACGGATTTGCTTTCCAGCAGGCAGCTGGGCATCGCCCTGATGAACAGCCTGAAATTCTGCCTGGCCAACATTGTCATCACCCTCACCACGCCCCTTCTTGCGGCGGAGCTTCTGTTCGCGGTCCGCTCCAGGCGCGCCCAGTACAGCGTTCGCACCATGCTGACCTTCCCCATGGTGGTGCCGGGGGTGGTGGTGATCCTGCTTTGGAAATGGATTCTTTCCGGCGATACGGGCCTTTTGAACTCCGTCCTGGAAAGTTTGGGCCTGCACAGCCTCGTGTCCCCCTGGCTGGGCAGCAGCAAAACGGCCTTCTTCTCCATTGTTCTGGTGGGTTTCCCCTGGATCTCCGGCTTAGCCTTCTTATTGTACTATGGGGGCTTGCAGAGCATCTCAGGGGAGCTGTTTGAAGCCGCAAAAATTGACGGCGCCAATGTGTTTCAGCGCTTTTTCAAGATCGACCTGCCCTTGCTGGCCAGCCAGCAGAAGCTGCTGATCACCCTGGCGGTCATCAACGGCATGCAGGTGTTTGAAATGGTGTTCATCCTCACCAAGGGCGGGCCTGGCACCGCAACCCTGGTGCCTTCCATCCTGCTGTACGACAGCGCTTTTAGCTTCCGGAAGTTTGGCTATTCCGCCGCCATTGGCGTGGTGATGTTCCTGATCATCATGGTGGTGACGGCCATCAACCAGAAGTTCCTGAAGAGCACGGAGCCGGGAGGTTAAGATGGAAAGAAGAAATAAAAGGCCTGTTGATGCCGGCGCGGTCATGAGCCGTCTGCTGCTGGGGCTGCTGGTGGCGCTCACCCTTTTGCCGTTTTATCTGATGCTGATCAACTCCTTCAAAAATGAGACCGGCATTGTGCAGGCGCCGTTCAGCCTGCCCCTGCCTCCTGAGGTTGAAACCTATGCCAAGGCCTGGCCGCAGGTCGTGCGGCCCATGCTCAACTCCCTTTTGGTGACAGCGGCCATCATCATCATCACCTGCCTGGTATCCCTGCTGGCGGCCTATGCCTTTGCCAGGTTCAGTTTCTTCCTGAAGGAAGCGCTTTACTTTGGCGTGATCGCCCTGTTGATGATCCCGGGCTTTGTGCTGCTGATTCCCCAGTTCATCCAGATCGTCAACCTGGGCATGTTTGATACCTACTGGGCCTTGATCCTGGTGCCCGCGGCCTACCAGGTGGCGATGGGCACCTTCCTGCTCCGCTCATCTATTGAAGGCATCCCTTTAAGCCTGTTTGAGGCGGCTACCATTGACGGCGCGGGCGACCGGCACACGCTGAAGTATATTGTTTTGCCCATGTCCAAGCCCATTCTTGCCACTGTCATCATCATGACCGGCCTTAGTTCCTGGAACAACTACATCTGGCCTCTGGTCGCGTCCTCCAGTGAAGCCACCAGCCAGATCGCCGTGGCCCTCACCAGCCTGGTCCGGGACACCTACTACGGAAAAGGGGTGCTGTTTGCGGGCTATGTGTGCGCCTCTTTGCCCATCATCCTGCTGTTCAGCTTTTCCAGCAAGTACTTTATTGAGGGTTTAAGCCAGGGCGCTGTTAAGGGTTGAGTTTACCTGAAAACACGCTCCAAAGGCTGTCTATACCAATACCAAGCAACAAAGGAGGTCTACCATGAAAACCATTTCCCGTTTCCTGATCCTGACCCTGATCCTGTCCTTGCTTGCGGGCTCTGCCTGGGCGGAAGCCCCCAAAAAGGATTATTCTGGCATCACCCTGGTCTTTGCCCAGGACCTGGGCACGGACGAAAAAGCCAACGCTGTCACCGCCCAGGTTATCAAGGACTATGAGGAAGCGACCGGCATCACCATCCAGTTTAACAACATCTCCGCCGACTACCGCACCTGGCTGGCCACCCAGTTTGCGGCAGGCAAGGGGCCTGATGTTTATTCCGGCATCCTCTATGACATGACCGTGGATTATGACGCGGGCTATCTTTACAATTTCGCGGACCTGTACAGCGCCCCCAGCGCCTATGACCCGGGCCAGCCCTGGAAGGACACCCTGCCGGAGTACATTCTCCAGCGCATGTACCTCTCGGAAGATGTTGTGCCCGGCTACCCCACCACCAGCCAGGTGGTTCGCATCTTCTACAACCAGGATATGTTTAATAAGGCCGGCGTCAGCGTTCCTCAGACCTGGGAAGAGTACATGGTCGTATGCCAGAAGTTAAAGGACGCGGGCTTTGTCCCCTTTGGTTTCCCTAACGCCGGCTATGGCGACCTGTCCTGGCTGTGGTTCTCCAACTCCCTCTCCAACCAGCTGAACCACCAGCAGCTGAAAGACATTGACGTTTCCGGCAACACCTATGCGGAGCTGAAGGAAATTGTGAAAGCCTTTAAGGAAGGCACCCTCTCCTTTGAAAGTGACCACCTGAAGCCCACCTTTGAATTGCTCAAGGAGTTCTCCCAGTATTGGACCAGCGACTACAACGGGCTGGACCAGAGCACTGCCTTTGACATGTTCAAGCGCGGCGAGGTGGCCATGGTGCAGGGCATGTCCACTGTGCTGACCTCCTTCACCGACGCCATTGCCGGCGCCTTTGAAATCGGCGTCATGCCGGTTCCGGCCGTCTCCAAGGATCAGTATGATTTCGCCATGGGCCAGTCCGTGGTGCTGGGCGGGCAGCCGGATATCATCTTCGGCATCAACAAGGCTTGTGAGGCGGATGCCAAAAAGCTGGAAGCCGCCATTGATTTTGTGCAGTACATGGGTTCCCCCAAAGTGCAGCTGGCCTTTACCGAGGCCATCGACCGCCTGCCCCTGGCCACCAGCACGGTGCTGCCGGAGCGCTTGAAGGGCTTTATCATCGTGGAGGATGCCCTGCGCGTGGCCTACTACACCGGCATCAGCAACGAATGGCGGGATTACTTCCACCGCGGCGGGCAAATGTTCCTGGAGGGCAGCATGTCCCTGGATGAATACGCAAGCTACCTGAACGAGTCCTTTGATACGGTTGTTGACCAGATCATGGCAGACAATGGGTGGACCAAGGACAACAATTACGGCCTGGACCAATAGTTTATTTATCCCGGCAGGCAGGCAACAGCCTGCCTTTGCGTGTCAAAGAAGTGTCTGCGGACACTTCTTTGATCTGGGAAGAACGGGAATTTCTGCCTGTTCGCTGATGCTCCCGGTCGGCAGAAATTCGCGGAATGTTTGGTCTAAAGCCCAAACCTGCGACACCGCGCATGTCGCTGTCGCAGATTACCATCGGAGGGTTTCACCCTCCGATACCTCCCTGAATATAGTTTTTGACAGTCTGTGGCAGACAGGCTGTTGCCTGTCTGCCACATGTGTGAGGTAATCTGAACATGAACAGAAAACCCAATGTGGTTTACATCCTGGCCGATGACATGGGCTATGGGGATGTGAGCGCCCTGAACCCGCGCGCTGCGTTCCGTACGCCCAATTTTGACGCCATGGCGCATAACGGCGTGGTTTTTACCGATGCCCACGCTTCCTCCGCCGTGTGCACCCCCTCCCGCTACAGCATTCTGACCGGGCGGTACAACTGGCGCTCCCGCTTGAAGTCCCATGTCATCGGCGGGTTTTCTCCGCCTTTGATCGAGCAGGGGCGGGCCACGGTGGCCAGCTTGTTAAAGGATCAGGGCTACCGCACCGCCGCTGTTGGCAAGTGGCACCTGGGCATGGATTTTGCCAAAACCCCTGATTTTGCAGAGAAAGATGGCTTTGAGCACAGCCCGGGGGTGGATTACATGAAACCCATCCAAAACGGGCCGAACGCCCATGGCTTTGATTCTTTCTTCGGCATCAGCGCCTCCCTGGATATGCCCCCCTATGCCTACATTGAAAACGACCGTTTCACCGCTGCCCCGGATCCTGACCGGGTTTTCAGCGGACAAGGCAAGCAGTTTTTCAGGGAAGGCCCCTGTGCTCCGGACTTTGATCATCAGCAGGTGCTGGATGTGCTGACAGACAGGGCGCTTGATACGCTGGAGGAGCTGCGGGAAGGCCCGTTTTTCCTGTATTTTGCACTGCCCGCGCCTCACACGCCCATTTTTCCCGCCCCGGCCTTCCAGGGCAAGTCCGGCACCAACGCCTACGGGGATTTTGTCCTCCATTGCGATGATGTGCTGGGCAGGGTGCGGAATAAACTAAAGGAACTGGGCATTGCAGAAAACACGTTGCTCATCTACACCTCCGACAACGGCTGCTCGCCCATGGCGGACTTTGAAGAGCTTAAATTCCATGGCCACAACCCCAGTTTCGTCTTCCGCGGGATGAAAGCCGACATCTATGAAGGCGGGCATCGGGTGCCCCTAATCATGGAATGGCCGAAGGGGATGCCAAAAGGTGAAACTTGCGACCGCCTGGTCTGCCTGAGCGACCTGATGGCCACCCTGGCAGACCTGCTGGGGATCAAACTGCTGGACAACCAGGGGGAGGACAGCGTGTCCATCCTGCCCCTGATGAAGGATCCCAAGGCAGACGAGGTCCGGCAGGACCTGGTGCACCAAAGCATTGACGGTTCCCTGTCCCTCCGGCGCGGAGACTACAAATTGGCCCTCTGTCCCGGTTCCGGCGGCTGGTCCAGCCCCCAGCCCGGCCAGGAGCCCCAGGACGCGCCGCGCTTTCAGCTCTTTAATTTAGCGGAGGATGTGGCAGAGCAGCACAACCTCCTTGACCAATTCCCTGAAAGAGTTCAGGACATGAAACTGACCCTGAAAACCTACCTGCAACAGGGCCGCAGCACCCCGGGCGCTCCCCAGGCCAATGAGGGGGAAGCCATCTGGCAGACAATATCTTGGGCGGAATAAGTTGAAGAGCCGGCAGGGCGCAGCAGACTTATTCTAAGGGAAACCCTTGTCGTCTCTATCAACATATATCCAAGCGTTTACAGCGCATGGTGTCCATGAATTGCTAATATTTTTTATTTTTGGGATTTGAGGTGTTGATATGCGAGTTGTTCTCATTTCGTGTGTTGCTAAGAAACAAAACATTCCTTTACCTGCTAAAGATTTGTATGACAGTCCTCTTTTCAAAGGTGCATATCGCTATGCAAAAAAACTTGGTGCAGACAAGATATTCATTTTATCTGCAAAATATGGACTTGTTGAAGAAACAGAAATAATCGAACCATATAATGAGACTCTAAACAATAAAACAATTGCGGAGCGCAAAGCTTGGGCAGCAAATGTGCTTGATTCACTTTCTAACAAAACAGATTTAAGAAAAGATGATTTTGTTTTATTGGCTGGAGAAAAATATAGAGAATTCATTGTTGAACAGATTGAAAATGTGTCGGTTCCACTGGAGGGAATGCCGATAGGAAAACAGTTAGCCTTTTACAAGGGGATTCAATAAAGGAGTGATTTTTGTGCTCATTTGTTCACTTTCATCAGGGAAGGATAGCATTTCGATTTCAAAATGGGACGTGGAACAAATGATATAAAGAACAGGAAAACATGATATAATAAGCAAAGTTATATGGCGAAATAAAAGAAAGGTATGCTAACTATGAGTAATATTTTAAGGTCAAATCATTTAGTTTCTGAGTTAAGTGAACTCTTGAAAAATTTTCAAACACTGGATGGATACCTTAATTTAAAGGTTGATCCTGAATATACTTATGCCATTAATCTGATTAAAAGAGGAATTTGCTTTGTGGCTGTGAAAGATTCAAACTCATATAAATTCTATCCGAGTAAATTTAGCGGTTACTCTGGCAATTCAATGTATAATCACGAAAAGAACCTCTGCTATAGAAATGGCAGAGAAACAAACAAAGCAATCGAAAGAATTATGGGCAGTAAACCTTCAAATAATCCTGCTTTAGAGCGTGAATATATAAAATACTGCGAATCGTTAGGCTTTGAAACGCGTGAAAAAGGTACATTTGGAGTAGGCAGAAAGTTTTGGTTGTTAGAAAAGTGATTGACCGTATATCTCACAAAGTACGACTTAAGACAATGCCATAATCTATCTGTCGTTTTGCACTCTGCAGTCCATTTTATACTGACGGTTGTTTAGCGGGTTAAACCTTGTTTCGTTCAGGTACGGAAGCATCTGTTTTCACTTTTTCAGTTGCAATGACCATCAAATAAAATCATCACACCCCCGGATGCCTGTTGGCATCCTTGGAATAGATATACACAAATGGCTCCTTGCGGCCCACCGCGTACGCGCATTGCGGGCAGTAAGCCCCCATAAAAAGATAATCCCCCTTCTCAACAGGGTACCATTGGTTGTTGAGATTATACATGCCCTGGCCGGATAGCACATAGGCGCCATGCTCCTGATAATGCGTTTCCACATAGCCATGCGATGCGCCCGGCTCAAAAGAGAGGATGTGCATGTTCATATCAAAGCCCAGATCATCTGCCGGCAGAAGATCCCACAACAGGACGTCGGACATGCCCTCATACGCTTTCGGACGCAGATCATTTATATTGCCAACCACCCTGTGCGCCTTGTGCCCTTCAAGGGCTTCATATCGCCTTTGATATAGGAAGGCTTCCGTCATCCCGCTTTGAGCGTTTTTAAAATACATCAATTCGCCCGCGGGAAAGAAAGCGTAGCCGCCGTTTTCAAGCACAAAGGTCTCATAGCCGTCGCTGACTTCCAGTTTCCCTGATAGCACATACACAAAGGTCTCTATTCCTCCCCCGCCAAAGCCAAGTTCATTTTTCCCGCCCTCCAAAAACTCACAGATAAAATCCGAGAAAGAAGCCCCAAGCCTGGGGGAGGCGAGGATTGTGATATTGACGTTTTCAAACCCCGGTATCACATTCCGGACCAGACCGTCATGGGGGAGAAGGGCAAATCTTCCCGGCTCTACAACAGCGCGGCTTTCCAGCAATCCGCTGCGATACCCTGTCTGATTGTTCTTGTAACCCATATGCTCAATGCCTCCTGGTCGTGTAAATTTTTTTTATAAATCGATTATAGCACACAGGACTTGCATCGTGTTGACCTAAAGTTTGATGAGAGGTCTTGGAGAAGATCAACATTTTGCACAGATCGCTCTTGATAATATTTTCTTTGAGCAAACCCTTGACAAGCAAAAACAAATCATGCTATATTTCCATTACTCCATCACACCGGCGCGGCGGTGCAACGAAGCAGGGCAGGACAACCAGGTTAAAGAAAGGGAGATCAATGGGGACAAACAATGCCGAAATCAGCAAGAGGGACAAGAACCTGGACATGTTTTTCAGCGCTATCCTCTCGCTTCAAAACAAAGAAGAGTGCGATAAGTTTTTTGAAGATATCTTCACCGCGAAGGAGCTGATCGACATCCCCCAAAGGCTGGAGGTCGCCTTGCTCCTTCTAAAGGGCAAGACCTACCAGGAAGTGGGGGTCATCTCCGGCGCCAGCAACTCCACCATCACAAGGGTCAGCCGCTGCATCCAATTTGGCAGGGGCGGATACAGGCAGATTGAGGAGAGGATCTAAGCATGTTCAAAAAAGAATTATTCACACAGAAGGAAATCTTATCCTTTGAGCTCAGGGAGCTGTTTTCTTCCCAGGGTTATTCCCTTTATCAGATGAAGACTTTTGAGCCCTACAGCTATTATCTGAAGAACATGGATTTTCTCTCCTCCAAGAACATCCTCTATTTTACGGACAGGGATGGCACGCTCATGGCCTTAAAACCTGACATCACCCTGTCGATCATCAAAAATCTGGATACGGCTGTTGACAAACACAAGCTTTATTACAGCGAGAATGTCTACCGCGCGCCCAACGCGTCCGGCAATTTTCAGGAGATCTTGCAGTTCGGCGTGGAGGTCATCGGCAGGCTTTCGGACGAGGACATGTTCAGCCTGATCTTCCTGGCGGCAATATCCCTGCTGTTCTTTGACGATCAGCCCGTCCTTCTGGTGTCTGACAACAGCATTTTTCAGAAGCTGATTGAAATTGCGGGGCTGGGCAAAGCCTATTCCAGGGTTTTTGCCGCGTTTCAAAACAAAAACCTCATGCTGTTAGAAGAAATTCTGGCAGAAAACAACACCGATCAAAAATACAGGGAGATCTTAATCCGCCTCCTTTCCTTGCACCTGCCTTTGAAAAAGGGGATTGAGGAACTTGAGAATTTGCTGGATGATGAGGACTTCTCTGAGAACATGGCATACTTAAAAGGCCTTTATCGCTACCTAGAGGACCGCGGTCTGAAGACCGAAGTCTATCTTGATTTCTCAGCGCCCGAGGGCCTGAGGTATTACGACAGGATCAGCTTTGTCGGCATCATTCCGGGGGCCTCCTCTGAAGTATTAAGAGGCGGGGAATACAGCAACCTGGTCAAAACAAAGGACGCAAGCTACCTGGCCTCAGGCTTTGCGATTTATCTGGAAAAAATTGAGGACAAGGGGAGTCTGTGATGAACGGCGGCTTAAAAATAGCCCTTCCAAAAGGAAGGCTGGGACAAAAAGTTTACGATATTTTAAGCAAAATCGGCTACAGCTATGATGAGATCATGCAGGAGAGCAGAAAGCTGGTGTTTTGCGACGAGAAAAATGGCTTCACCTACTTTCTGGTCAAGCCCTCCGATGTGGCGACCTATGTGGAATACGGCGCGGCGGATATCGGTTTTGTCGGCCGCGACATCCTTCTTGAAAACAAGAGCAATGTGTATGAGCTTTGCGACCTGGGCATCGGCAAATGCAGGATCTGCGTCGCTGGGAAAAGGGATTTTCCCTATCATGAGAAAAACCATCTCAAAGTCGCGACCATCTTCCCCAACATCAGCAGGGATTTTTTCCGCAGCTCCGGTAAGACCGTGGACATCATCACCCTCCACGGCTCCATCGAGATCGCTCCCCTCGTCAAGCTCTCCGATGTGATCGTGGACATCGTCGAGACCGGCACTACGCTGAAAGAAAACAACCTGACCGTGTTTGAGGAGATCGTTTCCATCAGCACCAGATACATCGCCAACAAGGTCAGTTACACCTATAAAAATAAAGAAATCAGCCGGATCTTGGACTTGCTGAACAGCTTAAAGGACGCGAAAAATGATTAAGATCAAATCTGTCAACGAGATCAATTTCAAACAGGGCCTGACTGAAACCATCGACGAAAATCTCACCAAGACCGTCGCTGGGATCATCGCGGATGTCAGGGCAAACGGGGACAAGGCGCTTCGTGCCTATACCGCGAAATTTGACGGCGTTCATGTGGATGATTTTGAGGTTTCAGACGCCGAGATGGACGCAGCCATCAAATCAGTTGATGGGGAGTTTATATCGGTTCTTAAAACTGCTGCTGAAAACATCCGCAAATTCCATGAAAAACAAAAGAGGGATGACCTCATCGTTTTTGAACAGGATGGGAAGATTCTGGGTCAGAAATTCACGCCCATTGAACGGGTTGGCCTCTATGTGCCTGGCGGCACGGCGGTCTATCCCTCCACGGTGCTCATGACGGTCATCCCGGCCAGGATTGCCGGATGCGAAAACATCACCATGGTCTCCCCGCCGGACAAGGCCAGCAGGATTTCGCCGCTGATCCTGGCCGCCGCGCAGATCGCAGGCGTCAGCAAAGTCTGCAAGGCCGGCGGCGCGCAGGCGATCGCGGCGCTTGCCTATGGTACCGAGAGCATCGAAAACGTCTACAAGATCGTCGGTCCCGGAAACCGCTATGTGGCTGAGGCAAAAAGGCAGGTATCAGGCGTCGCCGGCATCGACATGGTGGCCGGACCATCTGAGATCCTGATCATCGCTGAACAAGGCGCGGATCCGGATTTCATTGCCGCGGACCTTCTGTCCCAGGCAGAGCACGATGCATACGCAAGATCCATCCTGCTGACCACCGATCGGGAGCTTGCCAAACAGGTTCAGGAAAAAGTTGAAGTTCAACTGCCAAATCTGTTACGAGAAGAGATCGCGCGCAGGTCGATTGAGGAACAGGGCCTGATCGTCATCTGTGACAGCAAACAGCAGATGTTTGACCTGTCCAATCAGATCGCGCCGGAGCATCTGGAGCTGATGACCGCAAACCCGCTTTCCGACCTCAGCCTGGTCAAAAACGCCGGCTCCGTCTTTTTGGGGGCGTACACGCCGGAGCCCACCGGCGATTATTTCTCCGGAACCAACCACACCCTCCCCACTTCAGGCACCGCAAAGTTCGCGAACCCGCTGTCCGTGGACGATTTTGTCAAAAAGACCCAGTTTTCCTTCTACACCAGGGAAGCCCTCAAAAAGGACGCGGAAGCGATCATCTATTTCGCTGAAAAAGAGGGCCTGACCGCGCACGCGAACAGCGTCAGGGAGAGGATCAAATGAGTTA
Organism: Bacillota bacterium; assembly: GCA_030057655.1. Lineage (GTDB taxonomy): Bacteria > Bacillota > Clostridia > Christensenellales > Aristaeellaceae > UBA6115. Next base: position 61,071 of record JASGUQ010000009.1, read on the forward strand.
TTTAAACAGAATCTATTCAGGCTTAAAGCCCTACACGCCCGGCGAGCAGATGAGTGACCAAAACTACATCAAGCTCAACACCAATGAGAACCCTTATGAGGCGTCTGAAAAGGCTCGAAAATACGCGCAGGCAGAGTTGAGCAAGACCCGCCTTTATCAAGACCCGGAAAACTCCCGCCTTGCCGAAGCGATCGCCAAATACCACCATGTGAACCAAAACCAGGTCATCATCACCAACGGCTCTGATGAGGTGCTCTATTTTATCTTCGCGGGTTTCTTTACCGGTGAAAAGCCGCTGCTTTTCCCCAACATCACCTACGGGTTTTACCGGGTGTACGCGGGTTTTTGCGGCGTCAACTACCGCGAGGTGCCTTTAAAAGCCGATTTTACCATTGATCTGGATGACTATACCAAAGGAAACGCCAATATCATCATCGCCAACCCCAACGCGCCCACCGGCCTCAAGATGGAGCCTTCCGATATCGAGAGGATCCTGAAGGCCGATCAAAATTCTTTGGTCGTGGTTGACGAGGCCTATGTGGATTTTGGCGGGACAAGCTGCATCAGGCTGGTTGAGAAATATGACAATTTGATTGTCGTCCAGACCTTTTCAAAGGCGCGCCAGCTGGCGGGCGCACGGGTGGGCTTTGCCATCAGCCATGAGAAGAACATCAGCGACCTGAAAAAGATCAAATATTCCATCAACCCTTACAATGTGAACCGCATCTCTGAAGCCATGGCGATTGGGGCCATGGAAGATCAGGAGCATTTTGAAAAAACGATAAGCAAGGTCATTGAAACGCGGGAGGCCTTCACAAGCGCCATCAGGGAGAAGGGCTTCCTGGTTCTGGATTCCTCCACGAACTTTGTCTTTGCCAAACATCCGGGCATCAAGGGAAAAGCGCTCTATACAAAGCTCAGGGAAAAGGGTTTCCTGGTCAGGCATTTTGACACCGGTCTTCTGACCGATTTTATCCGGATCAGCATCGGAAAAATGGAAGATATGATGCTTTTGGCAGATGCGTTTGACAACATTTTAAGGGAGGCGGGTCAATGATGAGAAAGGCGGACATTTCACGAAAAACCGGCGAGACCGACATCAGCTTAAGCCTGAACCTGGACGGCACAGGCCAGTCTAAAATCGACACGGGAGCAGGTTTTTTAAACCATATGCTGTCCAGCTTCGCCCGACACGGCCGGTTTGACCTTGTAATAAAAGCCGTTGGGGACGTCGATGTGGATTATCACCACACCACGGAAGACGTGGGCATCGTCCTGGGCGAGGCCTTTTTGAAGACCCTCAATGACAAGCGGGGCATCAAAAGGTTCGGTTCCGCCACGATCCCGATGGACGAGGCCCTGTCCCTGGTGGCGCTGGACTTTTCAGGCAGGGAGTACACCGTCTTTAAAGCGGCTTTTCATTCAGAAAAGGTGGGGGATTTTGACACCGAACTTGTGGAAGAGTTTTTCCGGGGCTTTGCCCGCGGCGCCAAGTGCAACATCCATGTCAGGCTTCTGGACGGCGGCAACAGCCACCACGCGATTGAAAGCATCTTCAAGGCTTTTGCCAAAGCCGCGCAGATGGCGGTGTCGCTGGACGGGCATGACGACATCCCCTCGACCAAAGGGGTGCTGTGATGTACATCTTTCCGGCCATCGACCTGTACGATTCCAAGGCTGTCAGGCTGCTGAAGGGCGATTATGAGCAGATGACTGTCTACTCCGATAACCCTCTGGAGATCGTCAGGGATTTTGAAAAGAACGGCATCTCCCACATGCACATGGTGGACCTGGAGGGCGCGAAAAGCGGCGACAACAGAAACTACGGCATGATCGAAAAGATCCGCGAGAGTTCTAACATCTTCATCCAGCTGGGCGGCGGCATCAGGAGCATGGAACAGGCAGAAAAATACCTGGGTATCGGTATCGACCGGATCATCCTGGGCACCGCGGCGATCGAGGATGAAGACCTCCTCATAAATTTATTGAAAAAATATGGGGAGAAGATCGCTGTCGGCCTTGATGTGATGAACGGTGTCGTCAGGACCCACGGCTGGAGAAAATCCACAGGCGTTTCATTAAATGACTTTTGCGGAAAGCTGAACGCCCTGAACGTCCGCACCATCATCGCCACCGACATCTCCAAGGACGGCGCGATGAAGGGGACCAACATCGCCCTTTATGAGGAACTGAAAACACTCACAGACGCGGACCTCATCGCCTCCGGCGGCATCCACAACATGGCCGAGCTTCAAAAAATAACAGACCTTGGTCTCTATGGCGCCATCATCGGCAAGGCCTATTACACAGGGGACATCAAATTGAGTGAGGCGGTCAAATATGAAAAATAAGAGCATTTTCGCTTGCATGGACATCAAGGACGGCAAGGTCGTCAAAGGGGTCAAGTTTGAGGACATCAATGTGGTCTCTGATGACCCTGTCCTTTTGGGGCAAAAATACGAGAAAGACGGGGCCGACTACCTCGTGTTTTACGACATCGGGGCGACGGTTGACAACAAAGAAATTTTCTATGACAAAATTGAAAAAATACTGAAGTCTGTAAACATTCCCCTGGTCGTGGGCGGCGGCATCAGGACCCTGGCTGACTGCGACAGGTTGTATGCGCTCGGCGTCCGGCATTTCAGCATCAATTCCGCCGCGGTCAAAAACCCCGGCTTGCTCAAAGAGGTCAGCGAGAAATACGGCGCTGACAGCCTGATCCTCTCGGTGGACGCCAAAAAGGTGGGGGACAAATACCATGTCTTCCTGGGCGCCGGCAAGGAAGACACCGGCCTTGACGCCAAGGAATGGATAGAAAAGGCCGCCGCCTTGGGCGTTGGCTCTGTCGTCATCAACTCCATTGATACCGACGGCATGAAGGAAGGCTACGACCTTCAAATGCTGGCGGATCTTTCTGAAAATGTATCCTGCGGCATCGTCGCCTCAGGCGGCGCGGGCAAGGCTGAGGATTTTATTGAGGTTTTCCAAAATAATAAAAAGGTCACCGGCGCTCTCGCGGCGTCCATCTTCCACTACGATCTGGTCAGCATAAAGGAGATCAAAATGAAACTGGAGAAAATAACAGGAATTGATATTGACAGCTTAAAGTACGATGAGCGCGGCCTCATCCCCGCCATTGTGGTGGACGCGGACAGCGGCGCTGTCCTGATGCTCGCCTACATGAACAAGGAAAGCCTCGCGCTGTCCATGGAGAAGAACCTGACCCATTTTTACAGCAGGAGCAGGCAGGCTTTGTGGCTCAAAGGCGAAACAAGCGGCAACTACCAGCACATCCGCAAGATCGTCGCGGACTGCGATCTGGATGCCCTCCTGATCTATGTGGACAAGGACGGCCCCGCCTGCCATACAGGCGCGGAAAGCTGCTTTTTTAGCACTGTCTATGAAAACGCGGAAAAGGGCGATGGATTTTCTTTAGACAATCTCTATAACCTGATCCTGGACCGCAAGGCCAATCCAGGCGAAAAATCATACACAAGCTATTTGTTCAGGGAGGGCCGGGACAAGATCCTGAAAAAAGTCGGGGAGGAGTCCACCGAGGTGGTCATCGCCGCCAAGGGGGACAGCAAAAAAGAAACAATCTACGAAATGGCGGACCTGCTCTATCACAACCTAGTCCTGATGGCCGACATGGGCATCGAGATCAAGGATATCTTAAACGAGCTGAAAGGGCGCTACAAAAAGTAACGGCGCCTGATTATTCCTGTTTCATCATGTCTTTCCAGGCAGTTGCCTTGGGGCAGGTGGACAGTTTCTGATACTTTGCCAGCACCTGCTCCTCATTGACCAGAAGGACTTTGGCCGGGCCAAGGTCCTTTTTCCCTTTGCGTTTATCAATCACAAGGCGGACAAAGCCGGCCAAAACCATGCCCAGAACACCGCCCCCAACCATCGCAAGCTCCGTGTCGCTGACCAGATAGCCCGTCAGCAGGCCGCAGGCAAAACCCAGGCCATACAGCGCATAGTTCTGCCAGGCGGCTTTTCCGCCTTCCCCTTCCGGCATCTGGATGGACACAATGTCGCCAACCTTGGCCGTTCCCAGCGCAAAAACGGTGGTGGTCTTCTGCTGGCCACGCGGGCAGGCCCCGCAACCTGTGCAGGATTCAGGCCGTTCAAACCGGACCATCACGCCGTCCTTCTCCTCGCGCACCACCTTGCCGATGCGCGTCGCGGGCTTGGCTTCATTCCCTTTTTGAGTCATTGATTGTTACCTCAAATGTTTGTTTCATGGTTGCCCTTCTTAAGGGACAGTATAAGCCAGGTGCAGGAAAAGGGCAAGAAAAGATGGGGATTTACCAAAGCCCGCTCGTCTTGGCATCTTGTGGCACGGAGGAGAAAGGCGTTTGAGTTAATTGCAATCTTTAGTTATTTTTATTAAACTCGCAGTGAAGCCGCTTGTTGTAGTATAATAAGTCTCAATATTGATAAAGTTAGAGGGTGATTCGGATATGAAAAACAACAAGAATGATTATCTGAAAGAATTGAATATCGAAAGCCAGCGTATATCAATATTATGGAAATCCGCATTGGTCGGGTTTGCTGTGGCGCTGATCGTCATGGCGTACCGGTTTGTCCTGGGCAAAATGGAGTCGCTTTCTTTTCAACTTTACGGATATTTAAAAAACAACCTTGTCCTGCTTCCCCTTGTCTTGATCGTCCTTGGTATAACAGGGTATGGAGTCGGCACGCTTGTTAAAAAGAATCGGGCAATCAGCGGAAGCGGTATCCCGCAGGTAAAAGGAATTATTCTTGGCCATTTCAACTTTAACTGGTTCAATACCCTATGGTCAAAATTTTTTGGAGGGGCGCTCTCCGTTTTGGCCGGGCTGTCAGTTGGACGCGAAGGGCCGTCAATCCAGCTCGGTGCCTGTGTCGCGGAAGGTCTTGGCAACAAATTATGTGACACGCATACCGAACGCAAATATATGATCGCCAGCGGCGCGGGCGCCGGGCTGGCCGCCGCTTTCAATGCTCCGCTTGCCGGCGTCGTATTTGTCATGGAGGAAATATTTAAATACATATCGCCGCGCATCATGCTCGCCACCATGGTATCCACCATCGTAGCAGGTTCTATGGCAAGGTTTGTTTTTGGCACTGCTCCCGTTCTTCATTTTCCCATCCAGGATGCTATTCCCGTGAACGCTTATTGGATGGTTTGCTTGCTCGGCATCATCTTGGGATGTGCCGGTTCATTGTATAACCTCGTGTTGCTAAAAACACAAAAGCTCTATAAAAAGGTTTCCAGCATCCGCTTCCGGGTTATTATTCCCTTTCTCCTCGCGTGTTTCTTGGGCCTTGTGTTTCCTGTTGTCTTGGGAGGGGGCCATGCTGCGATGGAGCATTTGAATCTATCAGGCGGTTTAGGCTTTCTTTCCATACTTTTCTTGGTTAAGTTTTTGTTTTCGATGATCAGTTTTGGCTCGGGCGCGCCTGGGGGCATCTTCTTTCCTTTGCTGGTCCTTGGCGCGATTATCGGAACACTGTTTGGCAAACTTGCCGTCATGTATTTGGGGCTTGATCCGGCGCTTATCAACAACATCATTATTTTAGGCATGACGGGCTTTTTCGCGGCGATCGTACGCGCGCCCTTGACCGGCATTGTGCTGCTGCTGGAAATGACCGGGTCTTTTAACAACATGCTTCCCCTTGCGATAACGGCCATGATCGCCAGCTTGACCGCGGATCTTTTAAAAAGCGCGCCCATTTATGACTCGCTTCTTGAAAATCAGATCAAGGAAAACAATGCCGCAAACCTCCCCGACGAGGGCGAAAAGACAACCATTGAAATGCTTGTACACCACGGTTCGCCGGCATCAGATCAATGCATAAAGGGTCTTGATTTGCCAGAAAACTGCCTGATTGTCGCGATCCAAAGGGATGGCAAATACATCATTCCGCGCGGGGAGACCCTGATCAAAGCGAATGATGATCTTACTTTCCTTGTGAACCTTCATGAAGAAGCCGGCTATCGTGAAGCACTTGAAAAACTGGTGACGACAGACGAATAAACACGCTTTTGCTGATTTTGACCACCTGGGATTTTGTTCTATCCAGGTCTTTTTATCTTTTATATTTGTCAATCGCAAGGCGGCTTGCGCCTGCCAAAACCATGCCTTCTTTGCCGTCCTTACATCCTCCGGTATCTGCAGTGATGAGACATATCCATTTATGCGGATACTCATATAGCAACACTTAACTCAAGTTTCTTATGGCGCATGAAATGTAGGCCGAGACTATCAACATATGATTATGATCGCTTCAAAAATGATGTTAGGTTTTGAATTTTTCTATTTCATGTATCGTTTGTGTTACATCACATTTCTGCAGTTTAAAAATCTCCTTCTTGTGCTTTGTTAAAATATATACCTGAATAGTTTTCTGGTCTTCTTTTGAAATCGTTTCACCATTCATAACCTTTTCAAATGCTCGAAAAAAAGTTAGGTCAGTTTTATCTACACTTTCGTTTCGAACTTGTTTTAACAGTAGATCTAAATAGTTTTTTGCACCATACTGAAAAACCAATGCTTTTTGAATGTTTTTTCGCTCAGAAATCTTCGAAAAGATTTGATACACTTTAAGCGCCTTATATCGAACAAACAATTCGTTTATCTGGTTGTTTTGTTCATCAATGAGCGCTTGAAGTTTTTGAATTTCTGCTTGTAATTGTTTTACAAGCCTCTTTAGTCTATTGATCTCCGGTTGCCTTGACAATGCTCCAACAACTGCGCCTCCACTAGCAATTAACGTCCCAACAAGAATCTTTAACCATGTACCCATCAGTTTTCACAATCCTCTCCAAGAAAATTCATTAATTGTTTTACATTATTTTCTGCGTTGATCAAATCCCGCATATAGTTTTGTGATTTATTGTATGCTTGGAGTTCCCCTGATACAAGCTGAACCGCTTTTGACAACTCATCATTTCTCTTTGCTAACTTATTTGTATCCTCTTGCAACTGGCAAATTTCTTTCCAGTTTTGTTTATAAAGCTTGATTAGCGATGAGATTATTAATGAAGCAAGAGGTATGTTAATGTATGGAACGCCGCCTTGTTTACGAGCGCCAATTATAGCTTCGCCGAAAAAATTTATTGAGTATGAGATCAGAAGAAACTGTGTTTTTCGGATTTTGTCGTCAATTTCTCTTGCTGAAAAATAAGCATTTGAAAGAAGACTTACAACAGTTCCGGAAGCAACATCTTGAGCACGAATTGTAAATATATTAGCATAAATTTTTTCTGCTTGAATTTTTATGTTTGCATCATTTGCCAAGGATTTTGCAATGTCTATTAGATAATTTGACCTTTTGGAATCGCTTTTAATGTAATCAAGAAAAGAACTGCCAGGTATTGGCAATCCTTGGCGCGACATGGTATCAGCAATCAAATGTCTTACAACTTGAAGAATTCCTTTCAAGATACCATTTTTTTGAATCATCAAGTAGAATGGATTATCTTTTTCAATACTAAGAATATCATGCCCCCAGAATAAACGGTGAAAAATGCCTTGAGCATTTTTTCCACTTCGATTGACAAAACTCCCGTCAATTTGATCTATAGCATCCCCGCGGTGATACAAAAGTTTACCTAGAATAGTTTGCAGTTTGTCATATTGACCGCTTGATCCGCTTGCGGCATGGTGTATATCTTCTAAATACGTTGAAAATTCTTTTTTACTCACGAGAAACAGACCAGCAAGCCCAAACATGATTGACCCGAGATAGTCCAAAGCATCCAATTCTGAGGGCATCTCGTTAACAAGATTTATTCTGACTGAGAGATCAACTTCCGATGGCTGATATTTCTTAGTTAGCAAATTTTCTATTTGTTCCAGCGATGCACTATACGCTGTTTCATATTTGTTCATAGCTACACCTCGGGAAACATTGCCGCTATCCACAACAGAAGTTCAATCAAATTACTGCTGGGTTGTGTATCAAAAATACTTATTATCTTTTTGTTTATTTGTTCATCAATAATGACGTCGACCGTATCACCATTAAGTATAAATCTATTTACGAGAGATAGACACTGTTGACAAGTATCAAGGTCAAAACTGTCTAACAATTGCTCCAAAGAATAGTTGATGTTCTTTGAACTTATTTTAGGCGACCTCTAAAAACACAAGCAAGGCGTGCTAATTTTTGTTAAAATAGGGTGTATGAAACAGATTGGATTATTTGACGAAAGCAATCGTCTGAAGAAGTTAAGCTCCCTTGGAGATCCGC
>JASGUQ010000010.1 GCA_030057655.1 Bacillota bacterium
TCGCTCCCTTTCCGCCGCGCAAGCTTGGCGGAGGCGTACGCTGCGGGTTCCCTCCTCTCGCTCAAAGGCAGGCCTTTGAGCGGTAAGGAGCCGTACCGGAGCGTTAAGCCCGGGAGGACGAAGTCCGCACCGGGATGAGAGCGCAGGTTACGGTGACGTGGCAACGCGGAGGCGCAAAAGATCCGGCCCATCAAAGCACTTATGAGCGAGTTCAGTATTAAACAAAAAGCCGGCGGCGGATCTCCTCCTTGAGGGGTTTGTTGTTCTCCACATACAGCGCTGTGAACATGATGGCCACAAAGGGGATCACCGTGTAAACCGACCAGCCAAGGCGCACCTCCTGCCAGATCGCATAGTCCAGAATCACCTCAAGCAACACCAAAAAAACGGATAAAATCAGGAGCAGCGAAACGCCTTTCATGATCTTGCGCATCTCCAGCCGCCTTAAGACCAGCATGACAAGGAGCGTCGTAGCGCCAAGAAGCACCAGAAGCGGCAGCACGATGTGCAGGTACCAGGAGAAGCCGTCCGTCATGGCCGCGATCAGCGCCAAATACCCGCAAAGCGCCAGGACGTCCAGCGTCACATACGCGTAAGGCTTTGAAAAACGGTAAACCAGCGGCACGGCAAAGAAAACCCAGCACATGACCAGGGCGCCGACAGCATAGGGCGACCAAACGCCGTTGCCATCCAGAAGGTCGATCAGAATGACGATCAAAACAGGGATCATGGTGATGATCACGGTCAACTGGCGCAGGTAGTTGCGATCCATCCGCCCGATCATTTCCTCAACCCGCTCCGGCTGGTCGCTTTCCCTGGCTTTATCCGGCAGGTTGGGGTTGTTCACCTCGGTTTTGCACAGCGGGCACCTGTTTAAGTCATCCGACAGGCGCACGCCGCATTGCACACAATAGGACATGTTCTCCTCCAAATATCAATCGCCGTCCGGTTCGTTGCTTTCGATCAAAACCGGAATACCAAGTTCAATGAGCGTGGTGAAGAAAACGCGCTCCACCTCGCTCTCTTTGATCGTCTTTGAAAAACTGATGGACGTGTTGCCGCAGGCGCTGATGACGGCAACGCCCAGGGGCGTTTTCTGCGCGGGGCCCAGAAGCAGGTTCATGCGCTCCACACGGGCCTCCATCTCAGGAGGGAAATCCACCCGGCCCAGGTTGGTCAGGGTGCTGGTGACATAGCGCTCGCCCGTGGCCTTGTACATCAGTTTGAGCACCAGGGTTTTTAGGAAAAGCGGCGCAAGGCGCAAAAAGAAATTCTGCTCCGCCCGGACGTTGGCTGTAAAGCGCGCGTTGAGCTGGCTTTCCATGGTTTCAAGCCCCATGTAGTGGCCCACATAAGGGATCAGCTTGTCCACACTGTAAAGGTCCATACCCGGATAGACCGGCACATTCACATAAAAGGAGAAGTTGCGCAGGGTGGTTGAGTCATAATATTTCCTGAGGTTGACCGGCAGAGAAAGCTTGACCGGCTTGTTTTTACGCCTGCGGCTGCCCTTCCTGACCGTGAGCAGGGACAGGAGCAAAACGGCAGCCAGAAGGGTGTTGACGGTCGTCTTCTTTTCCCGGGCAAGAAGCAGCAGTTTGTCTGAGGGGATGACGCCGGTGATGACGCGCAGGAAACCCTGTTCTGTCCGTGTCCCGCTGAGCTGCCAGGCGCTGTCCTCTTTCCGGGCGCGGGTGAACTTGCCTGCGTTTTTGGGGAAAGAATCCTCCCAGTCCGTTTTCTGGGGCTGCTCCTGGACGCATTTGATCAATCCGCCGGGCGGGATTTTTGCGCCATCGCGCAGGGAAAGATAGCGCGCGGCCAGGGTCATCAAAAAGGTGGACGCGCCATAGCCATCCGTCAGCGCGTGGAAGACTTCCAGCGCGACGCGGCGCTTGTGAACCCTGAGACGAAACATGAAGCGGGTTTCACCGGCAAGGTTGAAGGGGAGCATGGGGTTGCGCGCGTCCTCCTCCACCCTGGGCTTTGCTTCCTGGCTTTCCAGATAGTACCAGAACAGGCCGCGCTTTAAGCGGTAAGAAAACAGGGGGAGGCGTTTTAGGGTATCGTCCAGCGCCTGCTGCATCAATTCTTTATCAATGACTTCTTTAAAAGTGAGGGAGATGCGGAACATGGGCATCCAGCCCCTGGTGCGCGCGGCCGGATAGATCTTGGCGGCGTTGTCCAGCATCACAAAAGACGGCGCCAAATGCGGCTTGTTTTTCTTCATGGGCATACTCCCCTCCTTTCATAAAATGAATTGTACCACATCATGCATCCATGCTTCCCGGCACAATGACGAATTAGAACCCGATCAGGTTCTGACGGCTCAGAAATGGATTCAGTTTTTAACCAAGTCCTGCTTGATGGCCTGCTTGATGGCCTCCGTTGATTCCCCGGGCCGCACCGCGCGCAGCGCGACCGCCAGACGCTCGTCCTCATCCAGGCCATGGCAGGTGACCAGGGTCAGCAGTTTGTCGTTCGCGCTGATCTCAACCGGGAAGCGCAGCACGGAACGCGCGCGCAGCCAGTTGACATACTCGCCCATCTCTTCCGGCGTTTCGAAATTGGGCGTGACAATATTGTAATACTGCGGGTTTTGCGGATCAACCGAGAAAACTGTGACCGCGTAGGGCACGTAGAGGGAATCCTGATAAAGGGTGTCAAAAGACATAAAAGGTTCGGCCTTGATGACAGCCGGCTCCATCATGCGGGCCAGGCGGCCGAACATGGTGCCGTTTTTCATGTTGTGGCCATGCAGAATCAGGTTTTTGTCCCGCGGGCGAATTTGATTGGACTCATCCATAAAAACGGTGCCGGCAATGTTGCGCTCTCCTGAAAAAGCGCGATCCATATAATAATAATTGTCACGCTGAACAACAGCAAAATCCATCTCGGAAAACATCGGGTAAGTCAGCCAGCCGACAACATCCTGGTTGTGGCGCATCAGGGGCACAAAGCGGTCGGCCATGGAGGCGCGCTCCTCTGTTTCCGCCGGGGGCAAGGCTTGCGCCTGCGCGGTTTGCTCTGTATTTTCAGGCGTTACGGTTTCAAGCCTTGCGGTCTCAGGCTCCTCCGGAAAAGGCGTGGTTTTGATCTGCAAAGCGGATTCAGGCGTCGCTTCAGGGGGCTTGCGTGTCTCCTGCTTGTACAGGGCGCGCATGGCCTCCTGCTCTTTGTTCATCCTGCCCCAGGAGACCAGGTAATTAATCAGAAGCACGATGGCCGTGATCGCCAGGGCGCCGCTCAGGACAGCCAGGGCTTTTGCCGCCAAGGGCATTTTGGCGCGGCCGCGGCGGGCCTTGCGCATTTTCATCCGCTGGCTTCTGTTATAACGGTGATCCTTCAACCTGCGCATTCACATGTCCTTTACTGGGTGGGCCCTGACAGGAAGTCCCTGATCATGCCCTGGGCTTCCCGAGCCTCCGGGACAGGGTAGAGCGGATAAACATGCCACATGCCGGGTTCCACATGAAGCGTGCTTTCAACGCCTGCATCCAGCAGCTTCTGGTGCATGGCCTCGCTTTCCGCAAGGAGGATCTCATCCCCGCCGGTGATGATGAGGCAGGGGGGCAACCCTTCAAGCTCCCCGTACAGGGGGGAGATCAGCGGATTTTGGGGATCATTTTCACCGCAATAATACCGGGCCGCGGTCTCAAGCCCCTCGCAGCTTAAAATGAGGTCCTTTTCCATGAGCCTGCAAGCTTGCGAGGATTGTTTCAGGTCCACCCAGGGCGAAAGGGCGGCCAGCCTCTCCGGCTGGGGCAGGCCCAATTGCTTCAGGCGCAGCGCCAGCGCAAAGCACAGGCCGCCGCCGGCCGACTCGCCCACAAAAGCGATGTCCTCCGGCCGATAGCGGCGCAGCATGTCCCGGTAGGCCTCCACCGCGTCATCAAGCGCCGCGGGAAAGGGGTTTTCAGGCGCCAGACGGTAGTCCAGGCAAAGAACGCTGCGGTTTGCGTTTAAGGCCAGGATGCTGCCAAAGCCGCGCGCGTAATCAAGGCCGCCCGCCGTGTACGCGCCGCCGTGCAAATAAAGAACGGCTTTGCTGATGATGCCTTCAATTGGAAAGACCCAGGATGCTTCACAATTTGACAAGGTCAGCGGATACGTCTCCACCCTGTTGGCATTCGCCCTGGAACCAAGAGCGCCAAGCGCGTCCTGAAGCGCCCGCTGTTTATTTAAATCAAGCGCGCTGATCAGGGGATTGAGCAGGACAATCTGCGCCTTGATCAGATGGCTGATGACACTGGGCAATGAAGCGCCTCCTCAAAATTTGTTTCGCGTCAGTTTATCATACAATAACCATAAACCACAAGAATCAATCTCCGATGCAAAGACGGGGTATAAAGTTCATGAAATAAGGCCATGCTTTACAAAACAAATCTTGAGCCAAGGGGAAAAATGTATTATATTCAATCCGGGCAAACAATGCGGAATTGTTTGTTACCCGGAAGGAGAAAACATGCGCAAAACAAAAATCATCTGCACGCTGGGGCCTGCCTCAAACACCCGGGAAACCATCCTGGCTCTGGCCGAAGCCGGGATGAATGTCGCACGATTTAATTTTTCTCACGGCAACCACGAATCCCACCTGAAGACCTTTCAGGAATTAAGCTGGGTGCGGAACAGCCTGGGCGTGGCGATCGCGGCGCTCCTGGACACCAAGGGGCCTGAGGTCCGCACCGGTCTTTTAAAGGATGGCAAGGTCAATTTGAAAACAGGCCAGGAATTCCGCCTGGTGACCAAGGACATCGAAGGCGATGAGAACCAGGTGTCCATCTCCTACAAAAACTTGCCCAAGGACCTGGGCGACAACAAGCGGATCCTGCTGGACGACGGGCTGATCGAGCTGGAGGTGCTGAGCGTTAAAAAGGACTGCATCACAACCCGCGTTGTGGAGGGGGGCGAGCTTGCCAACCGCAAGGGCGTCAACATCCCCGGCACACGGCTGTCCATGCCTTACTTGAGCGAGACTGACAAGGAGGACATCCTCTTTGGCATCCGAACCGGATTTGACATCGTTGCCGCCTCCTTTGTCAGAACCAGCGAGGATGTGCAGCAGATGCGCGATTTCCTCGACCAGAACGGCGGCGCGCACATCCGCATCATGGCCAAGATCGAGAACGCCGAGGGCGTGGCCAACATCGAGGACATCCTGACGGTCTGCAACGCGGTCATGATCGCCCGCGGCGACATGGGGGTTGAGATCCCCTTTGAGGAGATCCCGAGCATCCAGAAGCGCATCATCAAGGCCGCTACCAAAATGGGCAAGCAGGTGGTGACCGCCACCCAAATGCTGGAAAGCATGGTGCACAATCCCAGGCCCACGAGGGCTGAAATCACCGACGTGGCCAACGCCGTCTACGACGGCACCAGCCTTGTCATGCTTTCGGGCGAGACCGCCAACGGCAGTCACCCGGTGGAAGCCTTGACCACCATGGTCCGCATCATTGAACGGACCGAAAACGACATCAACTACAAAAAGCGCTTCTTCATCGACAACATGAATCAGGACGCGCACAACATCACCGACGCCATTTCCCATGCCACCTGCCTGATCGCCTACAACCTGAACGCCAAGGCCATCATCACCGTGACCAAGTCCGGCACCACCGCCTACATGATCAGCCGCTTCCGCAGCGACATCCCGGTCATCGCCTGCACGCCGGACGCGACCGTGTGGCGGCAGATGAGCATGTCCTGGGGCGTCCACGGGCTGATGGTGGGCGAGGAAAAGATCATGGAAGTGCTGTTTGAAAGCGCGATCAGCACCGCCAAGCACGCGGGCCTGGTCGAGGCAGGCGACCTGGTGGTGCTGACCACCGGCATCCCGCTGTCCCAGGTTGGTACCACCAACCTGGTCAAGGTCGCTTACGTGCCTGACTGAGGATCGCATTGGAACGAAGCCCCGGCAATGACCGGGGTTTTTGCATAAAAGAGGATAAGAGACGAAGCGCAAAGGGTATTTGATACCTGTTTGATCCCTGCTTTTTACACTAATTTTGTAAGTTATCTCACTTGAAAACACATCAACTAACATTTATGTGTAAAATTTGAAAACTCAAGCAACGATTATTAATTGCATTATTGATATTCAACACTTGATTGAAAGATATAAGAATTGTATTATCTTATGCAAATGATGACTCCAAATGATTGAGTATTCATTTTGAGCTAAGGTTATTAAGATATCGACAATATGAGTATCAAGGATCGCCCAAGTATAAAAAGGAGGAGAGATCGTGTCTATTATAGGCTCTGCAGAGGTGATAAACCTTCTTTTAGGACTTGGTGCTGACGAGGGTATGTCCTTTTTTAAGGATAGATTGAATGATCGCAAAGTATTGAATCAGATTATTGAGGCTCTGAACTTGGCAATCAAGAATGACCCCGTTCTGTCTTCCGAAGCCAAAGATGAGTTGACTTGTCTCTTCAAGGATAAGCAGCATATCATTGCATTTTTAGAGGCAGCAAACGAGGCAGCTTCCGAAACATTTGATCCTGAATCCAAGACAGGAAAAAATGCGGGCAGGGTGCAGTTTGACTTGAGTTGGAAACAGTGCACTCGTAACATGGAAAAAAAGACTCAAACTGAGATTTTCGTCAGGTTGCTATCGGCTGTTATCAAAGCCTCTGCTCAGACACTACAACTCAAAGATCGGCTTTTGCTTGACAAGCTTAATCTCACGCAGCTACAACTGGAGCAACACCAAAATGAAATCCAACAAGCAGTCATTGACCACCTGAAACAGCAATCCCGAAATGATTTTAATACCTCTCAAGCATACCGAATGGGCACATACCTGCCAAAGATGCTCAACATGCTGAGGACAGACAACTTTAAGGGACGCGAAGCAGAGATAAAAGCAATAATCAGCTTCATACAGAACCAGTCTGAGAAATGTGATCAATGGTGGTGGTGGCAGGCCGATACATGGGCAGGCAAGACCACCCTCATGGTGCACCTGGCCGAAATGCTGACCGCCCCAGTTAACACACTTGAATCTGAAGTCAGCATAGCGGCTGTTTTCATCATCGGCCGTAAGGATGAACACTCTGACTCAGATGCTTTTTACACATATTTAATTCCACAGCTTGCCGAAATTGCGGATTACTCGGGTGTCGTGATTCCACCCGACCTTCAAGGCCGCATTGATTTATGCACACATCTGTTTGAGTTGGCTGCAAACAAAACGAGCTTACAAAACAAACGCCTGGTCATCCTGATAGACGGATTGGATGAAGATCAAGGACCCTACCGCGGGCATAAGAAGCAGTCCATTGCAGAAGCCATCGCAGCGTCACTGCCGGCATTGCTTCCGCGAAATGTTCGTGTAATTGTTTCGTCCCGTTCCAATCCTGCGCTGCCCGCCAATGTGCCAAGCAACCACCCGCTGCGAAATCCTAAGCATAAGCACATACTTAAGCAGTCTGAATTTGCGAAGGAAGCCAAGGATGCAGCCATCAAAGAGATAAAAGAGATTGTCAAAAAAAGAGATGATCAAGGGAAACTGTACGGCCTAGATATGCTCGCTTATATGGCAGCGTCTAGAGGCTGGCTTACTGCAAACGACTTGGCCGAACTGACAGACGTAAATGTTTTTTTAATTGAAGAAATACTGAGCGATGGTGCCACTGCACGTTCTTTCAAATCCATAAAATCTTCTGACGGGGAACCAGCCTACTTCATAGGTCATGATTATCTCGAAAAACTTTTAATCAGCAAATACCTTGGAAATAGGATTCGTCTTCCACGGGAGCAGGGAAGCAAGATCGAGATTGAAGAAGACCAAGCCAGATTTCAACAAAAGAAATTCCGCGCACTTAAAAAATGGCGCCGTAAGATTGTTGATTGGGCTGAAGAATATGCCAACAATTGGATTTCGGATACACTGGATGAGTCGGTGGTGCCGGACTATCTGTGCTCCGAAGCTTTCGCTCATTTGCTAACCAAGGATCCTGATTTAGAAGAACAAGCCTTTAACATGCTAACAGATCAATCACGCATGCTTCTACTCCAGCGTATACACGGCAACGACTACCAATCCATGAAACAACTGCAAATTCTTATTGACGGGCTTGCTGAACGAATCACAACAATACCCAGCGAAACTTTAACTCGATTAGCTGCGGCCCTTCACTTCCTCTCTAAGCTCTCTCAACGAACCAGGAATATTCCAGCAGATCTTCCCGCGCTGTTTGCTCTTCTTGGCAAAATAGAATTTGCTAAAACCCTTGCTCTTTCTATAAGTGATACCAGAAAAAGGATCGATGCTTTGAATCAGGTTGCTACAACAACCCTTGCGCAAACCGGGAACATCGAGGAAGCCGTCAAGATCGCGAACTCCATCACCGAACCATTCTTTAGAGTTCAAGCCCTTGTTGATATTGCCAGAGCGCTTGCACAAGCCGGCAACAACGATAAAGCCGTCGATATCGCCATGCTCGCAAACAATGCCGCGAACTCCATCACCGAACCATACTATAAATCTGAAGCCCTTGTTAATATTGCTCGTGCACTTGCACAAGCTGGCAACAACGAGGAAGCCGTCAAGATTTCCAAGCTCGCAATCAACGCTGCAAACTCCATCACCGAACCATACGATAAATCTAAAGTCCTTGTTAATATTGCTCGTGCACTTGCACAAGCTGGCAACAACGAGGAAGCCGTCAAGATCGCGAACTCCATCACCGATCCATACTATAAATCTAAAGCCCTTGTTAATATTGCTCGTACACTTGTACAAACCGGCAACAACGATAAAGCCGTCGATATCGCGAACTCCATCACCGAACCATTCTTTAGAGTTCAAGCCCTTGTTGATAT
>JASGUQ010000011.1 GCA_030057655.1 Bacillota bacterium
TTCAAGTGGGTCACCCATTTTACTGAGCCTGTCAAGGCGATTATCTTCGGCAAAAAAATTTATCTGTTTCATAGGTATATTATATCATATTTGGGCGAATATTGCATGAGGTTTTTAGAGATGCCCACTAAGCAATCCTCCTTATGTTTTGATCTTCTCACAGCCTGCGCTTGCTCTAAGCGCACACCAACAATGATAATACTAAAATCAGGCATCATATTCAATGCTTTTTCAGCGTTATTGGCAAATTTTCCTTAATTTTGAACATTTGTGTGGTTTGACATAAACGGCTTTTGTATCGTTTTCGCGCAGAAAAGAAAGCGGCGGGAGATTTCCGTCAAAACTTGCATTTTTGTCTGTTAATCTATACAATGATCGTGGAACTTTGATGCTTTATTTATGTTTTGGAGGATAAGATGAGAACGGATTACATCCTCATGTCTGACAGCGACAGCGATTTGCCCCATGAGTTAGCTAAAGAAATGAACATGCCCATCGTCAAGATGCCTTACACCTTGGATGATAAGGAGTACTATGACGACAACGGCGCCTCAGGCGCCGAGAAAAAACTGTTTGACCGCATGCGCAACGGCGCCAAGCCCTTTACCTCCCTTCTGCCGACTTCTGCTTATCTGGAGTATTTTGAGCCGATCCTGCAAAAAAGCGATCTGCTTTTCCTGGCCTTTTCCTCCCAGATGTCCGCTACTTTTCAGAACATCCTGGAAGCACAGAAAGAGCTGAAAGAAAAATACCCTGAGCGCAAGTTCATGGTGGTGGATACCCTGTCCATCTCAGCGCCGCAGTCGCTTTTGCTGATTGGCGCGCACAAGCTGTACAAAGAGGGCAAGAGCATGGAGGAAGTCGCCCAGTGGGTGATGGACAACCGCTTAAAGTCCCATGCCTGGTTTACAGTCGGGGATCTGACCTACCTGCGCCGCGGCGGGCGCATTTCCGCCACCAGCGCCATCATGGGCACGATGCTGGACATCAAGCCCATTTTAGCCATCAGCAAAGCCGGCAAACTGGAAGCTTATTCCAAGGTCCAGGGCCGCAAGAAGGCAATGAAGGTCCTTGTTGAAAAAACGGTGGAAAACATCGGCGAGAGCAAGGGAAAATCCGTTATCATCCTGCATGGCGATGTGCGCGAGGAAGCGGAGATGCTCAAAAACCAACTGAAGAACCAGCTGCCTGACCTGGGCGAGATCCGCATCCAGATGATCGGGCCGGTCATTGGCGCGCATGCCGGGCCCGGCACCCTGGCCATCTGCTTTATCGGGAAGGAACGCGTCATCTGAGATGACGCAGGAAGCGTTTCAAAAACAGCGCCAGAAAAGCATACTGGCGGTCATGGATATCTCCGGCGTGGGGCGCTGCTCCGCGCTGGCTGTTGTTCCTGTCCTTTCCCTGTCCGGCTGCAGTTGCGCCTTTTTGCCGACAGCGTATTTCTCAACCCATACAGGAGGCTTCGGCGCTGTTCATCGCCTGGACATGAAGGCGGACATGGAGCAGGCCATCGCCCATTACAAGCGCCTTGGTCTGCGCTTTGACGCTGTCTACATTGGCTATGCCGCATCTGAGGATCATCTGAGGGTGCTGGAGGAGGCTTTAAGCGATTTGCTTTTGCCTGATGGCAAGCTCTACCTTGACCCTGTGATGGGGGACCATGGCAGGCGCTACGCTTTTTGCGGCGAGGGGCTGATAGAAGGCTACCGCCGTTTGTGCAAAAAGGCTGATGTCATCTTTCCAAATCAAACGGAAGCAGCATTGCTTTTAGGAAACCCCATATCGGAAAGCACGGAGCCGGCTGTGCCTGATGCGCATTCCCTGCGCGGGTTGGGCGCGGGCAAGGTTGTGTTGACAGGCGTTTCTTCCCCTGAGGGTGAGATCGGCGTTTTGGCTGTTCCTTTGACAGGGGAGGCTTTCTCGGTTTTTCGACCAAAGCATCCTGGCTCCTTCCCGGGTACAGGGGATCTTTTTGCGGCTTGTGTCATCGCTTCCTTGATGAAGGGTGCAAGGTTCACCACGGCCTGTGAGATCGCCTGTGATTTTTTGGACATTTCATTGCGAGCAACTGCGGCATTTGACTCCGAGCCGCGCTTTGGCCTGGCGTTTGAAAAGGCGCTGCCAGGTTTGTGCGCAGCTCTTGGCCAACTCTGACATTTAGGAAAGGTTGAAAGCCCTTGAACACTGCCAATCAATTTCTTGAAGCCTTTTTGCTGACACTGCTTGCCGGGCTCTCCACCAGCGTTGGCGGGGCGGTGGTCTTCTTTGCTAAAACAGTGGACAAGCGCCTTCTGTCTGTCAGTCTGGGCTTGTCCGCCGGCGTTATGATCTATGTGTCCCTGGTGGAACTTTTGCCTGAGGCGACCGGCATGCTTGTCCAGGTCTACGGCGAAAAGACCGGCACCTTGTACGGCATTCTTGCTTTTTTCGGCGGAATTATCCTGATCGCGATCATCGATATGCTGATTCCCTGTGAGGAAAACCCGCATGAGATGGTTTGCAAGGTCAGGGAGGATGGGCGTTCCAGCAGATTAAAGCGCACCGGCGTGCTGACCGCCCTGGTCATTGCCATCCACAACTTCCCGGAGGGCATCGCGGCCTTCGTGTCCGCCACCCAGTCCATGAGCCTTGCCATTCCCGTTGTGGCGGCCATTGCCATCCACAACATCCCGGAGGGCATCTCTATCTCTATGCCCATTTACTATGCCACCGGCAGCCGGAAGTTGGCCATGCGCTATTCTTTTTTAGCCGGCCTTGCGGAGCCGCTGGGCGCGGTCATCACTTACCTGATCCTGCTCCCCTTCATGAGCGATGTTCTCCAGGGCATCCTCTTTGGCATCGTGGCCGGCATCATGGTGTTTATTTCGCTGGATGAGCTGCTGCCAAGCGCGCAGTTGTACGGCGAGCATCATTACAGCATGTACGGCCTGGTCGCCGGCATGGCCATCATGGCGCTGAGCCTGTGGCTGTTTGTATAGGTTTTGATTTTCATGAAAGGTAAAGATGGACGATAAAAAACAGCGCGCTGATGTTTGTCAGGGGCTTTTGGATGCTGCCTTAGGCATTTTGCCTGAGGGCGGCTCTTTTGTTTTGCTGCCCGTGCTCCGGTTTTTGGCGGATGACGCAACCTTCAGCCTTAAAATCGGGGACTCCCGATTAAGCTATATTAAGGACCTGCCGGCCTTTTTTCTGGCGATGAAGGAACACAGGCCCTATCCTGTCAGCAAAAGCTTTACCTTTTCACCTGCCTGGATGCGTCTGGATTCCGCCTCGACAGCCTTGCTTGATTTGCTGTCGGCTTATATCGAGGTCCGGGAAAAATCGGACATGCCGCTTACTGGAAAAGAAAAGCGCGATCTTCCCTTGACTGACAGCTTTTTGAAGCTGCTGCTCGCGGCCTTGCCAGATATGCGGTTTATGCTCAACCTTGACGGAAAGGAATTGACCCAGGACGGCATCCGTAAAGAGCCCCTGCCCCTTTTGTTCAGCCTGGGCTATGATATCAGGGGCGTTGTTTTAAACGCGCAGTGGACAGAGGAAGTCCGCTATGCAGATCAGGACAGGTCGCACGCTTTTGTCGCGGGGCGCCTGGTTTCCTTAAGCGCGAGCGACAAAGCTTTGCTCGGCGTATTGCCGCTTCATCCCAAAGGGGAGGAGTTCTCTTTCCGCTTTTCCCGTTCACAGACCCCGCGCGTGTTTTCCGATCTTTTGCCCTTCCTTCAGCGCACCCAGGCTGTGGTCATGGAGGAGAACCTGCAGCAGCGCCTGCTCAAGTATCCTTTAAAGGCCAGGATATATCTTGACTCTGAGGGCAGCGGCATCTCGGCGAAGGTCGTTTTCGCCTACGGCGAGATAGAAGCCGATCCTTTCACCTTTAACCAGAACCTGCCGGCTTATCTGCTGCGCGACGCGGCGGGGGAACGCGCTGTGATGGACCTGCTTGCCCGGTATGGGTTCAGGGCGCGAAGCGGACGCGCGGACCTGCAAAACGCAGACCTCATTTTTGAGTTTCTGATGAAGGGGGTGTCGGACCTCCACCGCCTGGGCGAGGTGTATCTGAGCCAGGCCTTCCGCCAACTCACGCCGCGCGCGCCTTCGCTCAGCGCCCACATGAAGCTCAAGTCTGGCCGCATCAGCCTGGAATTGGCGGATACCGGCCAGATCAGCGAGGATTTGCTGCCCCTTTTGCAGGCGATCAGCAAGCGCAAAAAATATTTCCGCTACAAAAACGGCGCTTTTGTCACCCTGGACGACGCCAGGGAGTGGCAGGCGCTGGCGGAAGCCTACCTGGAAAGCGTTACCCCCTTAACGGACGGGCGCGACCTGCCGGCCATGCGCGCGCATTACCTGGCCAGTTTGATCCAGCGGGATCAACTGCCCGTCACCATCGATGAGGGCGCGAGAAAAGCGATCGAGCTGGATTCTTCAAACATCATCAGTCCTGTTAAAGGCCTGTATGATTACCAGCAAAGGGGATTTCGCTGGATCTGCTCTTTGCATGCCCTTGGCTTGGGCGGTATTCTGGCGGATGAAATGGGCCTTGGCAAGACGGCGCAGATGATCGCCGCTCTTGAGTACTTCAGGCTCAGCGAGATGCAGCACCTGCCAAGCCTGATCGTATCGCCGACCACGCTTTTGTACAACTGGCAAACAGAGATCGAGCGCTTTGCCCCGGGATTGAGCGCGGTTGTGGTGTCCGGCAGCCGCGCCGTCCGCGAAAAACAGGTTGCTGACGCGCTGGAGGAGTCCTGTGATGTCATCATTACCAGCTATCCTCTCTTAAGGCAGGACATCGCCTTGTATGAACAGATCCGCTTCCGCTTTGCGGTATTGGATGAAGCGCAAAACATCAAGAATTTCACCAGCCAGACAGCCAGGGCAGCCAAATGCCTCAACGCGCATACCAGGCTTGCCTTGACCGGAACGCCCATGGAAAACAACGTGACCGAGCTTTGGTCCCTGTTTGATTTTGTTCTCCCCGGCTACCTGTTTTCAGCCCGGGAGTTTATCAAGCGCTATGAGGATGGCAGAAACGCCGGGGAGCTGCGCCTGCGCATCCGTCCTTTCCTGATGCGCCGTCTCAAAGCTGACGTGATGTCAGAGCTGCCGGAGAAACTGTCAACCACTTTATACTGTGAGATGAACACGGAGCAGCGCCGGGTCTATCAAGCGGCGCTGATGAAAAGCAGGACCTGGGTCAACAAACTGCTGAAAGAAAAAGGGCTTGAGGGCAGCCGCATCGAGGTGCTTTCAGCCATCTCCCTTTTAAGACAGACTTGCTGCCATCCCAAACTCAGCTTACCGGAGTATACCGGTGAATCGGCCAAACTGGAGCTGCTCATGGAGATTTTGCCTGAGATGCTCAAAAACGGCCGGCGCATCCTGCTGTTCTCGCAGTTCACTTCCATGCTGGCCCTCATCAGGGAGCGCCTGGATCAGGCTGGTATTCCAAGCTTTTATTTAGACGGTGAAACCCCCGCGCAGGATCGCTTGACGCTTGCGGATCGCTTCAACCAGGGGGGCGCGCCGGTATTTCTCATTTCTTTAAAAGCCGGCGGAACGGGGCTGAACCTAACAGGTGCTGATGCGGTGATCCATTATGATCCCTGGTGGAACCCAACCGCGGAGGATCAGGCAAATGACCGCGCCCATCGCCTGGGGCAGGACAAGAACGTGGAGATCATCCATCTGATTACCCGCAAGTCCATTGAGGAAGCCGTGGTGGAGATGGGCAACCGCAAGCGCCGCCTGTTTGACAGGCTGATCACCCCGGGCGAGGTGCTGCCGGAGAAATTAAGCCGCGAGGATGTCCTGAAGCTGTTTGAAAAATAGCGTTTTCTTGACTCTGATGAAACAACTCGGGTAAAATAGCGCTCAAGATATCAAGACTGTACAAGGATGAGAAAAGGGAGGCAAACATGTCATTTTGGATCGTTACCGATGTCGGCTCCGATATGAGCCTGGATTTCTATAAACGCTACCGGAATTTACGGGTTCTGCCCATGCCCTACCGGATGGAGGGGGTAGAGAAACAGTATCATGTGGAGGATGAAGCCACCCTGAAGGCCTTCTATCAGGATCTGCGCGCAGAAAAGATCGCGACCACCGCCCAGGTCACGACAGACGCTGCCGTTTCCTGCTTTGAGGAATTGGCGGAAAAAGGCGACGTGCTCTACATCGGCCTCTCAGGCGGGATCTCCGGCACCGTTCAGTCGGTTGAAACCGCAAAAAACATCGTTCTGGAGAAGTACCCCAAAGCCAGGATCACAGTGGTTGATTCTCTTCTCGCTTCCGCCGGCCAAGTGCTTTTGGTGTATTACGCTTTGAAGATGCGGGATGAGGGAAAGTCCTATGAGGAAACTGTCAAATGGGTCATCGACCATCGCCAGAACATCATCTCCTGGTTCACGGTTGACGACCTCAATTTCCTCTACCGCGGCGGCCGCGTCAACCGCGTCACGGCGGTTTTTGGCAGCATGATGCGCATCAAACCGGTTATGCACGTCAATTACGACGGCAAGCTGATCCCAAGGGACAAGGTACAGGGCCGTAAAAAGTCCTTAAAAGCCCTGGCGGAGAAGGTGGTTGAGCACGCGACCCCCAAAGATCAGGTTGTTTTCATTTCCCACGGGGATTGCCTGGAGGATGCTGAATACCTGGCGCAATCTATCAGAAAGGACATGCCTCAGGTAGAGACCATTGAGATGTTTACCCTGGGCACCATCATCGGCGCGCATGCCGGCCCCGGAACCGTCGCTGTCTTCTTCCTGGGCGAGAACCGTTAATTGAAAGCCCTCTTTCAACCCGGCGCAAGCCGGGTTTTTGCTGATATCCATGAACCCGCCGGCTGACAGCCCGCCAAACAGAGCGCTCAGGAAGGAATAGCATGCCTTATCTCAACTGCCAGGCCATTGTCCTGCGCCGAAACGATTATCGGGAAAACGACAGGATGCTCACCTTGTTCAGCCCGGAACACGGCCGGGTCGACGCTTTGTGCCGCGGCTGCAGAAAACCCAAGGGGCCTCTGCTTTCAGCCTCTGAAGTATTTACTATGGGGGAGTATGTACTGTTTGAAAGCAAGGGGCGCAAAACCGTTCAGTCCTGCAATGTGATCGAAAGCTTTTATCCGCTCAGGCTTGATTATGAGCGTCTCAGGCATGCGGCGCTCATGGCGGCTGCCTGTTTAAAAACCATTCAGCCCGAGGAGCCGATGGGGCACCTGTATATCCTTTTGGCCCGCTCTTTAAAGCGCCTGGCTTATGAAGATCTTCCCGCCGACGCGGTCAGCGCGGCCTTCCTGCTCCATTTTGTCACCATCAACGGCTTTAAGCCCAGGCTCAACCATTGTTCCCGCTGTGAGAAGACAATGGGGGAGGGGGGCGGCTATCTGCTGCCTGATGAAGACGGCGTCTGCTGTCTTTCCTGCGGGAAAGATGCGCCAAAGCGTTCATATCTTACCTTTGAGCAGTTGAGCTGGTTCAGGGAGATCCTTTCCCGCGGCATTGACAAGACAGCAAGCCTGCCTAATCAGGTGCCGCTGAAAATTTTAAAACAATACACTGAAGCCAAAATAGAAAGCGCGCTGCCCGAGGTTTAACCCAAAAAGTGTTTTGAATTAAATATCAGGGCAACAGTTTGGTGCCTAATATTGCGTAAAACCGCACATAAAAGCGCTGCCGGGTCAGGACAGCGCTTGTGGCAGACATTCAACGGTCAATATATCTTCAGTTCAGCCATGTTTCGTTCATACAGAAGGTAATCCTTGTAAGCCCTGCGCATAATGAAGGCGTAGGCCCTTTCTATTTTGCCGTTGGGGCGGTACACCTTATAAGGATATAGCTTGTACGCTTTTTTTTCTGTCAAAAAGGGAAGGTCCTGGGCAATCAGTTCAGCGAACAGCTTGGTGTAGGAATCGTTTCTGACGCTGTTGCCGTTCTGCTTGAAGCTGTATTTAAGCACGATGTGCGCGGGGCAGACGCTGGTCACTGTACTGCCGCTGCACTCAACGCGCACCTCGTCGAAGTCGTGGCGGTTTATAAGCGAAAGTTTCGCTTTCAGCTCTTTGTATGCTGCTGTTCGGCGCAGGCGGTCCAGCTGGCTGCTCTCGCTGTGGTGATTCTTCGCGTAGCAGATCAGCATTCCTGCCGCGCAGATTCCGCACAGCAAAACACCGATCATAGCCAAAGAATCAGCCATGGATTCATGCCCCTTTCTACTACATGTGGTAGATTATAATGCATTTGTACACAAGAAGCAAGAAAAATTTACATATTTTTGACCAAATTTTGCAATAATTCTTAGCCAAAAGAATTTATCCGGCCCGGAACGCTAAAAAAACCGCTTTCGCGGCCAAATGTGAATAATATCTGCAGCTTACTGCTAACAAAAAGAGGAAGGCGCTTGGCCTTCCTCAAGGGTTATCGGGGTTCGCTTAGTACATGCCGCCCATGCCGCCGCCGGCTGCCGGCGCCGCGGGTTCGGGAGCCGGGATATCGGTGACGAGGGATTCGGTGGTCAGAAGCAGGGCCGCCACGCTGGCCGCGTTCTGAAGCGCGCTGCGGGAGACCTTGGTCGGGTCGATGACGCCGCGCTCGATCATGTCCACATAGTCGCCGGTGACCACATCATAGCCAAATCCGGCCTTGCCCTCGCGCTTGATGGTGTCGATGATGATGGAACCGTCAACACCCGCGTTCAGGGCGATCTGGCGGATGGGCTCCTCGATCGCGCGCAGGATGATGCCAACGCCCGTGCGCTCATCGCCGGTATAGGTATCCAGCAGTTCGCGGACCTTGGTCTGCGCGTTCAGCAGGGATACGCCGCCGCCGGGCACGATGCCCTCTTCCACGGCAGCGCGGGTCGCAGCCAGGGCGTCTTCAATGCGCATCTTGCGCTCTTTCATCTCAATCTCGGTCGCCGCGCCAACCTGGATCACGGCCACGCCGCCGGCCAGCTTGGCCAAGCGCTCCTGCAGCTTCTCACGGTCGTAGTCGCTGGTGGTTTCCTCGATCTGGTTCTTGATGTTGGCGACGCGGGCCTCGATGTCTTCCTTGGCGCCGGCGCCGTCGATGATGGTGGTGTTTTCCTTGTCCACCTTGACCACATGGGCGCTGCCCAGCATGTCAAGGGTGGTCTCCTTCAGCTCCAGGCCAAGCTCCTCCGAGATCACCTGTCCGCCGGTTAAGATCGCGATGTCGCGCAGCATTTCCTTGCGGCGGTCGCCAAAGCCGGGGGCCTTGACGGCAACGCAGGTAAAGGTGCCGCGCAGTTTGTTCACAACCAGGGTGGCGAGGGCTTCGCCTTCAACGTCTTCTGCGATGATCAGCAGTTTCTTGCCGGCCTGCACCACCTGCTCCAAAACGGGCAGGATCTCCTGAATGTTGCTGATCTTCTTGTCGGTAATCAGGATGAGGGGATTGTCAAGCACCGCTTCCATCTTGTCCGCGTCCGTCACCATGTAGGCGGAGGCGTAGCCGCGGTCAAACTGCATGCCTTCAACGGTGTTCAGCTCGGTCTTCATGGTCTTTGATTCTTCAACGCTGATCACGCCGTCTTTGCCGACGATCTCCATGGCGTCGGAGATCAGCTTGCCAACCTCATCATCCCCTGCGGAGATGGAGGCGACCTGCGCGATGTCCTTGCGGCCGGAAATGGGGCGGGAAATCTCTTTCAGCGCCTCAACGGCGGTCTCGGTGGCCTTCTCAATGCCGCGCTTCAAGCCCATGGGGTTGGCGCCGGCGGCCAGGTTCTTCAGCCCCTCGCGCACAATGGCCTGGGCCAGGAGGGTGGCGGTGGTGGTTCCGTCGCCGGCCACGTCGTTGGTCTTGGTGGCGACTTCCTTGATCAACTGGGCGCCCATGTTCTCAAAGGGATCTTCCAGTTCAATTTCCTTGGCGATGGTCACGCCGTCATTGGTGATGGTGGGGGCGCCGTACTTCTTGTCCAGCACCACGTTGCGGCCCTTGGGGCCCAGGGTAATCTTAACGGTATCTGCCAGGGTGTTCAGGCCTTTTTCCAGGGCCTGGCGCGCATCCGCGCCGAATTTTAATTGCTTTGCCATATGTCTTCTCTCCTCTTGCTATTCTAAAATCATTCCACGACGGCCAGGATGTCGGACTGACGCACGATGATCAGCTCCTCGCCGTTCAGTTTGACTTCTGTGCCTGCATATTTGGAATAAATCACCTTCTGACCCTTCTCAACATGCATGGTGATCTCTTTCCCATCCACGTTTCCGCCGGGCCCGACGGCGATGACTTCGGCCATCTGAGGCTTTTCCTTGGCGGCGCCGGTTAAAATAATGCCGCCCTTGGTGGTTTCTTCGCTTTCAACATTCTTGATGACCACGCGGTCACCCAGGGGTTTGACGATCATAGTATCCTCCTTGTTCCTCTTGGTGTTGTTAGCACTCTTTGGCGACGAGTGCTAATCCTTAACTAATATAACCCATATGATGAATAAATGCAAGGCTTTTAGAAAATTATTTATCATGTTTCTTCGGTTTTTATGGCGGTTGCTTTTAAAACCTCCGCCAGATACGGGATATGCATCTTATTCTTTCTTGATTTTCTTTGTTTGCTCAATGCTGATGCCGTATCCGTCGCTGGTCAGGGACACGCTGCCGTCTTTGGTGCAGTACCACCGTATGCCCCGGGCCTCCAGGTCGGAGATGACTGCGCCGGCAGGCGGGTTCTTGGCGCTTGCCGGGATCACCGCGATCCTGGGACTCACATTGTCCAGGAGAACATCCAGGCTGTTGATGTTTTGCCCATGGCAGGGCATTTTAATAACGGTGTGGGGGAGCAGCAGGCCGAAATCCAGCATTTCTGTGATGCGCTGAGACATGATGTCCCCGGAGAAAAAGAAACTGTTCTCACCGTGTTTGATTGTTGTGACAAGGGAAAAATTATTGTCATCATCCTCGCTGTATTCATGCAGCGCCGCCGGCAGCACAGCAAACTCCACCCTGTCCAGAGAGAAGGTCATCTTTTCCGTCACCTTTTCAACGTTCATCCCGTCAATCAGGTTAAAAACCATCATGGCCAGGGCGCTTTCCTTCTTATAGTCCGGGATCAGGATCTTGTTGACCTTCACCGCTTCCAGCACCTCGGGCACACCCCCGATGCTGCGCTTGTCAAAATGCGTCAGGATTAAATAGTCCAGGGTATTTATCTGTTTTTTGACAAGAAAACTCGAAATCTCCGGCCCGTCGTCTTCCTCGCCCGCGTCGATCAGCACCGCATGCTTGTCGGTCCTGAGCAGAAAGGCATCCGCCTTGCCGATCTTAAAGTACCTGATCCGCAAAGAACCATATTTTTCATTCTGGGCAAAGCCCGTCGATACGCCAAACAGGATGACCAGGGCAAGAAAAACAGTCAAAATTCGCTTCAGCATAATGGCTCCTTTAATCATGTTCGCGAAAATCTTCGCGCTTGTTACTTTTCATTCTCAAGAGACTGCCTGAATGCGCCGAAATATTTTTCGGCATCTTCCGCATTCAGGCTGTAGGCTTTGATCAGCCAATTCATAACCGATTTTGGGCGAAGCAGAAGGTATTTCTGAAACTTGTCCATCTCCTGGTGCCACCGCGTCAGGTTGCCGGAGCGCCACTTATCAAAATGCCTGGAGAACACAGGATCATACAGGGCCCTCCATTCGTCCATTTCCTGATTGATGAAGCCGGGAGAAAACCGTTCCGCCATCAATTTCCCGGTTAAGGTCAAAAACTGATCGCGCATTTTTGGAACTTCCATCAATGCGTTGAACAGCTCTCCAAAACAATTTTTTGTGGCCAGGCGCCCGCTCTTTAAATAAAAGTCCAGCGGCTCGCGCTCATTATGGTACATGGACAGATCCAGGTCAAACAGCAGCAGCTTCCATTTTCCGCCCGGCAGTCTGTAATAGCGCACGTTGGACAGGTCGGTGTTCCCAGAGATGATCTCCATCGCGGTGTGGACAAACAGGCTGCGAACATCCAATCTGTCGGTCACATGCTTTAATGCTTCCTCATCGTTTAAGTTGTTGGCTCTGCAAAAGGTGGCCAGGTCTTCCAAATCCGCTTTGCTGCCCTTTTGCTCCATCCACCTGTTTTTAACGATGTCGATCTTGTCGATCAGGTCCTTGTCGTTTAAGCCTTCCCACTGGGCGATGGCGTCCTGATTGGCTTTCTCCCTGAAGTTGAACGCGCCCCAGTATTCACCGTTGACATACACCTGGGCGGGCGCGCTCGCCAGATACATCACGCCAAAGCCGTTTGCTAGCCTGGTCAAAAACGCGTCCCTCACCCGGGTCCTTTTGGTGTCCGTTCCGCCGTGTCTGAGCGTCAGCGCGCTAAAAGCGCTGTAGGCCCTGTCCTGAAAAGGATTAAACTGAAAAACGTCCTTCTCAAGCGAACCCCTGGCATACAGCGTAAAGGTCCTTGGAACATAAACTGTGCTGGTTCCGCCGGTCAAACGGATGCCGGAGAGCTGGTTGACTGCCTGCTGGCTGTTTTTGTCATAGATCTCCGTGTTCAGCGTTCGCTCCGTTACCAGGCCCTCGTTCCCTTCTTCAAACAGGCCCTTGTCCCCAAAAAAGAGGGCGGCTTCGCCTGCCAAACAGACAACGGGGATGCCGCTTTGCGCTTCCTCAAACAAATAGGTCTGCGTTCCGGTCAGGGAGGAAATGAAGCCTTCCCGATAAGCTTTTGCCCGGACCACTGTGTTCTTTTCGATGAAAAGGGGTTCTTTGTAGACGGCGGATTTTCTTCCCGGTTCATCCCCGTTTAAGGTGTAGCGGATGACTGCGCCTTCTGCCGCTGTTAACGCGAGCGTGAAAGCTTCCTTGACAAAGCCGCCGGTCACGGAAAAACTTACCTTGTCCAGCCGTTTTTTGCAGCCCTGTTCCGGATTGGGCAGTTGGGGCGTGGGCGTCTCAAAATAACGGAAGACCCCCTGATCTTCCGGCCTTCCATAGCTGACGCCTCCAAACTGCGTGTGAAGGGAGACCGCGTCAATGATGTTTGCACCGTCTGACAGGATCAGGGTTCCGCCTGTCCTTTTTATCTCAAAGGCGTCATTGATGTACTTGCTCCTGAGCTTCTCTTTGCTGTCGCCTGTGTAGCAGTAGATCTGCAGGCTTTTGCCGGGTTTTACGGCAGATCCCGGGAGGGCGTATTTTTTCAGTTCCTGCGCATTGTCCGACAGGTACAAACCCTTCAGGCTCACGCTTTGATTGCCGGGGTTATACAGCTCAACCCAATCGGAGTTTGGCTTTCCAAATTGGTTGGCAATATCCGACGCCAACACTTCGTTGATGATGATCCCGGCTTTTTTGGCGTTTTCAAAACGCCTTTGATCCACCGTGTCCCGGCTGCCGCGCCGGTTCTCCCTGCCTGGCGTCACATCCCAAGTGGTTTCAAATCTTGTCTTATCCGCGCGGATCAGGCTGGCGTCCTTCTCTGCAGCGGAGAAAACCGCTTGATCCAATATTTCTTTGCCGGCGTTAAACAGGTACAGGCTTTCGCCTTCCTTGTCCAGAGAAAACCCCAGCCCTTCTTTATCCAGCGGAAAAACCCGGTATTCTCCCGGCTTGATCGACCCTGACAACTTTCCCCAAAATGGCAAGCTTGCCTTGTCGCTTAAAAAAAGTCCCTCAAGGCTGAGGACCTCATCGCCCCTGTTGTGCAGTTCCACCCAGTCACAGACCCTGCCCTCGACCGGATACAGGCTGTTGGAGGCCAGGATCTCACTGATATAAAGCTGCGGCAAAACGTTGCTTTCCTCAGCCTGCACATTTGATGAAAACAGGGTCATCAGGCAGATCAGACAGATGAGTATCCGGAATTTCAATCAAACCTCCATCTCGTTTTCACAAATAGGAAACAACAAGCAAAAGTGATAATTTGAACAGATTTTAGCACACAGATCAGGTGTTCACAAGGGAAATAATACTGAACTCGCTCATAAATGCTTTGATGGACTGGATCTTTTGCGCCTCCGCGTTGCCTCACTCACTCAACGTAGACTGCGACTACGCCTCGTTCTTTCGGCTTAGCGGAGCCATCAAAATCCCTCAGCCCATCGGTGCATTTATTCATTCGTTCAGTATAAAAAAGGGCTATATAAATGAGGCCGCGGCTTCTGCCGCGGCCCGGGTCCGTTTGTGTTTAATCACATATCCAGTTTATCAAGGATGAGCAGCTCAACCGTGTAGTCCTGATAGCTTCCTTCGCCCAGGGATGAAAGTTTTTCGGGGTTCTCCAGCGCCGCGAGCAGACCGTCCACCCGGTAGACCTTCAGGGAAACCTTGTCTCCGGCTTGCAGCGTTTGGAAGTGATTGATCAATTGCGCATGGTTGGTGATGACCTCGCCGTCCGCTTCCACAATGATGTCGCCGGGCTTAAGTCCAGCCTTTTCGGCAGGAGAGTTTTTCTCCACCTCGATAACGAGCGCGCCCTGGGGGATAATGCCCTGGGAAGCGCGGACATATGCGCCCACTGAGCTGATGGTGACGCCAATGCGGGGCTTGGGCGCGTCCTTGCCGGCAGCTTTCTTGGCCTCGTTTTCACGGACTTTCGCGGCTTCCGCTTCCGTCTCCTCGGCATTGTATTTTTCAAGCGCGGAACGGATTAGGGGTTTGGCCATGTTGATGGGCACGCACATGCCGATGTTGTCAACGGAATATCCACTGGAGAAAAAGCTGCCGCCGCCATCCACCAGTTTCATGGTCGGGATGCCCTGCAATTGACCCAGGATGTTGAACATGCCGCCGCCGGAGTTGCCGGAGGAGATCGCGGCGTCCACCTGGATCATCTGGTTTTCGATCGTGGTGCGCAGGCCGTAGCGGTCCCGCCCGGTGCTGGTCATGGTGCGTGAAACCGCGGAGACGATGCCGACGGTCACGCTGCGCTCAAACTGCTGTCCAAGGGGGTTGCCGATCACGATGGCGTACTCGCCCACCTGAACCGCGTCGCTGTCCCCCAATTGCACAGCCGGCAGATCAAGCCCCGGCACCAGAAGGACGGCCACGTCCAGTTCAGAGCTGTATTCAATCACCTTGGCGTCCAGTTCCCGTTCGCCCACGGTCACAGTGATCCGGTTCGCGCCCTCCACCACGTGGTAGTTGGTCAGCACATGGCCGTAAGTTGTGATCACCGTGCCGGAGCCTGTGCCGGCCTTGCGCTCCTGCTCGTAAGGTCTTAAATCATAATTAAAGGGAAATCCATATCCAAAGCTGTCCAGGCTGCTGCGCGCGTTTTGGTAATTGTTCACGCCCACGACGCTTTCTTGCGCGAGCTTTGCCGTTTCAATAAAGGGGCTGGTCACCTTTGACTGATCGGTCTTGGTGTTGACCAAAAGGTCTACCTCATCCTTTGTCAGGGTGCCCGTGCTTGTTGCGGCCAGGCTGCTCAGGCTCAAACCAAAAGCCAGGCAAAGCGCCAAAGCGATCGCGACCAAACCGGTCCATTTTTTCTGTGTTCTCATTTTATCTTCTTTCCTTTCCTGTTAGTATTTTATGCCTGCAGGTTCTCTGCATCTATATAATAACCAAACTTTTTGTTGATTATTTTGCGGTTTGGTGAACGAAATGTGAACTTGCGAAATTTCCTTCCACCTGCATGGAAACATCCCTGTTGTTCGTTTTATTTGCAAGTCCGGTTTACGGACAAGAAAGGAATTAAAGGATATGAAACGCGCTTTTAGTCTTGCTCTGGCAGTGGTGCTGGTTCTTGCCCTCCTGCCCGAAGCCGCTCTGGCTGCCTCCACTGTCAAAATTACAACCGCAAAGGAATTCCGCTTCAAGACGGTGAAAAGCGAGGAAACCGCCCTCTCCATCAAGAACGTCAGCACCAAAGCCCTGGATGTCACCGTCACGGTGCGGGATGAGTATACCCGAAAGAACGTTCAGACCATCAAGTTCACCGTTCAAAAGGGTAAAACCGTCCCGGTCAAGGCCTATGTGTACAAGGCGCTGAGCAAGGAGGGCGAGGTCAACGTCTACCGCTACACCGTCAAGGTGCTCGGCAATGAGACCAAGACCTATTACTTCGCCCAGAAACTGACCATCATCAAGGGGCCTGACGGCAAGATGATGAAAAGCTACAAGCAGATCCCTTCCCCGTTTTATCCCAACAACACCGTTTCCTCCTTTGGCCCGCATTTCAGGGACCTCACCCCGAACCTGACGGACAAATGGTACATGTTCACCCCCATCAACCTGGCCATTCAGGGTCGACAGATCTTCCCGCTGGTCGCCAGCAACATCTATGAGGTCGGCGAGGTCTTTGTGGACGTCAGCGGCGATTATGTCACGGTCTCTTACAGGCTCTTCCATGAAGACAAAAAGCACTTCAACACCGATGTGCGCAGCGAATACCTGAACTTCTTCAATTCCTACAACGATATCACCGTGGTCGAGCCGGAGGACATCGGCATGGCCACCAGGTTCGCCTTCAACCGGCCCTTCAGCATCCAGAACGACCTGGGCGGCGATACCAACGTGCTGATGTTCGTGCGCAACCGCATGTCCTATTATCCCTTCCCCAGCCCCAAATCCGAACTGATCCGCTTCTGGGAGAACAAGGCGGAGTACAAGGCCCTGCGCGAAGCCATGCTTTACATGATGGATCCGATCGCTGTGCCCGGTAAATAAAAAGGATAGTTGACCGGCATCAATATGCCCGGATAAAATGCACCCCCGGAGCTGGATAAGAACCAGCAAAGGGGGTGTGTTTCAATTAGGGCTGTTTTTGACATCGCTCATTGTCCGCGCTGTGCAGGGCAGTTCAGCTTTTTAACCTCCTCCACGCACTCATTCAGCGCTTCTTCCAGGCTCAAGCTCCCCGGATGTCATAAATCAAAATTCTTAATCCGTTTGCCCTTCTATCGGGAACAGCTTGTTTGCTTTCAGCGCCAGCAAAATCGGCGGGATGATTACAATGTGAAGGATGATGCCGGGCAGCGCGCGCGCAAAGGCGGCAGCCCAGAACATCTGGAGGGTAAAAGGATTGCCAAGCGATGAATGCACAACGAAGCTCGCAACGCCCCAGACAAGACGGCCAATCAGCATGGACAGGACGAGCGCGAGGTACAGTCCGGGGACGCTCTTTGGCAGCAGTCTGTACAAAAGCGCCGCGAAAGCGCCGTAGGCGGCCAGTTCAAAGGCCATGATCAGGGCGACAGGGATCATGGGCGGCATCCCCACGATCAGGGAGCGCAGCAGGGGTGTGATAAAACCAACCAGCAAGCCATAAGGCAGCCCGCACACAAAGCCGCACAGCAGGACAGGGATGTGCATCAGGCTCAAAGCGTTGCCCAGCTCCCTGTTGTTCCCAGTCAGAAACGGCAGAAGGATGCCCAGCGCCAGGAAAAGCGCGGCCAGGGTCATTTTCAGCACATTGTTTTGTTTCATAGTGAATCTCCTTTCAAAAGCGCTCAGCCTGCTTCAGAAAGGCTGCGGTGCCTTCATGACACCGTTTTGGGTTTGCGCCGTTTGCTACTATCGTATTTAACAAACCTGCCCGCGTCAAGCCGGAGCGGGAGGAATTGTGGTATGATACCTTTGATTTGACGGAAAGGAATTTGACACAATGAACCGTGCCATGGTTTTATGCTACAACATGGAGGGTGAGCGCGCCGACTTGGTCAGGAACCTGGCTTTAAGCGCCGGCATCCAGCCCTTTTCGGTGCCCAGGGAAGCCTACCTCCAGACCATCGGCGCCCTGTGCGGCCTGATGGAGCCGACGGAGGAAGCTTATAACGGAAAAGGTTTTCCCCAGGAGATGATGCTGATGGCTTTTTTTGAAAAAGGCATGCTCACTCGCTTTCTGGACAGCTTCCGTGAAAAGGGTGTGCCCTCTGTGCCGCTTAAAGCGATGCTGACGGAAAACAACAGCCGCTGGAACTCCCTTGAACTGCACGCTGAACTCATGGAAGAATACGCCTATTTTTCCAGCCTTCAAGAGAAAAAGAAGCAGTGAGCGCCGATTACACTCAAAAATCCAAAGAGATCACGGAGATTCTGCTGGTCTGGTACCACAAAAACAAGCGGGTCTTTCCCTTTCGGGGCACCAGGGATCCCTACCGTGTCTGGCTGAGCGAGATCATGCTGCAGCAGACGCGCACGGAGACTGCAGGCCCTTACTATGAGCGCTTTTTGGAGCGTTTTCCGGATGTGTTCGCTTTGGCCCGCGCTTCTGAGGAAGAAGTGCTCAAGGCCTGGGAGGGCTTGGGCTATTACACCCGCGCGCGCAACCTGCACAAGACCGCTAAACTGGTGGCCGGGATGGGAGGCATTTTTCCGGACACGGCGGAAGGCCTTCAGGCTCTGCCGGGTATCGGGCCCTACGCCGCTGCGGCCGTCGCGTCCATCGCCTTTGATGAGCCGGTGCCCGCCATGGACGGCAATCTTAACCGCGTCATCAGCCGCCTTTACCGCGTCAGCGAGGACGCCGGCAGCCCAAAAGGGAAGAAAATATTAAGAGAGCTTGGCTTCTCCCTGATGCCGCGAACCGGCGCGGGGGACATGAACCAGGCCCTCATGGACTTGGGCGCCACCATCTGCCTGCCCGGCACCCCGGAATGCGCCGCCTGCCCTTTGTCAGCGCTGTGCGACGCGAACTTGCTGGACGATCCCGTCAACTTCCCGGTGTTGAAGGCCAAGCCCCAGCCAAAACAGGTGCCTGTCGCCGTGGTCATTGCCCATCACGGGGGAAAGGTGCTGCTTCAAAAACGCAGGGAGGCGCTGCTGCGCGGGCTCTATGTCTTTGTTCTTAATGAGGGGGATGACAGCGAAACAGGCGCTCTTTCAGCCCTGTCAAAGCTTCATTTGACCGCGCAGAACATTAAGCAGGTATCTTCTGCCCGCCATGTCTTTACGCACAGGGTCTGGCAGATGCGGATCTATCTGGCGGAAGTTTCTGAACCTCGCATCACGGATGACCTGGTGCTGACGGATGAGAAGGCCCTGTCCGCTTTGCCGCTGCCCACCGCGATGGGAAAAGCCAGGGAACTCGCCATGGCGTTTTTGCGTGGTGAAATGGATATCAGAGGTCTGTAACAATTGCTTTGATGATTGAAGGAGGTTTTGTGATGAAGCGTTTTTTGGTTCTGCTATTGGCTGTCATTCTGGTCTTTGGCGCGCTGGGTTCGCTGGCGGAGGAGGAAGCGAACGCCGCGACTGCAGCGAAGCTGAGCGACATGGTGCGCGAGTTTCTGGAGCATTACAAGTACAAATACACCTACAACGACAGCAACAACAGCTACAGGCTTGAGTTTGAGCTTGACGGCGTGCTGCAATCCTGCGTGATCAAAATATATGTGTATTACGACGCCATTGAGATCTTCACCATTCCCGATTTGACTGTTCCAGAGGAAAACCTGGAGAAACTGGCCGTTGCTGCCGCGCTGCTGAACGATAAAATCTTCTATTCCCAGTTTGGCATCAGTTTTAAAAACAACTTTATTTACGCCCGCTCTGTTCAGCTGGTCAAGAGAACCCTGCCCGGCTTTGAGGAGCTGGATGTGATTTTCCACCAGCCCATGTTTGATCTGGAGCGCTATGGGGATGCTCTTTATGCTGTTTCCCAGGAAGGCGCCAATCCCCATGAGGAATTTGAGAAGATCAAATAATCACTTCTTTGTATGAAAAAACCGTGCCCCCGGGATAAAGCCCCTGGGGCACAGCCTTTTTATGATGTTTTTTAGATCCGCTTGTAATAGTTCAGAAAGCTTTCTCCGGCGATTGCCCTGATGCTCTCCTTCGTATATCCGCGTTTTCTCAGCCCGTCAAGCAGCCTGGGAAAATCGGATGGATCATTCAAACCTTCCGGTTTTGAGGAGATGCCGTCAAAATCACTCCCGAACCCCACCTTGCCTTCCCCGCCCATCTGGTGCATGTGGTCGATGTGGTCGATCACCGTGTCAATGGTGCAGGGTTCGTCCCAATCTGTCAGAAAACTGGGATAGAAATTGACACCCACATACCCGCCCTGACGGAACAGTTCCTTCAGCTGATCATCCTTCAGGTTGCGCGGATGCCCGCACAGCGCGTGACAGCAGGAGTGGCTGGCCAAAGGAGGCGCGTCAGTCCGGTTTAAGATGTCATAAAACCCTGGGATGTTCAGGTGGGACACGTCAACAGCGATCTTCAGGCGCTGCATTTCACGCACCATCTTCAGCCCCAGCGGCTTCAACCCGTCTGTCTGGTTGATGACCGCCGGCGTTGCCAGCAGGTTTTCATGATTCCAGGTCACCGCGGCCATCCTTACGCCCAGTTCGCGGAAGGCCGTGATGCCGGCGATGTCCGTTCCAAACACCTCGCTGCCTTCAACCGACAGCATGAAGCGGGTCTCGCCCGCCTTTGCGGTTTGGGGATCGTCGGTCTTGACCCAGCCCGTTTGAATCAGGCTGTCCATGGCCTGAAGCATCCTGCCCACATGCGCCTTGACCATTTGGGGTTTGTTGTCCATGCCCACAAACAGCGCCAGCACCTGCAGGCTGACCCCGCCTTTTTTCAGCCTCTCAAGGCTTAAGTCGTATGGCCCCTCATGCTTTTCAGCCATGCGGAACAGGGTGTCCGCATGCGCGTCGCACAGGATCATTCCAGATCCATCGGATGCGCCTTGATGTAGTCAAGCACCTCGTCCACCGTTGTAAAGCAAAGCCCGGTCACCGTGTCCGCGCAGCCATAGTAGATGGCGATGCGGCCTGTGTCAGCGTCTGTCAGCGCCGCGCAGGGGAAGGTCACGCCCGGGACGTCCCCGGCCAGTTCATAAAGCGTCTCCGGCCCCAGCAGGTACCAGTTGCCGCGCACCTTCACCTTCCAGGGCTCGTCAATGTCCAGAAGCGCCGCGCCAAAGCGGTACACATAGCCGTTGCAGGTGGTGATGACGCCGTGATAGATCATCAGCCAGCCTTCATCGGTCTCAATCGGGGTCGGGCCCGCGCCCACCTTGGTGGACTGCCAGCCGCCGGCTGTGCCAAAGACATGGCGGTGTTTGCCCCAGTACACCAAATCCTTGCTCTGGCTGACAAAGATATCGCCAAAGGCGGTGTGCCCGGTGTCGGAGGGACGGGAAAGCATCATGTAGTGGCCGTTGATCTTCCGGGGAAACAAAACCCCGTTGCGGTTGTAGGGCAGGAAAGCGTTTTCAAGCTGATGAAAGGTCTTGAAGTCCTCTGTCCAGCCAAGGCCGATGGTGGGGCCGTGGTAGCCGTTGCACCAGACCACATAGTACTTGTCCTCAACCTCGCAGACCCTCGCGTCATAGCGATATTCAAAGCGGGTCACTTCCTCCTCGCCCTCAAACACCAGCGGCTCGTGGTTGATCTTCCAGTTGATCCCGTCGTCTGAGAACCCGGCGAAAATATTCATTTCCACGCCCTTGTTGTCGCAGCGGAAGACGCCCGCGAACTTGCCGTTAAAGGGCACCGCGGCGGAATTGAACACGCTGTTGCTGGACGGGATCGCGTTGCGGGGGATGATGGGGTTTTTGCTGTAGCGCCAAACCGGGGTCGTGCAGCCTTCGGGTTTGTTCTCCCAGGGGATGTTGGGCAGGGATTTTCCGATGATCTTCGCCATTTTCTCCTCCAGATATTTTATGTATTTACTAATACCGAACGAATGAATAAATGCACCGATGGGCTGAGGGATTTTGATGGCTCCGCTAAACCGAAAGAACGAGGCGTAGTCGCCAGCCTACGCTGAGTGAGTGCGGCAACGCGGAGGCGCAAAAGAACCAGCTCATCAAAGCATTTATGATGGAGTTTGGTATAACAACAAAAAGCCTGTCGTCGTGTTTTAAATCAACCAGGCAGACTTTTTTGAGCCGGACAAAATCAGATGACGAAAGCCTTCAACTCGTCCAGCAGGTCATCACAGTTGTCCGCGTACACTTCAAGCGTGATGGGCTTGCTCAGATCCAGGGAGAAGATGCCGAGGATGGACTTGGCGTCCACCACATGGCGTCCGGCACGCAGGTCCATGTCATAATCGTAGCGGTTGGCCACGTTGACAAAGGTCTTTACTTCCTCAGCAAAACTGAGTTTGATCGGGATTGATTTCATTTTCACTTACCTCCAGTTAATCCGACAATAGTATACATGATAATTTGTGATGAAACAATGTTTTTTTGTTTCAACTGGCGGGTAGAAGAAGAATTCACCGGTAGACCTGCTTTGGATCAGGGCAGTTCCCTGATCGCGCTGTCAAGCCGCTTCATGGTCTCTTCCCGCCCCAAAAGGTAGGCGATCTCAATCGCGCCGCCGGGTGTTGACAAAAGCCCGGACAAGGCGATGCGCAGCGGCCAAAGCACGGTACCGTTCTTCAGCCCGGCTTCCTTGATGCCGCCAATCAGCGCCTGGTGGATGTTTTCCTCGGTCCAGTTGTCAACTGCCAGTAGCAGGTTTTTTGATAAATTCAAAGCCGGTCCGGCGCTTTCCAGGCTGCTCTTCTGCTTCTTGTTTTCATAAAGCGCGGTGTCAAACTCCGGCCTTTCCTTTAGAAAACTGATCATTTCAGGAATGCGGTTAAAAACCTCCGTGCGTCCCTGCATCAGTTCGGCCAGCCTGTGATAGTCGATCTCAAGCCCGGACAGCGCTTCGTTAAACCAGGGGGTCGCCATCTTAAGGTATTTTTCAGGCGGCAGCCTGCGGATGTATTCCGCGTTAAACCAGGTCAGTTTGCTGATGTCAAAGATGGCCGGGGACTTGGACAGGCCTTCCACGCTGAAAGCCTCAATCAGCTCGTCCATGGTGAAGAACTCCCGCTCATCGCCCGGGTTCCAGCCCACCAGCGCCAGGTAGTTGATCAGCGCTTCCGTCAGATAACCTTTTTTGATGAAATCACTGTAATAGGCGTCGCCGTCGCGCTTGGACAGCTTGTTTTTGCTGTCGCGCATCACGGTCGGCAGATGGATGTACTCCGGCACCGGCCAATCCAGCGCTTTATAAAGCAGGTTGTACTTGGGGGTGGAGGAAAGGTATTCCATCCCGCGGATCACATGGGTGATGCCCATCAGGTGGTCGTCGATCACATTGGCGAAATTGTAGGTGGGCATGCCGTCCGCCTTGATCAGCACCATGTCGTCCAGCGTCTCATTGGGGGCGGAGATGTGGCCGTAGACCAGGTCGTCAAAATCGCTCTCGCCCTCAGTCGGGGTGTTCTGCCTGACGACATAGGGCATGCCGCTGTCAAGTTTGGCATTGATCTCGTCCTGGCTTAAATGCAGGCAATGCTTGTCATATTTCCAGGTCTCGCCCCTCTTCTCCGCGGCTTCGCGGCGCTCCTGTAGCTCATCCTTGGTGCAGAAGCAGTAGTAGGCGTGCCCCTTCCTGATCAGCTCCTTGGCATAGGGCAGGTAGGTGTCCTTCCTTTCGGACTGGACATAGGGGGCCACAGGCCCGCCAATATCAGGCCCCTCATCCCAGAGGATGCCGCAGCCCTTCAGCGTGTCATAGATCACCTCGACCGCGCCCTCAACATACCGGTCCTGGTCGGTGTCCTCGATCCTCAGGATGAACTTGCCCTTGTTTTTCTTTGTGAACAGGTAGCAGTAAAGCGCCGTGCGCAGCCCGCCCAAATGCATAAATCCGGTGGGGGAGGGGGCAAATCTTGTGCGTACTTGGGTCATTTTCTTTTCCTTATCTGTCAGTTGCCCGGCCTGTAGCTGTCTTTCAGGTTGACAACCAGGTTAAACACCGGCATTTCGTCCGTAGAGTCTTGGTCCTTGCAGAAATAACCATTGCGCAGGAACTGGAAGGTGTCCCCGACCTGGCTGTCCTTCAGGCTGGGTTCCATCAGCCCGTGAACCACTTTCAAGCTGTTCGGGTTCAGCCTGGAGATAAAGTCCTTCTTGTCCGTGTCGTCATCAATGTCGTCTTCCGCTGCCAGAAGCGGCTCATACAGCCTTCCCTCAAAGGGCAGCGCAGTCTCCGCGTTCACCCAGTGCAGGGTGCCCTTCACCCTGCGGTTGGCGCCCTCGCTGCCGGAGCGGCTGTCAAGATCCACCGAGCAGACCAGGTGATCGATGCTGCCGTCCTCATTCTTGACGACATCCTCGCACTTGATGATGTAAGCGCCTTTCAGGCGCACCTCGCCGCCCGGCTTCAAACGGAAGAACTTGCGCGGGGGATCCTCCATGAAGTCTTCCTGCTCGATGTAGATGGTGTGCCCCATCGTTACCGTGCGCGTGCCAAACTCCGGGTGGTCTGGGTGGTTCTCCTGAACCAGTTCGTCTGTCTTACCTTCTTCCCAGTTGGAGAACACAACCTTCAGCGGGTTCAACACCGCCATCACGCGCGGGGCTTTGCTGCCCAGGTCGTTGCGCACGCAGAACTCAAGCAGGCCAAAATCCACAACGCTGTCGGCCTTGGCCAGGCCCACGCGATCAATAAAGTCCCGGATGGCTTCCTTTGTGTAGCCCCTGCGGCGCATGGCGATAAGGGTGGGCATCCTGGGGTCGTCCCAGCCGGACACATAGCCTTCCTCCACCAGCCTGCGCAGGTGGCGTTTGCTCATCACGGTCTGGGTCAGGTTCAGCCTCGCGAACTCGATTTGCCTGGGGCCATAGGTTGTGTAGCCGAACTTGTCCTTGTGCGGCTCCCTGAACCCGGCGTTTTCAACCACCCAGTCATACAGCGGACGATGGTCCTCATACTCAAGCGAGCACAGGCTGTGGGTGATGCCCTCAATCGCGTCGCCCAGGGGATGGGAGAAGTCATACATCGGATAGATGCACCAGTCATTTCCGGTGCGGTGGTGCTCCAGGTACAAAATCCTGTACATCACCGGGTCCCTCATGTTGATGTTGGGGGAAGCCATGTCGATCTTCGCGCGCAGCACATAGCTGCCTTCCTCAAACTTTCCTTCCCGCATCTGCTTGAACAGTTCCAGGCTTTCCTCAACCGGCCTGTCCCTGTGCGGGCTGTTTCTTCCAGGCTCCGTCAGGGTGCCGCGGTATTCGCGCATCTCCTCCTGGCTCAATTCATCCACATAGGCCAGCCCGCGCTTGATAAAATCAACCGCGTACTCATAGCACTGCTCATAATAATCGCTCGCGAAATACAGCCCGCCGTTCCAGTCAAAGCCCAGCCAGCGGATGTCATCCATGATGCCGTCCACATACTCGGCCTCTTCCTTGGCAGGGTTGGTATCGTCAAAGCGCAGGTTGCACAGCCCGTTAAAGCGTTCCGCGGTCACAAAGTCCGCCATCATCGCTTTGCAATGCCCAATGTGCAGGTACCCGTTGGGTTCCGGCGGGAAGCGGGTGTGCACCCTTTCCGCGAATCCCTCCTTCAGATCCTGCTCGATCGCGTCCCAAATAAAATTGGACTTGGCGTTTTCTAAACTCATTCTAAGACCACCCTTCGTCTAATGTTCCTCATTATACATAGTTAAGCAAACCCGGGCAA
Source organism: Bacillota bacterium (assembly GCA_030057655.1). Taxonomy (GTDB): domain Bacteria; phylum Bacillota; class Clostridia; order Christensenellales; family Aristaeellaceae; genus UBA6115. Next base: position 25,395 of record JASGUQ010000011.1, read on the forward strand.
GGCGAAACACAGGAAAGCGCCTGATGATTGCCTGGGCATTCTGGTTCTGTATTCTTCAGCGCAGCACCCTGAAAATGCCGCATTTCAGGTAGTGGGTCTCCCCCGACGCGGGCAAACTGGGGTGATCCTTCCCGGCGCCTCGCCATTCCAGCTGCTGGATGGTGACCCTGGCGTCCCTGGACGCTTCCAGGATGGTCTTCTGAAACAGGTCCGGCACCATGTTCTGCGAGCAGGAGCAGGTCACCAGGATGCCGCCCGTGTCCAGCATTTTCATCGCGCGCAGGTTGATCTCTTTGTAACCTTTAACAGCGCCCGGCAGGCTGGCTTTGTTCTTGGCGAAGGCGGGCGGGTCCAGCACGATCAGGTCGTATTTTTCTCCCCGGTCGGACTTGTCCCTCAGGTAGTCAAAGGCATTGGCCAGCACAAAATTGACCTGGGAAAACTTGTTCAACTGCGCGTTTTCCCACGCGCAGGCCAGGGCGTGCTCGGATATGTCAACCGCGGTCACTTCCCTTGCCCCGTACATCGCCGCGTGCAGCGCGAAGGAGCCCGTGTGCGTGCAGATGTCCAGCACCCTTGCGCCCTTGCAGTAGGGCTTCAGCGCCGCCCTGTTTTCCTTCTGATCCAGAAAATAACCGGTCTTCTGCCCGCCCTTTACGTCCACCAGCATCTTAAGTCCGTTCTCAATGATCTCAACGCGCTCGGGCACCTCGCCGTACAGCAGGCCGGTCTGCTGCTTCATGCCTTCCAGCTCCCTGACCGGCACGTCATTGCGCTCCCAGATGCCCTTGGGCTGAAGTTCCTGGATCAGCGTTTCAATGATCTCATTCTGAAATCCGGCCATGCCAAGCGAGAGGATCTGAACGGACAAAACATCGCTGAACTTGTCCACGATCACGGCCGGCAGCCCGTCTGCCTCCGCGTTGATGAGCCTGCAGGCGTTCATGTCGCCCAGTTGCCGGCGCAGGCTGACGGCGGTGACCACCCGGCTTTTGATGAGTTCCGGGGTCACCCTTTCGTCGCCCGTGGTCAGCATTCTGAGCGTAATCAAGGATTTGCTGTTGTACACCGCCTGCCCCAAAGGCCGGCCGCGGGCGGAGATCACGCTGACCACATCCCCGTTTACAACATCCTTTTCCGCCCGGTCGATATCGCTTTGAAACACCCAGGGGTGACCGGACAGAACCCTTGCTTCCTTGACCGGCTTTAGAAAAACGCGTTTGCTCATATCATTCCTTTACCATCCACAACCCCAGCGCGGGGTTCTGGATATAATAAATTTCTTCTCCGTTTTGAGTGACGTTGTATCCGGGCTTCAAACCTGAAAATTCTTTCACAGCCTCTTCATAAGGGCGATAGCGGTATCCGACGCCTTCAATGTCATCCTTTTTTAGATGGCTTGTGCAGTAGGTGATGTTAAAGCGTCCCTCGCTGCTGCCGTGGATTAAGTGGGCAGCGGCGGACAGGTTTTGCTTCAGGTCCTCCTGCGTTTTAACTTCGCTTAAAACCTTCTCCCGTCCACAATAGCCATATTTCCGGATCATTTTGTCCGCCTCTTTGTCCTCGCCAAACCGCTTGATCCCGGGCGCCAGGATGATCAGTTCGCCGCCGTCTTCAATGGCCATGCGCGTCCTGTACACAGCCTTGTTGCCCAGCCAGGTGGAGTGAAACTCGTTTTCATCCAGCGACACAACGCATTTTTGAACAGGCTTATCCAGATAAAAAATGTTTTTCTTTTGAGAAAGGGCAACCGCGTCCTCAAAGGTTTTTCGCTCCTGTCCGATGAACAGGCCGTGCAGGCTGACCTCATCAAAGACCGCGCTGGTCACGCTCAGCGCGTAGCACAAGGGCAGGTCCTTGATAAAATGCTCCGAAGCATAGTCAAACAGCGCGCGCACCGGGGTCCTGTCCCGGCCCATCAGGTTCTCAAGCCCGCAGACCGCGCCCAGCATGTGCGAGGCGTTGATAAACGCTGCCCCGCCGCAGCCTACAAACAGGTTTTTGGCATGGTTGGCCATGCCCGCGACCTCATGCGGCACCACCTGCCCGATGGACACGATCAGGTCATAGGAAGGGTCCAGAATGTGGTGGTTCAGTTCCACCGGAACCGGGGTGTCCATCAGCCCGGAGGAGATCTCTCTCACATACTTGCCCGGGATCTCGCCGACCAGCCGAACCTCATCCCGCCAGTTGTGGATCAGCATCCTCTCATAAGGGATGACGCCATACATTTTCTCCCAGTCCTCTCGCTCCATTTTCACATGGGTGCCAAGGGCAGGCAGGACATCCACCTGAGCCGCGGGGGAAAAGAGCGCGTACAGCGTGCTCGCGATCAGACCGGCTTGTGAATGCGGCCTGGTCGCGTCCGGGGGCAGCAAAAGCACTTTCCTGACCTGGCCTGCCATGCCTGAAAAAGCAAGCCGGATCAGGTTTACCGCTTCTGTTTGGCTCAGACCGGATGCGGTATCAGCAACCTCTGAGACCGGAATGAACCCGTTTAACTTACGCATTGTAGATCGAGGAAGCCGTGTCGCCGCCTTCACCCGTCCAGTTGGTGTGGAAAAACTCATTTCTCGGCCTGTCCACCCGCTCATAGGTGTGCGCGCCAAAATAATCGCGCTGCGCCTGAAGGAGGTTGGCGCTGCCACGCGCGGTCCTCAGCCCGTCAAAAAACGCCAGGGCGGAAGTCATCGCGGGCATTGGGATGCCGCGCAGCATGGCAGCCGCGCACACCTGCCGCCAGGCCGGCTGGGCGTCAGTAATCTCTTTTGCGAAATAGGGATCCAGCATCAGGTTCTCAAGATCGGGGTTCTTGTCGTATGCTTCCTTGATCTTGCCCAGGAAGACGCTCCTGATGATGCAGCCGCCGCGCCACATCATGGCGATGCCGCCGTAGTTGAGGTTCCAGCGATAGGTCTTGGCGGCTGATCGCATCAGCATATAACCCTGGGTGTAGGAAACCAGCTTGGCAGCGTACAGGGCGTCGTGCATGGCTTTAATAAGCGCTTCCTTGTCCGCCTTTGGCGCTTCTCCTTTGTAGGCCAGCACCCTGGAGGCCTCCATCCTTCCTTCTTTGTTGGAGGACAAGGCCCTTGCAAACACCGCTTCCGTGATCAGGGTCAGGGGAACGCCTTCTTCCAGCGCGTTTTGGGCGGTCCACTTGCCCGTGCCCTTTTGCCCGGCGGTGTCCAGGATCTTGTCCACCAGCGGCTGCCCATCCTCGTCTTTCACGCGCAGGATATCCCTGGTGATCTCGATCAGGTAGCTTTCCAGTTTTCCTTCGTTCCATTTTTCAAACACATCCGCCATTTCATCCGGCTTCATCCCCAGCACATCGCGCATGATCTGATAGACCTCCGCGATCAGCTGCATGTCGCCGTACTCAATGCCGTTATGAACCATCTTCACAAAATGGCCCGCGCCGCCCTCGCCCACCCAGTCGCAGCAAGGCTCGCCGTCCACATGGGCGGAGATGGCCTGCAAGATCGGCTCGACCTCTGCCCAGGCTTCAGGGCTGCCGCCTGGTGAAATGCTGGGCCCTTTCAGCGCGCCTTCCTCGCCGCCTGACACCCCGGCGCCGATGAAGTACAGCCCTTTGCTCTCCAAATAAGCGACCCGTCTGGCTGTGTCCGGGTAGTGGCTGTTGCCTCCGTCAATGATGATGTCTCCCTTTTCAAGGAGGGGCAGCAGCAGCTCAATAAAGTCGTCCACCGGCTGCCCAGCTTTAATCATCAGCATCACTTTGCGCGGCTTTTTAAGCAGCCCCACAAATTCTTCAAGCGTTTTAGCGCCCAGGATATTGAGCCCCTTCGCGCGCCCTCCAACAAAGTTTTCTACCCGGCTCACCGTGCGGTTGTATACCGCCACGGTAAAGCCCTTGCTTTCCATGTTCATCACCAGGTTTTCACCCATGACCGCCAAACCGATCAGTCCGATATCCGCTTTCATCCTTGTTTTTCCTTTCTCAGCGCAGCACGCGCGCGTTGCCTTCCCATACTTGGAACACCTGTTTTTCATCCGCGGGGCTGGCATAGTCCTCAATCATGGTGGCGGCCAGCGCGCCCGTCGCCCACCCAAACTGCAGGCATTTTTCCCCATCCCAGCCCTTGAGCAGGCTGTACAGCAGCCCGCCTACAAAGCCGTCCCCGCCCCCGATGCGGTCTAAGATCTGGATCTCCCTTTGCGGGGCAACCTGCCACACATCATCTTTATACAGGATGGCGCCCCAGAGGTGGCGGTTCGCGTCCAGCACCTGGCGCAGCGTGGTCGCGAACACCCTGACATTGGGAAAAACATCCCCGGCTTTCCCGATCATTTTTTTAAACTCATCCAGGTTGTTCCCGATGTCTTCACCGCCAGCCTGCGGCCCTTTGATGTGAAGGGCCAATTGATAGTCCTCCTCGTTGCCGATCAGGATGTCGGACAAGGAGGCGATCTTCACAAAAGCCTCATGCAGCTCCTTTTCCCGTCCTTCCCAAAAGGAGGCGCGGTGGTTCAGGTCAAAACTGACCAGGGTGCCGTTTTTTCTGGCCATTTCTGCCAGAATTACGCTCAGTTCCGCGGTTTTGGGCGACAGCGCCGCGAACAGCCCGGACAGGTGCATCATCCTGACGCCGTCCTTTTCAAACAGTGCCTCAAGGTCAAATTGCTCCGCGCTCAGCGTCAGCCCGACCTCGCCCGCCCTGTCATTATGTACCCTCGGCCCCCTCGCGCCAAAACCGGCGTCCGCGATGTTGAACTGGTGCCGGTATCCCCAGGGCCCGCCCTGGTCCACTTCAGGCCCCTGGTATTCAATGCCGCGCCGGCGCAGTTCGCCTTTGATGAAGGCCGCGATCGGGCTGTTTTTGACAAAGGCGGTCAGCACGCAGGTCTTCAGTCCCAAAGAAGACGCGACATTCAGCACATTGCTTTCCGCGCTCGTCGCGTACATGGTCATGGTGCGCCCTGTGCCCACCGGCTGCCGGTCCTGGGGGCTTAAGCGGATGCCCATGCTGGTTGGGGCGATCAGATCATATTTCATTTCTCCTCCTTGATTTATACGCCGGAATAGGCGGAAAACCCGCCGTCCACCGGGATGATGACGCCGGTTACAAATCCGCTCATTTTGGGATCGACCAGGTATAAAAGTGTCCCGATCAGTTCCTCCGGTTCGCCAAAGCGCCGCATCGGCGTGGCGTTCAATATTTTGCCGGTCCTTTTGGTCGGCTGCCCATCCTCTTGGTACAGCAGGCTGCGGTTCTGTTTTGTGACAAAGAAACCCGGCGCGATGGCGTTGACCCGGATGCCGGCCTTAGAAAAATAGGTGGCCATCCACATGGTCAAATTCTGCACCGCAGCTTTGGCCCCGCTGTATGCGGGGATCTTGGTCAAGGGGCGATAGGCGTTCATGGAGGAGATGTTGATGATGCAGGCGCCTTCCTGGCCCAAAAGGTCCCTGGCGAAGACCTGGCTGGCCAGCAGCGTTCCATGATAGTTCAGGTCAAAAACCTGTTTTAAGGCATCCGCGTCCAAACTGAAAAAGTCCTTCACCTGTTGCCCGTCCTGAAAAAACTCATCATCCGTTGTTGCCTTCGGGTTGTTTCCGCCGGCGCCGTTGATCAGGATGCTTGGCTTCCCGTACCTTGCCAGCACTTGTTCACGCGCTTTATTGAGGGAAGAAAGGCTGGTCACATCCGCCTTAAAAAAAGCGACCTCGCCTCTGATCCCGGACAGCGCTTCCTTCGCGCTGTCCTCATTCCGGGCAAGAACGGCCACCTGCGCGCCGCGCTGCGCCAGCGTCTTGACCATGCAAGCGCCCAGCACGCCGCTGCCGCCGGTCACAACAGCGGTTTTCCCGCTCAGATCAGGTCCGTAAGACAAACTCATTCCGCCTCCTCCCTTCCGCTTCCTTTGTGTCCATCATACAATAAAGCCCCTTATTCCTCAATCAGTCCCGGCTTGACCCTCATCAGTTTCAGTGACAGGGCAGCGGCGAAAAGGGCCAGCACGGCCACCGCGTCAAAAGCCGTTCTGATGCCATGAAGATCGATCAGCACACCTGTGAGGATGGGGCCGATGGTCATCCCAACGCCGTAGAGCGCCTGGTGAAGGCCCATGGCGACCGCGCGCATTTCTTGTTTGATGTCACGCACGCTCTGGCCAAGAAGTACGTTGAAGGTCAGCGCGTTTCCGCTTCCTGCCAGCGCCTGCAGAACAAACAGCTGCGGCAGACTTGTGACCCTGGCCATCAAAAAACAATAGGCGGCGGTCAGGAGGAAGCCGGCGCCCACCAGCGAGACCGCGCTGAATTTCTTTAAAAATCCGCTGGTGATCAGGTAGGTGGTTATAATGATCGGGATAAGAAGCGAAATATTGACCCAGGTCAACTGGGTGTTGTCGGCGCCCAGGTTGCGGGCAACATTGATGGTAAAATTAAAATAGGTTGAAAATGCGATGGCTTGCGTCAGGATGCTCAGCAGCGTGCAGGCCAGAAGATAGGGGTCCTTGGACACCTTCAAAAAGGCTTTCAGGTTGATGCCCTGCGGCTGATGGGGCTCTTCATGGAGGGTCAGGCTCAAAATGACGGCCAGAAGGCCGGACAGGGAGCTGAAAATGAAGGCAAAGCGCGTGCCCAGCCTGGGGATCACCAGCAGGACCAGAAGGTAGCTGACAAACCGGCCTGACATATTCGGAATGTTCAGATGGGAGATCCGGGAGGGCCCCTCTTCATGGGAATAATAGGAGGCATACAGCACGGTGAAGCTGACCCAGGACGCGGCGGCCAAGCCCGCGATCCCTCTGAAAAAGACGAAGGAAGCAGGCGACTTGAAAACGGTCATCCCGATGCCGGGCAGGGCGGCCAGCAGGCAGCCCAGCACCACGAAGGGTTTTTGATGCCCCTTCCTGTCGGCCAGAATGCCAAGCGGGATGCGCACAAGGGTCTGGGCCAATCCATAAATGCCGGACACCATGCCCATGACGGCGGCGCTCGCGCCCATTGCGGTCAGCTCCGGGTTGATAAACTGGGCGTAACTGTACTGCGCGCTCCAGAAAGCGGCGGTTACCAAAAGCATCGTTCTTGCGGACACACCGGACTGCTTGTTCTTATCCATTCAGGTTCCCTCGTGTTTTCACAAATACTGCAATCAAGTGTACCCTTAATCCGGCGGCTTCTCAAGCCTGTCCTGTTAAACAGAAAATATTGCTTTTGTATTTCCGTCCTGTATGGACAAAACGGTCTTTCCTTACATTCAGGTTTGACAATTGCGCATCTGGGTCTATACTTCTTGTTATCAGTTTATTTAAGGAGGCAGTATGCTGGAAGACAGGCTGAGGGAATACTATGTTGACAAGGACTATAACTGTTCGGAGACCGTGTTCCTGGCATTCTCCGACGAATACCTGAACGGCGCCTCACAGAAGGAAGCCGCTTTGATGGCGGGGTTTGGCCTTGGGATGGGCTGCAAAAGGACCTGCGGCGCTTTGACCGGCGGCATCGCGTTTCTTGGAAAACTGCTGGTCAAGGATCGTGCCCACACAACCCCCGATCTTTCCAGGATCTGCTGTGAGTTTGTAGAATTCTACACGGAAAAGCTTGGCTCCGACCAGTGCGACGTGCTGCGTGAAAAACACCGTACCGATAAAGAGCGCTGCTTTCACACCGTCGTGCTTTCCGCACAAATCCTTGATGAGTTTTTGCGCAACAAAGGGCTGATCAAAAATTCTTGAGCTTGTTGCCAACAGTTGTTTAATACTGAACTCAATCATAAACGCTTTGATGGGCTGGATCTTTTGCGCCTCCGCGTTGTCGCGTCACCGTGACCTGCGCTCTCATCCCGGTTCGGACTTCGTCCTCCCGGGCTTAACGCTCCGGTACGGCTCCTTACCGCTCAAAGGCCTGCCTTTGAGCGAGAGGAGGGAACCCGCAGCGTACGCCTCCGCCAAGCTTGCGCGGCGGAAAGGGAGCGA
>JASGUQ010000012.1 GCA_030057655.1 Bacillota bacterium
CCCTGTCAACCGCGCCGGTCACCCTGACAGACGGGCTTGAGCGCCTGGCTTCACCGCTTAAAGCGGTCAAGTTCCCGGCGCATGAGATGGCCATGATGATGACCATCGCGCTGCGCTTCATCCCCACGCTCGTTGAGGAAGCGGACAAGATCATGAAGGCGCAGACCGCCCGGGGTGCGGACTTTGAAACCGGCAATCTGATGGCGCGCGCCAGGGCGATGATCCCCCTGCTGGTCCCGCTTTTTATCAGCGCCTTCAGGCGCGCGGGCGATCTGGCCATGGCCATGGAAGCCCGCTGCTACCATGGCGGCGAGGGCCGTACCCGGCTTCACAAACTGCAGTTCAGGCGGGGAGACTTTCTGGCCTTCCTGAGCATCCTGCTGTTGATCCTCCTGATCCTTTTGCCGGGGTTCCTCCCTTGAAACGCTTCCTCCTGACCCTTGAGTATGAGGGGACCGCGTATTCGGGCTGGCAGCGCCAGCTTCACCAAAACAGCGTCCAGGAAGAGCTGGAGCGCGCCCTTTTTACCGCGACACGCGTTCACACCCCGGTCACAGGGGCCAGCCGGACTGACGCCGGCGTCCATGCCCTGGGCCAGCGGGCGCATTTTGACACAAATGCCAACATCCCTGAAGATAAATGGCCCTACGTGCTCAACACCCATCTGCCCCCGGACATCCGGGTGAGCGATTGCCGCCGTGTGGGGGAGACCTTTCACGCCCGCTTTTCAGCCAGGCGCAAGGCCTATGAATACCGCATCTACAACAGGCGGCATCACAGCGCGCTGTTGCGCAATTTCGCCGCCTTTGTGCCCCTGCCCCTTGACGAGGAAAAAATGAGCCGGGCGCTTTTGCCCCTTCTGGGCACCCATGATTTCGCGGCGTTCCAGGCTTCAGGCGGCACGGCCAAAACCACGGTCAGGACCATCTTTAAGGCTGCTGTAACAAGGCAGGGGGACGATCTGACCCTTCTGATCGAAGGCGACGCCTTTTTGTACAACATGGTGCGCATCATCGCGGGCACCCTCATTGGCGTAGGCCAGGGCAAACTGGACGCCGATGTGTTTGAGCGGGCGATTCAAACCAGGGACAGGCTGGCCCTGGGCGTCACGGCCCCTGCCTGCGGGCTCACGCTCAGGCGCGTCTGGTATGAGGACGAGCTGTGAGCGCCCTTGATTTCCGTGTCTCCGTCCGCTCCCTGGTCGCCTTTACCGCCTTTCCGCCGGACATCACCCCTTTGTCTCCTGACCTGATGGAATTGGGCCGCCGCGCCCATGTGTCAAGGCAGGAAAAGTCCGGGGTGGCGTCCGAGGTGATGCTGAGCTGGACGGGCGAGGAAGAGGGGCATGCGGTCACTGTCACCGGCCGGATGGACCTCTTTGATGGCACGCAAAACCCCCCTCTGATTGAGGAGATCAAGCTGTCCTCATCAAAAACCCTGGCTGAACCTTACAAAGAGCACCTTTTGCAGGCAGCCTGCTACGGCTTCATGCTCTGCGAGAGGGACGGGCTAACATCAGTCCGCCTGCGCGTCAGCTACGCGGACACCGCGGGGCGTCTCACCGCTATATTTGAAGAAGACTGGGGATATGAGCGCCTCAGGTCTTCTTTTTTTGATCTGCTCTTGCCTTACCTGCGCTGGCAAATCATGCTGGCGGAACGAAAAAAAGCAAGGGATGGGAGCCTTGCTTCCCTGCCCTTTCCCTACCCCGTTTACCGCCCCGGGCAATATGAGATGGCGGCGCAGGTGTACACATCCATTCAAAGAAAGCGCAGGCTTTTTTCTGTGATGCCGACAGGCACCGGGAAATCGGCCGCAGTCCTGTATCCCGCGCTCAAAGCGCTGTCCCTGAACCTCACCGGCAAGGTCTTCTGCCTCACCGCCAGGGGCACCCAGCGCGTCTCCATGCAAAAGGAACTTCAAAACATGCGCGCCCTGGGGCTGAACTTGCAGGCGCTCACCTTAAACGCCAGGGAGAGCGTCTGCCCCATGGAGCAGGTCCGCTGCCACCCAGACCACTGTGAGCGCGCCAAAGGGCATTTTGTGCGCCAGGCACAGGCGCTTCATGAGGCCCTGGCCTATGAGAACTGGGACACGGAGCAGGTGCTTGAGATCGCGGACCGCCACTCCTTGTGTCCCTTTGAGTTTTCCCTGGCCCTTGCCCTCATTGCCGACGTCATCGTCTGCGATTACAATTACGCCTTTGACCCCATGATCCGGCTTTCCCGCGTCTTTGACGCGACGCGGAAGGTCACCCTCCTGGTGGACGAGGCCCACAACCTGCCTGACCGCGCCCGCGACATGCTCTCCGGCCGCCTGAGCTCTTCCTCCCTGCGGGATTTCAGAAGGGAGGCCGGGAAACTTCTGGGCCGAAAAAGCGCGGTTTACCAAGCCTGCACCAATCTGATCAGAACGCTTGAATTTGAGGGCCTGAAGGCTGACCCTAAGCCGCTTTTGCCGGCGCTGGACGCGCTGATTACAGCCCTGTCCGCCGCTTATGCGCCCGGGGCCATGAACCTGCTGCGCGACGCGCTCGGCTTATCCCGCGCCCTTTCCCGTGCGCAGGCTTTTCAAGAAGACTATGTTCTCCTTCAAAGGATTGAAAAGAGCAATGCTTTTTTCAGCGTCACCAATTTAAACCCTGCCCCGCACCTGAGGGACTGCACCAGGAAACTCTCCGGGGTCGTTTTCTATTCCGCCACCTTAAGCCCGATCACCGCGATGCGAAACCTGCTGGGCGGGGAAGAGGAGGACGCCTGCCTTGCCCTTCCCTCGCCCTTTCCAAAGGAACATCTCCTGACCCTGCACCTGCCGGTCAACACACGCTATAAATCAAGGGAGGCCAGCCTCCTGTCCGCCGTCCGGGCCATCAGCGCCCTGTTTTTGGCCCGGCCCGGCAAGATGCTGGCCTATTTTCCTTCCTTCGCGTATCTGCGTGCCGTCTTGCCGGTTCTAAATGAGATAGCCCCGGACCTGCCCCTGATCGTTCAGGAGAGCGGCATGGATGAAGCGAAGCGCAAGGATTTTCTTTCCGCCTTCACCGGGGATGACGACCCGCTGCTTGGCCTGTGTGTGCTGGGCGGCGTTTTCGCGGAGGGGGTTGATCTGCCGGGCAAGGCTTTGACCGCCGTCGCCATTGTGGGCATCGGCCTGCCCCAGGTCAATGAGGAGCGCGACAGCTTCAAGGACCGCATGGAAGCGGCGCTGGGCGACGGCTTTGCCTATGCCTACCGCTACCCCGGCATGCACAAGGTGCTCCAGGCGGCAGGGCGGCTCATTCGCTCCGATACGGACAGGGGAGTGCTTCTTTTGATGGATGACCGCTATTCCTGGCGGGAGGTTTCTTCCTTGCTGCCTGGCCATTTGTCGCTGAACAGGGTAAAATCTATTGATGAGATCACAAACCGCACAAAGGCATTTTGGAATTTTTCAGAGGGAGGAGGGAAGTAAGCATGGCAGAGATACCGCAATTCCGCCTGGGTGAATTGGAGAGCAAGCTCCTGACCCTGCACGCGCTGAACGAACTGGGTCCCTGCACCAACCTTCAATTGATCGCCTTCATGTCCCAGAGCGACGCCATGAATTATTTTGACCTGCAAAGCGCGCTGTACGACCTGGCCCAGAGGGGACAGGTCATCAAAGAGCCCGTCAGCGGGGACGACCTGTACACCATCACGCCCATGGGGCAGGAAGCCATCGGGCTTTTCCTGGGCCGCCTGGGTGAAAGTATTTTGTACAAGGTGGATGAGGCCGTTCCGGCCTTTCGCGAGCAGATGCGCAGGCAGAAGGAGCTGTTTTCCTCCATCAGCCACGAAGGGCGCAATGAATACCACGCGAAGATGGGCATCATGGAAGGCAGCATGCGCCTGATGCAGCTGGACCTTTCCCTGCCCACGGCTGAACTGGCCGGTCGGTTTTCAGACAACTGGCAGGGCAAGGCCAGGGAAATCTATGACTTTATCATCAAAACGCTTTCGGGGGAGGATCTTCAGTGAAAGTTTGCGCCGTCATTGTCGCTGCCGGCTCTGCGACGCGCTTAAACGCCGGCAAAAACAAGGCCTTGCTGCCCCTCATGGGCCAGCCCCTGTTTCTTTACGCCGTGCGCGCGCTCAAGCCCTTTTGCGGGCAGGTCATCCTGGTCACCAAGGAGGAGGAACGAGCGGAATTTGAGGCTGTTCTTTTTGAAAACAGCATCACAGGGATCGATTTTGCAAATGGCGGCGCGCAGCGGCGCCATTCGGTGGAAAACGCGCTGAACCTGGTGTCAAATGATATGGACCTGGTCCTGGTGCATGACGCCGCGCGCCCGCTGATCAGCAAGAGGGTGATCCAGGAGGTTATTCAGGCAGCAGGTGAGTTCGGCGCGGCCATCCCCGCCCTTGCTGTGGTTGACACCCTGCGCAGGATGGCGGACGGGCATTCCCAAACCGTTTCCCGGGACGATCTTTTTTCCGTGCAGACCCCCCAGGGCTTTCAAACAGACCTGATCAGGCGCGCGTATCAACACTCGGATGCGGTCACAACGGATGACGCCGGCCTGGTGGAAAAGCTGGGGCATCAGGTGCATCTGGTAAAGGGCGACCCGCGCAACATCAAGATCACCCTTCAGGAGGATTTTACCTTGGCTGAACAATACCTGACTTCCACCATCCGCATGGGCACCGGCTTTGACACCCACCGGCTGGTTGAAGGCCGCGACCTGATTTTATGCGGCGTCAGCATCCCGCATTCCATGGGGCTTTTGGGGCATTCGGACGCGGATGTTGCCCTGCACGCGCTCACAGACGCGCTTCTTGGCGCCTGTGCGCTGGGGGACATCGGTAAACATTTCCCTGACACAAAGCCGGAGCACAAAGGGGTTTCCTCCCTTTTTCTGCTTCAGGAGGCTGCCCGCATCATGGCGGAAAACGGCTTTTTCCCCTGGCAGTGCGACCTCACCATCCTGGCGCAGAAGCCCAAGCTTGCGCCCTATATCCTTATGATGCGCGAAAACATCGCGCAGGCGCTTTCCCTGCCCGTTTCCCGCGTATCCGTCAAAGCCACCACCACTGAGGGGCTGGGTTTTGAAGGCCGGGAAGAGGGGATCTCCGCCCAGGCCGCGGCCATGGTGCGGGAGATGTGATTGATGAGGTAAATTCGGTGTTTTTGTGTTTGTAGAATGATGGTCGGTATGCTAAAATACCGATGAATATTAACAGGCTTTGAGTTAAAGAAACGGGAGGATCATATCATGTTGTTGAACAATAAAATCTGGCTGGGCACCAGCGCCTCGGGGCCTGTGACCATGCTGCCGGAACTGGCCAACCGCCACGGCCTGATTTCCGGCGCCACCGGCACCGGCAAGACCGTCACCCTGCAGGTGCTCGCGGAGGCTTTCTCCCAATTGGGCGTTCCCGTCTTTATGGCGGATGTCAAGGGCGATCTGGCCGGCCTTGCCAAGCCCGGCGAGCCCAATGAGAAGATCAAAAGCCGCATGGCCGCCGTGGGCATGGACCATTTCACCCCCCAGGGCAACCCGGTCACCTTTTGGGACGTCTTCGGCGTATCCGGGCATCCGGTTAGGACAACGGTCAGCGAGATGGGCCCCCTGCTGCTCTCCCGCATGCTCCAGCTCAACGACACCCAGGCCGGCGTTCTGCACATCATTTTCCGCATCGCGGATGACGAAGGCCTCCTTTTAATCGACCTGAAGGATCTGCGCGCCATGCTCACCTATGCCGGCGACCGCGCGGGGGACTACACCTTGCGCTACGGCAACATCGCCAAGGCCACCGTGGGCGCGATCCAGCGCGCGATCGCGGTGCTGGAGGATCAGGGCGGCAACCTGTTTTTCGGCGAACCCGCGCTTGACATCGCCGACTGGCTGGTAAGGGATGAGGACGGCAAAGGCATGATCAACATCCTGGCCGCGGACAAATTGTTCCTGCGCCCCAACATGTATTCTGCCTTCCTGTTGTGGATGCTGGCGGAACTGTACGAACTGCTGCCCGAGCAGGGCGATAAAGAGCTGCCCCGCATGGTCTTCTTCTTTGACGAGGCCCATCTTTTGTTTAATGACTGCCCCAAGGAGCTGATGGAAAAGATCGAGTTGACCATCCGCCTGATCCGCAGCAAGGGCGTGGGCGTGTTCTTCATCACCCAAAACCCGGCGGATGTGCCTTCCAGCGTGCTCTCGCAGTTGGCTGCCCGCGTGCAGCACGCGCTGCGCGCCTTCACCCCGGCTGAGCAGAAGGTCATCCGCACCGTCGCCCAGACCTTCCGCCCCAACCCCGAGTTTGACACCGAGGAGGCCATCACCCAGCTTCAGACCGGCGAAGCGCTGCTCTCCTTCCTGGAGGAGTCCGGCGCCCCCAGCGTCACCCAGCGCGCCGTCATCCTGCCGCCGCAGTCCTCCATCGGCGCGATCTCCGATCAGCTTCGCGCCACGCTGATTGAAACCGGCGACCTTCAAAGCAAGTACGCCCACACCTTTGACCGCGAGAGCGCCTATGAAATGCTCAGCGCCAAGTTCTATTCCCAAAGCGCCGCGGGCACTGCGCGCGTGCTGGCGGAGGAAATCATCGGCAATGTTACGCAGGCCGTTGGAACGGTCGAGCAGCCCAAACGCTCCGTGATGCAGGTGTTTGATCCGGCGACCGGGCGCTATGTGGAGCGCGAGATGCAGACCCAGCCTGAGTATCAGGCGCCCGCCTATCAGGAGCCGGCAGCCCCTGTTCCCGTCCAGGTCAAAAAGGTGCAGCAGACCCCGCCGCCCGTCCTGGTCTACAACCCCCAGACCGGCCAGTACGAGCCCCAGCAGCAAATGCCGATGGTTCAGACACAGCCTGTCAAGGAGCCCAAGGTCGCCAAGACCACCAAGACGGTCAAGGGCCTGGGCGAGAGGATGCTGGAAAACTTCACCCGTTCCACCGCGTCCGGCGCCGGCTACACCATGGGCCGCACCATTTCACGCGGCATCCTGGGCATTTTCGGCATCAAGTAAATTAAAACAAAAGGGCGGCTTCCAAGCTGCCCTTCATTTTATCAAGGAGGTCATCCTATGAGCGTACGCATCGGTATTTTGACAAGCGGCGGGGACTGCCCGGGGCTGAACGCGGCCATCAGGGGCGTGGCCCGCGCGGCCTATCAGACCCTGGACGCGGAGATCGTTGGAATCAGGGCCGGCTACCGCGGCCTGATTGATGGCGATTACCAGGTCATGCAGCAGTCCCAGTTTTCCGGCATCCTCACCATGGGCGGGACCATTCTGGGCACGTCCAGAACCCCCTTCCGCAACATGCGCGTGGTGGAGGAGGACAATGTGGACAAGGTTCACGCGATGAAAATGAACTACCGCGCGATGCGGCTTGACTGCCTGGTCACCCTGGGCGGCAACGGCACACACAAGACGGCCAACCTGCTCTCCCAGGAGGGCCTCAACATCATCGGCCTGCCCAAGACCATCGACAACGATATCTTTGGCACCGATTTTACCTTTGGCTTCCACACCGCGGTGGACATCGCCACGGACGTCATCGACCGCATCCACACCACCGCCGCCAGCCACAACCGCTGCATGGTCATTGAGATCATGGGCAACAAGGCCGGCTGGCTCAGCCTTTACGCGGGCATGGCTGGCGGCGCGGACGTCATTTTGCTGCCTGAGATCCCCTACGACATCGAAAAGGTCGCCAAGGTCATTGAGGACCGCTCAAGGATCGGCAAAAACTTCACCATCATCGCGGTCGCGGAGGGCGCTTTGAGCCTGGAAGAGGCCGCCATGAAGCGCAAAGAGCGGGAGGCAGCCTGGCAGGCGGATGAGTTCTACAGCGTATCCCATCGCGTCGCGTCACAGCTGGAGAAATTGACCAATGTGGAATGCCGCACGGTCATCCCCGGCCACATGCAGCGCGGCGGCAGCCCCTGCGCCTATGACAGGGTGCTGTCCACCCAGTTTGGCGTGCACGCGGCCCATCTGATCAAAAAAGGCAAGTTTGGCGTGTCTGTCGCGCTCAAGGGCAACGATATCGGCGAGAACAAACTGGAAGACATCGCGGGCGTTCCCAAGCCCGTTGACCTGGATCATCAGATCGTCAAGGCCGCGCGCAACATCAACATCAGCTTCGGTGATTAGCATTTGTACTAAAGAAAAACACCCGCGGAGAAAATCACGCGGGTGTTTTTGCTTACGGGAAATTATTCCCGGCTCTCGTTCTCGTAGAACGCTTCGTCTTCTTCCTCGTCCATCTGTTCCATGAACAGCTCAAACACTTCCTGCTCAATCTCCTCGCTCTCGCAGGACACGTAGGTGTCTTCGCCATTCTCATCGGTCTGGATCTTCAGGATGACGACCTCGCCTTCTTCCTCGTTCTCTTCTTCCTGGGGCGCCAGGAGAATCACATAACTTTCATTCTTGTGCTCGATGGTGGTCAGGTACTCAAACTCAATGGTTTCTCCGTCCTCATCCGTCAGCTCAACAATGTTGCTTTCCAATTCTTCGAGCATGTCTTCCCCGTGGTTGTGATCATGTGCCATTTTGTCAGTTCCTCCTCAATTCTATGGCGCGGTGCGCCGGAAACCCATTTGGATTATACCCTGTGTTCGTCCAGATAAGCCTGCAGGATCAGCGCGGCGGCCACCTGATCCACCAGAAGCTTGCTCTCCCTCGCGGTTTTCCCGCTTTCTTTCAGGGCGTCCTCAGCTGTTACGCTGGTCAGCCTTTCGTCCTGCATCATCACCCTGATCCCGTGCTTTTCCAGAACCCTTGCAAAACCCAGCGTTTCTTCCGCCTGCTTGCCCATCCCGCCTTCCAGGTGATAGGGCAGCCCCATCACCACAAATTCCGCGTCTGTCTCCTGAATGATCCGGGCAACCGCTTTTGCGGTAGGGCCCCATCCCTGGTGGGGGATCACGCTGTGCGGGCTCGCGATCGTCCTGGACTCGTCGCTGACAGCGACGCCGATGCGCTTGTCGCCGTAGTCAAGACCGATCAGGCGCTTCACTGGTCGTAGGGCACCTTGAAATAGGAGCGGACCAGCTCCTCTAAGATCTCATCCCGCTGCAGGCGGCAGATCATGCTGCGCGCGTTCTCATGGCTGGTGATGTATGTAGGGTCACCGGTCATCACAAAGCCTGTCAATTGGGCGACCGGATCGTAGCCCTTGGCCACCAGCGCCTGGTAAACGTGCTGCAGGATGCTTGCCGCAACGCTGCTTTCGTCATTGAGGGGGACCATCTTGGTCGTTCCAAAATAATCGCTCATAAGCCATCCTCCTTCGACTTCTATATTATACATTATGTGATTAAAACATCAAGTTAAACAAAGTGTATGATTTTGATAAAAGCGTAAAACATGTCAGCAAACAGCCCGTCATGGTATACTATCTTTAAAACATCAAGGAGCGCGCATGATGACCAAGCGTCTTTATTATTCCGATTCCTGGAAAAAAACATTTTCCGCTTTGGTAACCGGCCTGAAAAGGGACGAAAAAGGCGACTGGATCTGCCTGGATCAGACCGTTTTTTACCCGGAAGGCGGCGGCCAGCCCTGTGACACGGGCATCCTTGCCTATGATGGAAAAACAGCGCGTGTCAAGGATGTGCAGGCGGATGAAGACGGCTTCATCTGGCATTTGACGGAGCCTCAAAACGACCGCTTGCCCGGGATTGGTGAAACGGTCACGGGGGAGATCGACTGGGCGCGGCGCTATGACTTTATGCAGCAGCACACGGGGGAGCACATCCTGGCAAACAGCCTGTTTGAATTGACCGGCGGCTTCACCCACGGCCTTTATATCGGTCAGAATGACGCCAGCATCGACGTCACACTCAAAGATGGGAAAACGCACCTGGATCAAGATACTTTAAGCCGGATAGAAGAACTGGCTAACCGCCATGTCAGGGAGGACGGGGCCATCGTCTGCCGTTTCCCGGAACCTGAGGAGTTTGAGACCCTGCCGCTTCGCAAAGCGCCGACGGTTGCAGAAAACATCAGGGTGTGCGACATTGGCGGCTATGAAATGGTTGCCTGCGCCGGCACGCACTTAAGCCATGCCTCCCAGGTCGGGCTGATCAAGATCCTCTCCGCCCAGCCGGCCAGGGGCAAGCTGCGCCTGTTTTTTCTCTGCGGCCAGAGGGCGGTGGATCACTACCGGAAGATTTATACAGCCATCAGCCGCTCCTCCGCCCTGCTTTCCTCCAAGGAGGAGGAGGTGCCCGACCGCGTTGCGGACCTGCAAAAGCAATTGCACAACACCAAAAGCGAACTGGCCGCCTTGAGGCGGAAAAACACGCTGGCCCGGGTTCCTGACCTGCTGCGGGACGCGCAGACCCTTCCTGATGGGCGCAGGCTGATTGCTTGCGAGTTGGAAGAGACGGAGTTTTCTGACATGGAGGCCCTGGCAGGCGCGCTGGTCAAAGAAAGCCGGGTTCTGGTCCTTCTTTGCGTCAAAAAGGAAGGCCGCCGCAACCTGTTGTTCGCCCGCTCAGCGGATCTTGACACCAACATGTCTGATTTGATCAAGGCGACAGGCGCGAAAGGCGGGGGCAGGCCTGAGTTTGCCCGCGGCGCTGCGGATGACGCGCTGCCCTGGGAGGCGGCCAAGGTCATGGTGCCGCATTTTTGATTGTCAATACACAATTGTTGTATAAAACTTGCGTTTTCTATGATTTTTTGATGTTTTATGCAAAGAAAATTCATTTGATTGATTGACAGACCGCGTGTTTCCCAGTATGCTTTCGTGCATACATAAGACGCTTTTTCGATTTCGGAACCGTCTTATGTGAGAACAATCCGGGAAACGCTGTCCTTGCGACAGCCAATGATGAAAGGAGATTCTAAACATGAAAAAGACAATGCTGGTCATCCTCTCCCTGGTGCTTCTGTTCACTAGCCTGACCGCTTTGGCAGCTACTGAATACCTGGGCATCACGACCGGCGGCACAGCCGGCACCTATTATCCCCTGGGCGGTGAGATCGCCTCCCTGTGGATGAAACACATTGCGGATCTGGATGTGTCCGTCCAGTCCTCCGGCGGCTCCAAGGACAACATCATCAAGATGAACAACGGCGAGGCCGAATTCGGCACCGTGCAGAACGACGTCATGTACTACGCCTACCAGGGCGACAAGGATTTCTTCGCCGGCGAGGTGATCGATTCCTTCGTGGCCATCGGCTCCCTGTATCCTGAACTGGTTCAGGTCGTCGTCGCGGCGGATTCCGACATCAAGACCATTGCTGACCTGAAAGGGAAGAACGTTTCCGTCGGCGCGGTCAACTCCGGCGTATACTTCAATGCTGTTCAGCTTTTAACCGAAGCCGGGCTCACCCTGGATGACATCAAGCCCCAGCACCTCAGCTTTGATGAGTCCGCCACCTCCTTCCAGAACCGTCAGCTGGACGCCTTCTTCATCACCGCCGGCTTGCCCAACCCCGCCATCATGGACGTTGCCAGCAAGCAAAAGGTCCGTTTGATCGGCCTGGATGATGATCAGATGAAGACCCTTCAGGAAAAGTATGCCTTCTATGTGCCCTACACGGTTCCCGCCGGCACCTATGACGGCATGGACGCGGATGTGACCGTGCCCTCCATGAACGCCGTCCTGATCTGCAAAAAGGATCTGGCGGACGATCTGATCTATAATTTGACCAAGGTGCTCTTTGAAAACAAGGATGAGATCACCCATGCCAAGAAGGAGTTCATCTCCGCTGACTACGCTGTGCAGGGCATCCCGGTTCCCTTCCATCCGGGCGCTGAGAAGTACTTTAAGGAAAAGGGCCTTCTTCCCTGATTATCCGCAGCAGCAACACGATCTTGAAGGCCGGCATGCCGTCTTCCTTCGGCAGGGCTTGGCTTGAGTAAGCCGAAAAGCCCCGGGTTTCCCGGGGCTTCGGCCATGAAAGGAACATCAAACATGAGCGAACACAAAAAAGACATTTTAAATAATCCCGCAGCTGAAGACGCACAGATCCTGACCAGTGAAAACATGGAGCGCGTAGATGAGCAGGAGATCAACGAGATCCTCAGCAAGTACGACCGTGAGAGCGCTTTCCGCACCCTCTCGGGCTACCGCGGGCTAATTATTTCCGCGGTCTGCATCCTCTTTTCTCTTTTGCAGCTGTACAGCACCTGGTTCATCATCCCAAGCACGCACATGCGCCCGCTGCACCTGGGCATCGTGGTCATGCTGGCCTTCTTGCTGTATCCGGCGCGTCACAAGGGGCGCAAGGACACCCTGCCCTGGTATGACCTTGTCCTGGCCCTGGTCTCTCTGGCTGTATTTTTATACCAGATCGTGTTCTTTGACACGATCGTCCGCCAGAACAATTTTGAGACCTATCAGTATGTCTTGGGCGGGGTTGCCATCCTTTTGCTCATGGAAGCCTGCAGGCGCGTGGTGGGCATTCCCATTGTGATCATCGCTGTTCTTTTCATGCTCATCGGTTTCTTTGGCCGCAGCATGCCCGGCTTCCTGGGCAACAGGGGCTTTAATGTCCAGCAGATCATCAAACACCTCTTTTTCACCCAGGAGGGCATCTTCGGTGCGCCTGTGGGCGCCAGTTCCACCTTCATCTTCTTGTTCATCCTCTTTGGCGCCTTCCTGGAGAAGACCGGTGTGGGCGAGTTCTTTATCGACCTGTCAAACGCCATCGCCGGCAAGCAGCGCGGCGGTCCCGCCAAGGTGGCTGTCATCACCAGTGCGCTGGAGGGCACGGTGTCTGGTTCCTCCGTCGCCAATACCGTCGGCTCCGGCTCCTTTACCATTCCCATGATGAAACGCCTGGGCTACCGGCCGGAGTTTGCAGCCGCTGTTGAGGCTGCCGCGTCCACAGGCGGCCAGATCATGCCGCCCGTCATGGGCGCCGCCGCCTTTCTGATGGCGGAATCCGTGGGCGTTCCTTACGCTGATGTGGTCAAGGCAGCCATCATTCCCGCGCTTTTGTATTTCGCAGGCATCTACATCGTCACCGACCTGGAAGCCAAAAAACAGGGCTTGAGGGGCCTTGAAGAAGATAAAATGCCCAAGCTGTTCAAGGTCATGATGGAACGCGGGCATTTGATCCTCCCTCTCGTGGGCATCATCTACATCCTGGGCGCAGGCTTCACCCCCTCAGTCGCAGCCCTCATCGGCATCGGCATCGCGGTGCTGGGCGGCTACCTGCGCACGCTGTTTGACGTGTTTATCGCGGCGCTGAAAAAACAGCCGACCGCGCCGGTTATTAAACAGGGCAACTACATGCGGCCCATTGAATACCTCCAGGCGCTGGAGTCAGGCGCGCGCGGCATCATCAATGTTGCCTTGGCCTGCGGTGTCGCAGGCATCATCGCCGGCATGATCACCTTGACCGGCATCGGGCTCAAGATGGGGTCCGGCTTGACCGCTTTGGCTGGCGGTAGCCTGCTGCTGCTGCTCATTTTCACCATGTTCTCTTCCATTTTGCTTGGCATGGGTGTGCCGACCACGGCCAACTACCTCATCACTTCAACCATCATGGCGCCGGTTGTAGCGCGTTCCCTGATGGCGCACCTGCCGGAGGTTTATGGGGCGCTTGAGGCCATCAACCCGGCTTACGCCATTTTGCCTGCCCACCTGTTCACCTTCTATTTTGGTATCGTTGCCGACATCACCCCGCCTGTTGCCCTGGCGGCCATGGCCGGCGCCGCCATTGCCAAGTCCAACCCCTTAAAGACAGGGGTGGAGGCAACGCGTTTGGCCATTGCGGCCTTCCTGGTGCCTTATATCTTTGTGTACAGCCCGCAGATGCTCATGCTCAACGCCCAGTGGCATGAGGTCGTGCTCATCGCGGTCACGGCGCTCATTGGTATGTTCGGCGTCGGCATGGCGATTGAAAAGTACTGGGAGAGCAAGCTCAATGTCATCCAGCAGCTGATGGCGCTGGCTGGCGGCCTGCTGCTCATTATTCCGGGATTGATCACTGACATCGTTGGCTTTTTGCTCATCGCGCTGGTCGTTATCTGGCAAAAGATCCAAAACAGAAAGCATCCTGAAAAAGCGCTGTCCTAAGTCCCTGAACACTCAAAAAGCTGCCGGTCCGGCAGCTTTTTGCTCTGGATCAGGTGGGTATGATTAAAAACAGACGGACATCAGCACATCTGAAATTTGTAAGATTGCGCCAGATGGGTTGGCTTAGGAACAAGGGCGAGGCGAAAGTGATCTGAGTCCGCGGTGACCGGTTTTGTGCCTGAAAACAGGGAGATTTTATGATTATTGACAACTATACGGACATCCATTCCCACCTGCTTTTCGGTTTGGACGACGGACCAAGGGATTTGGAGGAATCCATCATCCTGCTGAAAATGGCGCGGGATGAGGGCATCAGGACCCAGTTTTTAACGCCGCATTATGGCCCTGAGTCCGGCTACACCCCGGATGCTCAAAAGATCAGGGAGAACTTTGAGATTTTAAAGGCGCGCGCCAGGATTGAAGTGCCGGAGATGACCCTGCTCCTTGGCTCTGAACTTTACTGTGCCCCGAATCAGGTGATTGGGCGGGTGGAGAGGGGCGAAGCCCTGTCCATGGCAAACACCAGCTACCTTCTGCTGGAGTTTAATGAATGGGGACCCTATCGGCAAACAGCCGAGCACATCACAAAATCCATGCTTTTTCTGAGGCATACCAATTGGCGGCTGATCCTGGCCCATGCCGAGCGGTACCGGGATTTCAAAGGCAAGCAGAGCCTCTACCGCGATCTGGTATCAGGCGGGGTCTACCTGCAAATCAATGCCTACGACCTAATGGATCAGCCGGATGACTGGGTGCGCGAAAACACAAGGTGGCTGGTGCAAAACCGCCTGGCTCATTTCATCGGCACCGACGCGCACCGCCTGAAAAAAAGGACGCCTGTGATGCGCTCCGGCGTTGATTATCTGTATCAGCACTGCGATGAAGCTTATGCGGATGCCCTGGTCAAGGGAAACGCGGACAAGCTGATCGCGGGGGAAAGGGTTCCTCTGTC
Organism: Bacillota bacterium; assembly: GCA_030057655.1. GTDB lineage: Bacteria > Bacillota > Clostridia > Christensenellales > Aristaeellaceae > UBA6115. Next base: position 14,957 of record JASGUQ010000012.1, read on the forward strand.
ATACTGATTCCGGCTTTTCTTTTATTATCGTCACACCAGATTTCACCATGCCATCTGGTGTCAACTGAGCTTAACAGTTTTTGTTCATCTTATCTGAAGCAGCCTTGCCGATGCTAAATGATTGGCTCTGGGGCTGTAAATCTATTCCACGTATTTCTGCCGACCGTGAGCATGAGCAAACGGGAAGAAATTTCCGTTCTCCCTAACTCAAAGAAGTGTCTGCGGATACTTTTTTTAACATGCAAAGGAGGCTGCAGTTTTGTTGCAGCCCCCTTGCTTTCAGGCAAATTGCCTAAGCCTGATTTAAGGTTTACTTGATGTTTTCAATTAAGGCTCCTGCGTCTTTTCCTGCGGTTGCGGGGTCTTTCAGGCCCGCGAGCGTGCTTTGAATGGCTTCCTGAATTGCGCTGGAAACTTCTCCCCATTTGGGATGCGGTCCGCGGGCAACACCATAGCTCAACTGCTCCATGAATGCCATCATCACCGGGTTGTCAGGATACATGTCTTCTTTGGTAACATCAGCGTTGGGGCTGAATGTGCTGTCGCTTTTGTTGTACTTGATGCTGTTCTCTGCGCTCAGGAACCAACTGAAGAAATCCCAAACCGCATCAAACTTTTCTTCGCCTTTAATGGTAATGGCCATGTTTTCGCCGCCCAGGCAGGAGGCATATTCAATGTCTTTTGGGATATTGATGATGGTGTATTCCAGGTCAGGGGCATCATTGGCCATGTTGGCAATGTTCCAGCTTCCGCCAATCATCATGGCTGCATTCTGGGAAGCAAATTGTTTTTGCACGTCATTTTGAGACCAGTTGATCACATCAGCGCTGCAGTATTCCAGATCACGAAGTTTTCTGATAAATTCCAGCGCCTTGATCGATTCAGGTGATCCCATGTTCTCCCATGAACCGCCGGAGCTGTAAAGGAAAGGCACAAACTGGAAGGTTGCCTGCTCATTTTTGGGGGCGGAAAAAGCAATGGGATAGACACTGGGTTTGGATTCCTTGAGCTTTCCAGAGACAGTCAACAGCTCGTCCCAGGTCTCCGGTATCTTGTCGATTCCCGCGGCTTCAAACATGCTGTTGTTCACCCACAAGGCGAGACAGTTGCTGCGGATTGGCAAGGCATACTGCTTTCCGTCATATTGGCCGGACTTGAAAGGGCCTTCCAAAAAGTTGGGGTTGGGCAATGTGCTGACTTTGTCGGTAATATCCATGAACATGCCGGTGGATGCGAAAGCGGCGGTATCAGGGTTGTCAACGACTGCAATCTCAGGCAATTCACCGGAAGCTATGCCCAGGATCAGCCTGGTTTTCAGGTCATCCCTTGAAAGTGTCTGCAGGATGACATTGGCTTTGCCATCAGGCTTCGCGTTGTACTCATTGACAATGTTGGTCAGGTTCTCTTCAGCTTTTGCTGTGTGATAGTGCCAAACATAGATGTCGACCTTTTCACCTTCAGCAAGTGCGAATGAACCGGGAAGCGCCAGTGTTAAAACCAGGAGCAACGAAAGGATGGCGGTGACGAGTTTTCTTTTGAGACGGGTTTGAGACATAAACATTTTCTCCTCCTTATTTTTATGTGCTGTGCGCACAATTTTTCATTATCCTTTGACCGAACCGCTGACCATGCCGGAAATGATGTATTTCTGACCAAGAACAAAGATCAAAACGGGGGGCAGAACGACCAGCGTTGCATAAGCCATGATCCAGTTCCACCGGATTCCAAACTCAGACATCAGGCTGTAGATCGCGGAGGTCATGGGATAGAGCTCTGATTTTGTGTTGAAGGTGGATGAAAAGACCAGATCATTCCATCCATGGACAAAACCGAAACAGCAGACCACAACCAATCCGGATTTCATAATGGGCAGAACGATCTTTATGAACGCTCCAAAACGGCCGCAGCCGTCTATTCTTGCGGCTTCCTCCACTTCCCTTGGGCAGGTCATAAACATTGGCCGGAGAACGAGCAGCGTAAAAGGGATTGTGATGGTTGTTACAGAAAGAATCGGGGCTAAATGCGTGTTAAGCAGTTTGAGCCTTGAAAATGTCAGGAACAAAGGGGTCAGCAGCAGCGAAGAAGGGAGCATTTGCGTAACCAAAAAGAACACGATGATGCCCCGGACGCCAGGGATTTTAAACCGTGAAACACCATATGCTGCCGGCACCGCCAGGACGAAAGACAGCGCCATGCTGCTGAATGCTTTGATAAAAGAGTTTTTAGCTGAGGACAGGATGGAATATTTGCCGAATATTTGTTCAGTGTATCCTTCCCAGGTGATTTCCCTTGGGAACAGCGTTGGAGGAATGGAGAATATTTCCATATCTGTTTTTACTGAACTGATCAGCAACCAGTATAACGGAAACAAGAAAATTATGAAAACAAGAATGCCCAGAATGCTCCACAAAGCATTTCTTGCGGATTGCTTTCTGATGAAGTGCTGCAAAGTGTTCGTGCTCATCACATTGCTTCCTCCTTGCTGATGATCTTCTGATAAACAAGGGCGACACAAAACAGAATAACAAACAAGATGTTTGCGACAGCAGCGCCTTGTCCAAAGTAATACCAGCGGAAAGACAACTTGTAGGAAAATGTGGAAAGGACTTCGGTCGCGTTGACAGGCCCGCCGCCTGTCATGACATAGATCAGGTCGAACACCTTAAATGTATAAATAAACCCAAGGACAAGCACGGACATAATGGCCGGCTTTAACAACGGCAGCGTCACATGGATGAACTTTTGCCAGGCGCTTGCGCCATCGATGGAAGCGCTTTCATAGACTTCATCAGATATCGTTGAAAGCCCGTTTGACAGCAGCAGCATGTTAAACGGTACGCCGACCCAGATGTTTGCCATAATTGGCCCCCATAAAGCCGTGTGCTGGTTGTTCAGCCATCCGACAGGTTTGGTCAAAATACCCAGTGATATCAGAACATTATCAATGATCCCCGCATCCGGACTCAGCATGTATTTCCAAAGCATGGCCGTGACAGTGGTCGGCAGGATCCAGCTGACAACCATGATGCCCCTTAATGTTTTTGCAAAAGCAAATTTCTTGTTGAACAGCAGGGCAAAGGCAAACCCCAGCACAAACTGAAAGATTAGGCTGACAAAGGTGTAGATAAAGGTGTTTCTCAATGCAAAAGGCATTGTAGGGTCATTAAACGCGCTGATATAGTTTGCAAGTCCGATAAAAGGCCTCTCTTTTCCGGCTGCGAGATTTAACGCGGTAACATCCTGGAAGCTCAGAACAATGTTATAGATGATCGGGTAGCCGATTAAAAGAAGCATATAAATCAGCGCAGGGGAAACGAACAAGATGCCTGCAAGCATTTCACGTCCGCTGTCGGTTTGCAAATAGCGTTTTCTTGTTACTTCTTTGGTGGACACTTTACGCCTCCTTTTCAGGATCCTTTTCAGAGGCTGTTTTCTTGCCTGACCGGATCCTTAATGTTCCGTTTTTAGTCAGCGGTGTTGAGAATGACCAGGTGTTATTTGACCAATTGCCGGGTGCGGCTGTTTCTTCCCATGCAGCAAGAACATCTTGGGGCACATGGTGAATCATAAAGCAGATCTCTGCGTGGCTCCCATCAAGCTGAATTTCGATACACTCATCACTTACAGACAGTGAACAGGAGATTTGCTGGCTGCTGATCTCCCATGAATAATCCTGTTTACCGGGCGATGCAGGATAGATATCCAAAGTCAGCGGCTCAATCTCTTTTTCGTTGACATATTGCATCACGGGGCCCATTGGGATGACCGCGTTTTCACGCACATAAATGGGAAGAATATCGAGGGGCGCGTGTATGTGGATCCACTGCCCTCCGGCTATCATTTCCTTGCTCCAATAATCAGTCCACCTGCCCTTTGGAAGGTAGACCCGCCTTTCATTGGAGGAATCAAGGATGGGTGCGATCAAAAAACTGTCGCCAAACAAATACTGGTCATCAATGTGCCACACATTGCGATCCTCCATATATTCCAGCACCAGCGCCCGGAACATAGGCATGCTGTCTTCTGAGCATTTTTTTGCCTGTGACAGAATATAAGGCATCAAACGGTACCGCAGCTGCAGGTACTTTTTGGCGATTGCCTGGACTTCCGGGCCAAAATCCCAAGGCTCCCTTGTTACATGACCGTGGGCGCGGATGTGAGAGGTAAAACATCCGACCTGCATCCAGCGCGCATAGACCTCCGGTATTGCGGGCGCGTTAAATCCGCCAACATCATGGCTCCAAAAAGGGAATCCCGACATGCCCATGCTCAGGCCGGATCGTATTGTTGAAGCCAATCCCCCGAAATCAACATCCGGATCGCCGGCCCAATGAACCGGATATCTTTGAGAACCTGCCCACGCGCTGCGCGCCCAGATGACTCCCTGGTCGTCTCCATGGACCGCTTTTGTTACCTCAAACACTGCTTTGTTGTAAAGCAAGGGGTACAGATTGTGCATTGCTGAAGAGGCAACGCCTGCATAATGATAGTGCGGCGGAATAGATTCTCCGAAGTCAACCTTAAACGCCGCCACCCCGGTTTCTAAAAGCGGCCGCAGCAATTGATCCTTTGTCCATTGCACCGCTTCCGGGTTTGAATAGTCCACCAGCCGGTTTGGGTAGTCCTCAACGCCTGATTTATGGGTCGCGAAATACCCTTTTTGCTTCCCCTCAATGAATACCGGGTTTTCGTTGTCAATGCCGTTTTCCAAGTACGGCAATTGCCACAAAGTAATGCGGAAACCCATTTCTTTTAGCTTCTCTATCATTTCGTGAGGATTTGGAAACCTTGATTTTGAAAACTGATAGTCGCATACCCAATCGTGTTCAAACCAGGCGGTGTCTATATGAATAACGTCGCAGGGGATATTCTCTTCCCGGAATCTTTTGGCCAAAGCCAATACTTCTTCTTCACTTCTGTAACTGATCTTGCTGATCCAGAACCCAAAAGACCAATCAGGCGGCATTGGCGCTTTGCCTGTCAAATCGGTATATTGACTTAAAATTCGCGAGAATTTCGGGCCATGGATAAAAAAGAAATCAAGCGCCTTGTCCTCAGTCATGAAGCCGTATGCTTTGGTAAAACTTGCGCCCATATCAACGCGCGCAGCGTGTGATGTGTGCCAGAAAATGCCATAGCCTTCCGTGCTCATGAAGAAAGGTATGTTTTTATAAGAGCGCTCACTGTTGCATCCCAATGCGTTTGTGTTCCACAAGTTGATTCGCTGGCCATTGCGCCTTGTTTCTAAAAATTGCTCCCCAAGCCCATAGATGGATTCCTGGTATTTAATAACTGCCTGATCGCAGGCATAGCTTTTCTCATTGACCGGGTCAAATAAAAAACCAAAGGGCGGTTGTTCATACTTCATGACAGGCCGGTCCTGGCCTCTGCTGGAGGTATACTGGGTATACAGCTTTTTGCCTTCAAGATCTTCTATTTCCAGGTTCCAGGGCGCTTTATTTACATTGATCCTTAATGATTTTGTCGTGATTGTCAGTTTCCCGTTTTCTTCAATCACCTCAAGCTTGCTTGGCTGAAACTGACTCAGGTCCATTAGCATTGGCGACGCTTTATCTGGCAAGCTTATGCCTTGCGTCATCCTGACCCTGATGATCGTATCGCTTACCGCTTCGATTTCTATGGTCATTAACCGGGTGTCGTCCGATTCGTCATATGTAGGCTGAAAATCAAAAAAACGATAAAAGTAGCGTTTGCGATAGAATTTCCCAAGCGCGCGGATAATGACAGAATGATTTATCTTCTCCCAGGAAGTTACGGAATCAATCACCAGCAAGGTTGCCTGCCGCATATCGGCAAGCAGCGGAAAATCAAGTTGATTGGCGTAAAAAAACTGATCATCGACTTTGACTTGATCAAATCTCATGACTTTGCTGTTTTGGTTGTCCATGTTCTGCCTTTCATTGCGTTTTATCTGTACTGGTCGATGCGGCCAATGCTTGAGGATCGTTACTTAATTGATTGTTGCCGGCATATTAAACAACATCTCGCAGTATTCATTAACTGATAAACAACAACCCTTGGTGTTTTCTGAGTGTTTTGCTGCTTTTACCCTACCATCCAACTTCTTCAGTGTCAAACAATGTCCAAAATTAGCACATAATTTCACAAAACAGCGATAAGTGATGTGCTAAACATGCCGAATTCTTTTGATATAGAATTAAATTAATGAGATTATGTTCATATTCCGAAGGTTGGGATTTCTTGCCAGCTTATATTTTGAATCATATGATACAAATGTTTAAAAAGTGAATAATTCTTCGCAGTGGCATGAGTTGCTGCTAATTTTTTCCAAACACGCCATCAATCAGGAGGAGATACAATGACCATGGATTTCCGCCAAAACTGGAAAAGAAGATGACCCGCTCCATCAGCCGGGAGAACTTCATCCTCGCGCAGATTGAGGGCAGTGATCTTGCCGCCGCTAAATGACTGGCTCTGGGGTTGTAAATCTTTTCCGCTTATGTTACTTAATATCAAGAGGCGCTCCCCCGCTATTCTGGTGGGGGAATTGCGCCTCTTTTTTAGGCCTCTTTTTCTAATGATGGTACAATTTCTGTTATGACAACTCTTTTTCTACAAAAAGAGACATCCCCAAACCAATACGGGTAAAGGAATGCTCTGTTTATTATATAGCATATGGAATGGCTTTTTGCAACATATGTTGATTGTGCATTTGCTGATTATGCCGGGGCAAAAGAATAATAGTGTTGCTGCCGCTGGAAAGCGTAATTTAAAAGCGTCCCGCAAAAACGGAACGCTTTTATCTGGTGGGGCTGCCTTTTCCCACATCTCCATACCTGCTTTGGCAGGGGCGAATGCGGCAATTTCTACCTCAGATACAGCAAATATAGCATGGCTGATTGCTGCTGTAAAGGAAAAAGATGCAGCTTAACAGGGGCTGAATGGCGCCGCCCGTTATGCTCCAAGGCATAATACTGAACTCAATCATAAACGCTTTGATGGGCCGGATCTTTTGCGCCTCCGCGTTGCCGCGTCACCGTGACCTGCGCTCTCATCCCGGTGCGGACTTCGTCCTCCCGGGCTTAACGCTCCGGTACGGCTCCTTACCGCTCAAAGGCAGGCCTTTGAGCGAGAGGAGGGATTTCCGACGCGGCTGCGACTACGCCTTGTTCATCCGGCTTAGCGGAGCCATCAAAATCTCTCAGCCCATCGGTGCGTTTACTCATTCGTTCAGTATAAGAAAGCCGGCATTGCTGCCGCTGCTTGAAACCGGGCAAGTGTATGAATCCCAGGTATCATGCAGTAATCGCGCTGGCAGGCGTAGCATTCTCCTGCGTCTCTCGGGCTTCCCCTGTCGTACCAGCGGCGTGTGGTCGCTACGAAATCCACCACCTCAGCACAATTACCTATGGGCATTATACGCATAATAAATGCAAGCTGTAAAGCCAAAAGGCGCGGACCAACAGGAGCAGCAGATGGCTTATAAGCAAGGGAAACAGGTGTAGTTATGCACTGTTTATGCAAGTTGCGGAATGGTGATATAATAAAGAAAAAATTTGCTTAACTTGAAGGGAGAAAAAATGTTATTAGGACTGCAATCCGGTGTTTTGTTTGAAACATTGGGCGTATATGACGGCTTGAAATTGATGAAGGAAACAGGTTTTGACGCGCTGGATTTTAACCTGAACAATGAATTACCTGGTGATGATATCCGGGGTGGAAAAACGGACAGCATCCTGTATCAAAAAGATGAGGATATCTATCATCATTTGTTGCCGCTAAAAACCCACTCTGAACATTTTGGCATCATGATTCACCAGATCCACGCGCCGTTTCCAACCCGTGTTGACGATGCAGACGCGCAGAAAGCCCTAATGATCGCGATTGAAAACACTGTAAAAGCCGCAGCCTTTTTAGGCTGTGACAAAGTGGTCGTTCACCCCCAGTATTACCCTTACATTGATGATATTTCTCAGGAAAAAGAGTGGGAAATGAACCGGGAGTTTTTCTGCCACTTTATTCCAATGCTAAAAAAACACCGTGTTTCTTTCTGTTTGGAAAACATGTTCACCAGGTTCAGGGGCAGGATTGTTGCGTCTGTTTGCGCGGATGCAAAAGAAGCCTGTTTCTATATCGATCAGCTCAATGAACTTGCCGGGGAAAAATGCTTTTCTTTCTGCCTGGATACTGGTCATGTCAACCTCTGCTCCAAAGATATTCGTGAAACGATCCTTGCTTTGGGAAACCGCATTGAAGCGCTGCACATCCATGACAATGACGGGCTTGATGACCAGCATGTCATGCCCTATACTGGAATCATCGATTGGGAACGGTTTTGCGAAGGCCTTGCGATGATTAATTATCAGGGCGCCCTCTGCTTTGAAACATTCAACTCGCTGAACAAATTCCCGTTAAGCTTGTGGAGAGATTGCCTGCACACCATCAACAACACGGGAAAATTGTTCTCTGAAAGAATAACATCCGGCGCTTTTCTAACCAAAGCATAGCATCAGGATACTGCCAGGACCATTGCGGAGATTTCAAAGGCTTATTTACTTGATCTTCATTATAAAAACTAAAAATCACAGAAAAGCAAACAAAAAGCCTTGAAAACAGAATGCTTTCAAGGCTTTTTGCCTGGTGGGATTAATTGGGCTCGAACCAACGACCTCCACGATGTCAACGTGGCGCTCTAGCCAACTGAGCTATAATCCCATGAGCGCAATCGGTATGTTACCATGCTTTCAGCCAGATTGCAAGTTTTTTTTACAAATGATGAATGCCACCGTAGAATTGGAAATGATTTCAGACAGATTCATTCCAATCTTTCGCTCGCTGTCTTGTTCCCTCTGATCACGCGTGCTACAATCCGCGTATTGTGTTTATGACGGGGGCATTTGATGAATGAAATCACCTTGTGGACCTATCTGATCGTCTGCCCGCTTGTTTTCCTGGGCGGTTTTGTGGACAGCATCGCCGGCGGCGGCGGGCTGATCACCCTGCCTGCTTATTACATCGCGGGGCTTCCGCCCGCGCTTGCCGGGGGCACCAACAAATTAAGCGCCATGTCCGGCACCGCCATGGCGACAGCCCGGTATGCCGCGGCAGGAAAGATCGACTGGCCCAAGGGCATCGCCGCGCTTTTGGGTTCGGTTCCGGGCAGCGCGCTTGGCGCCTGGCTGCTGACCCTGATACCGGGCGTCTATGTGAGGCTTGGCTTGATTTTGGCCCTGCCCCTGGTTGCGGTCCTGGTGCTCAAAAACAAGGACCTGTCCACCCGCGCCTCCCTGGCCGGGGAGAAATGGTCGCTTCCTGTCTGTTTTTTGATCGGCTTGTCCATTGGCGTATACGACGGGCTTGTCGGACCGGGCACCGGCACCTTTTTGATCCTGGCCTATGTGATGTTCCTTGGGGAGGAGGCGCTCACCGCCTCCGGAACAGCCAAGCTGGTCAACCTGGGCAGCAATTTTGGCGCCCTCATCACCCTGATCACGACCGGCAACGTCCTTTACGCCCTGGCTTTGCCGGCCGCTGCCTGCGGCATCGCGGGCAACCTGGCCGGTTCCAACCTCGCCATTAAAAAAGGAGCCCATTTTATCCGAAAGCTCCTGCTGATCGTTCTGGCCCTGCTCCTCATCAAACTGTTGATCGACCTGCTGCCGGAGATAAAACCCCTTTTAAACTCATAATAAAAGCGCCCGGGGACGATGATCCTGGGCGCTTTAGCATAACCTGTTTAGATCGGCCCCGTCATCAATTGCGGCAGCATTTTTCCGGCTGCCTCTGCGATCAGGCGGTGGCCCTTCTGGTTGGGGTGCATCCCGTCGATGCAGTACAGGCTGCCCAGGTCCCTTTCCGCCAGGAAAAACGCCCTCAGGTCAAACAGCTTGCTCCTTGTCAGCCGTCCCACCTTGTGAACGGCCAGGGCGTACTGCTCCTGCCAGCGGTAGACATGGTGCACATCTCCCAGGTATTCAAGGATTTTTGAAGCGTCCAGCCCGGTTGAGATCCAGGGCACAAAGCGCTCCGCTACCAGCGGCGGCGGCGTGATTAGAAGTGGAATCTTTTTTATCTTCTTAACCGCGTCCACAAACTGGGTCAGAATTTTTTCAAAGTCCGGCAGCAGAACCCGCGCCGGATGCATGAATTCCGGCGTTTCCGCCGCGGCCTTCCAATCCGGCGTGCAGTCGTTGCCCCCATACTGGATGGCGATCACGTCCGCGTCCGTGTCGTTTGCTTTTAAAAAGTCGTTTAGCCCTTCCTCCGCGATCGCGCCGAAGCGGGAATGGTTTTCGATCTGGATCTGCTGGTTTTCCACCATCAGTTTGTCAAAGCCTTCTTTTAAGTAGACATAGCGGCCGCGTTCCTCGTCATAGGTCACGCCCCGTCCGATGGAGTCGCCATACAACGCGATCTTCATAAATTCGTTCCTTTCTTTGTTGGGTCACAGGTAAGGCGCGCAGAGCGCTTCGCTTTTTTCCCAAAGCGCAAGGGCCAGGTCTTGATTTTGAGCCTTCCTGCTGATTCCGGCGGGTTTCCGGTTGGCGTAATACCCGCCGGGCTGCCAGTCTTGATACGGCTCTCCCTCTGCCAGCCAGATCAGGGTGTCCGCGCCTTCCTGCGGTGTTTTCATGAAAAACAGCTTTCTTAAAAAAGTGTTGTACATCAGCCCCATCGGGGAACCCTTCGCCTTGGCGAAGGAGGTCGATACCACCCCGGGATGAAAGCAGGCGGCCTTGACGCCCAGCTCCCTGTACCTTCTGTCCAGTTCGCGGGTCATGAGGATGTTGGCCAGCTTGCTGTTTCCATACGCCATGTAGGGAGAGTACTCGCCGTTTTTTTCCACCCGGTCAAGATCAAAAAACATCCCGGCGTTGCAGTGGGCGATGCTGGCGGTCGTAATGACCGCGGCTTTGCTTTCAATCAGCTTTGGCAAAAGCAGCTTGGTCAGCAAAAAAGGCGCCAGGTGATTCACCTGGAAGGTGATTTCAAATCCGTCCACAGTTGGAGGCTGGCGCTTGAAGATGCCGCCGGCGTTGTTGATCAGAAGGTCGATGCACGCATAATCGCCCGAAAGACGCTCTGAAAGCGCCTTGACGTTTTGCAGGCTGGCAAAGTCCATGGCGTAGGGGACAGCGCCCAATTCCTTTGCGACCTGCGCGGTCTTGTCCGGGTTTCTGCCCACGATGGCCAGTTGCCAGCCCGATTTCGCCAGCGCCCTGGCGGCTTCTTTCCCGATGCCGTCGCTCGCGCCTGTAATGACCGCTGTCTTCATTGCGTTTCAACCTCCTTTCAGGCAACAAAGGCTGCCGTCTTTATTATAACATGATTATGATAAAACGATTTCCGGTACACAATGAAAAAACCGCCCCGTTGAGATGGAGCGGTTTGGGATCATTGGATTTCAGTCGCGGCTGCCCATTTCCCTGTCCAGCATGTACAGGCCGGAACCGGAGGAACCGATCATGTCAAGCTTGTCAATGTTGCTCTGGGCGCTGGCCTCTTCCTCAGCCTGCTCATCAATGAACCACTGCAGGAAGTGCGCCGAAAAATAGTCCTTCAGTTCCAGCGCTTTTTCATAGATCGCGTAGATGGACTGGGTGATAAACTGTTCATGCTTCAGTGCGGCGACCAGGGGGCCCTTCACATCCGTGAAATCCTTTTCGGTGTCCGCGATCGGGGAAAAGGTGACCTTTTCGCCGGCGTTGATCAGAAAGGTGCGCATCTTCATCGCGTGTTCCATTTCCTCATTGGACTGGGCGACAAACCATTTGGCGAAACCGGGCAGGTTCTTGGACTCGTAGTAGTTGGCAAATTCCAGATACAGATAACCGGAGTGCAGCTCCTTGTTGATCTGTTCGTTGAGCATTTTGGCAATTTCTTTTTTAATCATGGGTTTGGGGTACCTCCTTTTAGTTTACACAGGGATTTTACCCTGGTTCTGTTCGTACAAACATGCCTTGCAGGCTTTTTAATTTTTAGTTTCCTGCCGCCTTACAGCATGATTTCCTCAATGGGCTTTCTGGGGGCGGGATGGTTGCGCGCCTGGTTTCTTTCGCTGAGCTTGTCAAAGTCGCCCGGATAGCCAACGGCCATCACGTGAACCAGGGCAAATTCCTCATGCACGCCCATCGCTTCCCTGGCGGCCTTCTGGTCAAACCCGGCCATGGGGTGCGCGGTCAGCCCCCTGCGCTCCGCCTCCAGCATAAAAAATCCGGTGGCGCAGCCGGCGTCGGACAGATGCCAGGGGTTGGGCTTGCCGTTCATGGTAAAGGTCTGTTTTGAAACGGTCAGCACCAGCGCGTCCGCGCGGATCGCCCATTCCTGGTTCATGGGGGTCAGTGTTTGAAGCAATTTCTCCTTGCGCTCGCCCCGCGCGATATAAAAACGCCAGGGCTGTTCGTTAAAGCTGGACGGGGCGAAGCTGGCGGCTTCCACCATCGCCTCATAGGCCTCCTGCGGGACTTCTTTTTCTGTCAGCGCCCTGTTGGAGAAGCGGGTCTTGATCTCGTTCAGGATGGGGTGTCTTGTGGTTCGGGTCATCGTTTCCTCCATCGCGGTTTTCGCATCGTTTTTGCAGTTTCAGCCTTGTTCATCACGGTTTTGTGTTTGGCTGACACTTGGAATATACCCAAAAGACCTGAACGCACACTGCTTTCTGCCGGATGGACGCACTTGCGGCTTCCGCCAGGGCAGGGTTTTGAGTTTATCAGGCGTTATTATAGTTGGAGGCTTTGGATGATGAGGAAAATGAACAGCCTCTGATTGACAAGGCCCCCGCGGAAGCTTATAATCATTACACAAATATTTCAAATTTATGAAACGTTTGAGAAGGAGAGCGCCATGAGTAAAAAATTCGTCGCTTTGCTGCTTTCACTCCTGCTATTGCTGACCGCTGCCCTCCCCGCTTTCACAGAGGAGGAGGCTGCAGAAACGCCGGACACCGAGGGAACTGCGATCGTTACCCCTGTGGAATCGGACCCTGAGCCCGAAGAAGAAACTGCTGAGGAACCTGCGGAAACCTCATCCGCTCCCGTTTCCATGCCTGTAACCCCGAAGGAAGACATGCCAAAGCCGGCTGCGGATGTCAAGGCTGAAGCGGTGGTCGTCAACACGGAGGGCCTTGTGATGTACGATGTGCCCTCCCTCACAGGTGCTGAACTCACCCGGCTTGAGCCTGCCGCCGTTGTCACCCTGCTGATCCTCGGGCAGACCTGGTCCAAGGTGCAGTCCGGTGAATTTACCGGCTATGTTCCCTCGCGCGACCTCAACTTTGGCTTTGGCACCACCCAGCCGGGACTGGCCATTGCAGTCGCGCCCAACGGCAAGCTCACCCTGCGCGCTGAAATGACCACCAAATCAAAAGCGCTCCGCACGGTGAAAAGCGGGCAGATGGTGTTGCTTCTCGCCAAGGGGGAGACCTTTTCCCTCGTCCGCTTCCTGGACAAGGAAGGCTATATCCTCACCCAGCACTTAAAAGAAGTGGCTGTGTCCCAGGAGACGGGGGAGTATACCCCGGTCATCAGCATTGACAGCAAAAGGGAGGCCAATGTGCGCCTGCGCGCTGAGCCTGACAAGAAAGCAACTGTCTACACCACCGTCAAGTCCGGCAATTCCCTGGTTGTTCTTGACATGCAGGATGGCTGGGCGCGGGTGGAGTATGAGGGCTTCCACGGCTACATGATGTCGGACTACCTGAAAAACAGTCCGGATTAAAATTCAATATCTTCCAAGATAAGGGGCGCGGCTATGGCCGCGATTGCGTGTCAAAGAAGTGTCTGCGGACACTTCTTTGAGTTAGGAGGAACGGGAATTTCTGCCTGATCGCTTATGCTCACGGTCGGCAGAAATTCTCGGAGTGTTTGGGCTGAAGCCCAAACCTGCGGCACCGCACATGTCGCCGCCGCAGATTACCATCGGAGGATTTCACCCTCCGATACCTCCCAAATATAGTTTTTTAATAGTCTGGCGAAACGGCCGCCTTGATTTGCGCGTGTTACCCTTCCTGTGGTATTCTTAATTCCGGTTCGATCCTTGAAAAACAGGTGAGGTGCGCTTGAATGAAATGCAGAAACTGCGGCGCCAACATCAGTGAGGAGATGGTCAAATGCTCCTACTGCGGCTCGTTTTTGCCCAGACCTGCCCAGCCTGAACCGCAAGCAGCGCCGCCTCAGGAGGTCATCCACCGCGTGGTGCACACCTGGGAAAGCGCCGGCCAGCCCGCTTACTACCGGCAGGCTTCCGAGAAGAGCAAATGGATCGCCTTTTTTCTGTGCTTGTTCGGGGGCCATTTGGGGCTGCACCGCTTCTATGTTCGCAGGATCGGCTCGGGTATACTCTATTTGTTCACTTTTGGCGTCTTCGGAATTGGCTGGGTGGTCGATCTTATCCTCATCCTTCTTGGCAATTTCAGGGATTCGGACGGCCGCAAGCTTGAATAAAACAAGTTGATTAACCATCAGAAAGGAAATTCATCATGAAAAAAGTCTTGTTCTACGGCATGTCAGGGGAAAAACGCTGCTTTATGCACGTGCTGCTCAATGTGGCCCAGCTGCATGAAAACGGGGTGGAGGTCAAACTGATCTTTGAAGGCGCCTCCGTTAAACTGGTCCCCGTCTTTGAGGAGGAGAACAACCCGGTCTACCGCAAAATCAAGGATGCCGGCCTCATCGCCGGTGTTTGCCTGGCCTGCTCAAAAATGATGGAGGTGTATGAGGCGGTTGGGAAGACCGGCTTGCCCCTGCTGTCGGACATGAACGCCCACGCGGGCGTCCTGCCTTTTGTAAAGGAAGGCTACGAGGTTATCAGCATTTAATACGCACCTTAATCGCAAACGGAGCCGGTTTTTTTTCGGCTCTGTTTTTATTATCATAGCCTGTGATACCCTATGGATTTCTCATGGATTATGTTTCTGACGCTTGCTATTTTCACCGTCTTTGCTATGATGAGAGGCGAATATCAAGTGCGGCCCAATCATGCGGGTCAATAAAAAAATCAGTCGAGGTGCAAGTTGAACAAGAGCCTTGCGGACACCCTGAAAACAAAAAAACTCTACCTTCTGGACATGGACGGCACCCTCTACCTGGGGGATAAGCTGTTTGAGCACAGCCTGGCTTTTCTGAAGGCCATCAAGGATTCCGGGGGGCGTTACCTCTTTTTGACCAACAACTCCTCAAAGGGCACGGATTCCTATGTCAAAAAGCTGAACGCCCTGGGCATCCCGGCCCATGAGGATGATTTTTTCACCTCCACCGACGCCGCCTGCGTCTACCTGAAGGAAAAGGTGAACCCCGCCTGCCTCTACGCCTTTGGCACCCAGTCCTTCAAGCGCCACTTAAGGCAGGAAGGCTTCCCTGTGACGGAAGAGTATTCGGATCAGGTGGATTGCCTGCTGATGGGTTATGACACCGAGCTCACCTATCAGAAGCTGATCGACGCCACCAAGCTCATCAACCGCGGGGTCACCTACCTTGCCACCAATCCGGACTGGGTCTGCCCGACGGAATACGGCTATGTGCCGGACTGCGGCTCCATCGCCCAGGCGCTGGAGCACGCCACAGGCCGCCTGCCCCTGTTTCTGGGCAAGCCGCAGCCTGAGATCGCCCTTTTAGCCATGGAAAAGGCAGGCACGAAGCCGGAGGAGACCCTGCTTATCGGGGACAGGATCTACACCGACATCGCCTGCGGCAAAAACGCGGGCGTCGCCACCGTCCTGGTCTTCAGCGGCGAGACCACCAGAGAGGTCTGGGAGCAAAGCGACCTGAAGCCGGATTTCGCGGTTCAGGGCGTGCAGGATTTGCTTCAGGCGCTGTCTTAAAAGAGGCCTTGCAAGATGATTCAATTCACCCGTGCCATTTTCATCCTTTCTCTGACCGTTTTCCTGATCCTGCCCATCCAAATGACGGCTGAAGACAACACGACCAATCCACAAAGCGAGGGAATACCCATGTACAAAAAACCCGACATCGAAGAAATCAAACAGAAACTGACCCCGCTGCAGTTCCATGTCACCCAGGAAGCGGGCACCGAGCGCCCCTTTACCCATGAGTATTACACGCTCAACGAGCCGGGCATCTATGTGGACATCGTCACCGGCGAGCCGCTCTTCTCCTCAAATGACAAGTACCACAGCTCCTGCGGCTGGCCTGCGTTTTCCGGCGCGATCAATGATGAGGTCATCGTGGAGAAGGAGGACCTGTCCTTTGGCCGCCGCCGCACCGAGGTCCGCAGCCGCTCCGGGGACAGTCACCTGGGCCATGTCTTCCAAAATGACCCCGAATCCCCCAACGGCACCCGCTACTGCATCAACGGCGCTTCCCTGCGCTTTGTGCCCAAGCACAGGATGGAGGAGGAAGGCTACGGCTACCTGTTGGGAGAGTTAGAGTGATAGACGGCGGGGAACCGTTCTTTTCTTTGAAAGAAAAGAACCAAAAGAACAATAAGGCCAAATCGATGGAAAACGCCTGTGACTGATTCCAGGCGTTTTTTGTGTGTAAAAGTGATTCCAATCGTTATTGCATCGTCACGCCGGGCCTTTTATCGCCGCTTTGGATGCAAACAAGCTCTATATCAGTATAGGAACCAAAAGAACATCAAAGACAAATATAAAGAAGCGTCCGTGAATGATCCCGGGCGCTTCTTGTATGTCTATTTCAGACAATCCCTATTAAAGTTTTTTGCACCGCTTTTTTTCAAAAAAGCGGTCGTCCCCTTCCGTTCCCCTCCGCCCCTTCCGTCCCAACGCGCCTACCCGTTGATCTCAAACACCTTTTTGAACGCCGCCCTGGCTTCCTGCGCGCGCTCAAAGGGCACATAGACGCGGTAGGACTCAAACAGGTCGCCGGCGGCCAGGGTGAAGCCGCTGCCCAGGTTGGCCATCGCGTTAAAAGGGATCTCATTCGCCCCGAAAGCGATCTGCAGCGCGTTGCGGAGCCGCCCGGGCAGCTCCCCGATGTAGATGGGGTCGTCCATTTGTAGCGGCGCGCCCCTGTCCCCGCAGTCCGGGCATTTTACTTCCCGGTTTTCTTTGCGGCAGTTGGCGCAGTAGTACAGGCCTTCGTTTGAGACCTCTGCCGCGGGCTCCTCTTTTTCCGCCTTCTCCTGCTCAGAGAAGGCGATTTTTGTCATAACGTCCAGGATGACCTGGCCTTCCTCGTCCTTTTGCGTGAACCGGGGGCGCTGGTACCGCTCCAAAAGCAGGGTGTATCCGTCCTCCGTTTTCTCTGTCTCAAAGCCGGCTTCCTGAATGGCCTCAAACACTTTCTCGTCCTGAAAATAGATGTCCGGCTCCTTGCCCTTCACCCAGCACACGCCCAGGTTCATTTCAGGAAGGTCCAGGCTGTCATAGCCCGGCGGCACCGCGGCGCCTTCCGGCAGCAGCATGCCGATCCAGTACTCAAAGGGCGCGCCTTCCTTCACGCGCACCAGCCCGATGTAGCTGCCCGCCTCAGGGTTTTGGCTTGCCCAGTCGTCTGTCACCAGGGCTTCCAGCGCGGAAAAACGCCCATGCTCAAACCAGCTTCGCCACACCGGGGCAAAGGTGCCGCCTGTCCTGTCGCTCTCGCCATACCTGATGCCGATAAACCGGCTCCTGGGCGCGGTTTCGCTGTATACCTTGATAATATCCGCCATGTATCCTCCCGGCCCTGTTTCAGGGCGATTTTTAAGGGTTTTGCGCCAAATCGTTCTTTTCTTTAAAAGTATACCACCAAAACGGGTATATTTGAATAGAAATGAGGTATGGAGGTCATCTGATGAAGTTTGTATCCTGGAATGTCAACGGTTTTCGCGCGGTGCTGCAAAAAGGCTTTGACGAGGCTTTTATCGGCCTTGACGCGGATTTTGTCTGCCTGCAGGAGACCAAGATGCAGCCCGGCCAGGCAGAGTATGATCCGCCGGGCTATCAGGATTTCTGGCATTCAGCGCAAAAGAAGGGCTATTCCGGCACGGCGGTGTTCGCCAGGCACGAGCCCCTGAGCGTGGCCTTTGGCCTGGACGGCGGGCACCATGATGAGGGCCGGGTGATCACCCTGGAGTACCCGGGTTTCTACCTGGTCAACGCCTATGTGCCAAACGCGCAGCCGGAATTGGCCCGCATCAGCTACCGGGAGGAGTTTGAGGACGCCATGCGCGCCCACCTGGTGGAGCTGGACAAAACCAAGCCCGTCGTCTACTGCGGGGATCTGAACGTCGCCCATCAGGAGATCGACCTGAAGTACCCCCGTCAGAACCGCGGCCAGCCCGGCTTCTCGGATCAGGAAAGGGCCAAACTGAACACCCTGTTTGACGCCGGCTTCACGGACACCTTCCGCCATCTCTACCCGGACAAAGAAGGGGCCTACACCTGGTGGAGCTACCGCAGCAACGCCAGGGCCTCAAACGCGGGCTGGCGGATCGACTACTTTTTGGTGTCAGACCGCGTCGCCGGCAAGATCAAGGCCGCCACCATCGAGTCCCAGATCTATGGCTCCGACCACTGCCCGGTCACCCTGGAGATTGATCTTTGATTTTATACTGAACTCTATCATAAATGCTTTGATGGACTGGATCTTTTGCGTCTCCGCGTTGCCTCATTCACTCAACGTAGGCTGCGACTACGCCTCGTTCATTCGGCTTAGCGGAGCCATCAAAATCTCTCAGCCCATCTGTGCATTTACTCATTCGTTCAGTATTGGACGAATAAAAAGGGCTGCGGCAGTTTCTCTGTCTGCCGCAGCCCTTTTTTGATCGTTTTCCTCTCAGAGCTTAATGATCCAGAACATTATTTCATCTCATAGGCTTTGACAAACTGCCAGTTCCCAATTTCAAATTTCTTTTCGGTGAAGCGCTCTCTCAGCTGACGGGTTTCGATAAATTCATCTGTTACGGTCACAAAGAACTGTTTTCCATCCTGATCAACCAGGTAAAACGCTTTATCCAGGTTTTTAGCGTGATTGATGAATTCGGGAATGCCAAACGGCGCGTCGGCCAGGAAACCGAGCAAGTTATCAATGATCTTTTCGCTTTTGGTCAGTTTTTGATTGCCAATCAGAATATGGATTTTTGCGCCCGGAAACTTCTCTTTGATGAGGCGGTCTTTTTTCTTCTTTTTGCCCCCGGAGCCACATTGGGACAGATCATACGGCTCGCGGATCACATGCTGTTCCAACGCTTCCCCGTCGTCCAGCAAATAATCGATGTTCACGTTTAAAAGCTGCGCCAAGGTTTTAAGGTTTTCCACATCAGGAAGCCCCAGGTTGGATTCCCATTTCGCGATGGCGGACCTGGAAAGCGTCATTTTCTCAGCAAGCTGTTCCTGGGTTAATCCGCACTGTCTTCTGGCTTCTTTAATTTTTTCACCCAATGTCATTGTCCTTACCTCCAAGTGTTTGATGTGAGTTCATTCTAAGGGGAAGGATCCTTTTGCGGCAATCAACGCTCTGTAACATCGCTGTTACTCTCCGTAACATCATCAAAAAACCTTGTTATTCTGCTTTATACCGAACTCAATCATAAATGCTTTGATGAGCTGGCTCTTTTGCGCCTCCGCGTTGCCTCCTTCACTCAGCGTAGGCTGCGACTACGCCTCGTTCTTTCGGCTTAGCGGAGCCATCAAAATCCCTC
>JASGUQ010000013.1 GCA_030057655.1 Bacillota bacterium
CAGCCAGCCGCAGTGCGTCCAGCCGTTTTTGAGAGTGGAAGCGACCACGCCGCCCTTGCTCGATGAGGAATGAACCACTTCAGGCGTTCCGCCAGTGTAAATGCCGATGTGCGAGGCGTTGCCTTGATTGTCTGATTTGTACCGTTCCGGCTCCCCGCCGTCCTGCTCAACAATGAACAGAACACAGCCGGGGGCAATCAGACCCTCGCGGATGGACACATCAAGCGGATGGACGCTCTCACAGGCGTTTCTGAACATGTCATTGCTGCCGCGGTAGTCCTTGATTTCACCACCCGCCCGCTTGACGGTGTTCTCAACAAACGCTTGGCAATCTTCTTGGGCATAGGTGATGGGCGGTTGCCGTTCAAGGGCTTTCCTCGCTTCTTCAGCGAACTTGATAGATGATAATTTCATTCGTCCACCTCAAAGATTCCGTAAATCCAAACATTGGCATTTCCAGACCGCAAACTCATCGGGTCTGCGTAGCCTGTATTAGGCCGTTTGTTGAAATAGACAGCCGCTGCGGCTTTGCCCACACTCGCGCCACAGGATACGCCCATCTGTGTGTAGTATTCATCCGGCGCGGCAATCAGGCTGATCACCTTTTTGGCGGTAAAACTGTAGTTGACAATCACGCGATTTCCGTCCACGCTGACGCTTTTGATGTTCAGCGGCTCATGAGCGCTGTCTTTGATAACGCCCCATGTCCCGCCCGGAAACCCCCGGATGACCCCGGCCACGATTTTGTAGGTGGGGGTCTCCTCAGTCGGTTCGGGCGTGGTCTCAGGCGGGTCTTCAACCGGCTCAGTCACGCCCTCCAGGCTGTCCACCCTGGCCTCCAAATTTAGGAGTCGTTCCACAATTTCCTCAAATTCCATATTTTCTCCTTTACGCTGTGCGCGTCCAAATATAGACAGGCAGATAGGGCTGCAGGGTGCTTGCTGTCGCATCCAACTCAATGCCGGAGGACAGGTTGTCGCTGTTGGCCGCAACACTCCCGGCCAACGTCCCCTTGCCATCCGCCGCCCAGGATTGCGTTTTTCTTTTCACCCACAGGCTCGTGCTGGACACGCCCAGTTTGGCGATGCCGGTGACCGCGCCTCTTTTTGAGCCACCTGCCACGCCTGCCGTGAAGTCGCTGTCGTTGGGGTCAACGCCGACCAGGGCTTTGCCTGTCGCCAACGCCTCCCACACCCCGCCAAAGATGTTGCCGGGGTTGGTGCTGACCGTGCTGATGTAGACCGCGCCGATGGGGTAGTAGGCCAGCGGGTTCCCGTCCATCAATCCCTTTGGCAGCGCAATGTCCAGAATCCCTGCCGTGTCCGCGATTTTCCCAATCGCCACACCTGTCACGCCCGGCAGACCGCTGATGATCGCCTTCGCCGTTCCGATATCCGCAGTAAACACAAATTCGGCCAACCTGTCAGCGATTTGGATTTCAACCGAATAGGACAGGTCAATGCTGATGCCGCTGACCGTGAGTGGTGTGTCAGCAGTCAGCGTGAGGATTGCCGCGTCATCCCACGCGATGGGTGTCTGTCCCTTTTGGGTCACCCGTGCCTTCAGCGTGCTGGTGTTCAGGTTGTCGAGGCTTGCGACACCACCGCCTGTCTGTATGGTGATGTACTGCCCTGTCGCCGCGTGTTCACCTAAATCGTTTGAGCGGAACACATCCGGGTTGACCAGGGCCGGCTCGGTGTAGGGCGTGACCGTGATGCTGATTGTCTGTGATGATTTCCGGTTGCGTGTGTCCGTCACCTCAAGTGTGAGCGGGATGGTGCCGGATTGCGTGATTGGCGGAGTGATTGCACTTGGCAGTTCGTCCCCAACAAGGTCAGCCGCCAAAATGGACTGTGTCCACGCGCCAGAGGTGAACTTGTACGACTGGATAGTAGCGTTGAACAGCCCTTGCGCCATTGCCGTCATCTGGATTTGCGTGTATCGTTGAATGTAGTTGGTCAGCCCTGCATCGCTGTGGAGGGGGATGACCATGTCGGTGAACTCATCAATTACAGGGCGGTTGTCATCGGAGATGGCGATGTACATCGGCTGGTCGCTGAAACCGATTTGCTGTGTTCGGGCCGGGTCTGAGTAGGTGAAAAGCCTTGCGTACACGCCGTCTGTGGAATAACGAGCCGTCCCGTTAGGGGCGATGTACTGCTGCCAACCATACGGCACTTCAAAATCAAAGAAGGTCGCGCCTTTTGGGACAATCTCGTCAATCAGCGTCAAGCCGCTGATGCCCACACGAGCCTTGTGGTAAACGCCTGGTGACTGGTTGACGATGTTAAACCGAATCGTGTTTCCACACTTGACGCCGCCGGCGCCGAGTGTCAGTCCTGACTTGACCGCGCTGGGCGGCGCGTCGCCGCCGGTGTCCGGGCCCTCGTAGTCAATGGTCAGATAGGCGCTGGTCTGATTGAGTTGGCTGGAGTTGGTCTGCCAGGTGCCGTAGCCGTAACTCGTCCCCGCCGTTTTACTCTTAAAGCGCACCGCGATGGTGTGATTTCCCGGATTAAACAGCGCCTTGGACAGCTGCGCCCCGCTGGTGATCACCCCGCCCGCGTGCGCGACCTCGCCGTCCACGACGATCTGGTGCAGCGCGGTTCCGTGCGCGGGGCTGTTTCGCGTAAAATTGATCTTGACCCAGTTTATTTTCGACGCTGGCGGCACCGTGACGGTCTGCGCGGCGGAGGTGGCGGTGGTCGGGGTAGTGACCTGGGTGTAGTTGCCCAGGATCGACCTCTGCGCCTTATAAGTGCTCGTCACCAGCCTGTCGGTTAAGTTGATAATCACTTGAGCCATCTATCTCACCCCGCGTAAACGATGGCGAACACATCGTTTTCTGTCATTATAGACTTCCATTTACCGCCCACGGTCACCTCGCCAAAACTGCCCTTCTTTGCCGCGATTCCGCCGTCTTTCAGTTCCATTCCGACAAGGCCATTCTGATAGAAAGTCTGCCTGTCCGACATGATTTGCACCGATGTGCTTGCTTTCGTGATGCGCCCTTCAGCGTCCTTCTGGAGACCTTCGCCAATCGAGATGCCGAGCCTTTCAACGCCGCTTGAATCAATCAGCTTTCCAAGGGTGAGGTATCGGTTTTGCTCATCCGCGCCGTTCTCCAGGCTCTCAATCCGCACCCGGATGGTATCGTTCGCCATTAGGTCGGCGACTTTCAGTTGCTGGATGAAGCCCTCACGCGCCCAGAGCAGGTCAACGTCAATGTTCGCCGCCATCAGTTCCCTGACGATTGCGCTGTCTGCAAAGATGTTCTGAACATTCAGTTTCTCGGCCGTGATGCCGCCATAGACAATCTCGTTGTTTGCGTCTAGTGTAATGTCGCTGAGGTCGTCATTCACAACGTACTTCAGGGTCGCTACAGGGGCGCCTTCGCCGTCCACAGACAGCGAGTAGAACCGACCATCGGTGCCTTTCAGGATTAACTCGCCAGTGGTCAGGCTGACCATGTTCGCCTCGGTCACGGCCAGTTTGGAAAAGTAGAACTCGCCACCCACGCCCTGGGTCAGGATCGCTGTGTCGGTCACCAGGTCCTTGATGTGCGCCCAGTCAATGTCTGCGGTGCCGATTTGAGCAGTCACGATGGACGCGATGGCTGTGGTCAGGTCCTCGATGTCCGCCCACTGGATGTTCGCCGTTTCGATGTTCGCCGCCGTGATTTGAGCAACTGCAATCGTTGCAATCCGCGCATACAGCTCGTCCGTGGTCAGCCCTTGAGCGATCAGCGTGCCCAGCCTGGCCTTCACCGCGTCCAGGATGCCCGTGTAGATGCTCCCGGAGGTCAGCGTGCCGGCGGTAATCTTGCCAAATTCGCCCTCCACCGCGGAAACCGCTTCTGCATTCAAGTCTTCGATGGTCGCGCTGGAAATTTTGGCGGTTGTGATTTCCGCGTCACCGATTTTGGCATTGGTGATCTCAGCATCCCCGATCTTCGCACCTTTAATTGCCGCGTCCCGGATATGCGCGGTATCAATCACGGCATCCCCAATCTGTAAGCTTCTTACGCTCCCGTTAACCAACTTATCCCCGGGAACGCTGCCTGTGATTAACTTGAATCCCGCCACGCCGCTGTTAGGCAACTGCCACCCCCCGATGCTGGCGGGCTTTACGTCGTATATATTTCCAACACGCACTTTCAGGTATCGATTAGTCAGGCAATCGTATTCATAGGCGACAACCTGGCTGACCACTTCAAATCCGTGAAGCGTGTCAGTCACTTTGACCGTATCGTACAGGCGCAGTTTCTCAAGGCCCTTATATTGTGCGTATTCCTCGGTGTCTCCAATGGCGATAAAATCAACGTCCATCTGGATTGCGGGCAGATCCGCGCCCGCGCTCCATTGATCCGCTACCGCGTCGCGCATTGCTGTATACGCTTGGGCAAGCGTCATATCATCGGACACCTGCGCGTCCTGCACCTCCATGGTCACCGTGATTGGCTTTGGATAATCGGATAAATGTGGGGAACTGATAAATTTTTCCGGGAGCAGGATGGTATTTCCTTCTTTATCCTTCCCAAGAGGAATGATTCTGGTTGCGACACCATCGGCGTCCGTTGTGAAACGTACTCCAAGCAGATTTTTTCCATGCCGGATTGAAGTTCCGCGATCAACAACATCGTTTAGGCCTATAAAGATGGTTTCGTTATTGCGAACCACCTTCGCGCGCGTTTGCCGCGCTATTCCGATATCCGGATCAAGGACAGCTTCAAGCAGATTGCGGTACCTGTAATCGGCGGTGATTCGCTTAACCAACGGAGATTGCAGAGTTATCGTCGTGGTGCCGCCTATTGTGTTTGTTTTTATGGTATTTATTATTTGACTGACAAGCACGCGTTTAAAATTGCAAGCTTCTCCAAGTACCACGCCCCCCGCGTCATAGCTGATATGCCTGGCGCGGATCGTCATCGTCCTGCTGGCGGTGTTGATCTCTGTGGAGTAAACCCTGAATGTTTGGTCGTATGTGTCCGAATCTGGGGAGTTGGGCCAGTACGGCACAGGAACGGGCACGATGATAGGCGTGCCAATAGCTACCTCGCTGACCCTGTAATCAAGAGGATGAACCATTTCGATTTCATACTGCCCGCAAGCTTCTTCTCTCACAACACAGCTGTGCGGCTGCATTACCTGGTTAACAATTTTAATCATAAATAGCACCAATTAGGCTGGATCGTACAAGTTGTGATTGCCGCTGATTTTGTGATTGTGTTATCCCCCGGAACCAGCCACTGGGGGCCTCCCGTCACATAGCTCGCCCGATTGTACAACCCGCTCCATGTCGTTATTTCCATTGCGAGCCAGTTCATCAGGATTCCGTTGGACAGGTTCGATATGCTGACAACCACTCCGTTTATCGTAATGGTTCCTGCGCCTGTTCCTGAGACGAAAACCGCTGGCATCGCGTTGGCATTGGTCGGGTTGTTAATAATTAGACTGCTGTCAGACATCTGAATCGGATCCGCGGGAGGGTCGAGGAACTTAAACGGCTGAACGACAAAAACAACAGTAAAACTGCGATAGCTACCGGTTTTTACAAACTTTCGCAACTCGATCGGAGAGTTAACGCGCGCTTCATATCGCCTTCCCGGTTCATTTCCCATCAGCAGATTGCCACGCCCGGTCAGCCAGGAGAAAACGGCTTCGGCGTCTGCTCCGGGCTTCAAATAGCAATCAATCGATTTTGTATATGCGTCATATACCGGAAACGCGTTCTCCGTCATGGTCAGCTCGCCGCTTCGGCCTGGAACGGTTAACACCTTGACGCGTTCCGGAGCTCTGGTAACGGGAGGGTATGACGATACAACAACCCCCATTTCATTGGATCTTTGACCTTTAAAAGTAAACGACGGAAGCAATGCTTACACCCCCCATCTGACCATCAGCCCATACCCTGCCAGCTTTCTGCGGCGCTCGGCTTCCAACTGGATCGCCAAAGCTTCCGCGTCAAGGTTGTTGTACAGGTTTAGGTTTTGAAAATTATTTGTCGTATTTGCGTTAATTGTATTATTTCTGGTAATGTTCCCGTTTGCTAATTGCGGCAAATACTGAGGAATCGATACAGCTCCCAATTGAGAGCTGATTTTGGCCAAGCTGGACATGCCACCGGTTAACCCCTCGGTCATGCCACGGATAATCATGGAGGCGTTCCACTTCGCCTTTTTAGACGGACTGGCGATTCCTGCGCCGTCTTTGAACCCCTGATCCGCGGCTAAGGCCAATTCGTATGCCGCGCTGTACACGCTGCTCTTACCAGCCCTGAGCTGAGCTACAAGAGAATCGACAAGGTTTGAAGCCCCTTCAGCTCCAATCTCGTTCATAGGTTCAAGCGCTTCTTTGGACCCGTCCACGACGCCGGTACCAATCCCTTTTGAAACGTCTATCCCGTACTCTTTTGCTTTTCCTGTCAAGTCAAGATAATTCAAAACGTCAGCTAAGGCACCATCGGCCAGCGTTGTATCAATCTGTTTGGAATCTACGTTGTTAAATAAAGCCTGAAGCACTGCATTAAAATCGGCGTTTTCGCCAAGCGCTTCAACAGCGGTTTTCAGTTGTTCTTCAACCGGCTGAATAACCTTGTCGATATCGTTTGCAAGGTCGCTCCATTCCGCGGCGGATACATCCTCGCCTGCTAACAGATCAGATATTTTCTGCTTAAGGTCATCTGGAAGTTCAAAGTTTTTGAGCGCAGCTTCAAGACTCTTTTTCAGACTGTCAAGATCTTTAGCCTTATCCGCCCCAATCACAGGGCTGATGACGGTATAAAGCCCATCAAGAAGAGATTGCAGTTCTGTTTTATATTCATTCAGTTCGTCTAATCCGCCAACATCCGCCCCTGTGCGTTTCATTTCGCCGGACAGAATCAAACTTAACTCGGTTTGCCACCTCTCTCGAGCTTCGGCGAGCGCCGCGGTCTCCTCGTCAATATTCCTCTGGATGTCCGCGCTGATTTTTTTGAAAGCGTCAGACTCCTCCTCGGCCCCGCTCCTGGCTTTTTCAAGAGCTGTGCGTTCTTCTGCCGCGGCGGCTGAAATTCTCGAGATTTCGTTTAAGTACTTTTGATTGGAGTAACCAACGGCCTGCCCGGTTATCTCGCCGCCGCCCTGACCGGCAACCGTGCGCTCGTAAAAACCTCTCGCCGCAAGGATTGCCTCATCGTTGGCCAATGCGATTTCTTCACGGATCAGGCCTATTTTTTCAAGCAGGGTATTAAGCGCGGTTATTTGCTCCTGAGTTGCCGCGCCCTTGTTTCTTCCAATCTCAGCCAGCAGCTTATCAAGCTCGTCCTTGTAGGTTTTCAGTTCAGAAGTAGCGGTGGTTGTTTTTTCTGTAACATTGGCAATAATGCTTTCCTGCTCGTCTTCTGGGATATTTAAGCCGGAAAGCGTCTGCCTCATGCGTTTCGCCGTTTCTTTCAAGCTCGTGTCGGCGGCAATCAGAGTGGCGTTAACTTGGTCGGAAACCTCTTTAGCGAACGCGACACGCTCCTTGCGCGTCAGCTTCCCATCCTCAAGGAACCCATTAATGGATTTTTTGAGGGCGTCAGATTCGCCTTTAACCGTAACGCTGATGTCATATTCTTTGTTTGCGGCGTCAATTCCGGCCTGAATGCTGGATTCTATTCCGGTCACTTCGCTGGTATTGACCTTGATTTTGATATTCTGAAGCGATTCTTTAAGCGCATCAGAAGGCTTCTTGATTTTAGACAGCGCAATGCCAAGCCCCGCAACAGCAGCAACGCCAAGGACAGTCCATCCGGCGGGACCAGCGAGCAATTTTGTGATTGTCGATATAGCACCTGCTACCTTTCCAAATATCAGAAGCGCGGGACCGATCGCCGCGACGATTCCTGCCCATTTCATGATATTCGCCTGAACTGCCGGATCCAGGTTCCTAAAACCTTCTACAAGACCGGCTACCCAATCGGCAGCCTGTCGAAGATACGGCGTCAATTTCTCTCCGATTTCAATAGACGCAGCAGTGATCCTGTTCTTTGTTCTGGTCAGAATGCCCGCCAGGCTGTTGTTCCGCTTTTCAGCCTCGTTGGTCAGCGCGGTATTTTGCCGCCACGCGGCATTTGACATGTTTAAAGCCCTGGAAAACAAGTCACCTGCCCCGGTCAGCCTTTGGAGCGAATCCAGCACGCGGCGCTCGTTATACCCCATATTCTGAAGTGTTAAAGCGACGTTGCCGCCGCTTTGCTCAATTTTCCCAAGCCCCTGGATAAACGAGTCGATTGCCTTGGCCGGATCTTTTTCCCACTGTACTTTAAACTCTTTGGAGGTCATTCCGCTGACTTTGGCAAAGTTCTTCAACTGCTTGCCGCCCTTATCAACCGCAATGCCCATGTCCATCATGACCTTGCTCACGGAACTGCTTCCGCCAGCGGCTTCCAGTCCAAGAGAGGACAGCGCGGTCGCAAGCGCCAGGGTATCGGCTTCGCTCAACTTAGCCTGTTTTCCGGCAGCGGCCAGGCCCATTGACATATCGACAATGTCTTTTTCGGTTGTCGCAAAATTATTGCCAAGAGAAACGACCGTACTTCCCCACTTATCAAAATCTTTCTGGTTCATCTGATAAATGTTAGCGAACTGTGCCGCTGCTGTCGCCGCAGCCTCCGCGCTCAGGTTGGTCGCGTTCCCAAGATTGACCATGGTTTCTGTAAATCCAAGTATGTTTTCATTCTGGATCCCAAGCTGACCGGCGGCTTCCGCAACTCCCGCGATTCCGGACAATGACATCGGCAGCTTCCCGCCGAGATCTATCAACCCGTCACGGAGAGCGGCCATCTGCGTTTCCGTCCCGTCAACCGTTTTCTGAACACCTACCCAGGCAGTATCCCACTCAATAGCGGACTTGACCGCCGCGGTCCCCAAAGCGACAATGGGCATGGTTACTTTTGTCGTCACGCTCTTTCCGAGGGCTGTTGCTTTATCCGCAACGGCTTTCGCGCCGTCAGACGCCTTGCGCATTGCATCCTTCCACTTGCCGCCGAACTGGTCAAGTTTCTTGTTGGCGTCGTCAAGCGCCTTTGCCGTACTTTTAACTGCCGCATTAGCCTGAGTAAGCTTGATCTCGTTGTCCTGGATACTTTTTGCCGCGCTTCGCATCGCCTTTTCGTTGGCGACCTGAGAAGCTTTTGCTTTGTCCAGTTCCTTAGCCAAAGCCTGCGTTTCTGCGGCATCCTTCCCTTTGGCGTCAACAGACGCCTTATAAGCAGCTTCCGCGTCCTTGACCGCCTTTGCGAGGCCTTCTTCTTTTGCTTTCGCATTTGTCAAGCGCTGCGTTGACTTTGCCAGCACGTTCGCGTATTGCTGCTGCGTCTTTTTTTGAGCGTCAAGGGTATCGGTCAGCTGTGCAACCTTTGCCCTCATTCCAGCGGTCGTGTTCTCAAATCCCTTAACGCCGGCAGAGGCTTCGGCAAAGCTGGCGTTGGCCTGTTTTACGGCAGCAGAAAGACCGCGCAGGTTCTGCTGCGCGCTGCTTGTTTCCATCGTTAAACTAACAACTGCTTGCCTTACTTCGCTCATTATCTTGCTCCTATAGCCGTAAACGGCAGATCATCAATCGCTTCCGCGCCGTAAAGAGGATCCTGGCGCGCGCTGTCCCTCGCGATAAACGCCAGGTAGCCTATGAAATCCATCCCGTCAATATCCGGAAATCGATACCCCTGAGCCATCAGGGATTTATAAATGTTATCTATAAAATCCTGCGCCGATTTGATTACCGTTGGTTCGGAATCGGGATCGACGCAGGAATTGGAAAATCCGCCAGAACTTTGGTGCTCATGTTCATCATTGCGATGTAAAGCGCGAAAATATCTTTAATCAAATCGTCCGCCGGGTAGTTATCGTAAACGGCGTCCCGGTCAAACTGATTGTCAAACGCATCGCAGAACCAATCCACCAGCGCGTCATATTCTTCGACAACAAGCGTTGCATCGGTATCCTCGGAAACGCGCTTATAGATCTTTTCGACCTCGCCCATCGTCCGATAGGCTCTCCCCTTAAAAAAGGGGATAGTGTACGTTTTTTCTCCAAGAGTAATCTTGTGCATGGCTCCTCCTTTTATTAAAATCCCCGCCTGAACGCTCAAGCGGGGATTCTTTGGGTCATTCTGAATATCAAGGGTCAGGTGTTGCCGCCGGGGGTTTCGGAGGTGTTACCACCGGGGTTATCGGTTCGGTAAAGAAATCCTCAGGATCCGTCTGCGAGTCGATAATGTACTGCTTAAGACCATCATGCATGCGTGCAACAGCGCTGAAAGTCATCTTTCCGGTCTGCCGGGTGAAATTGTTGCCTTCCTTGGTGTGGTAGGCTGCCGGAGCAAAAGCAGCTTTTACGCGATAAAGCACGACGTAGCGGTAGCCGCCGCCAGACTTCTTGGATTTCTCGCTTTTAAAAGCCAGCGCTCCGTATGGAGGCTCATCACCCGCTTTAACGATCACACCGCCGTCATCACTGATTGTGTGACCTTGGAGCTTTGCCAGGTTAGCGGCACTGAATCCGACCGTCTCGACCTCAATGTTATAATCGCTGTCCGGGGTCACGCTGTCCCATTCCACATCATCAGCGTACAGTTTGTTCGCTTCCGCGTTATTGGGATTGATCTGCGCGTCGATCGCACCGGCGAGCGGAACGGCTGTGCCGTAAGTGATTGCAGATTCGCTTTCGTTCTCAATAGGGAACCATACCAGGTTTTTTAAACCGATCGTCATTTTTTAACTTCCTTTCGGGCTTACAGCCCATGTTCTTTCATCACGTCGCTTACGCCGATTCCAAGCTTGGCGAATGCGGCTTCTTTGTTCAGATCAAAAGCAGGGCGCAGGTATGGATGCGGAGGCGTTCTGCCGCTTCCTTCCTTTGGCCCTGCGTGCCCGTATTCAACATAAGCCGGGTAGTAGTTTTCTCCTGACACCGGGAAATCTTTTCTGTGGTTTCCTGTGGTCGATTTGAAAACACTGCCTTTGACAACCTTGGCGTAGGTCCTGATGGTGTTTTTTAAATTTCCGGTTCTGCCGCTTGGCGCGTTGCTGATGGCTGCATCCTCTACCGGTTTCATCGCATCAATGAGGATATCGCAAACCTTAGAATTTCCAAGCGATTGCGCCAGGTTTTCTAAATCTGCTTGCAGATCAACCAGGTTTTCATAACGAAATTCGCCCATCGCACACCTCAAATGTCTTCTTTATACTGCCAGGTGAAAGAGATGTGAAAGTAATTTGATTTATCGCCTAAATCGCTAACATCGCGCATTTCAATCTCGTAGAACCCCGCGCCTTCCATGGCCGTCCGCACAGCGTTGGCCACCGCGTAGGGGTCGGTCTCGCTGAACACGTCCAGGTACACGAAGTGCTCCCGTTCGTGAAGGGCGTCATCCGCCGAGAGGTCCGGCCGGTTCACCGTCTGGAAGGTGATGTAGGTGGCGGGCGGGTTGGTGTCCCCGGCCCATTTCATCCAGTAAGCAGGCGCCCCCACG
>JASGUQ010000014.1 GCA_030057655.1 Bacillota bacterium
CTATATACTTTTTTGCCCAAAAACGGGTATTCCAACAGGTTGATTTTTCGATTATCCTTAACTTGAACAGATATTTCCGCACATGATCTGATGCTGACATCCCCCGCCTGGAACAAAACCAGCCGGGATACGGGCAGACAGCCGCGCTTGAAGAGCATGAGGGAGGATTTTCTGTTCTGGTGGATACGAAAAAACAAAAACAGGAGGAAACCGAAATGAAAAAAATCTTTGCCGCATTTTTGGCCGCCATGATGCTAATGACCTTCCTACCCCTCGTCTCCCAGCCTGCCCGGGCCGCCGGGGTCACTTTCGATGTTCATTGTCCCGTTGACCCTGCTGAGCCAGTCTATCTTGGCGAAACAATTCGATGGTGGATTAAAAATATCTCCGGATACATTGGGTCTTATGAATGCCGTTTAGATATCTACAAGGACGGTCAGCTTATTAGTGAAGGACATTGGAACGTGTTTGTTGATATGTTTTATAAAACCTCCTCGCCCGGCAAGTATAAAGTTTTGGCACGGGTTAAGGACCTTGGCGATGGCGGAAAAGAATACTCTCAGTACAGCGATGAAATCACTGTTGTAGCAAATCCCTACAGGATCACCAAGGTGGAGCCGCTTGGCGCATCCAGCCTCAGGATCACCTGGAACAAAGTGCCCGGAGCGATAGAGTATGAGTTGTACCGCAGCACCGACATGAAAAACTGGGATTTAATTAAGGAAACCACCGACACTTCATTTACCAACACCTATTTGAAAGCCGGCACACGGTATTTTTACAAATTGAGATATTTCAAGCTGTATCGTGACTGGTGCGAGTTGAGCCCTATCGCTGCCGGCGTGCCCATGGCCAAGACCCACATCACCAGCCTCACCTCGCCCTCGGCCAGACGGATCAGGATGACCTGGGCCAAGGCGGCCGGCGCCTCCGGCTACCAGGTGGCGATGGCGACCAGCGCGAACGGCAATTACAAAACGGTGCGCATCGTGACCGGCGGCACCACCGCCATCTTCTCCGGCGTCCGGTCCGGTTCCGCCCTGTTCTTTAAGGTTCGTCCTTACAGGCGAATCTACACCACCACCTACTGGGGACAATACAGCGCGTACAGAAGTATCAAGGTCAAGTAACATCAAGTTTGAACACCAACCGAAAAGCCGCCCGGAACACAACTGGGCGGCTTTCTTTTGGTATGGGTCAGGCGCGGAAAACCGGCCTTATACTAGCTCCAAAGACCCCCTGGCGAGGGCGTTTCCGCTTCCCTTGTCAAACAGGATGGCCTGGTTGGGAACAAAGTTGAAGCTGACGTCGCTGTCCAGCTCAAAGTCCAGCCCGCCAAATACCACGCTGGTCAGCATCATTTCACCCAGGCTTAAGCGGATGGTGGTCTCAAGGCCGGAGGGCAGGGAGCTGTACACCTTCGCGGGGCAGCCGCCTTCGTCTGAGATCAGCACATGTTCCGGCCGGATGCCGATGACAGCCTGCTCCGGCACGGCTTCAAGCGCGCTGTTTGGCGTAAAGGCAAAGGATAAGCCCCCGCTTGAAAGGCGGACGCCCTTGTCCGTTTTTTCCGCCTTGCCCTCAATAAAGTTCATGGACGGGTTGCCCATGAAGTCCGCCACAAACAGGTTGGCAGGGGACTGGTACATCTCAAGCGGCGGCGCGTATTGCATCAATTTGCCCAGCTCCATGATGCAGAT
Organism: Bacillota bacterium; assembly: GCA_030057655.1. Classification (GTDB taxonomy): domain Bacteria; phylum Bacillota; class Clostridia; order Christensenellales; family Aristaeellaceae; genus UBA6115. The sequence continues at coordinate 1,701 of JASGUQ010000014.1, forward strand.
GCGGGTGGACAGCGTCATGGCCTCCAGCTGGTCATGGGTCACATACACAAAGGTGGAATCCGTGGTCTTGTGCAGGCGCTTGAGCTCAGAGCGCATGTCCGTCCTGAGCTTCGCGTCCAGGTTTGACAGCGGCTCGTCCATAAACAGCACCCGGGGCTTTGGGGCCAGGGTGCGCGCGATGGCCACGCGCTGCTGCTGGCCGCCGGACAATTCGCTTGGATAGCGGTCCAGGAACTCCCGGATTTTCAGCATCAGGGTCAGTTCATCCACGCGCTCCTCAATATCCTTCTTGGGCCACTTCAGGTTTTCAAGCCCAAAGGCGATGTTCTGCTTCACCGTCATGTGCGGCCAGAGGGCGTAGTTCTGAAATAAAAAGCCCACGTCGCGCTTGTTGGGCGGGACGTTGATGCCCTCGTCCGCGTCAAACACCACGTCCTCGTCGATCATGATCCTGCCCTCTGTGGGCGTTTCAAGCCCTGCGATCATGCGTAGCGTGGTGGTCTTTCCGCAGCCGGAGGGGCCAAGGAGCGTGATGAACTCGTTGGAGCGGATGTTCAGGTTCAGCTTGTCCACCGCGACAAATTTCCCAAAGCGCTTGGTGACGTTGGTCAAAATAATATCAGGCATAATGCTTTCTCTTCCTTTTCTTGGGCTTTTTATCCGCCGATGCCCTTGTCGATGGAGGCGCCGGTCAATTTGTTCACCAGGTAGTTGATCAGCAGCACCACGATGATGATCAAAAGGTTGATCGCGCTGCCAAACTGCGCCCAGCCCTTCTCGGAGTACTGCATGAGCATGGTGGTCAGCAGCGTGTTGCTGGTGGGCACCAGCAGGACAAACAGGCTCAGTTCGCGCATGCAGGACACCAGGGGCAGCAGGTAGCCGGAGAGCAGGCTGCTCTTCTGGATGGGGAAGATGATCCTCGTCATCCGTTTCCACCAGGGGATGCCCACGATCTGCCCGGCTTCCTCGATCTCGCCGGACAATTGCAGCATGGCGTTCAGCCCTGAGCGCGAGGCGAAGGGCAGGTACTTGACCGAGCCGATCAGCGCCAGAAGCACAAAGCCGTTCAGCCAGGAGACGCGCACGCTCATCGCCAGGTAGATCGCGCCAAAGGCCAGGGAGGGCATCAGGTAGGGGAAGAAAGCCAGGCTGTTGACGGCGTTCGCCATTTTGGTGCCGCGCTTTTTCGCCACCGCGTAACCCACCAGCATGCCGCTGGTGCCCGCCACGACCGCGCAGGTAACGGCAAGCGCCAGGGAATAAAACAGCGCCTTCCACACCTTGCCGGAGAGCAGGATGCCTGTGGAATCGCCCTGGTCCAGGTAGGTCAGGTTGGTGCCGATCCAGAAATCCAGGGTCATGTTGGACAGGGAATAATTGCCCGCCTTGATGATGACGGACTCCGCCGCGAAGGTGATCAGCGGCAGCACCGCGATGAGCAGCATCAAAATCACCAGGAAGATGGCCACCGGGCGGTTCCATTTCCTCAGGTCCACCAGGGATACCTGGGAGGATTTGCCCGTCACCGTGGTATAGGACTTCCTGGAGCCTGTCACCTTCTGGTTGATGCCAAGGATGACGATGCCGAACATGATCATCACCGCGGCGATGATGTAGGCCTGGCCGGAATAGGTGTCCATCAGGGATTTCATCTTGGTGGACAGCATGTAATAGCGCACAGGCGAGCCCAGGAACACGGGGACTGAATAGGCGCTGATGCTGGAGGCGAAGACCAGCAGGAAGGTGGACAGCGCGGCCGGCTTGATGATGGGCAGGGTGATGCGCCGCAAAAGCCGCATGCGCGAGGTTTTCAGCACCGTTGCCGCCTCCTCCAGGTTCGCGTCCATGTTCCTCAGGATGCCGCCGATCAAGATATAGGCGAAGGGGGCATAGTGCAGGCCCAGCACGATGCTGATGGGAAAATAGCCGTACACAAACCATTCCGGCATGTAAATTCCAAAGACGGAAGCCAGAATGCCGTTTGAGGTGCCGGTTCCGATAAACTCATTTTTAAAAAAGGACTGCCAGAACAGGGCCAGCGTCCAGGCGGGCATGATGTAAGGGAAGACAAACACGCCGGAGATGAACTTTTTGTATTTCAGGTTGCTCCTGGTGATAAACCAGGCCACAGTCCCGCCAAAGAGGATGGCGACAGCGGAGGAGGTGAAGGCCACGGACAGGGTGTTGAGCAGCGGGCCGTAAAACTGGATCCAGGAATTGGAATAGGTGACGCCCATCGCGCCCCCGTCATCCAGGGTGAACAGCAGGCGCTTGAAGTGATAGTCCGTATAGCTGCCCCGGGGCAGGCCCACCGCGCGCGCCTCGCGGCCTGAGTGCACGGTGAAGGTCTCAAAAATCAGCACCAGGAGGGGGTACAGCGTTAAAAAGGTCAGCAGAACCAGGAAAACCACCAAAATGAGGTTGGCCGGCTTTGACAGGAAGGTCTGCGTCATCCTCCCCAGCCTTTTCACTTGATTTCTCTGGATGGTTTCCATGGGCGATTCCTCCAAACACGGGCTGATTTTATGAGCCGGGCTGCTCTGCTGAAAAAAAGGCCGGGAACGGCATTCCGCCGTCCCCGGATAGAGGGCTTTATTTTACGTACTTGGTCACGAAGGTGGACACGTCCTCATAGGCGGTGAGGATGTAGGCCGGGTCCTCGCTCACCAGGGTGTTTTTCCAGACGTCGATGCCCAGGTCGCCCTCAAGCGGGACAAGGGCGGAGTTCGCGGAGTAGGCGCCGACGCTTTTGCCCCAGGGCTGGAAGCCGTCCGCGTTCATCAGGTAGTCGATAAACAGCATGGCGGTGTAGGGGCGGGTCGCGCCGGAAGAAACCAGGGCGTACATCGGGTACATGAAGCCGGAGAAGGGCTGGATGGTATAGGCGTTTTTCTGCGCGTCATACTCGCCCACGGTCAGGTTTTCCGTCAGGACAGAGGAGGAGCGCAGCTTGCTCAGCACAAACAGGCCGATCTTGCCCGCGGCGGTGGGCTGGCTGATCTCCTCGGCCAGCGTGGTGTCGGAGGAGCCGAACACGCAGTTGGAAAGGAACTGCGCGATCCACATGTAGCCGGCGTTCTTGTACTCGCCCAGCTCAATGGGCTTGCCGAAATGGGCCTCGTAGGCCTCAGCCAGGCGGGCGGACCATTCCTCATTGGTCAGCATCACCAGGAAGTTCATGTTCACCTGCTCGCTCTCCGGGTTTTTAAACAGGACACGGTCCTTCATTTTTTCCTCGGTCAGTTCCCACACGTTCTTGATCGCGGGCACGTCATCGCCCTGGTTGTTGTAGATGAACACCTTGTTGATAAACTGGTGCACCAGGGGATTCTGATCGGCGGCGTCCACGTTGGCGGCCACGCTCGGGGGCAGGTAGTTAAGCAGGTAGCCGTTTTCAATCAGGAATTCCAGGGACGCGCCGTCCTGGATCATGACCATGTCGGCGCCCTTGGCGCTGCTGTCGATCTCGATCTCAAGCTTGGTGTAGATCTCGGCGTCCTTGAGGTTGTTGCCTTCGCCGGTGATGTCATAAAGGGCGCAGAACTGCTCCAGGGCGGTGGTGATGCGGCTGGTGTTGCCATAGACGATGAAGGTGCCCTCCTCGGCCTTGGCCTTCTCAACCAGCTCTTCATGGGTCAGCTTCTGGGCGTCCTCCACCAGCGCTTTGTCAGTCGCCAGGGCGCTCATCGCGCCAAGCGTCAGGATCAGGCTCAGCATCAGGGCAATCAGTTTTCTCATGGGTCCTCCTTTTTTTCAGTGTTTTTCAGATATTTGCGCGCGGGTCTTTCTTGACCGCGTTGCATTTCATGCGGATGAAGCAGCCAAACATGGGGCGCTTGTTCCTCTTTTATCCGCTCTTTTGTCAAGCCAATGTAAACTTTATGTAAAGAGAATACCATTACAAAGGGCTTTCCGTCAATCGAAAGCCCTTCAAGACTTGTGTATACTTTTAGCCGCCAGCGTATTTGCGTAAAAAAAGCCGCGTTCACGGCGGCTTTTTCATTGCTTCAGGCACGGACGCTTTTTAATCCTGATTCAAAATAAACTTCTCTATCGCGTCCGCCGCGCCGTCCTGGTCATAGGGCGGGGCGATGTAGTCGGCCGCGTCCCTGACATGCCGGGGCGCGTTGCTCATCGCGACGCCGATTTTGGCCTTTTTGATGGAGGGCATGTCCAGCGTGCTGTCGCCCAGCGCCATCACCTGGCTGTAATCAAGGCCCAGCTTCTGGAACAGGGTGTCGATCGCTTCGCACCGATCCTGGCTTTTGGGGAAGAACTGGATGTTCTTTCCTGCGCCCTCGGTGATCAGCAAAAACCCGGTCTCATCCAGCGCCTTGATCAGGGGCTGCTGCTTTTCCTCCGGCACGCCGTACAGGTTGACCTTCTCAATGCCCGCGTTTTCATGCAGGAAAAAGCGCGACAGGTTTTCCAGCTCCACATGCCGCTCATGGTTCAACACCCAGGCGTGGTGCGGGGGGATGTGGTAGTTCGCCCGGTTGCGGGACACTTCCTTTTCCATGTAGATCCGGCCCTGGGCCGCGATCTCGCCGTAGATCATCTGCCCCTCAAAAAGACGGCAGACCTGGGCGGACTGCTGCGGCGTCAGGGTGGACTCGTAGATGATTTCGCCGGTCTGGATGTCGATCACCCGCCCGCCGTTTGAGGTGATCCAGTAGCGGATGCGCGGATCCGCCTCGATCTGCGGGGGGAACATCGCGGCGGAGCGCCCGGTGGACGGGATGACCATCACGCCCTTTTTCATCGCCAGGTCAAGCGCCTTCATGTTCCTTTTGGAGATGAAGAGCTGGTTGCTCTCAAGCGAGGTTCCGTCAAAGTCCAGCAGGATCGCGCGGATGTCCATGTTCATTCCTCCAATGGGCTTTTGGATTGTAAAATCCAGGTAAAATCTAACACAAGGCCCTGCGTAAGTCAATGAAAGGGCTGCGGAGACAGCTTATTCCGGCGTTTTCAGCTCTTTTAACAGCTTGGAGAAGGCCTTGGTATCGCCCAGGAGCACAAAACCGCTCAATTGGTCGCTGATGTACAATTTTTTGCTGTACTGGAAGGCTTCGCTGTTTTCCGTGATGTCCGCGCGCAAATGGGCCTGCTGATCCTGAGCCAGGCCGCCTTCCTCGATCAGGCCGGAGGACACGATCTGGGTGCCCATGGTCTTCACCATGTAAGGAGGGGTCTGCATCACGCAACGCGCGTCAAAGCCCGCCGCGTTTTCCCCCGCGATCTGCCCCTGCAGTTTCGCGATCATCCACAGCCCGTACCAGCGCCCGTCCATCACCGCGCAGTCGCCCGCCGCAAAGATGTCCGGCACATTGGTCCGCATCCTGTCATCCACAATGATCTTCCGGTCGATCAGAACGCCGCTGTCCTTTAAATACTCCGTCCTGGCCATGACGCCCGCTGACACGAGCACCAGGTCGCAGGGGAAGTCCTGCCCGTCCTCCAGCCTGATGCCCTTGACCCGGCCTTCCTCATCGCCGTAGATCTCCGCTACACAGGCCTGGGTCGTTACCCGGGTGCCTTCACTCTCCACCTTGGCGGTAAACAGCTCGGCGCTTCTTTCGTCCAGCTGGCGCATCATCAGCCTGGGCAGGCGCTCCAGCACCAGGGTCTCAAGCCCGCGCTCATGCATGGCGCTGGCCGCTTCCAGGCCCAAAAGCCCCCCGCCGATTACGATGCCGCGCTTGGCGTTCTGTAATTTCGCCTCGATCCTCAGCGCGTCTTCCATCGTCCACAGGGTCTCCACCCCAGACAGCTCCGCCCCCGGCATCCTGGGCACAAAGGACGCGCTGCCCGAGGCCAAAATCAGCTTGTCATAAGTGATTATTTCACCGTTTTCAAGGGAAACAGCCTTGTTTTCAGGATCAAGGCCTGTCACCCTGTGATTCAGCCTTAAATCAAACCCGCGCTCTGTGTACCAGCTTTCCGGGTGCAGGTAGAGTTTTTCGGCCTTGTTCCTGTCTGTCAGAACCTCGGCCAGACGCTGGCGGAAATAAGGATAATGGGTGTCCTCCGACAGGATGGTGATCCGGCAGTCCGGCGCCTTCTGGCGCGCGGCCTCCGCGGCTGACAGCCCCGCGATGGAGCTGCCGATGATGACGATGTGAAGCTGCATGGTTCTCCTTTCCAAAGCGCTTGTCGTTTTGAAGCCTGTTTCCTTGACAATTCCGCCTCGCCCCGCGGCGGGTTCGGGCTTATCATACCTTATCAGGGTGATGATTGAACAGGGTATCTTCAAGTTTTGCGCGCTTAGACCGGGGAAAAGACGCCGGGGAATGATTTTGAAAAACCATTCCCCGGACCCTTTTTAAAACTTTAGAATTATTAAAATGGATTAATGATGTTCTTTTGCTCCTTTTCTTTCAAAGAAAAGGAGGGTTCTTCCGTTCTTTCATCTTCTTTCGTCCCTTCTTCGTCCCCTTAATCCTCCTCCAGCAGCAGCCGGAGGGCGTCCAGCGCGTTCTGGGCGGCCTGCAGGCTGTAATACTCGCGCCCGCGCAAGGGGAAGGCGCCGGCGCGCTCGGCGGTTTTGTCATTTAAAAGCGCGGCGCAGGCATAGGATGAGCCATATTGGTTGATGACCAGGGCGCAGGGGGTTTGAAAGCGCTTCTGCGCCAGGGCGGCCAGCTCCCGGCAGGCCTGGGTCGGATCCTCCGGCAGGTTACCCTCGCCCAGGGCTTTGTAAAGCCCCTCTATCGTGTTCGCGGACAGGCCGAGGCGGAAGATATCTTCAGCCCGGTCGGTTTCCTGCAGCCTTTTTGCGGCAAGCCCGCCGGTGCCGGCCTCCAGGACGCAGAGCGACATCTGTTTTTCTGTCAGTTGATCCGCGATCACGCTTTCCAGGTTTTTTACGTCCACGCCGTACACGGCCTTGCCCAGGCGCTGCCTGATCTGCGCGATAACAGGCTTGATGAGGGCCTCCGCTTCCTCCTTTGTTTTGGCCCTGGCGGTTAAACGGATGCTGGACTCCCCGTCCTTGGCGTAGGGGGCCAGGGTGGGGTTTTGCCCTTTGTCCATCAGGTCCTGAAGCATCTCCGCCATGCGCGACTCGCCCAGGGAGGCGACGCGCACGACGCTGGAAAACAGCGCGCTGTCTGAATAAGCCTTGAGCCTGGGCACGACCTCGTGATCAAACATGGGCATCATTTCCCTGGGCGGGCCGGGCATCAAAAAGGCGGTGTGGCCCTTGTCGTCCCACATCACGCAGCCGGGGGCGGTGCCATGCGGGTTTTTGAGCATCTGCCCCTTCCTTGGCATCAGCGCCTGTTTTTCATTGTTGTGGGGCATGACGCGCTTTGTCAGCGCGTAAAAAGCTTTGATCTCATTGAGTGCGTCCTGATCCAGGTACAGTTCGGTCTGAAAGCACTCCGCCACCGCTTCCTTGGTCAGGTCGTCCCTGGTGGGGCCAAGGCCGCCGGTGAACAGCAGGATCTCCGCCCTGTTCATGGCGTCATAGATGGCTTTTTTGAGCCTGGCCTCATTGTCGCCAACGACGGTCTGGATGTACAGATCAAGGCCCAATTGGGACAAGCCCCGGGCCAAAAACTGGGCGTTGATGTTGAGGATCTCGCCCAGGAGCAGTTCCGTCCCCACACAGATGATCTCGCAGCGTTTCTTGCTCATCCTGGTTTCCCGCCTTTTGTTTGTTCCGTATTAATATACCACAGATCGTGAGCGCTGCTCCGTGCGAACGCCGCTGTAAACAAAACGACGCCCCGGCCACGCGCAACACAAGAGAACAGGCTGCAAATGAAGGACGCATTAGAACTGCGGCGCCAGAAAATAGAAAAAATGCATCTAAAAAACTGATAAAAAATACAAACAAAGATTGACGGCTTCAGGATGGTATGATATATTTCCTATATAAAAATAAGATAATGCCGCGTCATGAAAGGAGGGTGCGGCCGATACGGGTGCTATATCGAATCATTTTACGGAGGTGCCTATGGTTTATTTCGTGGTTGGCCTGGTCATCCTGGTAGTCGGCGGATGGCTGTACGGCAAGTTCGTGGAAAAACAGTTTGGTCCGGATGACCGGAAGACCCCGGCTTACACAAAAGGTGACGGCGTTGACTACGTGCCCATCAAGGGCTGGAAAAACACGCTGATCAACCTGCTGAACATCGCGGGTACCGGCCCCGTCCTGGGTCCCATCCAGGGCATCCTCTTTGGGCCGATCGCGTTCATCACCATTCCCATCGGCTGCGTGCTGGCCGGCGCCATGCACGACTATTTCAACGGCATGATCGCCACCCGCAACGGTGGCGCGCAGATGCCCAGGATCATCACCAAGTACCTGGGGAAGAAGGTCAAAGGCTTCTACCTGATCTTCTCCAGCATCCTGCTGCTGCTGGTCGGCGTGGTCTTTGTCTACACCCCCGGCGACCTGATCGTCGGCGACATCCTGGGCCAGTCCACCGCTGTTGACAACTGGGTTGTCTGGGCGGTGTACGCGGTCATCTTCCTGTACTACGTCGCGGCCACAGTCTTCCCCATCGACCAGATCATCGGCCGCATCTACCCCCTCTTCGGCGCGTTTTTGATCGTGTCCGCGCTGGGCGTCATGATCGGCACTTTTGTCAGCGGCGGCCAGTACCTGGGCAACCTCAACGGCCTGATCTTCCAGAAGAGCGCTGAAGGCGTTGCTTCGTATGCGCCCTTTGCCGGCGGTTTTGTCGGCCACATGGGCGGCTTCCCCTTCATCCCTGTCTTCTTTATCACAGTGGCCTGCGGCATCCTGTCCGGCTTCCACGGCAGCCAGACCGCGCTGATTGGCCGCACCATTGAGCATGAGAAGCAGGGCCGCCACATCTTCTACACCTCCATGATCCTGGAAGGCGCGATCGCCATGGCCTGGGCGGCCGGCGCGATGGTGCTTTTCAACATGGCTCAGCTGAACGAAGCCGGTGACGCGCTGGTCGCGGGCGCCGCGCTCAACCACAACACCACCCGCATGGTGGGCGTTGTTTCCCGCCACTTCATGGGCAATATCGGCGGCCTGCTCGCCATCATCGGCGTCATCGTGCTGCCCATCACCTCCGGCGACACCGCCTTCCGCGCGCTGCGGCTTCAGATCGCGGAGCGCTTCAACATCGACCAGGGCCCCTATGCCAAGCGCATGGGCCTGGCGGTTGCCCTGTTCATTCCCGCGATCGCCATCCTCGTCTGGGCAAAAGCGGACGCCAACGGCTTTAACATCCTCTGGCGCTACTTCGGCTTTGCCAACCAGGCGCTGGCCGTCTTCTCCCTGGGCATGAGCGCCATCTACCTGAAGGTGCACAAGAAGAACTTCTGGATCGCATTCATCCCGATGCTGTTTTACACCTTCATCGTGTTCAGCTTCATCTTTCACGCGGACATCGGCTTTAACCTGGACACCCTGCTGGGTCTCACCAAGGACAACCCCCATGTGTACACGGCTTCCTACATCGCGGGTGCCCTTGTGACCCTGGCTTACGGCTTCTTCATCTGGAAGCGGATGCACACCACCAAGGAAGACCTGACAACCTACGAAGTATAAGCGTTTATCCTAACGCAAGCAGGACCACCGGCAATTTCGCCGGTGGTTTTGTTGTATATAGAAAACCCCGCGCTAGGCGTGGGGTTCAAGAGAGCTTACAGCGATACGTATGACAAAAAACTCCTTTTGCTAATATAACGTTGCGGTCTGCCAACTGCAACAAAGCAAAAGGAGGTCATTAGATGTCTAACGACATGAAAAGCTTAGCACATACGCGCTGGAACTGTAAATATCACATAGTATTCGCACCGAAGTATCGAAGAATGTTTTTTATGGGGAAAAGAAAAGGGAAATCGGGAAAATACTGAGGCAACTATGTGAATGGAAGGGAGTAGAGATACATGAAGCAGAGGTGTGTCCAGACCATATCCATATGTTAGTAAATATTCCACCGAAAGTAGCAGTATCAAGCTTTATGGGATACTTGAAGGGAAAGAGCAGTGTGCTGATATATGAGAAGTTTGGGGAGCTGAAATACAAGTATAGAAACCGTGAGTTCTGGTGCAGAGGGTATTACGTGGACACAGTAGGAAAGAACACGAAAGCAATAACAGAATACATCAAGCATCAACTCCAGGAAGACAAACTAGGGGAACAAATGACAATGTTAGGAAAAACTAACGACAACCCGTTTACGGGTAGCAAGTAACAGCTTACGCGATTGGCAGACCGTACTAGCGCCTGCGAGGGCGCAAGCTAGTATTCTAGGGCTATGCCCGCATATGAAAAGCCACCGGCTAGGCCGGTGGATGGTTACTTTTCCAGAGGAAGGTATTCCGAGGAACTGAGCTTGTTTATATATGGCTTTCTTAGGTTCAATATCGTTTATTTGTCTGTCCTGCCAGAGGGAGTAATGAAAACATTATTCAGCATTTCCCTGTCCAGTTTCATCTCCGCCAGGCTCCAGACGTACCAGGGTGAAGGGCCGCGGCGGTGGAGATCCCGGATCGCTTCTGCTGCGTCCAATGACCCGTTTTCTTGCAGGCGACGCAGGGCAGGCAGCGCGTCCGCGCCCAGGGAAGCGAGATAGCCGGTGTCTGCGGTGCGCAAACTTCCCTTGATGAAGGCTTCGGCGTTCCAATTGGCCACCAGGGCTGCCGGGCTCAGCAGGTTCAGACCCACCCAGCTGGCCAGGGCCAAAGCGGCGAGGGGGCGGAACAGCCGGGCGTCAGGGTGAAGCAGCCGCACGGTGAAGGCGGCCAGCGCGGAGAGGATCATCGCCATGGCCCACAGGGTGATGAGGCGCAGCAGGCTGAAACCGAAGGCCTCAATGTACAGGATCATCCGTCTTGCGGCGGACAGCAGCATCAGCGCGCTCAGGAGGATCAGCGCGCCGTTTAAAACGCGCAGCGGCAGGCTGCGCTGCCCTTTTTTTAGGGTCAGGGACATGAGGCCGATGTTCAGCGCGCCGATAAACACCAGTTCAAAGAAGCCTTTTCGGGCATACTGCGCCCAGCCGCCTGCCATGGCGGCGCTTTTAGCCCCGCCAAACAGGTAGTTGACCTGCACCCAGACAAACAAGGCGTAAGCCGTTATCAGCGCCCCCAGCACCACCGCTGCGGTCAGCACCGGCAGGGAAATAGCCTTCTTGTCTTGAACCGGGTTCACCGGCTGACGGATTCCCCAGATCAGGGAGAACAGCATTAAGCCCAGCCCCAGGGTCAGAAAAATGTTGATGGCAGCGCCCGTTCCCTGCGTCAGGCTCAGCCCCTTCAACAACTTGCTGAGCCCGGCGGAGAACACCTCGTCCGCTGAGGACAAGAGCCTCAGCGCCACGGCCAGGACCGGAATGGCGATCAGAAGGCCCAGCCCCAGGTTTTTCAGGCTTTTGTGCTGGTCCTTTTTGAGGGCCGCGACGCCGCGAAAGGGCTTGTCCATGTGGCGCACGCTGTCTTTAACGGCGCGCCCCGCGAGGCTCACCAGCGCCCTTGGCCCATGGGGCAGCGCGTCAGCGCCGCTTGACAGGGCATACAAGCCTGTTAAGAGCGCGGCGGTCAGCACGGGCAGGTTCATCAGCCGCATGTCCTCATTGGCAAAAAGCGCGTAGGTAAGGGCAAGCAGCAGCGCGCAAACCACCGTAAAAACACCGCCTTTGGAAATGTTCAGGCTTCCCCATAGCCGCCAGAAGGTGAGCGCAGCCCCTGAAAAGGTGAAGACCGTCACCCCCAGGCCGGGCAGCCGCGACCAGCCCGCGAAGCCGTAGACCACCATCGCGGACAAGGCCAGGGTCCCGGCCAGCGCGAGCCAATCCTGAAGGGTGAGAGCGACTGCTTTTGTCTTGTTTGCGTTGTCCTTTTTTAATTCAGGTTCCATAGATCCTCCTTTTTGCCGTCAGCAAACAGGGCTTCACATGTATGAGGCCTTGCTGCGCGGTTTTTTACTTATCAGGTGTTTTCGTCTTCCCAGGCTAGGATGTCGCCGGGCTGGCAGTTAAGCGCCCGGCAGATGGCGTCCAGGGTTTCAAACCGGATCGCCTTTGCCCGCCCGTTTTTTAAGATGGAGATGTTTGCGATGGTGATGCCCACGCGCTCCGCCAGCTCGGTCACGCTCATTTTGCGGCGGGCCAGCATCACGCCCAGATCAATGCGGATCATGCGGCCCCCTTAAATGGTCAGGTCCTGATCCTGCTGCAGGATCACGGCCTTGTTCAACAGCAGGCTCAGCGCCTGGCTCAGGAGGGCGACCCCCGCGAAGAAGCAGGCGAGCAGCGCCAAAAGCCACAGGTTGCCGCGCGCCAGGTTTGCGCCGGCCCAGAGCTTCAGCCCGTACAGCAGCAGGGCGAGCGCGGCGGTCATCCCTGCCGCGATCCGCAGGTAGTTTGCGATGTGCTTCATGGCGGCGACGTTCTCCGGGCTAAAGGAGCGGTCCTCCCCGATGCGGACGCAGACGCCCCAGAAACGCCACAGGCTGAGGTAGCACAGGACGCCAATGCCCCAGATCCATACCAGGGCCGGGACGCGCAGCCCCGCGAACCTGGGAAAGGCCAGCGCGCTGACCCGCGCCAGGATGGGCGCTTCCACCGCGAACACCAAGATCCCCAGGACCGCGGCCCCGATGCAGGCGGCCTTCAGCCATTTGGCCACATTGTGTTGCTTCATTTCTCCGTCCTCCTCGGCGCTACAATAGCACAGAAAAAGATCGAATGTCAACAATTATTTATCGACATTCGATAAAAACGAAAATACAGAATTTAGTTATTTGTTTAAGTATTCTGCCAGCTCGCTGCGTTTGGTGATGCCGATCTTCTGGAAAATCATTGAGAGATAGGCTTTCACGGTGTTGATCGAAATGTTCAGATTGTCCGCGATCTCCTGGTTGGTCTTGCCTTTGGCGGCCATCATTGCCAGAGAGAACTCGTAGGGCGTCAACAGGTTGGTCACCTTGCCATAGGACAGCGGATTGTGGATCTCTGTCCATCCGCGTCTGAAACGGGTCACTTTTTCAGCTATGAAAAGATATAGTTCAGGCTCATGTTCGCGGATATGCTTTTCAACCAAGCCCTGCAAGGGGCCGTGATGCCCGATAAACGGCTGAATGTAGCCGTCTGGTTTTGCTAACTCCAACGCTTTGAGAAAGAAGCGGTCAGACAGTTCAAAACGGGACAAATTGATGGCTGCCATGGACGCCACCAAATTCAAATAGATGCGTAAAATCAGATGGCGGTCGGCAGCCATGACCAGCGCGGCCTCCGCGACACCAAGCGCTTGCCCATACTCCTGTTGAAGATACAAGGCATAGGATTGGGCGTACAGCATAAAGAGCCGGGCTCCCTCGGAACAATGGGAAAAGAGTTCCATCGGAACCGAAGTTGTTTTATCACCAAGGTGAAAAAAAGCGGACAAAACAAAGCGATAGATATCATTCAGCGCGGCATTGTGCTGATTCTCCGGGTTCTGCTCCTTTGCCTGCAGGGCTCGCAAATCTTTCCGGGCAACCTCGATCTTGTTGAGGGCTACATTGGCAAAGGCATGCGCCAGCAAGGCAAAATGACTGATCTCGGGGTGCCGGCTGTTCATGCAGCGTTCAGCTTCAACAGAGGTTTCCTCATATTGCGCTTTTAAAAAGGAGTCTACAATTTTTGCAATCGCGCGCTCTTCCTCATCAGACAAGGCCCCGCCCGCCTCAATTGAACTGTCCAGAGCAGGCCAGTCTGCAAACAGATATTCTACAATGGCTTCCGCGCTGCTGCCGTGCTGCCGCGCGGCCAAAGGCGCGTCCTGCGGATCAGGGATGCCAACGCTTTTTAAATCCTTTTCTTCCATTTCATTCTCCTGCAGTTTCACTGCATCAACTGCTTGAGTCGTTCCAAAACGGCTCCCGTCATTTTAAGGAGACCAAGCAATGAACTTTACTAAATTCATTTTATCACAGAACAGGTTGATTATAAATGTCGGAAATCAAACAAATGGAATTTATTTAAATCAAATGCCAATGAAAGTATATCCTTTTTTGATGAAAAACGGGTATTCCGGTAAACAGATTTCTCCATTATTCTATAACTGGATAAACCATTCATTGCGCCCCTGATGCCGCTGCCGTGGTCCCTCACCCGGAGCAATTGTTCGCTTTCTTGAGAGAAGGGCGGATAGCCGTTCTCAGAAGACCTGCATCCAAGGCAATGAATGTTCACCCATTAGAAAGGAGAAATACAATGAAAACGAAAATCCAACTTTTTGCCCTTCTGACCATCCTGGCACTGGTCGGGACAGCTGTTTGCGTTTCGGCGCAAGAACCTGCAGCGGCGCCGGCGTCCTATGAGCCGGAGGCAGTGCCCGTCCATCCGACGCTCCTGGCCAAGTATGAGGAGTTCTTTCCGCCTGCGGTGTTAAGCGTGACAGACGGCGTCTGGGTCGCCAGAGGATACAACCGGGACAACCCCGTGCTGATTGAGGGGGATGACGGTTTGATTATCGTAGATCCCGGGGAGAGCATCCCTGCGGCGCAGAAGGTCAGGGACGCGTTCAATGCCAACCTGGACAATATCTTCGACAAGAAACCCGTCAAAGCAATCATCTACACCCACCACCATGACTGCCATGTCAACGGCGCCTCCGTCTTTGCCCAGGAGCAAACGGAGATCATCGGCCATGAGAGCCTGCTGAGCAACATGTTCAGCGAGTGGTTTGGCCCGGTCTATCCATCGCGGGTTGAGGGCGGCGTCAAGATGGTGGGAGTGTTGTTCCAGGACGCGCCCGTCCGGGACGGCAAAGGCTGGTTTGCCGGTTATGGCCTTGCCGGGACGCAGACCAACGGGCCATCAGGCTTCCTGACACCAACAAAAACCATCGGGGAAGAGACAAGGCTGACGATTTCCGGTGTTGATGTAGATCTCATTCCAGTTTCCGGTGAGACGACAGATGTCCTCTTTGTGTGGCTGCCGCAAAAAGAAGTCCTGATCCAGATCGCCGTCGTCTATGAGGCTTTTCCGGCCATTTCGACCACGCGGGGCAGCCGTCTGAGGGATCCGCTGGATTATGTCAACAGCCTGAAAATTGCCAGGGGACTCAACCCCGAACACCTGGTGGCGATCCATGGCCCCAATCCCGTCACCAGCGGAAAAGAAAACGTCAATCAATACCTCACCAACTTCAGCGACGCAATCCAGTTTGTGAATGACCAAACACTCCACTACATGAACAAAGGTTATACGGCAGGAGAGATGATGGACCTGATCGTGCTGCCGCCCCATCTTGCCTCCAGCCCTTATTTGCAGGAGATTTATGGATCAAAAGAATGGAACATCGTTCACATCTTCCGCTATTACCGCGGCTACTACACGGGCGAAGTAAGGGATCTGTTTCCGCAGTCTACCCAGAGCGAGGCAGAGATGTCGGCCTTCCTCGCTCAAGGCGATGGTGATCTGGCAAGCAAAGCTCAGGCGGCTTTGGACATCAACCCGGAATGGGCATTGAGGCTTGCTGATGACGCGCTCCTGTTGGACCCGGACAACCCTGTGGCATTTGAAACCAAGAAGACGGCCATGCTGGCCCTGGCAGAGAGCACGATGAATTCGCAGGCGCGCAACATGCTTCTGTCCGACTACTTGCTGATGACTGGCCAGACCCGCAGGGCCTTCGCGCTTGCTGATCCAAAGCTTGTTTTTTCAAGGATCGACGATAAATTTGTTGAGCTGATGCCCATGACCACCCTGCATCGCATCCTGGCCGTTAGCATCAACGCATCCAAATCGATGGAGCAGGACGTCGTCGTTGGGCTTCAACTGACCGACATCAAGACGAATGACCCCCAGCACTACACATTCAACGCTCGCAAGGGCATTCTTGAGGTGGATCCCCCATCCGCGAGCAAAGGCCAGTTCGAGATCGTGACCGATTCGCTGACCTGGAAGCAACTGGTTCTGTCGAAAATCGATCCGAAAGACGCCATAGCAAATGGAAAAGTGGTTATTTCTGGAGGAGATCCGGAAAACTTCTATTCTTTCATGGAGCTTTTCAATTAAAGGAAGACACGGCTACGTCTTAACTGCCAATCCTTATTAAAAAAAGAAGGACAACTCCGCCAATGATCCCGGAACGAACACAAATAAAGGAGGAAATCCCCGTGAAAAAAATGATTGCCCGTGCAGCTGGTTTGATTCTTTTGACCCTGCTCTTTCTGACAGCTGCCCTGGCTGAACAGGCCGGCGCGGCCGGCCTGCCCAGCCCTGTTTTTGAATCGACTGCTGAGGAGGCCATGAAGGTTTCAGGCACCCATGGCGCAAATCTTTTTTATGACGACTCCGCAGACATCCGCTATTCCTATATCAAAGGCGGCGAAGGGCCGGTCATTTTCCAGGTGAAGTTTGTCTGGGAGGGAAGTGATTGCACCATCCGTGTGTTCAAGGGCGCGCAGATGGAGGATCTGTCCGGCATGCATTACCCATGGGATAAGGACATCCGGGTGATGGCCGGCGTCTGGCAGGCGCGCGCGATGTTGAGCGAGGACGAGGCCGGCGTGGTGATGTGGTATGACGCGCGCAACGGGCTGGTGTACAACATCGCCATGACAGGGGAAGTGACGCTGTTTAAGCTGATGAAACTGGCCATGGTCAACGCGGAAGGGGAAGGGGAACAGGGGCTGACCGGCCTGCCCAACCCCGTCCATGAGGCGACTGAAGAAGAGGCCATGAAGGCCTCAGGCACCCTTGGCGCCAAACTGCCTGACGGGGCTGAAGACCCTGTCTATTCCTACATTGATGGTCACGAAGGGCCGGTCGTGTTCCAGGTGAAGTTTGTCTGGGAGGGGGCTGAATGCACCGTCCGCGTGTTCAAGGGCGCGCAGCTTGCCGACCTGTCCGGCATGTACTACCCCTGGGAGCAAGAGGAAGAAGTGATGATCGGCGCCCATCCGGGGCGTGTGGCCTGCAATGAGGATGTGCTTGGCGTGGTGATGTGGCATGACGCTGAAAAGGGACTGGTGTACAACGCGTCCATGTCCGGAAACGCGACGAAGGATAGGCTGATGAGTTTGGCCCTGGCGAACGCCGAGTGAGAGCAGGGGATGACGCCTGGGCCTGACAGGACCCCCTTCCGCGCTTTGTTTGCCCATGGGAATCACACGGAAAAGGATGTGCTGAAAAACAGCAAGCTGTTTTGAGAAAAGGAAAGGCCATCATGATAACGGATCTGAGACTTGTCCTTGCCGCTGCCTTGATTTTTTCAATGCCGGTACCGCCCGCTTGCGGCTCGTCTGAGTCAGACTTGGAAGAGACGCTTCAAAACTCCGAAACCGGGGATGAGGTCTGGAAGGCCGTCAGAGAAGCCTGCCTCTATGCGTTTCCCCTGGTTCTGATGGATTTGACAAAGACATTATCGACCAACACGGTAGAACCTGATGCTAAGAAGGGCAGGGCCCCCGTCAATCAGCTGATGCATGGGCAAGGGCTTGCGGACGCAGATTTTAAAACAATCGTTTCGCCGAATGTTGACACGGTGTGTTCCCAGGCTTGGTATGACCTCAGCGGCGAACCCATGGTCTATGTGCTTCCTGAAACGGACAGGTTCTGCCAGGTGCAGATCCTGGACGCGTGGACGAAAACGGTTTGTGTGTTGGATCAGGCCGGTGCCTATGCCGTTGCCCATATCGGGTGGGAAGGCGATCTGCCAGAGGGCGTGACCCGCATTGACGTCCCCACCGAGACGGCATGGTCCATCGCGCGCATTGTTTTGTCGGGTGAAGAGGATCTGCCGGGTGTCCGCGTCATTCAGAAAAACATGAGGCTCCTTCCTTTATCAGCCTATGTTAACGGCGGTGAGCACACCCCTGAAAAAGGCAGCTACACCCAAGAGAATGACTATGTCCCGGTTGAAAAAATCCTGTCGATGGGGCCGAAGGCTTTCTTTGACAAGGCCAACAAACTGATGAAAACCAACCCTCCGGCTTTGGATGATGCCAGGATACTTACAAAGCTTGCGGCCATCAAGGTCGGGCCAGGCATGGACTTTGATCCCAGCGTTTTAACCGGCGATGTCGCGGTTCAGTGGAAAAACATGATCCAAAGCCTTGCGTCGGCGTTTGAAAATGAGGCGGCGAAATTCTCGGCAAAACTCGGTCAATGGACATATTTTGGCGCGCCCATCGGGGATTTTGGGACAGCGTATGCCTACCGTGCGGCGGTCGCGCTGGGCGGGCTTGGCGCGAACACGGTGGATGTGGCGCTCTATCTGAGGACGGATGTCGATGAATCAGGAAAGGCGCTTATAGCTGAAAAGACCTATGTGATGCGCTTTAAAACACTTCCTCCCATCAAGGCAGGCGGGTTCTGGTCTTTAACGGCTTATGGAAGCGATCATTTCCTGATCGACAACCCCATTGACCGTTACTGCATCAACGACCGGACAGACTATGTTTTAAATGAGGATGGCTCGCTGGACATTACATTGTCTAAGGAGCAGCCGGATGACCTTTCAAACTGGCTACCTGTTTCCGGCGATTATTTCCATTTTATTTTGCGCATTTACACTCCGGACATGGACGCTCTTTCAACCTGGCAGCCGCCTGTTATCCGTGCTTTGAATTGACAAATTGGCATCAAGCGTAATTAGAAGGGGCTGAAGCAGAACGGAAAACCGCTTCAGCCCTTTTTTTGACAGCCTGCGCCTCATGGCTTTATTGGAGAGAGGATTACTTCAACTGATTGGCGTACTTGATGTATTGCCAGTCCCCGATTTCAAATTTCTTTTCGGTGATGATTTCCCTCAGTTGACGGGTTTCGACAAATTCGTCTGTTACGGTCACAAAGAGCTGTTTTCCATCTTTCTCGACCAGGTAAAACTCTTTGTCCGTGTTTTTTATTCTGTTGATGATGGAGGGAATTCCCAGCGGCGCGTCAAACAGGAAACTGACCAAATAATCAATCACCTTCTCGCCCTTGGTCAGCTTTGGATCCCCAAGCAAAGAATGAATGATGGCGCCTGGAAACTTCTCTTTCATGAGGCGGTCTTTTTTCTTTTTTTTGCTCCCGATCCCATATTGAAACAAATCGTATTGCTCGCGGATCACATGTTCAATCATCGCTTCCACGTCATCAAGCAAATAATCAATGTTCACGTTTAAAAGCTGAGCCAATGATTTTAAGTTTTCCACATCAGGAAGCCCCAGGTTGGATTCCCATTTCGCGATGGCGGACCTTGAAAGCGCCATCTTTTCAGCGAGCTGTTCCTGGGTTAATCCGCACTGTTTTCTTGCCTCTTTTATTTTTTCACCCAATGTCATTTCCATTCCCTCCAAGCGTTTGATCAGGGCTTATTCTAAAGGGAGAAACCTTTTGCAGCAAGAAACTAACTGTAACATCGCTGTTACTCTCCGTAACATCATCCCAAAAAACCTCTTCCTGCACGGAAACGCAAGGCAGCCGCAGGATAAATATCAAAAAAGGCCGTTGTTTTACGACCTTTTTTGACAAACTGTTCCGGATCACTCGGGCATTTTGTCCCCCTGGCCCAGTTCAAGCAGGGAGCCGATCAGCTGGTTTCCGGTTTCAGAGAGCAGGTAAACATCCTGGCTGTCTGAACTGCAGCCCACGGCGTATTCCCAGGCCTTCGTGTTAAAGGCGCCGCTGACTGAAAGCAGATAAAATTCCTCGCCGTCAATGTCGGTCACGTCCACGCAGGTGATGAACATCGGATTTTCTTTGCTGTAATCCGTGCCTTGAACCAATTTGTCTTTGAGCACCAGGTTGTACAGCCCGCTTGCCGCTTCACAGGGGCTCAGGTTCTCCCCGGGATCGCTTGTCAAAAGGGAATTAAAGAAAACGCCCTCTGTAATCTGTTCGCCGTCATGGCCAGCTTCTTCACCCTTGCCGCCGGCGTGCGCTATAAAGAAGGCGCTTCCCTCATAGGGCTGATCGACCGGCAGCACCGGCAATCCCAGCGCCGCCATATCCTCCGGGTTTAGGAAGGTAATGGGCTGCCCATTCGACTGGTAATAAACAGCCGTTATTCCCAGGTTGTTCTTGAGCGTCGCGGCCAGACTGTCCATCATGAACCAGTTCAGGCTGACGGCGTCATAAAAATGGAAGTCTTCCTTGAATGCGCGGTCGCCGATTCCGGAAATGAGCGTGGAATCCTTTGACCAGTCAACAAGGACGCTTTTCTCATCCGGGAAGGACACGTCGTTTAGCTTGAAGTCCAGCCCCGTCCAGTCCGACAAGCCGTCGGCCAGCGCAAAGGCGATGAGCGAGCGCGACGCGGGTTCGTTTTCAAACGGCACGGTGATCTGCTTTTCCTCGATGATGTCAAAAGAGAAGTCGGCGTACAAGGTCAGACTGGCGGTTTTCCCGGTGTTTGTGGCCTGATCCGCGCTGCTGATGGCGCAGGCGCAAAACGACATGACCAGTACCAGCAGAATTGAGAGCACTTGTTTTTTCATTTGCGTTTTTCTAACCTTTCTTCTTTTGTCTTTATACCAATAAAGCGAAACAAACGGGCTTCTTCATGCACAGTATCACATAAAAAAGTCCGTTCTTGGGTAAAAAGCCTATATATTCAACAGCATGCCTGATCTGCGCGACCAGGCATGCTGCGGAAACGGATGATTATTTGATGGTTATTCCGCTTGCTGTTGTTTTCACATTCTTTTAATGGAAATCCGACAGATCTGCGTCGCGGAAGTGAACGTCGCCTTCTTCCGAGCTTTCCAGCTTGAGCGTATGCCGGTAGTTTGTACCCTTGATCGTGGTTGGATCGCTCTTGCTGTATTCGCCCAGGTCGCCAAACAGCAGTTCCTCGCCATACCAGTACGGCCCGGAACCCCACACAACGGTGTACTCGCCGCTTGGAACCCTGACAGTGGTGCTCTTGCCCGCCGCAACAAAGCAGGAAACTGCCAGCTCGTTGCTGTTGGCGCGGCGCATCTGGATGTAGGTGGCTTTGCTGTCCTTTGCAAGCCGGAAGGTCACCTGCGTGCCGGATGTGGACCCGGACAGCCTGCCGGTCTTCGGCAGAGGGAGGGCGGCGATGTCGGGCAGCCGGTTGACGGCCCTTTCCAGCGCTTCCGCTGTTTCCTCATAGTCAAAAGCGCTCAGGTACTGGGCATAGTCCGCGGGTAGCCTTTCATTGATCAGGTCGTCGATGCTGAAGGTGACGGTGAATTTGTAGGCGGCATTTTTCTTCGCAGCCGCGGCCTTGTCGGCAATGCTCTGCATCAGCGCCTCCAGAAGCGCTTCAGGGGTATCAAAGCGTTCCGCTTTGGGCAAATAAGCCTGAGTGTCAAGCACAGCGGTTTGCGCAAGCTGCAGCAGCGCGGCTGGATCAACGCCTGTGCAGTTCATGGCCAGCGCGTTTGGCCCGCCTTTAACGCTCAGCTTCGGGCTCTTCTGCGCGTAAAACAGGGAAGACAGCGAGCTGTCGGGAACATCATTGGTCAGCCCCGCTGCGTTCAGCCAGGCAACAAAGGCCTCTGTTGGCTTGAGCAGGTCGGAAGCCTCCGTCAGCTTTCCATCGATTGGTGAAGGGAAGAAATGCGCGGTCAGGGCGGCGGAAAACTCCTTGCCGCCAAAGGCCTTCTGCGCGGCGGAAGCCGCCTTGTTGACAGCCTTCTTCAGCGCGTTCAAGCCATTTGCCGTTATTGTTCCGTCCTGAACGGGCACGCTGAGCGGCAGGCGGTAAGCGGCCGCGTTGGTCAGGGCGGACATCAGCCATGCGGTTTTGTTTTCCGCGTCGGCGTATTTGCCCAGTTCGGACAGCAGCGGGTCATATCCGCGAAGGCTGAAGGTCAGCGCTCCGTCCTCAAGCTTCACATCCTTCGCGCCCGCGCTGTAAATGGCCGCCTGCCAGGCGTTCTTGGTCTTATCGGCCTGCTCGGCCAGAATGCCGTTCAGCACGCTGCCAACATTCAGGGGTGTGATCTTCCGCGCTGAGACGGCCTTGGCGCGTTCTTTAATCAGCGCCGAGCGGATTTTCTCTGCGAAGGCTGTGTATTCCCTGCCTTCGAAAAACTCCGGAACATCCGCTTTGGCGACCCAGTTATCCCAGGAGTAAATGGTGTTTGCCAGCCTGTTTGAGCGGGTCAACGAGGCAATGGCGGAGCGTGATTTCGCGTTTGTCAGGGTCAGTGAAACCGTGCAGTTATAGCCTTTAACATACGGTTCCTCGCTGCCGTAGTAGCCGCGGAAGGGGTATTGCAGATTAAAAACCAGGAAGGAGGAGGCCAGGTTCGGGTTGCCGGTGATGATCATGGCGTCGTCTTCCAATTCATAAAACAGTTCGCCGATGTAGCTGGTCAGCGTGTTATAAAATTCACCCTCCTCATCCTTTCTCCAGCCGGTTTCAGGATAAGACTCCGCGCTGTCCTTCACAACCACGCAGACAAACCCGGCGCGGGGGCGGGACGGCTTGAACTTCGCGTACGAAACGCCGTAAAAACCAGCGAAATCCGATTCCGACCAGTAGACCGGTTCATGGCAGAACTGCGCGCCTGGATCGGCGAGCAGCGCCTTCATCGCGTCTGATACCTCTGTTGTGCTGTAGATGATTGGGTCGCTGTTCCGGATGCCCGCATTCTCGGGCAGCGCCTGGTCAGAATGGGGAAATCTGTTTTGAAAGCGCCGGTATTCCTCTGTGTCGCTGGCGGCAATGTTTTCGACAAACCAGTAGAAGATGTCGGTCAGCTCGTTTGCCTCCGCCAGCGCGTACATTTCTTCTCCAACCGTTTTTGGATCCATGCCGTCTGCCAGCGCCCGGTCAGCGGTTTCCAGCAGGCTCTCCACGCCATCGCAGCTGCCATAGGCGGCAAGCCCGGTCCGCGCCGTGTCCCCGGCCAGGGCAGGCGCGCACAGGGAAAGTATCAGAATCAGGGCCAGTACCCGGGCGAACAGCTTGTTCATGATCGTTTTCCTCCTTGCAGTTATGCCATTTTACTATTGATACAGTTTGTCAAACAATCCTTTGGGTTATTCATCGGCTTTTGGCACGAAGCCCAGGGTGATTTCGATATCCGTTTCGCCGCCTTTGGTGACCATGCCGTTTTCCAGGGTCTGGCTTTGCACCTCTACATGGGAGACATAGGTCAAAGACAGGCTGTCTGAGGCGGCATCGTAGGTCAGCGTCAGCAGGAGATCCCCGGGCGTTAAGCGCAGCGAGTTTTCCTGCAGGGCGAAGCTTTCATATTGTGTCAGGTTGAGTTCCGGCACCGAGAAGGGCAGCTGGGGCACGGCTTCAATCAGGCCGTTTAAGTTGATGTCCGAGACCATGGCTGCGCCGGCGTCAAAATACAGTCGGGAACCGTATTCGGTAGGGCCGTTCAGGCTCATTCCCGCGTCGATGGAGAAGGGACTGTCCTTGCTGAGCGTCTTGAAGTGCAGCGAGTCCAGCTGCCAGTCGCGGCCGGCCCAGGCGGGCGCTTCCGCGCCAGGATCAGCAGCCTTGCTCTCTTTCGCCCCGCCGACCTTTTTACATTCGGCAGTGTAGGAATAGCTGCCTCCGCGGAGGAAGGTGGAGGTGATGTCCAGCTTCAGGACGCCCTCATCCAGGGCCCAGGAGCCGTCCACGCTGCCCAGCTGGCTGGTGGCAGGGACATCCACGGAGAAACGGTTGCCATCGCTGGTGATGGTGAAGGGGTAGCTTTCACGGTAGTCGTCCTGAATAAAAACGTACTCGCCGGAGCCGTCGGCGTTGATGATGGCGCTCAGCTCAATGGACGGGCCGCCGTTTTTCGGCTTGCCTGTGCCGCGCCATTCGCCCACCAGCTCCTCAGGGACGGCCATTGCGGCGATCCCGGCGCCGCCCTCCCAGAGCAAGACGGGGTTGTTCTCATCCTCATGGGGGTAGATCAACACCTTCTCGGGCAGGCTGTCGGTGTCGCAGCTGAAGGCATACACGCCGTCGCTGCCCGCTTTGACGGAGCTGGCCCTCACCTCCTTGCCGTTGATGACGGCGGCAGCCCAGGCAATGATGACGAACTGACCTTTGCGCATGGGCAGCGTGCTGCCAAAGCCGCTGACCTTCACCTGCAGTTTGCCGTCCTCAATCTCCGCGCCCTCATAGTTCAGGATGTAGGTTCTGTTCTCAAAGGTGACGGTTGCCCCGGCCGCCGCCAGCGCAGGCAGGGCGATGAGCAGCAAAAGAATCAGGACGGTTGCTAACAGTTTTTTCATGACGGGACCTCCTTATGTTTGATCATCTTTGATTGTCATGAATAGCGCATCGCGGGAATCATTCCACGCGCTTTGCCCAATGAAATCCATGCGCCCGGCGGCAGCATCCCCGCAACGCCCGGCGCGCCGCCGCGTCAGGGTACGCCGGGATTGCCGCCATTGCCCAGCTGCTCGTCCATCTCCCGAAGCACGCTTTGCAGAATGGAGATCACATAGGCCCGGTTGCTGAGGCTTCCGGTGCCGCGCTTCCAGATCGTTTCAAAGTGCTTTTGAAATTCCTGTATCAGCGCGCTGTGGCCGGAATGGCACATGATCGGCACATCGCCGTTCCAATCGTTGATGGCCACGCTCTGATTTCCCTTTACATGCCAGCAGTTGCTGCTGTGAAGCTCGGGCAGGTCGTCCAGAATGCGCAGTGAGAAGTTCGGGAAGCGGTTCAGGTATTCGACATATCCCGCGACAATATCGCGGCAACCCTGAAGATCCAGATCATAGAACCCCGTGGTCAGGAAATACAGCCCGGCCATGCGGCATTTTCCCTCGCTGAGGATCGCTTTGAGGCGCTTCAGCGAGATGATCTCCCTGCACGGCATCCCGTTCTCCAGCATATTCACAAAAGAGTCGTGGAAGCGGCGGTATTCGTTGCACTTCCATGTGTATTCGCCGTCATCCTGATTTTCCATCTGGAGGACACGCCAATACGCTTCTATGGACATATACATGGGGTTGACGCTGTCCTTGACGACGCTCAGCTCTCCTGGAATGCAGTATTCGCAGTACAAAACCTCGATCATGTTGCGGACATAGTCGTCGTTATAGATGTTGAACATGGACTGGGAGTAGCGATAGGTCGCGTCGAAGCTCTGGCTCATCTCCTGCACAAAATCCGCGTTGTCCACAAACATGCCGACGGGCTGCGCCGAGCCGACAGGGGTTTCTGTGATGATCGCGACTTCTCTGTTGCGGAAAATACAGAACATCTGCTCCGCCACGTTCTGCGTCGAACCGAAAAAAGTATAGAAACGCATCGTGCCGGATACCATTTCGCCCATATAGGTCTGGATGATTTTGCTGAGATGCCGCGTGTCCCCCGATACGCAAATCACGATGTTGGCGCTGATTTTTCTGTCGGCAAGCACACCGTGGAGCATATCGGAAAACGCGGGATCAATCATGATGCGCAGTTTGTCGCTGGTGAGGAACAGGTCCACGGATTCATCCTGCGGCATGGCGCGGAATCCTTCGCTCAAGGCGGCGGCAATCGACAAGGTTCCAAACTCCAGACCCCTTTGCTTTTCAGCGTTTTTTTCGTCCTCAGCGGCCTCTTCCCAGTCATCGGATTCAGCCAAACCATCGGATGGAACCTCTTTGTCCGAGGAAATCCATTGAATCAAATTGCGCTTCATCCCCAGAACAGACTGAATATCCACCGGGAGCTTCGACGCTTCAAACTGCTCCTTCAGCCATTCGATCTTTTCAGCTGTGTCCGCTTTTAGCAGAAGATATTCGGCGATGTCCTCCGCCTGCCAGCTGTCTTTTTTCAACTTGCGGTTCCCGGAAATATAACGGCTGATCAGCGACGGGTCAATCCCCGTCGCTCTGGCGAGGTCAAGGTTTGACAACTGGAACCTCAAAAGGGCAGCCTTGAGATTTGAGCTTTCACCTGTCATTTGGATTCTCCTCACGCATCCTGTCATTGACAAAAGCGGATATAATGTCATTGACAAAATTATAGAGCTTGGATATTTTTTTGTCAATCCTTTTGGAACGATTTTTTGGCATCATATGGAATTCACGCAGGATGTTTGTGTGTTCCTGAAAAACAAACCGTGATATAATGACACATCAGAACAAAAAGAAACCCGCCATGCATCAGCGGATTTCTTTACCCACACACTGTGGAGTCCCGAAGGACGGTTTGGATAAATCTTTATTTGAACTTGTGATGTTGTTTCAGAGGGTACTGAAACAACATCAATATAGTATAAAAAGGAGAATATGTCAATGGGAAAGCGCGTATATGGGGATTATTACCTGGGGCTGGACATCGGAACGGAATCCGTGGGCTGGGCAGCCACAAACCCGGATTATCAGGTGCTGAAGTTCGGCTCAAAATCCATGTGGGGCGTCCGCCTGTTTCAAGAGGCCCAGCGCGCGGCTGACCGCCGCCAGTTCCGCATCGCCAGGCGCAGGCTGGATCGCCGCGCCCAGCGCCTGGCCCTGTTGAGGGAGCTGTTCGCGGAGCCTGTCAATCAGGTTGACCCGGGCTTTTTCCTGCGCCTGAAGGAAGGCGCCCTGCATGAGGAGGACAAGACCCCCGCCCAGAAAAACAACCTGTTCAACGACCTGGGCATGAAGGACAAGGATTATCACAAGAAATACCCCACCATCTACCACCTGCGCCACGCCCTGATGACTTCACCCGGCCCCTTTGACGCGCGCCTGGTCTACCTAGCCATCCACCACATCATCAAGTACAGGGGCCACTTCCTTTTTGGCGGCAAATTGGACGAGGTTCCAAGCCTGGAAAGCATCCTCAAGGAATTGGCGCAGGAGAGCAGCGATTATTTTGGCTTCACCCTGGACGTTTCTCATGCCGATGCCCTGAAGCAGGTTCTTACGGACCCGGCGCTGAAGATGAGCATGAGGCAAAAGCGCCTCAACGAGCTGTTTGACGCGAAGGACGCCCGCTCCAAGGCGGTTATCAAGGCGCTGACCGGCGGCAAGGTCAATTTGGCGGACATCTTTGACTATGCGGGCGATGAGGAAGCGCAAAAAATCAAGATCGAGTTCGGCACCGAGGACTATGACGCCAAAGCGCCTGAGATTGAGGAATTGCTGGGTCTTGATTTCTACTACCTGGACAAATTAAAGGCCATCCATGACTGGGCCGCCCTGGAAAAGATCGTCCCCGGCGGCGTCAGCCTGTCCGCCGCAAAGGTTGCTTTATATGAAACACACAGGGAGGACTTGAAACTTTTAAAGCGCGTCATCAAGCGCCACCTGCCCCAGCAGTACAAGGCCGTTTTCTCTGACCCTGCCGGCAACAATTACGCCGCCTATGTCGGCATGACCAAGAAAAACGGCAAAAAACTGCCCATTGCTAAGAAGTGTAACCAAGCTGATTTTTACAAATATTTAAACGCCCTGCTCAAGGACGTCAAGGCGGAGGACAGCGAGCTTGCGGAGGTAAAATCCCGGATCGAAGCGGGAACCTTCCTGCCCAAGGCTGTGTCCAAGGCCAACGCCGTCCTGCCCAACCAGCTGCATTTTAACGAGCTGCGCCAGATCCTGAAAAACGCGGAGGCCTACCTGCCCTTCCTTTTGGAAAAGGACGATCAGGGGCTGTCTGTGTCGGACAAGATCTTGCAGATCCTGACCTTCAAGATCCCCTACTATGTGGGCCCGCTCAACAACCTTGACCCCAACGCGCAGAACACCTGGGTTGTGCGCCGCACCCAGGAAAAGATCAGGCCCTGGAACTTTGACCAGGTGGTGGATACGGAGGCCAGCGCCTCAAACTTCATCACCCGGATGCTGTCCCAGTGCACCTATTTAAAGGAAGAGACCGTGCTGCCCAAGCAGTCCATCCTCTACTCCCGTTATATGGTGCTCAATGAACTGAACAACCTCAAAATCAAGGGCGAGCCGATCCCGGTGGCCCTGAAACAGGACATTTTTAACGACCTGTTCCTCACCCGTTCCAGGGTCACCCAAAAGGGCCTGATTGGCTACCTGGCCAGCCACGGGCATAAGGTGAGCCCGGATGATCTGACCGGCATTGACGGCGATTTCAAGGCCAACATGAAGCCCCTGATCGAGATGAAGGCCCTCCTGGGCGAGCATTATGATGAGCAGACGGCGGAGGAGATCATCCGCTTAAACGCCATTTTCGGCGATGACAAAGCCATGCTGGAACGGCGCATCCAAAGCGCCTTTGGCAAAGTTCTGCCCAATGAGGTCATCCGGCGCGCCGCGGGCAAGCGTTTTTCCGACTGGGGAAGGCTGTCTGAGCGTTTTCTGACCGGCATCAAAGCGCCGGACCCGGAAACCGGGGAGATGAGAACCATCATGGACATGCTCTGGGAAACCAACAACAACCTGATGGAGCTTTTAAGCAAGGAATACCAGTTTTCCAAGGCCGTCCAAAAGCACAACGATGCCTTCAGCGAAGACATGAGCTTTGGCTACCACCAGGTGAAGGATCTGTATGTTGCCCCCTCGGTCAAGCGCTCCATCTGGCAGAGCCTGAAGATCGTGGAAGAGATCCGCAAGATCACCGGGCACGACCCCAAAAAGCTGTTTATCGAGGTGGCCCGCGGGGATGAAAAGAAGGAGGTCAAGGAATCCCGCAAGAAACGCCTGAGCGACCTGTACAAGGCCTGCGGCGAGGAGGCCGCGGAGCTGGCTGCCCTGCTTGAAACCAGGGAGGATCATGAGCTGCGCCGCGACCGGCTCTACCTCTATTTCACCCAGCTGGGGCGCTGTCTGTATTCAGGCAAGCCCATCGACATCAGGGACATTTTTGATTCCAAAAAATACGACACTGACCACATCTATCCCCGATCCAGGGTCAAAGATGACAGCCTGGATAACCGCGTCCTGGTGGACAGCACGCTCAACTACATCAAGCAGGACATCTACCCCATTTCCCCCGAGGTCCGCAAGGCCAACCAGCCTTTCTGGCACATGCTTTTGGACAAGGGGCTTATCTCCCGGCGCAAGTATGACCGCCTGGTGCGCGCCACCCCGCTTGAGCCCCAGGAGCTGCTGGACTTCATCAACCGCCAGCTGGTGGAAACCCGGCAAAGCACCAAGGCCGTCGCCCAGATCATGGAAAGCCTGCTGCCGGACACCACGGTGGTCTATGTCAAGGCCGGGCTGGTGTCTGACTTCAGGCAGAAGTTTGACATCCTCAAATGCCGCGAGGTCAACGACCTGCACCACGCGGCGGACGCCTACCTGAACGTTGTGGCGGGCAACGCCTACCACACCAAGTTCACCTCCGACCCCCGCAACTTCTTCAGCCAGGCGGATCACAGTTACAACCTGCGCACCTTCTTTGATAAGGACATCACCCGCGGGGGCAGCGTCGGCTGGGTCGCCGGAAAAGCCGGCAGCATCAGGACCGTGAAACAGGTCATCAGGCGCAACAACGCCCTGGTCACCAAGATGCCCCTGGAGCAGCGCGGCGCCCTGTTTGACACCCAACTGGTCAAAAAGGGGTTGTGGCAGCTGCCGCAGGGCAAGGCCCACCCCAGCTTTTCAGACCCTTCCAAGTACGGCGGCTACAACAAGGTGACCGGCGCCTACTTCATGCTGGTGGAGCATGAGGAGAAGAAGGGCAGGCGCGCACGCAGCCTGATCGACATGCCCCTGCACCTGGCGGACAGCCTGGATGAGGGGCAGGTCAAGGACATGCTGGTTAAGGACAAGGGCCTTGTTGATCCGGTGGTTCTGATCCCCAGGATCCGCATAAACTCCCTCTTTGACATTGATGGCTTTAAGATGAACATCACCGGCAGGACAGGAACACGGATTCTTTACGCACCTGCACAGCAGCTGAAGATTGGAGATGTTTGGGAGAATTATTTGCGGGATGTGCTCAAGTTTGCCGGGCGGCGGGTGGAATACCGCAGGCTGAATCCCGGAAAGGATCTGACGGTTCGCCCCGCAGACGGGATAACGCGGGAAAAGAATCAGGAGCTGTATGAAATCTTCCTGGCGAAGCTCCGGGACACTTCCTATGGCGTATGGCTTTCTCAGCAGGCCAAAAACCTGGAGTCTGCGAAGGATCGCTTCAATGCCCTGTCCGAAGGCGACCAATGCGAGGCGCTCAAAGAGATATTAAATTTCTTTACCTGCAACCGGGCTATGGCAAACCTACAACTGCTAAACCTGGGAAGTTCCTTGGGCATAATTAGAACAAACCGCACCTTGTCCGGATACAAAAAGGCCCTGCTCATCCATCAGTCCGTCACCGGCCTGTTCGAGCAGGCCGTGAACCTGCTCAAATGAGCTGGCGCACCGTGGTCATCTCCCGCCGCGCCAAGCTGGACCTTTGCCTTAATTACCTGGAGGTGCGGGGGGAGGAGGTTAAAAAGGTGCACCTGTCCGAGATCGGCACCCTCATCATTGAATCCACCGCCGTCTCCCTGACCGCGGCCCTCCTGTGCGAGCTGGTGAACCGCAAGGTGAAGGTCATCTTCTGCGATGCGAAGCGCAACCCGCTTTCCGAACTCCTGCCCTATTACGGCAGCTTTGACACCAGCGCCAAGGTGCGCCAGCAGCTTACCTGGGACAAGGACACCAAGGCCCTGATCTGGGGGGAGATCGTGACGGAAAAAATCAGGCAGCAGCAGGCCCTGTTGGCGCACCTCGGCCAAACGGAGCGGGCGGACCTGCTGCTGGGCTATGCCCGGGAGGTTGCCCCCCAGGACGCCACCAACCGGGAGGGGCACGCCGCCAAGGTCTATTTTGGCGGGCTTTTTGGCCTTGATTTCAGCCGCGCGGAGGAAAACACCGTTAACGCCGCCCTCAACTACGGCTACAGCATCCTGTTGTCCGCCTTCAACCGGGAGATCGTCGCCCAGGGTTACCTGACCCAGCTGGGCATCTTCCATGACAATATGTTCAACCAGTTCAACCTGGGCAGCGACTTTATGGAGCCCTTCCGCCCCCTGGTGGACAGGATCGTCTATGAAGCCCTCCCCTTTGAGTTTGAGCGGGAGATGCGCTTGAAGCTGGTGGGCGTGCTGGATGAAAAGGTGCGCATCGACAACCAGAGCCAGTATGTGGCCAACGCCATCCGCATTTACACCCGCAGCCTGCTGGACGCCCTGAACCAGAAAAGTGCGGAGGAGATCAAATTTTTCCAGACGGACCTGTTGGGTCCCCCGGCGGAACTGCTGCTTCGGGCGCGGGAGCAGTCCCTGACGCCCCTGCCGTTTTGAGCTACCGCTTTATGCGCATGCTGCTTTTTTTTGACCTGCCCGTGGTGGAATCCGAGGAGCGGCGGGAGTACGTGCGCTTCCGCAAGTACCTGATCAAAAGCGGCTTCATCATGCTGCAGGAGTCGGTCTACTGCAAGCTGCTGCTCAATAGCACCGCGGTGGCGGCCCTGGCGGAAAACGTGCGCAAAAACAAGCCGCCCAAGGGGCTGATCCAGATCCTGCTCATCACCGAAAAACAGTATGCCAGGATGGAATACATCCTGGGGGAGTTTGAGAGCGAAGTGATCGATTCGGATGAAAGGTTGATCGTGCTGTGATGCGCCTGGCCCACCCGGAGATGAAGATGGTGCTCCCCTTAAGGGAGGACCGGGCGACCCTGCTGGCGGTGGAGCATCCCCCGCTGTTTCGCCGCTTTGTGGAAGGCCTGCGCGCCCAGGCGCAGGGGCAGGCGGGGGATTTTGTGCTTTCGGAGGATTGGACGCCCCTGCCCCTGGAAAAGCACCTGGTTTTGGTGACGGATCCCTTTGCCCTTAGTTTCAATGAGCGCAGGCAGCTCACCGCCCTTTACAAACAGACCGGGAAGTTGGCTTATTCGGAGCGTGTTTATTTGAAAACCGCCCAGCTGCAATCCAGCATTGAGGAATGGCTGGCCCTTTTAGAAACGGAATCGCCCTATGCCGTTGAGTACCAGGCCCAGCTGCAGCCGGAAGCCCTGCTGAAGCAGGCGGATTTCCGCTTTCTGGAGGAGGGGGATTTGCCCCTGCGCCTGGAACGCTTCTTAAAGGCCCAGGCCGCCTTTTGCGGCGCCAATGTGTTTGCCTTTGTCAACCTGCGCGGCCTGTTATCCGGGGAGGAGCTGGCCCTGTTTTACCGCGCGGCTGAATATTTAAAGCTGCGCCTGCTGATGCTGGAAACAAAACTGCCGGATCACCTGCTGGACCGCGAGGCCTGGCACCTGATTGACAAAGACCTGTGCGAGCTTTATCCTGAAGACGAACGCTGATGTTTTGATGCCTTCTGAAAAAGCCTGTGTGATGGGGCTGACCTCGCCCGACCCGAATTTGGGGTTTGAGAGTGATGTTGTTTTAGAGGGTACTCAAACCGCCCTTGGACGCGGAGGAGTGAACAACCTGTTTGAGAGTGATGTTGTTTTAGAGGGTACTCAAACTTAAAGGCAGTTGTTGGAAAAACGATCGATGTTTGAGAGTGATGTTGTTTTAGAGGGTACTCAAACTTGTTTTCATCCCCCCCCCCTTGTCTTATGTTTGAGAGTGATGTTGTTTTAGAGGGTACTCAAACTCGCGCCCACGTCAACAATGTCATTCGGCGGTTTGAGAGTGATGTTGTTTTAGAGGGTACTCAAACGCAACATCGCGGTACCATGCGGGCACGTGGGTTTGAGAGTGATGTTGTTTTAGAGGGTACTCAAACGCAACATCGCGGTACCATGCGGGCACGTGGGTTTGAGAGTGATGTTGTTTTAGAGGGTACTCAAACCGGATATATCAAGGGCTTTTATATGAATTTGTTTGAGAGTGATGTTGTTTTAGAGGGTACTCAAACTCCCGGGCAGGATCGCCCAATGCGTCCACTGTTTGAGAGTGATGTTGTTTTACCCCCATGGATTCAACCAGGCGCCGGTTTTTAGCCGGCGCCTGGCGTTTCAGGTATGATTATTTGATCTGGGTCAATTCCATCATGCCGGAGGGGCGGTCATCGGACAATTCCTCGATCCGTACCCCGCCGATCGTCTGTCCGGTTCGCGCGTCGATGAGCACGGAGACGGAGGACGGCGGCGCGGCCTTGTCCTTGCTGAATTCATCAAACAGCATTTTGCTGTAGATCTCGGGCTTGTCCTGCTCTTCCTCGGTCTTGGTGTTGGCGCCTTTCCAGGTGTAGATGAACAGGTAGACCGGCTTGTTCAGTTCTTTTGAGTGGTAGTAGACCTGGGCGAAGGGCTCAAACATGTTCAGGCGTTTCCGCGTCCAGTTGGGCAGGCTCAGGACAGCTTCCTCCGCGGTTTTGCGCGCGTCCTCCGCCTTGACCATGCCCTCTTCCGGCAGGCGGATGTCCTGATCAAGCACATGCCGGTACCCGGCGTAGTACCCGCCCCAGTCCTTGCGGAAGGCTTCCAGTTCAGCCAGTCTGGGCTTGAACTCTTGTACCAGCCCAGCCAGTTCCTCCACCGTGTAGGGCCGGGCCTTTTTAAACGCGCTTATCAGGCGCCGGTCCAGTTTGAGCCCTTCCTCGTCCAGGGGCTGTTGGTTTTCTTCCTCATAGTCGGCCTTGGCAAGGATTTCGATGATTTCGCCTGTTCCGGCTTCAAGCTTCACGTCAAAAACCGGCATATCGTACAGGTCCTGATCCGGATTCAGGTAAAAAACGCGCCAGACCTTGTTGGCCTGCTCATCCGCGCAGCTGCGCAGCTCGGCAATCACCCGCATCGCTTCAAAATCCCGGTCTCTCGCGCCGTACTTGTCCTTGATGGCGGCTTTGGCCATTTCCCCGGCCTGTTCAATCGTCAGGTCCCCTTCTCCCGGCAGCCAGTACATTTCCTCGTCTGCCCCCAGGGTGCCCGTCTCAACAAGCATCCGGGTGTACTTAGCCTTGTCCTCAAGGCTCCAGCCGGGCAGGGGGCCTTTTTCCTTCTCCATGATGGAGATGGCGGTGATGGTGTCTTCGCTCAGGTCATATTTGTCCATCAGCAGCCGGGTCGCGATATCGGCTTTCTCCGTTTCGCTTGTCGCTGCGTCCTTTAATCTGTCCAAAGCTTCGCTGTTAAACGCTGCGCCTTCCTTTGCCATGTCCAGCACGAAATCCGCGCGCCTCTGCCCGCTCCAGGTGTCAAAATAGCCGTTTTCCCCTTCGTTTTTGGCCATGTTATCGTAATAATTCTTCCACAGCGTCACGGCCAGCCCCGTCACAGCCAGCAAGGCCAGCGCCAGGGCCAGAACCATGGCCAGGGACATCTTCTTTTTCACTTTTTCTTCTCCTCTGATCCGATCCACTACTTTTAAGGATTGCTCGTCCGTCCAGTCCAGCATGGAAAGCCGGCTGTCGATCAACGGTTTCAATTTACTCTTCATCGAAATACCACCTTTCCAGCGTCTTACAGAGCTTCTCTTTCGCCCGGCTTAAGCGGGATTTGACCGTGCCTTCCGGAATTTTCAGCAAAAGCGCGATGTCGCGGATGTCCATCTCCTGATAAAACCGAAGCAGGATGACCTCCCGGTGTTTTTTGGGCAGGGCCAGGATCTGCCGCGTGACCGTGTCGTCCGGGAACCGCGCTTCGGCCGTGGGTTCCTTCAAATCATCCGGGGTGATCCTCCTGTCGATCCGGCGGAACCAGGCGGTGCGCAGGTAATCCTTGCAGGTGTTGACCGCGATGCTGGTCAGCCAGGTCTTCTCGCTGCTCTCCTCCCGGAAGCTGTCCCTGGCTTTGTACGCCTTTAAAAAGGTCTCGCTCACCGCGTCCTCCGCCAGGGAAATATCCTTCAGGTACATGGCGCACAGCCGCAGCAGCGCGGTGCCGTGCTCCTTCATCAGGCGCCTGAAGCGCTCCTCCTCTGTTTTGCAGGGTACCTCTGCAAAATCCATCCGGCCACCTCCTTTCACCTTAATAGACGGGGACAAGAACAGATCGGTTCCATAAAGAGAAGCCGCCCGAAGGCGGCTCCCGTTTATCTGTAATGCTTGGTCTAATTGTTTACTGCTTCGCGCCGCACTCGGGGCAGAACTTGGCGCCCGGGGCGAGGGGCTTGCCGCACTCGCGGCAGCTGGGCGCGCTCTGGCTGGCGCCGCACTCGGAGCAGAACTTGCTTCCCACTGCAATGGGCTTGCCGCAGCTGACGCAGGGAACCTGGCTGACAGCCGGGGCGGCCTGCTGGTTCTGGAAGGCGTTTTGCACCATCTGGCCCATGGCCATCCCGGCGCCAAGGCCCGCGCCCAGGCCGGCGCCGCCGCCCTCGTTCTGAGCCGCGTCGCGCAGGGCTTCGGCAGCCTGGAACTGGGTGTATTTGTTGAGGTCGCCCACCACGCCCATGCTGGTGCGCTTGTCCATGGCCTGTTCCACTTCCTGGGGCAGGGAGATGTTTTCAATCACAAAGCTTTCCAGCTTCAGGCCCAGTTGGGCAAAGCGCGGCTGCAGGGAGTTGAGCGCGAACTGGCCCAGTTCGTCATAGTTGGCGGCCAGGTCCAGGGCGGGGATCTTGCTCTGCGCGATGATGTCAGACAGCGCTGACACCACGGTGCGCTTGGTCTGCCCGGACACGCCCTCCACCGTCATCAGCTCGGTGGTTCCAAAGACTTCTTTTAAGAACACCACCGGGTCCTGCACGCGGAAGGAGTAGATGCCAAAGGCGCGCAGGCGCACCATGCCAAACTCGCTGTCACGCATCATGACCGGGTTGCTGGTGCCCCATTTCATGTCCAGGAACTGCTTGGTGTTGATAAAGTACACTTCCGCCTTGAAGGGGGAGTTGAAGCCGTATTTCCAGGACTTCAGCGCGGTCATGACCGGCATGTTCTGGGTGGACAGCTCATAGCGGCCGGGCTGGAAGACGTCCGCGATCTTGCCCTCGTTGACAAAGACGGCCACCTGGCTCTCCCTCACCGTGAGCTGCGCCCCCATCATGATCTCCTTGCCCATGTTTTCATAGCGGTAGACCATGGTGTTGGCGCTGGAGTCGGTCCATTCGATGACGTCGATCAGCTGGCTGTTAATGATCTTTTTGAAAAAACTCATCCGGGTTTCCTCCTTTGATTCGCATGTGTTTGCCTGAAC
The DNA here is from genome assembly GCA_030057655.1 of Bacillota bacterium. Taxonomy (GTDB): domain Bacteria; phylum Bacillota; class Clostridia; order Christensenellales; family Aristaeellaceae; genus UBA6115. The sequence goes on from JASGUQ010000014.1 coordinate 37,568, forward strand.
GGCCGCCCTGGCCGGGAAAAACTAATCCTTCAGGGGGATAAAGGAATCCAGCCTGGGCAGCACCCGAAACTGGGTGCAGACCAGATCCAGATCCATATAGATTTTAACCTGCGCGGCCGTCCCCAAAACCAATTGGTGGGCGTGGGCGGAAAGCACATCCAGTTCCTCGTCCGTCACATCCTCCGTCGTGCAGGCCAAAACGCGCAGCCGCATGGGGGATAAAAGGGCAGAGGTGTACTGCAGGGGCCCCGGGATCTGGCCGAAGAAATTGGCTTTCAGCGCCAGATCCAGCCGGTCAAAACCGTGGCTCCAGCGGTTTTCCATAAAGTTGATGCCGTCTGGCAATTCAAACTCAAACAGCAAGCCCGGCCTTGAGATGTTGATTTTGGACCTGGCCAACAGCAGGCGGCTTTCAAGCTCGCCCCGGGAGGCGATGCGCTCCTCCAGCAGCCGGTGCAGGGCGTCGCTTTGAATCCTGGCCTGGGCGCAGGGCCTGGTGGAGTCATAATCGCTGAAGTCGCCCAGAAGCTGATCCAGCGCCTCGCGCACCATGCTCAGCTCGTTGCGCAGGCCGTCCCCGCGCCTGTGGGTGCGCATGATGGGCATGCAGGGGTATTTTTCATCCATCAGCTGGCAAAGGGCTTGAAAGTCGCGGTTTTCAGGGTCGATCGCGATGGCGTCCGCGCCGGGCCTATAAAGAAAGGCCTCCGCCTCCTCCACATTCCGGGCCAGGGCAACCGGCTCAAACATCAGCCTGTTCAAATGCTGAATGCTGGTGAACGCTTCTCTTACGTCCTCATGGTCGGTAACAAGCAGTAATCTATACATTCCACCCTCCTTGTGCTCGCGTAATATTTATTATAGCCTTCTTTGGAAGAAATAACAACGATTTTACCTGATTCATGTAAAATATGATACAAATTTCAGCATGCCGGGCGGTTGAAAAATGAACCGATGTTCACTCGGGAGCGCGCCGTTTCTATTGACAAATCAAAGCCCGTTCAGTAGGATTTCTATAAGCAAAGGATTTAATAAGTCAGAGGATTGTTCATGAACATGAAGTTTGACAGCGATCAGTTGTTTACTATTACCCACGAATTTGAGGATTATGAGCGCCAGTTGGGCGCGGTCTCGCCGCCTGTATATTTATCCTCCCTGCATGTGTTTCCAAGCTTTGAGGAGTATTTGAAGGGAAGCGGCGATGACGACGCCTTCTTCTATGGGCGGGTCTCAAATCCCACCGCGCGGCTTCTGGAAAAGAAGCTGGCGGCGATGGAGCACGGGGCGGACGCGCTGGTGTTTTCTTCCGGCATGGCGGCCGCCACCTCGGCCATTCTGGCCACCTGCCAGGCGGGGGATCATATCCTGTGCATGCGGGATTCTTACCGCCCGGTCCATGCCTTCATGGCCAATGTAGGAACGCCAAGGCTTCATATTGAGATCAGCTTTGTTTCAGGCACAGACCTGGACGAGGTCAAACGGGCCATCCGGCCCAACACCAGGCTGATGATCCTGGAAAGCCCCGCCACCTTCGTGTTTTCAGTCATCGACATCAAAGCCATCGCCGCGCTGTGCAAGGAGTACGGCGTCACCACCTACCTGGACAACACCTACTCCACGCCGCTGTTTCAAAACCCGCTTGACATGGGCATTGACATCGTGATGCACACCCTGTCCAAGTACATCGGCGGCCATTCCGACCTGATCGGCGGCGCGCTGATATCAAAGGACGCCGACCTGATCCACAAAATGCGCCACGGCGTCCGGGAATGGCTGGGCGGCATACTGGGGCCCATGGAGGCCTGGCTGGCCATCAGGGGGCTGCGCTCCCTGCCCGCGCGGCTTTACATGCACCAGGACACCGCCATGAAGGCGGCCCGCTTCCTTGAAAGCCATCCTAAGGTCAAGTCGGTGCATTACACGGGACTGCCCTCCCATCCGCAGGCGGAACTGATCAAAAAACAGATGCGCGGCCACACGGGGCTGATGAGCTTTGAATTGGACCGGGAGCCGGATGAAGCGGTCAAAATGATCAACGCCCTGAAGCTCTTTGGCAAGGGCTGCTCCTGGGGCGGGTTTGAAAGCCTGGCGCTTTGCACGATGTACACAGCAAGCGAGGAGGCCGCCCGCGCGTCCGGCGTCAGCCGCGGCCTGATCCGCATCCACTGCGGGCTGGAGGGGGCGGACAACCTGGTCGCCGACCTTGCCCAGGCGCTGGACAGCATTGTATAAAAGGCGTTGCTGCGCCTTAAAATAGAGGAGGATAGATATGAAAAAGAAACTGGTTGCCCTGATGCTTTGTGTGATGATGTTCATCCCCCTGCTTCCTGCCGGCGCGTCCGGCGTCCAACTGCGGTTTATTGACGTTTCCCCAAGCCCCGCAAGGCAGGAATACTACGAGAAAACCTTTGCGAAGTTCCGGGAGGAAACCGGCATCTCCGTGGCGTATGAGAGCGTGCCCTGGGATGACGCCGCGAACAAACTGACCATCCTGGGCACCTCCAACCAACTGCCGGACGTGATCACGACCTGGGCTGGCTGGCTTGGCCAGTTTACGGCAGCCGGCTGGGTCATCCCGCTGGCCGACTACATTGCCGGCACCGAAGATCAGTACACCGACACCGTGACCAAGCTGGTCTGGAAGGGCGAGAAAGAGCTTTACGGCAATGTCTACACCGTGCCTGACGGCATGATGGTGAAGGGCGTTTTCGTCCGCAAGGACTGGGCCGAGGAAGAGGGCATGGATCTTGACCCCAAAAAGGGCTGGACCTACAGCGAGTATTTTGACGCGGTGAGGAAGTTCACCAACCCGGAGAAGAACCGCTACGGCACCTCTTTCCGCGGCGCGCGCGGCGCCTTTGACCCCCTGTTTGTGTACCTGCAGACCTTGACCGGCGGCCGCGCCTACGCGGATGACGGTTCCGCGCTGTTTAACACGCCTGAAGCGGTTGCCGCCTATGAAACCTGGAATGGCCTCTACCTGGACGGCAACGCCCCCAAGGACGCCATCAACTGGGGCTTCATCGAGATGGTGGACAACTTCACCGGCGGCCTCACCGGCACCCTCATCAACGACTCCGAGGTGGCTGCCACCTGCATCACCAGCATGAAGGATGAGCAGTGGATGGTCATGCCCATGCCGGAGAGCGACGTGGACGGCAAGATCTACAACACCGTCAACTCCCCCTATGCCTACTCGATCTCCGCGTCTTCCAAGAACCCGGACGCCGCCTGGCAGCTGATTGAGTACCTGACCCGTCCGGACAACAACATCGAGTACTGCAAGCTGACCGGCCTGATCCCGATCAAAAAGGACGTGGGCGATGATCCCCTCTATGGCCCGGACGGCTATTATGCCACTTTCATGCAGCAGTTGAACGATCCCAGGCTGGTCGTTCCCTGCGCCTTCGGCCCCTTCAGCTACACCGATATGCACCAGGGTATGATGCATGAAGAAATACAGAAATACCTCCTGGGCCAGCAGGACGCCAAGACCTCCCTTGGCCTGGTGGCGGGAGAGCTTGAAAAACGCATGAAGCAGTACCTGGCCGATAATCCGGGCAGCGCTGTTGAGCAGCCCAAGAGCCTTAGCGAAGAGTAATTCATTTCATCAGGCAGGCGGCGTTCCTGCCGCCTGCCTTTTTAACAGGATGCGTCAAGAAAGGGGTGAGCAATTCACATGCTCTGGCAAATCGCGCTGTATATCCTGCTGGTTGTCATCCTGTTTGCGGCGGGCTTCCGGCTTTTAAGAAAACACGAAAAGAAAAACCGTCAGTTGCAGATCAGCAAAAAACTGGAACCCTACCTGTTCATCATGCCCGCGTTTTTGCTGCTGCTCCTGGCCTTTGGCTATCCCCTGGTCAACTCTGTCCTGATGTCATTTCAGAACTACAAGCTCATTGAACCGGGGAAGGTTTACTTCAACAACTTCGCCAACTTCAAAAACCTTTTTTCAGACAGGGACATTGGGCTGATCATGCGCAATTCCTTTGTCTACGTGATTGCGAGCGTCGGGATGCAGTTTTTGCTGGGCTTAATTTTGTCCCTGGCGCTTAAGAAGAAGTTCAGGGGACGCGGCGTCTACCAGGCCATCGTGTTCCTGCCCTGGGCCTTCTCCGCCTTTGTCATCGGCCTGATGTTCCGCTGGTCCTTCAACGGCGAGTACGGCGTTGTGAATGACCTTTTGATCAAACTGGGGCTGATCACAGAAAAAATCGCCTGGCTTGGAACGCCGGGGCTTTCCCTGCTGGTCGTGATCCTCGCGATGATCTGGATGGGCGTGCCCTTTTTTGCAATCATGTACCTGGCGGCGCTTCAATCCATTCCGGAGGACGTGTATGAGGCCGCCGACATTGACGGCTGCGGCGCGGTCAGGCGCTTTTTCGCCATCACCTTTCCCTACATCAAGCCCACGGTGATCATGACCCTGCTGCTGCGCACCATCTGGGTGTTCAACTCCTTTGACCTGATCGTGGTCATTACCGGCGGAGGGCCTGCCAACCACTCCCAGACGCTGCCCTCCTACATGTACACCCGCGCTTTCTCCGGCTACGACTTTGGCCTGGCCTCCGCGCTGGGCGTGGTGCTGATGGTAATCCTCGCGGTTTACGCGGTGATTTTCCTTCAGGTGACCAAATACAACAAGGCAGGTGATTTCTGATGAGCAGCAAAATGAAGAGGAACCTGTCAACTTTGGGGCGCGTGCTGTTGCTCGCGGCGTATCTCCTGGCGGTCATCCTGCCCATTTACTGGATGGTGGCCACCTCTTTAAAGCCCCATACCGAGATCATTGACGCGCAGAACCTGACCTATATACCGCAAAACCCGACCACAGAGAACTATGAGCAGCTATTTTCCATGTACAACTACGGTTCCATGGTGAAAAACTCCGTGATCATTTCGGGCAGCACAGCCATTGTGATTACCCTGCTGTCCATCCTGAGCGGCTATGCCTTTGCGCGGTATTCCTTCAAAGGGAAGGGCACCATTCTGCTGTTCTTCCTGATTACCCAGATGATCCCTGGGATCCTGGTGATCATCCCGCTGTACCTCATCTTCGCCAACGCGGGGCTGATCAACACCCGCTTCAGCCTCTTTATTTACTACCTGGTGGTCAACCTGCCTTTCTGTGCCATCACCATGCGCAGCTTCTTTGAACGCATCCCCTACACCCTGGAAGAAGCGGCCTATGTGGATGGCTGCACCAAGTGGCAGGGCCTGTTTAAGATCATCCTGCCCATCATGTTCCCGGGGATCGTGGCGGTGTTTGTATTCGCCTTTATCGGCTCCTGGAACGAATTGATCGCGGGCACCATCTTTATCAGCACCTCAGACATGTGGACTGTGCCGGTTGGACTCAAATCCCTGATCGGCAAGTATGATGTAAAATGGGGCGTGCTGATGGCAGGCGGCGTGCTGGCGCTGCTGCCCACCGCCATCATGTTCGCGGTGATGCAGCGCTTTGTGGTGGAAGGCCTGACCTCCGGCGCAGTGAAAGGATAAGAAGAATTGAGATCAGTTCAGCAAAAGGCCCCCTGGTGGGCAGAGGGCAAGTTTGGCTTGTTTGTACACTGGGGGCTTTATGCCGTTCTGGCGGGCGCTTACAAGGGCAGGCGCACCAAAAACATCGCCGAGTGGATCATGCACGACCTGAAGATCCCAAAGGCGGAATACGAGAAACTGGCCGCGCAGTTTGACCCTGAGGGTTTTGACGCCGATGCCCTGGTCAAAACAGCCAGGGACGCGGGCATGCGCTATGTGGTGTTTACCGCCAAGCACCATGACGGCTTTGCCATGTTCGATTCCAAGGCCGATCCCTACAACATCGTGGCCGCGACGCCCTGCGGGCGGGACGTAGCCATGGATTTCCGCAGGGCCTGCGACAAATACGGCCTGAAGCTGTGCTTTTACTACTCCCAGGCCCAGGACTGGCACCATCCCGGCGGTATCGAGGAAGAGGTGTGCGACCCCAACCCGAAGTTCCGGGAATACCTGGATCAAAAATGCATCCCTCAGCTGAAGGAATTGCTGACCAACTACGGGGACATCGGCCTGATCTGGTTTGACACGCCCATGCAGATGACAAAAGCAGAGTCGGAGGAGTTGGCGGATCTGGTCAGGCAGCTCCAGCCGGACTGCCTGATTTCCGGCCGCGTCGGGCACGGGCTTGGGGACTATATGACAACGGGGGACAATTTTCTCCCCCTGCTTCCCTATCACAGGCCCTTTGAGGTGCCGGCCACCATCAACCACACCTGGGGCTTCAGCGACTACGACCGGCACTGGAAAAATCCGAAGTTCCTGATCCGCAGCCTGGTCAAATCGGTCAGCCGCGGCGGCAACTACCTGTTAAACGTCGGCCCGGACAAGCATGGCCGGGTGCCTGAAGAAAGCATCCGCGTTTTGGAAGCGATGGGCCGGTTTATGAAAACCAATTCAGAGGCGCTGTACGGCGCCATTCCAACCCCCGTCTACCCCTATGACGTGGGCGACTGGTGCCTGTTGACCGCAAAACCGCACACCCTCTACCTGCACCTGTTTGAAAAACGCAAGGACATCTACCTGCTGTCCATCGCGAACACGCCTTTAAAGGCCATGGTGCTGGCAAGCGGCGAAGAACTGCCCATCACCCTGCGCACCACCTGCGAGGGCGATTCCAGCTGGCGCATGCCCTGGCCCAAGGCCGACATCGGCAACGGGCTGGTGGTGAAGGTGGAGCTGGCCGAGGAAAACATCCTCTTTGAACCCTTAAAGGGCTGAACGGCAGCCGTAAAAATGCCCCAGGCGTTAAGCCCGGGGCATTTTTTGTCAGGTCAAATCAGTTGGATCAGATCAATACACGTCTTTCCAGTCGTCGATGTTTTCGGGGGTGAAGCGGAAGGGGTCGCCAACCAGGGTGAAGGTGCCGCCATCCCCGGCGTCCATGATCTCCTTCGTGCCCAGGCGGCCGGCCTCAAAGCTCTCGCCTGCGGCGCCGGTGATCTCACCCTTGACCATGGCAACGCTGGCATAGGCCGCGACATAGCCCAGGTCAATGGGGTTCCACAGGTACATGCCTTCGCAGGTGCCGTCCTTCAGGGCGTCAGCCATCTCGCTGGGCAGGCCCAGGCCGGTCAGTTTGATTTTGCCGGAGAGGCCCATGTCCTTGATGGCAACGGCCGCAGCCGCGATGCCCACGGTGGTGGGAGAGACAACGCCCTTCAGATCCGGATAGGAGTTGATCAGGCCCTGCATCTCCTGATAGGACTTGTCGGTGAGGTCATCGCCGTAGACGATGGTGACCAGTTCAATTTTTTCGTACTCGGGCTTCTCCAGTTCTTCCTGCATGTAGCGGATCCAGGTGTTCTGGTTGTCCATGGTCGCGCCGGCAGACAGGATCGCGATCTGGCCTTCATAGCCGATCTGCTTGGCGATCTCTTCCACCTGGACGCGGCCGATGTTCTGGGCGACAGAGGGGTCGATGTTCAGGTTGCGGCCTGCGGCTTCAACCTTGGAGTCCCAGGAAATGACCTTGATGCCTTTTTCCATGGCGGTCTGCAGCACGCTGACAACGCCCGCGGCGTCATTGGCCGAGATGGCGATGGCGTCCACTTCCTGCTGGATGTAGCCCTCGATGATCTGGATCTGCCCCTCGTTTGAGGAGTCGGCCGGGCCGTTGTGGATGAATTCAAAGCCCAGTTCCTTCTGGGCTTCCTCAAAGCCGCGTACGCCGGCTTCAAAGAAGGGATTGCCGGTCTGCTTGTAGACGACGCCGATCTTGATCGGCTTTTCGGCCAGGGCCAGGGAAGCAATGGACAGGGTCATGACCAGAGCCAGGATCAGGGAAATGAGTTTTTTCATGGTAGAGTAGATACCTCCTTTTATTTTCTTACGGGCAGCGCCCGCAAAGTTCAAGTTTTAGCAAGGCTCATCCGCTGGCGGCGGACATTGCGCCTTGCGTTTAAGCTGCTGGTAATATTGGGGATCAGCACCACCAGGATCAGCAGCAGTCCAACAGCGAGGTTGAGGATAAAGGCGTCGTTGTATAACAGCATCAGGCCGTTCTTCAGCGCGGTTAAAAGGATCAGCGCCAGAAGAAGGCCGGGGACGCTGCCCTTGCCTCCGGAGGTGGACGCGCCGCCCAAGATCGCCACGGCAATGGCCTGCATTTCAAACCCGGTGCCGATGGTGTACTTGACTGAACCGGTGCGCGAGGTGAGGAAGAAACCGCCAACAGCGGCAAACATGGCGTTTACAACAAAGGCAGTCAGCTTGATGCGGTCCGTTTTCAGCCCGGAGTAGCGGCTGGCCGTCAGGTTGGTGCCGACGGCGAACAGGTACCTCCCGGACACGGTGTGGTGCAGCCATACATGGTAAAAGGGGATGAAGCCCAAAAGACACAGCAGCATAATGGGGAATTCCAGCCCCAGGATGTTAATGGAGCCGTAGCCCAGATCCCTGGCGAACCAGGAGGGGAAACTTCCCGCGGACTGGTCCTTTAATATGATGTAGGCGATGCCCCGGTACAGGGTGGAGGTCGCAAGGGTGATGATCATGGGAAACAGCTCTTTGAATTTTGTAATCAGCAGGCCGTTGACAAGCCCGCAGGCCGCCCCCACCAGCAGCATCAAAATAATGGAAAGCCCAAAGGGGATGCCCTTTCCCGCGTTGTAGGTTACGGACATCACGGTGGCGGACAGGGCGGCGATGGATGCGACCGAGATATCGATATCGCCCAGGATCAGCACCAGCAGGATGCCCATGGCCATGAAGCCCACGTCCACCATGTACACGCGGGTCTGGTTGAGCAATTTTGGAAAGGTGTAGATGGATGGCGCCTGGCTGTTAAAAAACAGGTAGGTCAGCACTACCAGGACGACCAGCAGCCATTCCCTGCGCTTCAGCCAGGCGGGGATCTTCAACCCGTTCTTTGTGTTTGCTGACATGTCATATCCTCCTTTCCCGCAGCACACGGCGCCGGTGTCCGCGGCTGATGAGGACATTGGTCACCACCGCGATCAGGATGACCGCGCCCTGGATGGCCTTTTTCCAGAACTCGGAGTTGCCGGTCAGGCGCAGCATGGTCAGCCCGTTGTTGATGACGCCGATGGTCAAAGCGCCCAGCAAAACGCCCAGGATCTTGCCGGATCCGCCGGTGACGCTGACGCCGCCGATGACGCAGGCAGCGATCACGTACATTTCATACCCCATGGCCATGTCCTGGGTCACCTTGTTGTCATGCGAGGCGTACATCATCCCGGCCAGACCGGCCAGGGCGCCCATGATGATGTGGGCATTGAGGGTGGCGGTCTCGGGCTTGATGCCGCTCATCTGCGCAGCCTCGCGGTTGGAGCCGACAGCGTAAAGGTGCCTGCCTGCCTTGGTGTAGGTGATGAACAGGTACAGGATGATAAAGGCAGCCAGCATGATCCAGACCTTGCTGTTTAATCCCAGGAAACTGCCGCGGGTGAACTGGATGAAGGCCTCGCTCATGTCCTTGCGGTAAACGGCCTGCCCCCCTGAAATGACGTGGGAGGTGCCGTAGATGATGTATTGCATGCCCAGGGTGGCCACAATGGGCAGCACCTTGCCGTAGGAGATCAAAAGCCCGTTGATCGCGCCGCACAGGGCGCCGACCCCCATGGAAATCAATATCAGTAAAATCAGCGGCGTGCTGGTGCGCAAGGCGTCCGCAGCCTCCGGCTGAACCAGGTTGTTTTTCATGACGATGCCGGCCGTCATGGCGCCCAGGGCCATGATGCCGGAGATGGAGATATCAATGGACCCCACCAGCAGCACGCACATCATGCCCAGGGCCAGAACGATCATGATGGAGGTGTCCCCCAGGATGAACTGCAGGTTGCTGAGGCTGGAGAAATTGGGGTTCCTCAGGCTGACCAGGGCGATCAGGGCGATGATGACCAAAACAAGCCCGGTTTCCCGCTGCCTGAGGAAGCGTTTTAATCTGCTGTCGCGCGCTTTTATTTGGCTCATGCGGACTCCTTTTCTTTTTTGTCCAGGGGCATCATCAGGGTGAGGATGCCTTCAGGGCTGTATTCTTCCTTGGACAGGATGCCGGAAACCCGGCCCTCGCGCATGATCACGGCGCGGTCGCTCATGGCCAGCACCTCCGGCATCTCGCTGGACACCATCAGGATCCCAAAGCCCTGCTCCGCCAGATCGCACATGATCTGGTAGATCGCGGCCTTGCTGCCCACGTCCACGCCTTTGGTCGGTTCATCCATGATCATGATCCGGGCTTTTCCTGCCAGCAGCTTGCCAAGCACCACCTTTTGCTGGTTGCCGCCGGACAGCGATTCCGCGGTATCCGCAGCGCCCCTGGCCCTGATGTCAAGCCGGCGGATGGCTTCCTCCCCGCCCTGCCTGATTTTATCGCTGGAAATGAGCCCCCGGCTGCAAACAGTCTTTAAAATGGGCAGGCTCAGGTTGTCCTCAATGCTCCAGGGCAGAAGCAGGCCCTGTTTCTGCCGGTCCTCCGGCAAAAGGCCAAGCCCTTGTTTGATTGCCTGGTAAGGCTCAGAAAAGGAAACAGGTTCGCCCATCAGCAGGATCTGGCCGCTGTCCGGTCTGGTGACCCCGGTAATGGCTTCCACCACCTCGGTCCGTCCGGCGCCCACAAGGCCTGTGAGGGCCAGGATCTCCCCGCTGTGCAAGGTAAAGGACACGTCGCGGAAGTGCCCGGTCTGGGACAGGTTTTCAACCTTCAGCAGCTCTTCCCCAATGGGCGCGGTCTTGTTCGGGAAAAACTGATCGATGCTGCGGCCCACCATGTAGTTGACCAGCATGGCGCTGTTGGTGTCCTTGATGTCCCAGGTGCCGATGTAGCGGCCATCCCGCAGCACGCTGACCCGGTCAGCCAGGGTAAAGGTGTCTTCAAGCCGGTGGGAAATCAGGATGACCGAGGTTCCCTTGTCCTTCAGACCCCTCACAATCTCGTACAGCTCCTCGCTTTCCTTGCGGGAGAGGGCGGCCGTGGGCTCGTCCATGATCAGCACCCTGGCGTCCTGGGAGAGCGCCTTGGCAATCTCCACCACCTGCTGCTGGGCAACGGACAATTCGCCCATGATCTGGCCGGGACTGATGTCGCTTCCCAAGGAGGCCAGCAGTTTTTTGGCCTCCTGCTGGGTCTTTCTCCACGATATAAAGCCGGTCTTTCCAACCTGTTCATTGCAGATAAAGATGTTTTCAGCCACAGTCAGGTGGGGATAGGCCGCCAGGTGCTGGTGAATGGCCGCAATGCCCAGGCGGCGGGAAACCAGGGGATTTGTCATTTCCACCTGCTCGCCGTTTAGATATATTTTGCCGGCGTCCGGCTGATGAATGCCGGTCAGCACCTTGATAAAGGTGGATTTCCCTGCGCCGTTTTCGCCGATCAGGGCGTGGATCTCGCCCGGCCGCAGGGCAAAATAAACATCATCCAGCGCTTTAACGCCTGGAAAAATCTTGGTAATTCCAACGGCCTCCAGCACCAGGCCCTTCTCACGGGCCGGATGAGCTGATTTTAAGTCATTATTTGTTTTATCCACTTAACCACCTTCTATATATTTCTCGCAACTTGAACAGCGCTTGTTTCATCAACCGCCGTTCAGGTCCCTGATTGATTTGTCTGCCTGCAATCCCGTTTGAACCGGGTTAAGACTCAATTTTATTTCCCTGATGCAAAAACACCTGCTTCAGCTGAACCGAGGTCTCGGTCTCAGGGTCAAAGTCCATGACCATGACTTCTTTCATAAAAGCGTTCCACCTGTCCACCACCGGGCTTTGGGCCTGGATCCGGGCGGCTTCCTGCACATTGTCACACTCATAGTAGCCAAACAGGGTCTCCCCGTCTGTCCAGATGGTGTAATTGCGGATGCCGGCTTCATTGAGAACCGCGGACATCTCCGGCCAGATCTCATCATGCCGGCGAACGTACTCATCCAGCTTTCCGGGCAGCACCCGGGCTTTCCAGGCAAAGCGCTCCATATATACCTCCTGTGTTCATTCAAACTGAACCGCTTGGCGTTGACAAGACAACGAAGAAGACTTCGTTTCATCCCAAGCCGATTCTTGCTGATGCTTTATGTATTGTATTAATGATACCATAAAAAGACAGATCACGCAATCAAAAAACCGGCTTCTGTTATAATAAAAGCTGCACTTGATTTTTCAATTCAAGCAGTGTAATTTTCCAAGAAATTGCTGATTTTTATTCCGTCCTGGTATCCTTTATCGTATAATTTTTTTAATGATTCCGGATTACGATTAAGCGTATTTACTCCGCAGGTATCGTCAGGCGCTACTATTTGTACTTTTCCTTCTCCGGCAAGTTTTTTTGCTAAAGAGATACCTTTGTTATAATTGTCATATTTATGCTCCATTTTTTCTGCGGAAAACGGATATTTTTTTCGTATAAGTGTTGCAATTTTCTTGTCTCTGTTCGGTGTTCTCACAGTATTTTCAGGTAGTGTCAAAAGCAGCACAACTTTTTTACATCCAAGCTCGAAGGCTTTCTTTACAGGAACCGAATCGGCAAGAGCTCCGTCAAAATATAGTCTGCCGTTAACAGGATAAGGCTCGCACACGAAAGGAAGCGCGCTGGATGCCTTCAGAATATCATAGTTATCTTGTTTCAAATTGCTTTTGTCAAAATATTTCGTATCTCCGGTTTCCGCGTCAGTAGCTACGGCGATAAACTCCATGGAGCTTTCGGCAATTGCCGGATAATCGAGCGGATATTCCCCATCGGAATTACTTAGCGTGCTGTAGACGTAGTCAAGGTCTATAAAAGATTTTTTTGTGATAAAATTTTTCATACTGGCGTATTCTTTTCTCATGCCGTATTCTGTATAAAATACATAGTTTCGGCCTCTCTGACCGGCAAGATAAGAAATTAAATTTGCACTTCCGGCAGATACACCGATTCCGAGGTCAAATCGTATGCTGTTATCCATACAGTAATCGAGTACGCCTGTTGCATAAATACCTCGAAATCCGCCTCCAACATCAACAATGCCCAATTTTTCATTTTTCATAATAGATACTCCTGTTTTTTAATACAGGGAACCTCTAAAAACCAGCGTTTTTCAAATCAGCAAATAGTTTTCATGGTTTTTTTAAGACGATCCCCCTTGATCTCCTTCCAAAGCAGCGGATATTGCATAGCGTGAAAATACTTCACTCTTGTACGGTCAAACCGGGAATAGACGGATTCATTGAAATGAATCCGGCGTTCTTTTATTCCATGGCTGAAAGCCACGCACCATAGCAAGCGGGCATATGCATTGCGGAAACCCAATCAGAATTACCGCCTTCTGAAAGTAAATTCAAAGCATGCAGTATGGGAACCAAGTCGTTGTCCGCCTGTGTAAATTCCTGCGTCATTTGAGAAAGCGCATTGGAAGATCCGCTGTTAGAGAGCAAGTTTCCATCAAAAATATTCAGAAGAAATTCTCCGGCAGTCATGCCGGGTTCATCTCCTTCCGCCAATCCCGGATGGTTTAGTGCATGTCGTGTAACGAACCCGTTCTGAATCTGCGGAGCCAGGGATGCCAGGGTGTCAATGAATTGTTTCGTTGCCTCGCTGCGCCCTTTCGGCATGGGAAAATCAGTTGTACAGTCCGTTCTTGCCGCATAGGCAGCCTTTGCAGCGTCAAGCAGGGAAGCGCGCTCAACGGGCAATTCCACGTCTATGCCATATCGTTCAAATCCCCACTGGGGAAGGGGAAGATAGGTAATTACATCCGCCGGATTGACGACATTGAAAATGTTGGAATACGCCGGATATTCGCCCCTGACGGTTCTTGGCGTGGCAAAGGTGTAAACGAACACATTTTCCGGCTTAAATCTGTCCGTCAGGCGAGCGCCAAGAATATTGGCCACCGCAGCGCCGCGACTGTGACCGGTGATAAGAAACACTGGCGATACAAGGGACGCCAGATAATCCTGCTGCGTTGAAAGAATATCGTCGGCTGCCAACGAAAAATTTTCCGAGTAAGGCAAATCAAAGTTCCCAGAGGGCATCAACTCAAAATTTAACTTCCATTCGCCGTTTCCTGTTCCTCGTATAGCAATAATGACTTCGGTTTGGCCATTTTCCGTCAAACGGTCATAAATTCCATACGTTGCTACATGCCGCGTATCGGTCTCCGATCGCTCCGCATTAAACAAACCGACTCTTCTGTAATTACTCAAAGCGAGAAGAGAGGCCTGCATGCTGGGCATGTAACACATTTCGGCAATCTGTAAAGCTTCTTGGGCTAAATTCGGATCAAATTGAGTGCTGGATGCAGAAAACCCTGCAAAAGCGGTTCCTGAAACCAGGAAAGAAAGCGTTAGGACAGTGCAAAGAAGTTTCTTCATCTTCATTCTTTGTCATTCTTTCCTTTCAAAATGCTTGATTTACATTTAAAAATACTCCATAAATCTAAACTGAAACGAAACAGAAGCGATTTAGCCCTTCAGTCATCACGGATAGTTTAGTTTTAGTTTAGCATTTGTGATTATTATTATTGAGTAAATCCTTTAAGAAAGGCAACCAAGATGCTAGAACTGAAAAATATAACCAAAATATATCCCGCCGGGGGCGAAAATATCCATGCCCTGCGAGATGTCAGCCTGCAATTCCGGAGCAAGGAATTTGTTTCTGTTCTTGGACCTTCAGGTTGCGGCAAGACTACGCTGCTCAATGTGATTGGCGGGCTGGACCAATATACCAGCGGAGACCTGGTTATCCAAGGAAGATCTACCAAAGATTTTAAGGATCGGGATTGGGACGCTTATCGAAATCATTCCATTGGTTTTGTGTTTCAAAGCTATAACCTGATCCCTCATCAGTCGGTTTTACGGAATGTGGAATTGGCGCTTACGCTATCGGGAATTTCTAAAAAGGAACGGATTGCCCGGGCCAAAGAAGCATTAATAAAAGTGGGCCTTGAAGATCAGATGAAAAAACGTCCTTCGGAAATGAGCGGCGGACAGATGCAGCGGGTCGCCATTGCCCGGGCCATTGTGAATAATCCCAGGATCATTCTGGCGGATGAGCCCACTGGCGCGCTGGATACGGAAAACAGCGTGCAGATCATGGAGATCCTGAAGGAGATTTCTCAAGATCATCTGGTGGTCATGGTTACCCATAATCCTTTTTTGGCGGAACGATATTCCACTCGAATCATACGAATGGTGGACGGCAGGATTATCGGCGATTCCAAACCCCTTTCTCATGATGAGTTGCTGAACGAAAGCAACAGGAAACAAGCGCAGGCTAACAGCGACAAAAATAAAAAGATGCCCTCGATGTCGCTAAAAACATCCTTTGGCCTATCCTTTAGGAATTTACTTGCCAAAAAAGGCCGCACGATCCTCACCAGTTTTGCGGGTTCTATCGGCATCATCGGCATTGCCCTGATTTATGCAGTATCCAGCGGGGCAACTTCGTTTATTAACAGTGTTCAGGAAGATACGCTTTCCTCCTATCCACTCGTGCTGGAAGCGCAGCATGTGGATACCGCTTCGCTGATTACGACCTTCCTGGGCAAGGCACAATCCGCAACACCCCATCAAGATGATGGCGTTTATCAAAAAGCCATGGTCTATGAACTGATGAATGCGTTAAATTCCGGAGAATCGCAACGAAACGATCTGAAGTCGTTCAAGGAGCACCTGGAAGCTGCGCGGGCGGACGAAGACCTGAATCATCCGCTGAAAACCGCTGTCAGCGGCGTCCAGTATGGCTATGATATGAACATGCAGGTTTATACGCGGAATGTAGATGGCAAAGTGATCATTTCTGATCTGCAAAAAATGATGCGGGAAATGTTCGGAAAAGCGGCACATACCGACCTGACCGGCGTGACAACCATGATGGACAATGCCAGGACAGGCACACAAAATGCAATGATGAATACCGTGTCGCTTTGGCGGGAAATGCTGCCCGGTGAAAACGGGAAATTAATGAGCTCGCTGTTTGAGAAACAGTATGATTTGCTGTATGGTTCCTGGCCAACCCGCTATGACGAGATTCTGCTTGTGGCGGATAAGGATGGTGAACTGCCGGATCTGACGCTATATGCTTTGGGTTTAATTTCTGAAGAGGATATGGGGCGCGTAATGAATGCGGCGATGAACCGTGAAGTGATTGACTATGACGCTCGGGGCTGGAGCTATCAGGAAATTTGTGATCTGGATTTTCGTGTTGTGCTAAATTCTGACTGTTATATACGTGATACTGAATCGGGGCTATATACGGATTTGCGGGCATCAGAAGCAGGAATGCAGTACCTGTATGATAATGGACTAAAACTCCGGGTCAGCGGCGTAATCCGTCCTGCTAAAGATGCGGTCGCCACAATGATGACAGGCGGCATTGCCTATACCAGCAAGCTGACAGAATATATTGTCAATCAATGCAACCGTTCTGAAGTCGTAAAGGCGCAGCTGTCAACACCTCAGACAGACATTCTGACTGGGCTGCCATTCCGGGATCATCATTCGATGACCGTGGAACAAAAGGCGCAAGCGTTCCGCAGCCACTTTTCCATGCTGAACGAAACCGAAAAAGCAAATGCATACATTTCGTTCAAGAGCGTGCCTTCACAGACGCTGATTCGGCAGACAGTGACAGAATATTGTGCCGGAACTAAGAGAAAAGAAAAAGAAAAAATGCTGCTTGATGTTTTGTCCAAGCAGATGAGCATGAATGAAGATGCGCTGGAGGCTTATATTGCCGGACGCTCCGAAGATGAGCTTTTTGAAATGCTGGTGCAGATCATGGCGCCCCAACTACAAGCAAACTATACGAATATCGCTTTGACGCAGCTCAGAAAAAAAAGCGCGGCGCAGCTCGCTTCCGAGTTTGATCAAGAAATGGAAAGTGCGTCAAATGAACAGTGTTCAGATTTTTATGACAAGCTTCTTACTTTTTCCGATTCATCTCTGGAGAACAATTTGAAACAGACAGGTTATGTGGATCTTGATTCTCCATCAACCATCAGCCTGTATACCTCGACATTTGAGGGAAAAGATATCATTGAGGATGCGATTGCCGCTTACAACCAGACCGTCAGCGATCCGGAGGAAATTACCTACACTGATTATATCGGCTTGATGATGAGTTCCGTCACCACAATTATCAAGGCCATCACTTATGTTCTGATCGCATTTGTTGCCATTTCTTTGATTGTTTCATCCATCATGATCGGGGTAATTACACTGATTTCCGTGCAGGAACGCACGAAGGAAATCGGTATTCTGCGGTCGCTTGGCGCGTCCAAAATGAATGTATCCAGCATGTTTAACGCGGAAACGGTCATGATCGGCTTTGCATCGGGATCGTTAGGCGTCATCATCACACGGCTTTTGTGTATTCCTGTGAACGCCATTCTGCATCATGTTACCGGACTTGGCAATCTGAGCGCTTACCTTGAACCGCGTGCTGCCCTGATGCTGATCGGCGTGAGCGTATTCCTGACCGTTATCGCCGGATTGATTCCCGCGCGGAGCGCTGCGAAAAAGGATCCGGTGGTCGCCTTAAGGACAGAATAATAACGCAAGCGCTATTATCCGACGGGGACCAGTTTTATTCGTTTTCTGATGATCTTGCCCGGATAAAACCCCGTCCCCTTTTCGCATGAGGAGAATAATTGCTTATGAGTTTTTAAAAGCAGTTTAAATTCGGCTTATTTTGCTTGTGTATTTTAAAGAAAAAACGAAGGAGAAATCGCTATGAAAGTTTCAGAGAGAAAAAGCCGTGGCGCTCTCAAGGATATAATATCGTTACAAGCCTTTATAAAATTATGTATAAATTTAACATGATGCGCGTATCTTCGCTATGGATATTATCTGTTGACCAGGGACATGCAAATGGCCATAGCGCCGGGGCCCACATGGCAGGCGATGGAACAGGACAGTTCGTGATATGTTACCTCATGCTCCGGAAAAGCTTTCTGTACGCGCGCGTTCCAGGCCTGCGCATCCTGGCTGTTAACCAGGGTTCCGGCTGTGTACATCACGATATCCTGCGCTGGAATAAACTGAAACCTGTTTTTGATGTCTGTTTCCATGAGTTTAATCAGCGTTTTCTGCATCTGCTTGTAGCCGCGCACAACGCACTCGGCGTCCAGTTTGCCGCCGCGGAAGTTGAGCACCGGGTGGAGGTTCATGGCGGTTGCCAGGGAGGCGCCGGCAGCCGTGATCCGGCTGCCTTTTTTTAGGTATTTCAACGTGTCCACACAGATGTAGGCGCTCGCGTCAAAAGCGTTCTTTTCCAGCTGCGCTTTGATGTCGGCCGCGCGCATTCCCCGGCGCGACAGGAACAAGGCGTCCAGCACGCTGCTGCGCTGGACCACCGAAATGCGGCGGTTGTCCACTACAAATACCCTGCCCTCATATTCACGGGACAGGATAGATGCCGTTTCGCATGCGCTGCTCAGCCCGCTGCTCATGGGAATATACACAATTTCCTCTGCGCCCTGGCTGAGGATGCTGTCCCACATGTCTGTCAAATCGCCAGCGGCAGGCTGGGATGTATAAGCCGCCTTTCCGGCTTCCAGCGCAGCGTACAATTGTGCGTTTGTGATATCAACGCCTTCGGTGTAATTGACGCCGTCCACAATCACGGGCATGGGCAGCACATGGATTCCCTTTTCTAAGCCCTCCTGGACCGAAATACTGCTGTTGGTGTCGGTCATGATGGCGGTTTTCATTACTTGCTCCTGGCGTACTTTTCCTTGTATTTTTGATCGCGCTGCTGCAGCTTCACTTTTTTGGCCGCCCGTTTTTCAGGGCCGCCGCTGGCTTCCCAGAGCTCCTGGCTTTTAACTTCCCAGGAATCGGCTGCTGCCTTGCACTTGGCGCAAAGGTCGTGCACGTCTTCCGGGTCTTGCAGGTCGGTTGACTGGGCGCCGCAGGCATCCACCATCTCAGCCAGTTTGCCCTGGTTGTCCAAAAGCGGGCAGGGACGCAGCATGTTCTCATTAAAAGGCTGATTATGATAGTAGGACATGAACAGCGGTGATTGCAGCGCCTCCAGCAGCGTCTTTTCCCGGATGTTGCTGTCGCTGTAGTGGATAAAGGCGCAAGGCTCTACATCGCCATTGGCGTTGATGTGCAGGTATCGCCTGCCGCCGGCGATACAGCCGTCGGCGTATTCACCATCGTTCCAAAAGTCCATGGTAAAGAGGGGCTTCTTCTGCCGCATTTCACGCACAAAATGATACATATACGCGCGCTGATCGGCGGTTACCATCAATTCAGGCACGGCATCCCGGCCCACCGGCATATAGGTAAACAGCCACATGAACTTGGCGCCCAGTTCGATCATCGCGTCCAAGTATGCCTCGCTGCCGATGATCTCCCAGTTCTGGCTGGTGTAGCAGCAGGAGATGCCAAAGGCCAGTTTCTTTTCCTTGAGCAGGTTCATAGCCCGCACCACAGCCGCATACGTGCCCTTGCCGCGGCGCGCATCGGTGGTTTCCTCAAAGCCTTCCACTGAAATAGCAGGCACAAAGTTTTTTACGCGCAGCAATTCGTCAGCAAACGCTTCGTCAATCAGCGTGCCGTTGGTAAAGGCAAGAAAAGCCGCATCGGGGTGCCGCTCGCACAGCGTGATCAAATCCTTCTTGCGCACAAGCGGCTCGCCGCCGGAGTACAGGAAGAAGTAACATCCCAGCTCCTTGGCCTGTGTGATGATGCTGTCCATTTCTTCAAGGGTAAGGTTCAGCTTGTTGCCGTATTCGGAAGCCCAGCACCCGATACAATGCAGGTTGCATCCCGATGTTGGGTCCATCAGGATGGCCCAGGGCACATTGCAGTTATGCTTCGCCCTGCTGGCAAAGCCCGCTGAAGCGCCGATCAGGCTGGCGTTGATGATAAAATTTTCAAATATCCGCTTGCGCTGCCCGGCGTCAATGTCAGTATACAGGCTTTTGATCAATTGGTACCAGTTGTTATCCTTGTCGGTCAGCACCTCACGCACCATCTGGGCTTGGTTGGATACGGTGTTTGTTTTGTCGTGTGCGATGAGCCAGTCACAGACTTTGACGGCATTCTGGTCAAAATCCTTATCAATGTACTTCAGTACCTGTTTCACGCCAAAGGCTTTTGCAGTTTCGGCAAGATTCATGATGCGTACCTCCTGTGGTTTTTTATTTGCTTAATACTGAACTCAATCATAAACGCTTTGATGGGCCGGATCTTTTGCGCCTCCGCGTTGCCACGTCACCGTAACCTGCGCTCTCATCCCGGTACGGACTTCGTCCTCCCGGGCTTAACGCTCCGGTACGGCTCCTTACCGCTCAAAGGCCTGCCTTTGAGCGAGAGGAGGGAACCCGCAACGCACGCCTCCGTCATGCTTGCATGGCGGAAAGGGAGTGAAGAGATTTCCGACGCGGCTGGCGACTACGCCTCGTTCCTTCGGCTTAGCGGAGCCATCAAAATCTCTCAGCCCATCTGTGCGTTTACTCATTCGTTCAGTATAAGAATATCGCAGGAATCTAAACTGAATCGAAACTCCCCCGGAGCATCGGCTGTTCCGGGGGAGCAAAAGATAAAATAATGCGTTGCTTATGCGGTGGGCAGGGTGACAGTAAAGGTGGTGATGTCCTGCTGGCTGGCGACACGGACAGAGCCCTGATGCAGCTCTGCCACTTTTTTTACAATCGCCAGCCCCACGCCGTTGCCTGCGGTGGCCCGGGAAGCATCGGCCTGGTAAAATTTTTGAAAAATGCGTTCCATGCTTTCCGGAGGGATGGTGCTGCCGGTGTTGGTCACCGATACCGACAGCTGGCGCTCATCCTGTTCTATGGCAATTTTCATCATCCCGTAGGCCGGTGTGAATTTTACGGCGTTGTCGATGAGATTGATCCACACCTGCTTGAGCAGTTCTTCATTGGCGGTGATGATATATTCGTCAAAGTCCAGGTTTAATTCCAGGTGTTTTTTGCTCCACTGGTTTTCCAGCAGCAGCACGCAGGAGCGGATCTGTTCAGACAAATTAAAGGTGGTTACGTCGCGCAAAATGGCCTGGTTTTCTACCTTGGACAGGTTGAGCACATTGGTGGCCATGGCTGACAGCCGCAGTGATTCCTCTTCGATGGCGTCCAAGTATTCCTGCTGCTGCGCAGGGGTCAGGTTTCCCCGCTTCAGCAGCGCGGCAAAGCCTGCGATGGACACAATGGGGGTTTTGAACTCGTGCGAAAAAGCATTGACAAAATCTGAGCGAAGCATTTCGGTGTTTTCCAGTTCCTCCGCCATTTTGTTAAAACTGCTGCTCAACTCCTTCATTGCTGGATTGTGGCGCAGCCATTTTCCAAACTGCAGCCGGGTTTTAAAATCCCCGGCCGACAGACGGTTAACAGCCTCAATCACCTGATAGACCGGCCTGAGGGGATACCGGCTGACAATGGCGGACAAGAGCGCGCCCAGGATGATGCTGGCCAGGGCAATGTAAAGGATTAATCGACGCAAGTCCAAATGAGCGGTTCCCACCCGCAGCACATTCAGGTGGATCAGCGCCACCACCGCGCCGACCACAACAGCCATGATGGTCAGAAACAGACAGAATACCACCGTGCTGAACAGCACATAGAGCGCCGCGCGATACTGCCTGTCCTGCTGCGGGACGGTATCTGCCGATTGCATGATTTTCGCTTTGCTCATACCTTTTTCACCGCCTTGTAGCCCAGCCCCCGGACGGATTGGATTTCAAATTCCGGCCAGTCCGAAAACCGCCGGCGCAGCCTGCCGATGTGTACGGTAACTGTCTCCCAGCCGGTTTCGGAATCGGCGCCCCAGATTTCATCCATCAGCTGAATGCGTGTAAAAATCTTGCCGGGGTAGGACAGCAGCTTATACAGCAGCAGAAATTCCTTTTGGGGCAGCTCAATTGTTTTGCCTGGCCGGGAAACCGTCATCGTGTCATAATCCAGCAGCACATCGCCCACTGTCAGCTGCCGCTCGCTGATGATGCGCGCGCGGCGCAGCAGCGCCTTGATGCGCAGCAGCATTTCTTCCACATCCAAAGGCTTGGTCATGTAGTCATCGGTGCCGACCAGAAAGCCCTGATGCTTATGTACGGGCAATTGCCTGGCAGATATCATCAGAATGGGCAGTTCGCTTTGCCCGTCCCGAAGCGTCTTGGTCAATTCATATCCGTCCATGCCCGGCATCATCACATCCAGCACAATCAGGTCAAAACAATTTTGATCGATTTTGTTAAGCGCATCCTGCCCGTCCACGGCAGTTGTCACAGTATATCCCTCTGCTTCCAGCACTGCCTGAATCAAGCGGCGGGTGTTTATATCATCGTCAACAACCAAAATATGGACCATGGCCTGCATCACCTCAATTATTATAATAACCCATTATTCTAAACTGAATCGAAACCAGAAACCTTATATTAGTATATCAAATTGATGCGTGCCATTTCGCCCTGGTTAGCCGTGTTGCAGTCATGATGTTTCAGGGCCTCTTGCTTCACCTTTCACAACCGCATTTTAAAGAGTATAATACCTCATGGATTTCATCACCGGAGGGAAGCATGCGCATTATCATCATCGGCGATGGCAAGGTCGGCCACACCATCGCGGAACACCTGATCGCCGAGGAGCACGAGGTCACCATGGTGGACCGCAGCGAGGCGGCGCTCATGCGCAGCCAGGACACCCTGGACGCCATGATGGTCAAGGGCAACGGCGTCAACGTGGACACGCTGATGGAGGCGGGCGCGCAAAGGGCGGACATCGTCATCGCGGTTACGGTCAGCGATGAGATCAACATGCTCGCTTGCCTCACCGCCAAGCGCCTGGGAACCGGCTATGCCATCGCGCGCATCCGGGATCCCGAGTACAACAAGTCGCTCTCCTTCCTCATGCGCGAACTGCTGGTGGACTACGTCATCAACCCGGAGCGCATTGCCGCCCAGGCGATCAGCCGGATGCTGCGCTATCCCTTTGCCGGCAACATCGAGACCTTTGCCCGCGGGCGGGTCGAATTGATGGATTTTACGCTGGGAAAGGACGATGTTCTGGTCGGGCACGCCTTAAAAGACCTGGGCAGCCTGCGCCCCGCACTGCCCCGCGTGTTGTTCTGCGCGATCCAAAGGGGGGAGGATGCCATCATCCCCAAGGGCGACCTGGTGCTCAAGGAGGGCGACCGCGTTTACGTCGCGGGCGACATCCCGACCATCACCCAGTTTTTCAGGCAAGTCGGCAAAAACACTTCCAACATCAGGAGCGTCTTGATCCTGGGCGGCGGACGCATCGCCTATTACCTGGCCAGCCTGCTTCTTCAGATGCACATGAAGGTTACCATCATCGAGATCGATGAGGAACGCGCCGCGGAACTGGCGGAGATGCTGCCCCAGGCCAATGTGATCCTGGGCGACGGCACCGATCAGGAGCTGCTGGTTTCAGAAGGCCTGGTCAATTTTGACGCCTTCATCACCCTGTCCGGCCTGGATGAGGAAAACATCATGTCCGGCCTGTACGCCAAACACGCGGGCGTGCGCAAGGTGATCGTGAAGAACAGCCGGGACAACTACCTGGATCTGTTAAGCGCCATCGGGCTTGAAAGCGTCATCAGCCTCAGGCATGTGACCGGAAACGTCATTCTGCGCACGGTGCGCACCAGGTCCGCTGCCGATGCCGCGGCCGCTGTGGAACGCCTGTACCGCCTGATGGACGGCGAGGTAGAAGCGATGGAGTTCATCGTCCAGAAGGACGACCCCTTTATCAACATTCCCTTAAAAAACCTGGCTGTGAGACAGGACGCCTTGATCGCGGTCCTGGTGCGGGATGGCCAGGTGCGCGTCCCCTTTGGTGAGGACTGCATGCAGGCCGGGGACCGCGCGGTGGTCGTGGTGAAGGGCGGCGGGGTTGAGACCCTGTCCGACGTCATCAAAGGCGGCGCGCGGTGAACGGACGGCTCATCCTCAACATCCTGGGCAAACTGCTGGTGCTGGAAGCCGGCATGATGGCGCCCGCCCTTTTTATTTCCCTCCTCAGCCGTCAAAATGACGCCCTGCCCTTTGTGTACACCATCCTTCTGATCTTGCTTCTGGGTCTGCCTCTGGTGCTTTTGAAGTGCGACAGCAAGGACGTCAGGGCCAAAGAGGGCCTGGTCGTGGTGTCCCTGGCCTGGGTGCTGCTTTCCGCCTTTGGCGCCCTGCCTTTTATTTTTCACGGCTCCATCCCCAATTTCATCAACGCGATGTTTGAGATCGTATCCGGCTTCACCACGACCGGGGCAACCATCCTTTCTAACATTGAGATCCTGCCAAAGGGCCTTTTGTTCTGGCGTTCCTTCACCCACTGGGTGGGCGGGATGGGCGTCTTGATCCTGACCCTGGCAGTCATGCCCAAGCTGTCCGGCCGCGGCTCCGTTCTGGCCAGGGCAGAAAGCCCGGGGCCCACCTTCTCAAAAGTGGCGCCCAAGATGCGCGACACCGCGCGGATGATGTACGCGATCTATTCTGTTTTGACCCTCATCATGCTGGGCCTGCTCCTTTTGACCGGGATGCCGCTGTTTGATGCCCTGATCCACACCCTGGGCGCTGCGGGCACAGGCGGGTTTTCCAACAAAAACCTGTCTGTTGGATTTTACAACAACCCTTGGGCGGAGGGAATCATCGCGCTGTTCATGCTGCTGTTCGGGATGAACTTCGTGGTCTATTTCAGGCTGCTGCGCGGGGAAGGGCTCAAGTCCTTTAAGTCGGACGAGGTGCGCGCCTATTGGCTCATCGCGCTTGCCACCATGGTCTTGATCGCGCTGGAGCTTCTGCCGGAATACGGCAATTTTCTGACAGCCTTCCGCTACTCCAGCTTCCAGGTCTCCTCCATCATGTCCACCACCGGCTACGCCACGGTCAATTTCGCGCTCTGGCCGCAGTTTTCGCACATTTTGCTGGTGCTGCTGATGCTGATTGGCGCCTGTGCCGGCTCCACCGCGGGCGGTATCAAGGTCAGCCGCGTTGTGATCCTCAGCAAGGCGGCAGGCCGTGAGATCGGCCAGGCGGCGGCGCCCAGGAAGGTGCGACTGCTGCAGGTGGACAAAAAAGTGCTTTCAGAGGACACGCTGCGCTCCATCCTGGTGTTTTTCTTTATTTACATGGTCTTTCTGTTCCTGGGCACCCTGGTCGCTTCCACGGACGGGCATGATTTTGTCACCTGCTTTTCCGCGGTCGCTTCCTGCCTGTCCAACATCGGCCCCGGCCTGAGCCTGGTCGGTCCCCTTGGGAATTTTGACATCTTTTCTCCCCATGTGAAGGTGATCTTAACCTTTCTGATGCTGGCGGGCAGGCTGGAATTTATCCCGCTTTTGTCGCTGTTCCACCGCGAACTGTGGAGCAAGAGCCACTGACGCTGGCAATACACAAAACGGCCACAAATTTTCGCTGATCCAGACAGCGCGCGCTGGGAACAAAGGTTTCAGCGCGCTTTTTGCGTGGGTCTAATATTGCCCAGGCATTGACAAGAATGGCCTGGCTTTGTAAACTAAATTCTGTTGGGATTTTTTCTGCCCGCTCATTTTTCGGACAAAACAGGCAGGTAAATGCCCGCCGTTTGATCAAATAATCGCTTGCGGATCGTTACGCAGGCAGGAGGTATCGTGATGACCAAGAATAAGAAACTGCTCGCCTGGGTAAACGAGATGGCCGAACTGTGCAAGCCTGACAAAGTGCACTGGTGCGACGGTTCAAAAGAGGAGTATGACCGTATGATGGACGAAATGGTCGCTTCCGGCATGGCCATTCGCCTGAATGAGAAAAAGCGACCCGGGTCCTATCTTTTCCGCAGCCATCCTTCCGACGTCGCCCGTGTTGAGGACCGCACCTTTATCGCCTCTGCGACAAAGGAAGAAGCCGGCCCCACCAACAACTGGCGCGACCCCAAGGAACTGAAGGCCACTTTGACCGGCCTGTTCAACGGCTCCATGAAGGGCCGGACGATGTATGTTTTGCCCTTTGTGATGGGCCCCCTGAACTCCCCCTTCTCCATCATCGGCGTGGAACTGACAGACAGCCCCTATGTCGCGGTCAACATGCGCCTGATGACCCGCATGGGCAAGGATGCCCTTGATATGCTGGGCGAGGACGGGGATTTTGTGCCCTGCCTGCACTCCGTCGGCGCGCCCTTAAAGCCCGGTGACAAGGACTCCACCTGGCCCTGCGCGCCCATGGAAGACAAGTACATCGCGCATTTCCCCGAGGAGCGCGCCATCTGGTCCTACGGCTCCGGCTACGGCGGCAACGCGCTGCTTGGCAAAAAGTGCCTGGCGCTGCGCATCGCTTCCGCCATCGCCCGGGATGAGGGCTGGCAGGCTGAGCACATGCTGATCCTGGGCCTGACCAACTCCGAAGGCGAAAAGACCTACATTACCGCCGCCTTCCCCTCCGCCTGCGGAAAGACCAACCTGGCCATGCTGGTGCCCACCCTGCCTGATTACAAGGTGGAGACCCTGGGCGATGACATCGCCTGGCTGCGCAAGGGCGAGGACGGCCGCATCTACGCGGTGAACCCGGAAGCCGGCTTCTTCGGCGTCGCCCCCGGCACCAGCTACCAGTCCAACCCCAACGCCATGCACACCATTGAGCGCGACACCATCTTCACCAACGTCGCCC
Organism: Bacillota bacterium; assembly: GCA_030057655.1. Lineage (GTDB taxonomy): Bacteria > Bacillota > Clostridia > Christensenellales > Aristaeellaceae > UBA6115. Next base: position 64,161 of record JASGUQ010000014.1, read on the forward strand.
TGACGGATGACGGCGATGTGTGGTGGGAGGGCATTGGAACCCCGGCCCCCGATCACCTGATCGACTGGCAGGGCAATGACTGGACGCCGGACAGCGGCAAAAACGCCGCCCACCCCAACGCCCGTTTCACCGTGTCCGCCGTTCAGTGCCCGGCGATCTCCCCGGATTGGGAGAAGCCTGAAGGTGTGCCCGTGTCCGCCATGCTCATCGGCGGCCGCCGCCCGCGCGTGGTGCCCCTGGTGATGGAAAGCCGCGACTGGGCGCACGGCATTTTCCTGGGAAGCGTCATGGGCTCTGAGATCACCGCTGCCACCATCTCCGACAAGATCGGCCAGGTCAGGCGCGATCCCTTCGCCATGCTGCCTTTTATCGGCTACAATGTCGGGGATTACCTCAAACACTGGCTGGAGGTTGGTGAGGGATCAGACCCGTCCAAGCTGCCCAGGATCTACCATGTGAACTGGTTCTTAAAGAGCGATGAGGGCAAGTTCCTCTGGCCCGGCTTTGGCGACAACGTGCGCGTGCTGGACTGGATCGTGAGAAGGCTCAAGGGCGAGGTCGGGGCGGTTGAGACGCCCATCGGCAACCTGCCGGAGGAAAAGGACATCAACCTGACCGGGCTGAAAGATGTTGACCTCTCCGCCCTCCTGAAGGTGGACAAGGCGCTGTGGGCCGAGGAAGCCAAGGCCATCGCCGCGTATTACGAGGGTATGGACCGGCTGCCTGAGGAGCTCAAGGAACAGCTGAAGGGGCTGCAGGAGCGCCTGAAGTAAGATTTTTTCAATAATAACAACGGGGCTGTAGTGAAAACATCCGCTACAGCCCTTTTTTCGTTGCGAGTGATGTTCATTTCATAAAAAACCGAACCGCCCAAAGGCCGGTCCGGTTGGAAATTCGGTTTATTTCCTTGGGTTATTTCGCGTTCTCAGCGGCTTTCTGCAAAGACTCTAGCAAGTCGCCCGCAGTGAGGGAAGCGGATGCCTCCTCAACGGTCTTGCCCTTTGCAAGCTCGGCCAAATCTTCGCCAATGGCTTCGGATTTCACCACTTTGATGTCCGAACCCTGGATCACGGTCTGCTGCGCGTCCCAGGCGACGGTCACGATTTTGCCTTCGGCATCCAGCGTCAGGGAGCACACGGTGGTGCTGACCTGCACGGCGTCAGTTTCAGAGACAACCTGGGTGACCATGCCCATGCCGTATTTGTAGTCAGGCGTCTGGGCCTTGGCGGCCTCCAGGTCCTTCTTCAGGGCATCCAGATCGGCTGCCGCGGCCTTTGCCTGTTCCTTAAGGTCGGCCTTGGCCTTGAGTGCCTCTTCCAGGGCGGAACCGGCCTGATCCTTTTCGACCTTCACGGCTTCAAGCTCTTTGTTCAGAGCGTCCAATTTGGTGGCTGCTTTCTCGGCGTCCGCAGCCAACTGCTTGACCTGCTCTTCCAGGTCAGCCTTGGCTTTCAGTGCTTCTTCCAAGCCGAAACTGGCCTGGCCCTTTTCAGCAGTTTCTGCTTCAAGCTTTGCTGTCAATTCCTCGTTTGCGACTTTGGCGTCGTTCAACTGGGTGGCGGCGTTTTCAAGTTCCGTCTGCGCGGCGGCCAGCTCCGTGTTTGCCTGGTTTTTCTCTGTGATTGCCTGGTTCTTCTGGTTGACAAAAACCCCGATGAGTATGGCCGCGATCAAAACAACTGCGGCCAGGATGACTGTTAATTTCTTCATGATTTTTCCTCCAGTTTGTTTTAAGTGTTGAGCGTTGAAAGCCTCGCCTCATCATACCCGACAATGATCACATTGCCGGAGCGGATGATGGGCGAGCGCAGCAGCCGAGGGTCTTCCAGGATATAGCCAATGATGCTTTGCGTCTGATCGGTGTATGCGACAGGGTGTGATTTTACTTTGATATCTTCAAGATCCAGGATCTCCCTTACAGAGGATCCGCGGATAAATACTTCCACCTCCCTTTGCCCCAGACGGTGCTTTTTTAAGTCAACAGACTGGTAGGGCACGCGCCGCTCCTTAAAAAAGCGCTCCGCCTTTTGCGTGTCAAAATTGCGCTTGTGCCAATATAGCTGAATGGCCATCAGGTTCAGGCCTCCAGTTTTTCAATAAACGGCAGCTTGACCCGGTTTTGCCCATCCTCCCACAACCGTTCCAGATGATAATATTCGCGTGCATCGGGTTTAAAGATGTGAATGATGATGTTTGCATAATCCATCACCACCCAGGCGCCCTCCTGCTTGCCTTCCACCCGCCGCGGGGAAAGGCCCTGTTTAGACATAAACTCGTCCAGGTGGTCGCACAGCGCGCGCACGGCAATGGGCGTCCTGCCGGTGGCAATGACAAGATAATCCGCCAGCACGGTCAGGTGCCCCACGCGCAGCGCAAGGATGTCGTCCGCTTTTTTGTCATACAGAAGCTGTGAAATTTGGGTCACCAGATCAATGTCTCTCATGTAGGTACCCCTTTCTTTTATTTTTTCAGGCCTGCGGCCTGTTTAATTCTTGATATGACCGAAGTCTTCCTCAATTGTCAGCGTTTTGAGCCGCCGGCTTAAGTCCTCAACCGCCTGAAAAGACAGCGGGCTGTTGCGCAGTCCCTTGGTTTTTACGAACTCCTGTGTTCCAACAAGGGAGGTCAGGGCGGAAAGCCTCAGATCCTCCTCCGCCTGCTCACGCACCACCTGAAGCCCCGGGTATTTGCGGGAGGGCTCGATGGCGTCCGCCACAAACACGGCCAATTCCAATGCGCGCATCCCCGCGCGGCCCGTTGTGTGGTAGCGGATGGCGTCCAGGATATGCACGTCCAGGATGTGGTAGCGCGTCTTCGCCACCTGTGCGCCCACAGGCCCGTGCAGCAGGGCGTTGCTGGACAGCGTCAGAGGATCCAGGGGCAGTTTGGCCCGTTTGGCGATGGTTTGCAGGCGGGATAACTCCATGTTTTTGGCGCAGTCATGCAGGATGCCGGCGACTCCGGCCTTTTGCATGGGGAGGCTGTAACGCCTGGCCAGCCGCACTGCCGTTTGGCGGACACCCTTGGAATGGACGAACCGGGCCGGTGAAACGGCCTGGCTGACCATGCGGTCATAATCCGGCTGATAAAGGCCGTTTGAAGCGATGTATTCCGCCACGTCGCCCGCCAATTTGCCCGGCGCGTCAGACAGCAGGCGGATCTGGGCGCGGATCTGCACGGAAGACATGCTCAATTGCTCTACAGGGATCACGCTTGCCCTTGCGCCGTGCGAGATCAGGAAATGGCTCAGTTCCCGCGCGTTATAGCCCATTCTGGGAAAAATGGCGAAACTGCACTGCCTAAACAGCGCCTCCGCGTTCTTCCAGGTGGGCACGCTGGCCGCCTTGTTTGCGCCGATCATGTATACAAACTCCGCGTCCGGGTACGATTTTTTAAAGGAAGCCAGAATATCAACCTCGTGCCTGGCGCCCGTTTCCGCAAACGCATCGCTGACCTCAAGTCCTTTGATACCCGAAATCGCGATGCGGATCATCTCGGCCCTGTGCCGGGGCGAGGCGTCCGCCAAACGCGTAAAAGATCTTTCAAGGGGCACAAACAGTACCTTATCCAGATAAAGCGCCGTCAAACAGGCTTGGGCAACCTTGATGTGCCCAAGATGCACCGGATCAAAGGTACCGCAAAGAAGGCCTATTCTTCGCACTGCTCACTCCTTGGGCTATCCTGTCTCCAATATGATTATACACACAAAAACAGAATTAGCCAAACTTTCTCTGTTTTTATTCTAACTGTTTAACTAACACCATGATGAGGGAAACAGAGAAATTCGTTTGCTGACATTCTTTGACTCAGACCTCATCTGGGTTCTCGCCCAATCAAAGCTGCCCTTTTCTTTTTTATCCCGGCGCGATTCAGTTTGCCCGGCCTTTCCTTCCGTTTCAGATGGGTTTTGCCTTGCTCCTGCGGCTGCGGGGACGGGCATTCCCGCCCTGGCTGCGGTAGAGGCGGCTTCTTCCTGAAGGCAACCCCGAGGCTTGTATCACACGAAGGCAGTTCATCAAAGCGCCGCCTTTTTTTATCTTAATCACTTGCTGCATTAAAAACTCCCCTGGCACTTCTGTGCCGGGGAGAGTATATCACAGAATTGGTTCAATTTACGGTTTTTTACAGAACAATTGTCACAAAACGATCAAAAATGCGTAAAAAATGAAAAACATTTTTACGATTTCAGCTTTTTTTGTCCTTTTTCTTTGCCATCCGGCGTGGCAGCCTTTAAAATGACGACCTTGTCGCCCTGCTTTAACAGGGTGTTGCCCAGGGGCACGACGACCTCGCTGTCCGGGCGCTGAACCATCACGATCAATTGGTTCGTGGGCACGGACAAATCCTTGATCAGCTTGTTGTCCCACTCATGGCCGGAGGGGATGGTGAACTCGATCAGGTCATGGCGGCTTCGGTCAAAGTGCTTCTTTCCGCCCAGGATGACCTTGTCATCTTCCTGAAGCTGCACAGTGCCCCGGGGCACAATGGTCTCGCCGTTCCTTTCGATCTTGGCCACGATGAAGTCAAAGGTCAGGTTGAAGTCCTTGACCATGGTGCCGATCAGCGAACTGCCCTCATGGATGACGGTCTCCAAAAAGCCGATCTCGGCCTTGTCCTGGTAGTAGTTGAAGGTCTTGAGCACCGTGTCATGCGGATCCAGCATGTCCCATTTCCGGGAGGCGGGCGGCATCAAACTGCCCTGGATCAATGAGGACAATACGCAGATGCCGAACACGATGTGGTAAACGTCAATGGACAGTTTGACCCCGCTGTTGACCACCAGGATCGCGAACGCGATTGCCGCCGCGCCGCGCACACCGGCCAGGGAGATGATGTTCAGCTGGTTGGGCTTTAGTTTAAAGGGGATCATCAGCCCCCAGACGCTGAGCGGGCGGGCCAGGATGGCCATGAACAGCATGATTGCAAGCGCGATGGGGAAGGTGGCGATAAAATCCTGAAAATTGCTCAGAAGGCCCAGGACAAAGAAGAGGGCGATCTGCATGATCTCTGACAAGCCGTCAAAGAAAAAGACCACGTCCCGCTTGCCGCGGAACTCCATGTTGCCCAGCATGATTCCCAGGATGTACAGCGCCAGGTATCCATTGCCGCCCGCCAGAAGGGTGGCTTCATAGGTGATGAGCATGGCAGCCGCCATGAACACGGCGGACAGGCCATCCTCCTGAACGGAGATGGATTTGAGGTACTTTCCGATCAGGAAGGCGAACAGAAAACCGCCGGCCAGCCCCAGGGCGACCTGGGTGAGCACCAGAACCGGCACGGATACCTCGGAACCCAGCAAAACGGACAGGAAAACCATGGTCATGGTGTAGGCGGTGGGGTCGTTGCTGCCGCTTTCCAACTCCAACAGCGGCGCGGTGTTGTATTTCAGGTTCAGGTTCTTGCTTCTTAAGATGTTGGACACGCTGGCGTAGTCGGTGGAGCCCACGATGGAGCCTACCAGCATGCCCTCGATCATGTTCATGCCCAGCACAAAATGGCAGAACAGGCCGGTGAGCAGGGCCGTTGTGATCACGCCAAAAAAGGAGAGCACGATGGCTTCCCTGGCGACAGGCTTTGCCATCCTCCAGTTGGTGCCGAAGCCGCCGTAAAACATGATGATCATCAGCGCCACCGTGGCCAGGCCGTCTGCAAACTCAAAATTGTTAAAGTCCAGGCCCAACAGGCCAAAGCCCATGCCCAGCACGATAAACAGCAGCAGGGCCGGGATTCCGTGGCGGTTGGACAGGCGGATGGCGAACAGCGCCAGGATCAGGATGATACCAATCATCAGGTACTGCATAGAACTTCTCCTGTATATAAATTAATGAGAAAACGGCGGGAAACGACCGCCGAAGGCACTTCAAGCACACGATCATGCCGGGATTATCTTACCATATATTTATTTGAGGTCAAATAAAATATTCGCCAATATCAGGTCACACACATAAAAAACCTGCCGTTAAGGACAGGTTTTTGATCAGTTTTGTGTTTATTCCTCACTCGCCCGGCGTGACCGGCTGCGCATCGCCCGCTCAATGTCGCGCTCGGCATCGTGCTTGGCGATGGCGTCGCGCTTGTCATGCAGCTGCTTGCCCCGGCACACGCCCAGTTCCAGTTTGACCAGGCCGTCCTTCAGGTAGAGCTGAAGGGGGATCAGGGTATATCCCTGGCGGGAAACAGCGCCCTGCAGTTTCCTGATCTCGCTCTTGTGCAGCAGCAGGCGCTTGGGCCTTAGGGGATCGGTGTTGAAGACATTGCCCTGCTCATAGGGGCTGATGTGCATGCCGTCCACAAAGACCTCGCCGTTTCTGACCCTGGCGTAGCTCTCCTGCAGGTTGGCCCGCCCAAGGCGGATGGATTTGACCTCCGTGCCCTTGAGTTCCATGCCGCATTCGTAGGTTTCTTCCACGAAATAATCATGCCGGGCACGGCGGTTTTGAACTAAAGGCTTGATGCCCTTGCTTTTAGCCATCTGTGCCCTCCTTGTTTTGTCCTGCGATTATACCATTCATGTGTCCTGTGTTCAATCTTGCTTCCTTGCGTCTGATAAGGCGATGGGGCTTAGATCCCTGACCCTGACCGCTTCTGAGAGGTTCAGCAGGTACAGCCAGGCCTCCCTGACCGGGATATTTGTAATGTCAAACAGCGCGCGGGCGTACCAGCGCATCTGGTCTGTGTAGCGCTTCAGCAGCTCTTCCTTTTCGCCCCGGTCTGTCTTGTAGTCCACCAGCACCCATTGGCCGTCCTCCATAAAGCAGCAGTCCAAAACGCCCTGGAGGATCATTTGATGTTCTACTTCCATGGTGAAGGGCCATTCGGCGTGGTATTCGGGGCTTTCCGCCATGCGGCGAGCCAGCTCGCTTTGATAAAAGCGCGTCAGCGCGTTTTCGTCGATCGCCTCCCGCTCGGCTTTGAGCAGGCGGTTGTTTTGAAGCAGGCTGTCAAGCGCCTGGTGAAGCGCTTCTTTGATGCCCTCTTTTGTCAGACACACATAGTCCCTGGGATGAAGCGCGCACAAAACCTTGTGCACGGCAGCGCCCCGCTGCGCGCCGGACAATTGGCTGGCAGCCGCGGCCAGGCGCAGGGGCCTGAGTTCCCTTGGCGCGTATTCCCGCCTTTTGACCTCCGGGGTCTCCTCCTCCTGCTCCAGCAAAGCGGCTTTCTTCAGCAGGGAGGTGACGGAGCTTTTCTGCACGGTGTCGTCAAAAGGCAGAAGCGGCTCAAACAGGTCCTCTGGGAAGCCGCCTTCTGAGGGAATCTCTGAAAGGTTCGGTTTTTTCTCAGCGCTTCTGGTTTCCTGAAGAGCCTCCACCCCCTGCCACATGATCTGCCAGCGGCTTCCGTTTTCCGCCTGATACAGCCCGTCCTTCTGATCCGAAAGATAGGCCGACAGGGGGTTTGCCACCCAGTCCAGCATGCTTTTGGCGCTGCCGGCGGAATATGCGCCGCTTGGCAGCGCCCAGCGCCCCTGCGCCGAAGCTAATTTATCCGGCGCGCCGATCAAGATCAGCCTTTCCTTGGCCCGGGTCATGCCCACGTACAGGAGCCTGGCTTCCTCCGCCAGTTCCTCGCGGTCTTTCTTGATTTTCAAGGCGCTTAGGCCAAAACCCTCCGATTTCATGCGGGCTTTGGGGTCAATCTGCATCAGGGCCAAGCCCGTCTGCGCGTCCATCCGGAGGTTTGGGCTTGTTCGTTTGCCGCTGAAATTGCTGGCCAAATCCGGCAGAAACACGATGGGGAACTGCAAGCCCTTTGATTTGTGCATGGTCATGATGCGCACCACGTTTTCACTCATCCCGAGGCTGGCGCTGCGGTCGCGGTTTTTCTGCTTCATCTGGCGAAGCGCCCGCTCCACAAAGTCGGACAGGTTCTGGGGCTGCGGCTGGGGCGCGGCGCGGGACACCAGGATGCGCAGGTTGGCGCGCCTGATGGCGCCGTCCTCCTTCGCGCCCGCGACCATGTACAGCCCCGAGTCCCTGAGCAAAAAGGCGATGAAGCGCTCAAGCGGCATGGCCTGCGCCATCAGCCGCCAGGCGTCCAGTTTTTCCTTCGCTTTTTGAAACCTGGGCTCCGTCTTGGCCAATTCAATAAAGGCCTTGTGAAGCGGCGCGTCCCGGTCCCGGTCAAACAGGCGCAGTTTGGCCAGTTCATCCGGCGTAAAAGAAAAGGCGGGGCAGGACAGCGCGGACAGCAGGGGGACGTCCTGAAGAGGGTTGTCCAGAACCTGCAGGATGGACAGGGTATCCCGGATGTTCGACTGCGTGTAAAACTCGCCCTCGGAGTCTGAATAGGTGGGGATGCCCGCGGCGTTTAAAATCTCCGCCATCACAGCCGCCCTGTTCGCGGCTGAGCGGAGCAGGATGGCGACGTCGCGGTACTGGATCTCGCGGGTCGTTTCCCCGTCCCTGATCTCTTTGCCGATCAGCTCCTTGACGCGCCTTGCGATCAGACGGGCTTCATACACAAAAGCCCGCTCCATCTCGCCCCTGTCTCGTTTGTTTGAAGCGGCCGTACCTTCGTTTTCCTCCGCTTCCTCGTCATTTTCGTCAACATCAGGCTTAAATTCATCCTCAAATTCTTCCTGCGGCTGATCCATGTCCCGGGTCAGCAGCCACAGCTCAACCGGCGGGTCAAGTTCGCCCGTTTTGAAGGTGGACAGACTGGCTTCTTCATCGTATTTCAGCTCCGTCGCATCCTCCTGCATCGCGTGCTCAAACACCAGGTTGGTGGCGTCCAGGATGTTCTTGCTGGAGCGGAAGTTTTCCTTCAAGTTGATCAGCCGGCATGGCGCGTCCTCATCCGTGCTGAAACGGTTGAATTTGCTGAGGAAAAGGGAGGGGTCCGCCAGGCGGAAACGGTAGATGCTCTGCTTCACGTCCCCCACCATGAACAGCGTGTTCTGTTCATTGCGCAATTTCCGTATGATCGCCTCCTGAATCTGGGAAACGTCCTGGTACTCGTCCACAAACAGCGCGTCATAGGAGGAGGCGGCGTCCTGCTGAACCAAGGGATCGGACAGGGCCTTTAGCGCCAGGTGCTCCAAATCGTTAAAATCCCAGAGCGCCTTGGCCGCCTTTTTCTCCTGATAGCGCGCGTGCATCCCATGCAGCAGGTCTGACAGCGCCTGCAGTTGCGGCAGGGTGTCCGCTGTTTTTCGTGCCCACTCGGCTGCCTGCTCCTCGCTTTGCGGCAGCAGGGCCAAGGCCTTGCCGATCAGGTTTTTGATCTGTTTGCGAAGGCCATCCTTGACATAATTGGTCAGGTCCTCGTCCTCCACCATGTCCTTTTTCTTGCTGGCCAGCTTGGTGAAGTTGGGGCTTGTCCAGGTGAAGCGGGGCTCGCTCAAAAGGCTCTCCCTCAGCATCTTCGCCATGTTCAGGTCGTCCGTGATGGCCGGGATGTACCGCGCGGGCCCCAGCGGCTCATGACAGACCTGAAGCGCTGTTTTCGCCAGTTCCTCCGCCCCCTCAAGCATCAGGGCTGCCTCCCTTTTAACCACCTGACACCAGGGGTGCTCATACACGCTTTCCTTCGGCAGGCTTAAAATCATGCTGTTAAGCCACTCAAAGGGCGCTTCCTGGGACATCAGGAAGGCATACAGGTCGCGGACCATTTGGATAATCTCGTCTTCCCTGAAGCGCTCAAACAGGCTGAGGGCTTCAGGGGTTATCTCATCGTGCAGCTTGTCCAGTGCCTCGTCCAGTGCCTCGGTCAAAAGCTCATCCGCCACCGCTTCTTCAGCTGGTTTGGAGAGGGGGTCGGTGCCCACCGCCTGAAAATGCTGTTTGATCAGCCGCATGCAGAAGCTGTGCAGCGTGCTGATGTCCGCCCTCCCAAGCGCCGCGTACTGCCGCCTTAAGTGCTCGTTCCCTTCGGCCCTTTGGCTTAAAAGCTCGGTCAGTCGCTCCTTCATCTCGTCCGCCGCCGCGTGGGTAAAGGTCATCACCAGCATCCGGTCCAGCTGCATGCCTTCTTCCAGCAGGCTCATCACCCGCTCGATCAAAACCGCGGTCTTCCCGCTGCCGGCGGCGGCGGATACCAGGATCTCCCGGTTGCGCGCGGTGATGGCCTGCTTTTGCCTAGTTGTCCACTTAGGCATTTTTTGCCTCCAGCAGGCGCTCAAACGCGCTTTTGACCGCCCTTTTTCCGGAGGAATAGGTGAGCGCCCCCTGCTGATACACCGCGAAGGGCTCGCGCATCGGCGCGTCGCAGCTCAACTCAATGGACGCGCCCTGCACAAAGGCGCCCGCCGCCATGATGACCGGGTCCTGGTAGCCGGGCATCGCCCAGGGCTCCGGCGCCGCGAAGGAATCAACCGGCGAGGCGCTTTGGATGCCCCCGCAGTAGGCGATCACCTTTTCAGGCGTGCCCAAAACCAGCGCCTGGATGATGTCGCTGCGCGCTTCATCGGACGCGGGATAGGCCTTCATGCCCAGCAGTTCCGCCACGCGGGCGGACAGGGCGGCTGTTTTTTTCGCCTGGCACACCGTGTGCGGTGCCATGAACAGCCCCTGATAGAAGGGGCGGTAGCTGGCTTCAAAGCTGCCCACCTCCCGCCCGATGCCGGGCGCTGTCAGGCGGTTTTCGATCCGGGCGATGGCGCGAGCGCTTCCTGCCAGGTAGCCGCCTGTTGGCGCAAGGCCCCCGCCCAGGTTTTTGATCAGGCTGCCGGCCACCACGTCCGCCCCGTAATACGTGGGCTCGTCCTCTGTGACGAAGGCGCCGTAGCAGTTGTCCACAAATAAGAAGACGTCCGGCTTTTTCTGCTTCACGGCGGAGATCAGCTCTTTCATGTCGGAAGGGAACAGCGAGGGCCTCAAGGCATAGCCGCGGCTCCTCTGGATAAAGACCACTTTGGTCTTGTCGTTCATCGCGGAAACCACCCCCTGGACATCCAGGGCGCCCTCCCGTGTCAAATCCACCGCGCGGGAGGTGACGCCCATCTCCATCAGGGAGCCTGGCTCCTTCTTTGTGCCGATGACCCCGTGCAGGGTGTCATAAGGCGCGCCGCTGGCCAGGAGCAGTTCATCCCCCGGCAGCAGCAGGCCAAACAGGCCCAGGGCCAGGGTGTGGGTGCCGCTGGCCAGCATGGGGCGGCAGATGGCCTCCTCCGCTTTGAAAATATCGGCGCAGATCTTTTCCAGGGTGTCGCGGCCCACGTCGTCATAGCCATAGCCGGTTGACGGCGAAAAATGCATCGCGGCCACGCGGTGGCAGGAAAAGGCGTCCAGCACCCGGTCGGTGCCGGTCTCTTCCACCCGCTCAAACTCCGCGAAAACGCCCTTCAGGTCCTGCTCCGCTTTTTTGATCAATTCATCCAGTCTGCTCATCGTTTGCTCATTTCTTTGATGATGATGTCCGTGTTTGTCGCTGTCCCGTCTTCCCCGCTCAGCCAGCGCAGGTCTTTTTCCACCTTGAACCAGGTGATCTGCCGCTTGGCGTAGTTGCGCGTCCGCCGCTTCAACACCTCCAGGGTTTCCTCAAGCTCCGTTTCCCCGTTGATAAAGGGCACCAGTTCCTTATACCCCAGGCCCTGCATGCTCTGGGCGGTGAGGGGCACGCCCCTGTTCAGCAGGTTTTTGACCTCGTCCAACAGCCCCATCTCCATCATCCGATCCACCCGCAAGTTGATGCGCTCATACAGGGTTTCCCGGGGCCAGGACAGGGCATATATAAAAAGCGTGTAGGGGAGGGGCTCCTTTCCCTTTCTTGTCTGCCGGCTCATGGGTTTTCCGGTGATTTCCAAAATTTCAAGCGCGCGGATCACGCGGCGCAGATTGTTGGGGTGCAGGTTCTGGGCGCTTTCAGGGTCTTTTTCTAATAAGATGCGATGGACCGCCTCATTGCCCTGCTCCTGCGCGAGGCGCTGATAGCGCGCGCGGATCGCTTCATCCGCCTGGGTCCCGCCAAAATCCATGCCGCCGGAGAGGGCGCGCAGGTAAAGCCCCGTCCCGCCGCAAAAGATGGGCAGTTTGCCCCGGCGATGGATGTCATGGATCGTTTCCTGCGCCAAGACAGCGTATTCCGCCACGGAAAAACTCTGATCCGGGTCCAAAATATCAAACAGATGGTGTTTTACTTGCGCCTGCTCATCCCTGTCCGGTTTGGCGGTCCCGATGTCCATGTAACGATAGACCTGCATGGAGTCCATGCAGACGATCTCACCGTTTAACGCTTTCGCCAGGGGAAGGGAGAGCGCGGATTTTCCGGAGGCGGTGGGCCCTGCCAGCACCAGAACTGAATTCTTCATCAGCCCTGAATGCGCCGGAAGCGCTTTTCAAGCTCCCGCCTGGTCAGTTCCAGGGCGATCGGCCGCCCGTGCGGGCAGGTGGGGATGGTGCCCTTGTCCAGCATCTCATCCACCAGGTGCTGCAGCGCGTCCTCCGGCAAACGCTCCCCGCCTTTCACCGCGTGCTTGCAGGAGGCCATGATGATGCGCTCCCGCCTGCTTTGGCCGGAGAGGCTGCCCCTGTCCTTCAACTCATCCAGCGCGTCCTGAAAACTGCGCTCGGCCAGCGGCTCTCCCAGCTCCACCGGCACGCTCAACAGGCGCACCGCGCGGTCCCCAAACTCCTCCGCCTCAAAGCCCGCCTGGGCCAGATCCTCCCGGTAGGCCAGAAAGGCCTGGTAGTTGGGGTAGTCCAGGTCCAGCACCACGGGCAACAACAGGGTCTGGGAGGGCTGGGTGGTGTGGGCGGAGGCCATCAGCTTGTCAAACAGCAGCCGCTCATGCAGCGCGTGCTGGTCGATCAGCAGGATGCGCTCCCCCTGCTGCAGGATGATGTAGGTGTGAAAGGCGACGCCCAGCACCCTGATCTTCCGGTCTTCCTTTGAGAGAACCGGGCTTTCCACCTGCTCGACCCTTTCAGGCGCGGGCTTTGTTGGAAGAACTGCTGGGGCTTCAGGCTGTGGCACAGACGATAAAACCTGCTCCCTTGCACTGTCCCGGGCGGTGAGGGCGCGGGCGGCCTGCGGTTCCTGATGAACCTCCGGGGCTGCCTGCACCTGGATGATTTTTTCCGCGCTCGGCTCAAGCCGCGTGACCTGCGCTTCATCCATTTTTACAGGCGCTTCAAACAGCGGCGGCGGGCTCTCAAGCGGCGCGGTCTGAAGGGCGTCCGATACGATCATCGTTAAGGCGGACAGGACGGCCTGCTCGTTTGAAAAGCGCACCTCCCACTTGTTGGGATGGACGTTGACGTCCACCAGCTCATAGGGAAGGGACAGGTTTAAGGCGAACATGGGATAACGCCCGGTCATCACCCGGTGGCGGCAGGCCTCCTCCACCGCGCGGCTTAAAAGCGCTGAGCGGACAGCCCGGCCGTTTAAGAAAAAATGCTGGTGGCCGCGGTTGCCCCTGGCCTGCTCGCCGACGCCCAGAAAGCCCTTGACCAAAAGCCCCTGGCCGTTGCCGTCCACCGGCACCAGCGCCTTCATCGTGGCCAAACCGTAGATGGTCAAAAGCGCGTTTTTCAGTTGTCCGTCCCCCGGGCTTGAAAACAACAGTTTCCCGTCCGCTGTGAAGCGGAAGGCCACGTCCGGGCGGGACAAAATCAACTGCTCCATCAGTTCCGCGCACAGGGCGGTCTCCCTTTGCGGCTTTTTCATGAAATCCCGGCGCACCGGGGCGTTGTAGAACAGGTCCTTGACCGTGATCTGCGTTCCCTCGGCGCAGGCGGCCTCGGTGACGGAGATCAACTTCCCGCCTTCGTTCACCGCCTTCATGCCGCTTTGCTCGCCTTTTTGCCGGGATTGAAGCGTCACCTTGGACACCCGGGCGATGGAGGGGAGCGCCTCCCCCCGGAAGCCCAGGGTGATCACCCGGTGCAGGTCCTCCGCCCGGTTTAATTTGCTGGTGGCGTGCGGCATAAACACCAGGTTCAGATCAGTGGGGGCGATGCCCCCGCCGTTGTCCGTCACCCGGATCATGTCCAGCCCGCCGCCCTCAATGGACACGCTCACCGCGGTTGCCCCGGCGTCCAGGCTGTTCTCCACCAATTCTTTTATGCAGCTGCTTGGGCGCTCCACCACCTCGCCTGCGGCGATCAGCTCGACCACCTCGCTTGGCAGCACCCGGATCTTTCCGGCCATCCTATCTCCTTACAGTTTCCTTGCTTTTTCCTTCAAGAGGAACAAATGGTTCAGCGCGTCCATCGGGCTCATCTGCAGCACGTCCAGATTGGCCACCTCCTGCACAAACTCCACCCGCGCGTAATCGGTCAATTGCATCTGCTCGTTCTTTTTGGTTTTCTTTTCCAAAATGTTTTGCCCGATGGTGTCGTTGGTGATGTTGCTGGCTTCAAGCCGGGCCAGGATCTCTCTTGCGCGTGACACCACGCTCCTGGGCACGCCGGCCATCCTGGCCACATACACGCCAAAGGACTTGTCCGCCCCGCCGCGCTTGATCTTGTGCAGGAAGATGACCTCGTCTCCCAGTTCCTTGGTCAGCACGCTCAGGTTGACCACCCCCGGCAGGGAGCCCTCCATGCCGGACAACTCGTGATAGTGGGTGGCAAACAGCGTGAGCGCGCCGGACTTCTCCGGGTTTGCCAGGTATTCAACCGCCGCCCAGGCGATGGAGAGGCCGTCCAGCGTCCCGGTGCCCCGCCCCACCTCATCCAGCACCACCAGGGAGCGCGATGTCGCGCCGCGCAGGATCTGGGACAGCTCGGTCATCTCCACCATGAAGGTGGACTGCCCGCTGGCCAGGTCATCCTGGGCGCCAATTCGCGTGTATACATTGTCGATCAGCGGGATGTCCGCCTCCTGCGCCGGGACGAAGGAGCCCAGGTGCGCCATGATGGCGATCAGGGCCACCTGGCGCATGTAGGTGGATTTGCCGGCCATGTTGGGGCCGGTCACGATCATCACGCGCTCATCCCGGTTCATCTGCGTGTCGTTGGGCACAAAGCCGCCCTCCGGCAGCGCGCTTTCCACCACCGGATGGCGACCATCCAGGATAGAAAGGCGGCCTTCCTCGTTGATGCTCGGGCGCACATAGTGTTTCTCCATGGCCACGCGCGCCAGGGACTGCAGCGCGTCCAGGCTCTTGTAGCCCAGGGCCAGGTCCTTCAGCGGCGCGATGTGACCCAAGAGCTGGTCCAAAACGTCGTTATACAGCTCGCTCTCAAGCCTCGCGCTCTCCTCCTGGGCGGTGAGGGCGCGGCGCTCCAGGTCGTTTAATTCTTCCGTCGTGTAGCGCTCGGAGTTGGCCAGGGTCTGCCGCCTGATGTAGTGCTCCGGCACCAGGTTGTAGTAGGACTTGGTCACCTCGATGTAGTAGCCGAACACGCGGTTGTACTGCACCCTCAGGTTCTTGATTCCGGTCGCTTCCTTCTCCCTGGCTTCCAGGTCGGAGATCCATTTTCGCCCGTCCCTCGCGGCCAGCCTGGCCTCGTCCAGCTCCCGGCTGTAGCCTTCCCTGATGGCGCCGCCGTCTGATAGCAGGACAGGCGCGTCAGGCGAAATCGCGCGCGCGAGCAGGCCGGTCAATTCCTCCTGCGGGCTAAGGAGCCGCCTGATCTCAAGGAAGCCCTCCTGCTTTAAGCCTTCCAGGATCTTCTGCGCCTCCGGCGCTTTTTGAAGCGAGCGCAGAAGCGCCAGGCAATCCCTGGGGTTTAAGGTACGGTAGCTGAGTTTGGACAGCAGCCGCTCCAGGTCATAGACCTCGCCCAGAAGGTGCGCTGTTTCCTCCAGCTTCATGGGATCCCTGTAAAGGGCTTCAACGCAGTCCAGCCGCGCCTCAATTTGCTGTTTGTTAATCAGCGGTTTTTCCACCCAGGAGCGCAGCAGGCGCGCGCCCATGGCGGTTTTGGTCTTGTCCAGTTCATACAGCAGTGTGCCGCGTCCGGTCTTGCCCCTTAAGCCCTCCACCAGCTCAAGGCTCCGCCTGGTGTTGTTGGGCAGAGGCATGAACTGGTCCTTGTGCAGGATGGTGACGGTCGTGATGTGCTTTAAGCTGATCTTCTGCGTGTCGTTGATGTAGGCCAAAAGGCCGCCCACGGGGCAGATAATCAACTCATCCCGGGAGGAGATGCCGATGGCCTCCGGGCTGTTCACGGAAAACTGCTCGTTGATCGCGGCGCGCGCCCGCTTTATAGCGAAGCCCTCTTTGCGGACGCTGCTCACATAGCCCTTAAACAGGGTCTTCAACGTTTCTTCGTCATTGCTGATGACCTCGCTGGGCTGCTGTGCAGACAGGAAGGCGGCCAGGGCCTCTGCCCCCTCCGGGAAGGCCCGCGCGAACAATTCGCCTGTTGAGATGTCGCAAAACGCGATGCCCGCGCGCTTTCCGGTCAGGTAAACGGCGGCCACGAACCGGTTTTCCAGGTGCTTTTGCGCCAGGTCCTCCGAGTAGGTGCCCGGCGTCACAATGCGGACGACATCCCGCTTCACCAGTGTTTTGGTTTTGGCGGGGTCTTCCGTCTGCTCTGCGATCGCCACCTTGTAGCCCCTGGCGATGAGCCGCGCGATGTAGCCGTCCACCGCGTGCCAGGGCACGCCGCACATGGGCGCCCGCTCCTCAAGCCCGCAGTCGCGTCCGGTTAAGGTCAACTCCAGCTCGCGGCTCGCGGTGATGGCGTCCTCAAAGAACATTTCATAAAAATCGCCCAGACGGAAGAACAGAAGGGTGTCCGGGTTGGCCTCCTTCAGTTCCAGGTACTGGCGCATCATCGGGGTCAGTTCTGCCACGCTCCACACTCCTTGAAAGATGGGCCTATTATACCATGATTTGACATGTTTGCGGATAAAAGGGATTGAACCGGTTTCTTTCTTCTGCTGTAAGCTAAAATGACAGAATATATGAAAGTTCTTAACTCACTCAGAAGGGAAAAATGAAAACGCCTCTGGTATTTGGCAAAAACCTGAGACAAAAACCTGAGTTTACCTTCTCGCTGTCTTATGGTAGAATAATCAGCGAAAAAGTGTTTTGCTGTTCAATGAATCGAGGTGCCAAGTTGAGTAAATTTGAAATTCTTGATCGGCTTGTGGAAGAGAACAAGGGCTATCTTCGAACATCTGTCGTACTGGAACATGATGTTTCTAAAAGCACATTGTCCAAGTATGTAAAGGCGCGCGGATTAGAGAGAGTCGCACACGGAATTTATCAGGCTGAGGATGCCTGGGATGATGATTATTTCCTGCTTTATGTCAGAAATGGCAGAATTGTATTTTCTCATGAAAGCGCCCTGTATTTGTACGGCTTCATGGACAGAGAGCCTTCCATTACAACTGTGACCGTGCCGAGCAACTACAATTCTACGCATATCAGGGAACAAGGCGTGCGGGTTATCCACATTAAGCCGAAGTGGCATCAAATGGGCATTGCCAGTGTGAAGACTTCTATCGGCAATGAAGTGCCGGTTTATGATCGGGAACGGACGCTGTGTGATATCATCAGAGCAAAGAAAGACATAGAAGTTCAAACATTTCAGACCGCTATCAAGGAGTATATGAACAGCAAAGGAAAGAATCTTGGAAACCTGATGTACTATGCAAAAACGCTTGGAATTGAGAAAGATGTGCGAATCTATACAGAGGTGATGTTATGATTAAAACAGCCACGCAGTTGAAAGCGAAAATTCGAAATTTATCCGGCGGAGATAACGACCAAGCGCGTGTGTTGATTCGGAGTTTCGCGATGGAGCGTTTTCTAGAGAGAGTAGCAATCTTTTCATACCGCAATACAATAATTGTTAGTTTATGCTTTGCTCTAAACTGTGTTAATATTAAGCGCACAGCGCGATAATTATAGATTTGCAGCGGGGGACACATGGAAAGCAATCAGGAATTGATAACATATACAAATGGTCAGCTTGTTTTGGATGTCACAGTCACGCCGGATAAAGATACAGTGTGGCTGACGCAAGAACAAATGAGCATCTTGTTTGACACAGCCAGATCATCCATTGCTTATCACATTGGTAACATATTCAAAGAAGGTGAATTGGATAGAGGGACTTCTGTCGAAATTTTCGACAGAAGTGAGGGAAAGGCGTCCAGGCCACCAGCCTATTACAACCTGGATGTCATTATCTCTG
Source organism: Bacillota bacterium (assembly GCA_030057655.1). Lineage (GTDB taxonomy): Bacteria > Bacillota > Clostridia > Christensenellales > Aristaeellaceae > UBA6115. The sequence goes on from JASGUQ010000014.1 coordinate 82,202, forward strand.
TTGGATATCGGGTGAAATCACAACGCGGCGTTGCGTTTCGCAAGTGGGCTAATCAGATTTTGAAAACATATCTGATGAAAGGTTACGCAGCAAATGAAACGCGTCTTAAGCAATTAGGAATGGCCATCAATTTGATGCAACGTGTCCGGGATAATCTGGACGCCGCTCAAGTTCTGACTGTTATTCAGCGTTATAGTGTAGCTCTTTCTCTTCTTGATGATTACGACCATCAAAGACTGAAACGCCCGCAGGGATTTGGCAGTGCTTATGTGCTGAGCTATGAGGAGTGTAAAGCGGTTATTGACAGCATGCGGCTTGGCAATGAATCAGAGCTTTTTGGCAAGGAAAAGGATGATTCTTTTAGGGGGAGTATTGGCAATATCTACCAGTCATTTGCTGGTCAGGATATTTATCCGACTCTGCAAGAAAAAGCGGCCAATTTACTCTACCTAATCACAAAGAATCATAGTTTCGTGGACGGTAACAAGCGGATTGCCGCCACAATGTTCCTTTACTTTTTGGATCGCAATAATATCCTTTATGGGGCAAATGGGGAGAAATTATTGGACGACCACACCTTGGTAGCGCTAACCATTATGGTGGCAGAATCCAAACCGAGGGAAAAAGAAACCATCATCAGCGTGATTACGAATTGTATCAAATGAGTATTTAAATTATTGTCCTTTTCCTGACTTTTAAGGAATATCTTTGAAGCGGCTTCATTCGCCATTATTTTGATCATAGACACAGGTTTCTACTCCGTTGCACCCAACTCCGACCTTGCTAGATGTCATATTATTACAAAGACACATAAGAGCGATATAATTTACGGCACAAAAATAAAAAAGGACTGTTATTCTCTCAAAACAGCAGTCCTATTATTAAGCACAGAGGATGGAACCTGAACCCGCCCGGCTCTTCAGCCAGACTGATTTTTTCATCCTTCAGGGAAACAGGCCTGTTTCAGCGCGGATCTCCGCAGCCGGAGCAGCCCGCGCAGCTGCCGCTGCTGCAGCCTTCTTCCGCGGCAAACTCATCTTCGCCCGTCAGCTTGGCTTGAAGCGCGCGGTTGACGCGCTCCATCATGCGGTTGAAGTTCAGCCTGGCCAGGTTGACGCTGAGCATGCTCTGATGGTTCGTAATCTGGCTTTGCAGCTTATCCGCTTCGTTTTCCAGTTCATCCAGCGCCTCTTCGTTCTCATCGCCGTCCAGGTCCATCGCGGCGATCTTGTCGCGCAGGTCGGTGTATTGGGCGATCAGGTCGGACAGTTCGGCGTTGGAGGAGGCGTTTTGCTCCTCCTCATTGAGGCTTTTGAACTCCTTGGACTCGGCGATGAGCTGGCCCAGTTCCCGTGCTTTTTCCAGAATCTTTTCCATGTTGTTCTCCTTTATATTTGAATTGCTTTGAGCGTGTTGCTGCCCTGGCCGGTGATTTTGACCTTCACGATCTGCCCGATCTGATCGGCGCTGCCCAAAAAATTACAGGCTGTGCCGCGCGCGGTCTTGCCGGTCAGCTGCTTCTGATCGCGCTTTGAGGTTCCTTCCGCCAGCACCAGCGCCTCCTGCCCGATCAGGCTGTGAAGCACCTCCGCGGTGATCTCATCCTGGGCCTTGATCAGGCGCTGGATGCGGTCTGTCGCCACCTCAGGCGCGATCCGCCCTTCCAGTTTGGCCGCGGCGGTGCCCGTTCTGGGGCTGTAGATGAAGGTGAAGGCGCTGTCATAGCGCACCTCATGAACCAGGGACAGGGTTTCCAAAAACTGTTCCTCCGTCTCCCCGGGGAAGGCGACGATCAGGTCGGTGGTCAGCCCGATCTCAGGAATGGCCTCGCGAAGCGCGCGCACCCGGTTTAAGTACCAGTCCCGGGTGTAGCGGCGGTTCATCGCCTTGAGCACCGCGTCGCTGCCGGATTGGGCCGGCAGGTGCAGCTGGAGGCAGACGGCAGGGTTGTCCGCCATTTCCCGGATCAATTCATCCGACAGGTCCTTGGGGTTGCTGGTCATGAAGCGGAGCCTTTTAACGCCGGTGTCTGAAAGCGCGTGGAGCAGGTCGTGGAAGCGGGCCTTGCCCAGGTCGGTGCCGTAGGAATTGACGTTCTGGCCCAGCAGCATGATCTCCTTTACGCCGTCCTTCACCAGGGCCTCGGCCTCCTTCACGATCTCACGCAGGTCGCGGCTTCTCTCCCGCCCGCGCACCATGGGCACGATGCAGTAGGAGCAGAAGTTGTCGCAGCCGTACATCACGTTCAGGTAGGCAAAAAACGGGGAGGTGCGGAGGACGGGAAGACCCTCATACAGCGTGCTGTCCTCGCCCCTTTGAAAAGCATCCTCCCGCCTGCCCTCAAGTGCTGACAAAAGCCGCTGGGGCAAAAGGTAGATTTCGCCCGTGCCAAAGCTGAAATCCACATGCGGGTAGCGTGTCCTCAGCTTTTCAGCGAAGCCCTCCTGCTGGGCCAGGCAGCCGCAGACGCCGACCAGCAGCTCCGGGCGCTTTTTTTTGATCTCCTTGGTGAAGATGATGTTGCCCATTGCCCTGCGCTCCGCGTTGTCCCGGATGCAGCAGGTGTTAAACAGGATCAGGTCGGCCTCATCCCTTTCAAGGCTCTTGTTCATGCCCATGCTTTCCAGCATCCCGCCCAGGGTCTCTGAGTCATGGGCGTTCATCTGGCAGCCATAGGTGATGATGTGGTAGGTGCGCGGCCTGTCCGGGCGTTTTCTGATCTGTTCAGCCAGCTCCCGCTGGCTTTCCATCTCTTCCCGGCTGACCGGCCTGACGGCGTCACGCATGGTTGTGCTCTTCCTCCTGGGCGGCATCGTTTGTCAGGGTCTGCGCAAGTAGGGCGTTTTCCCCGCGCCGCCTTGTCATTTCAATCAATCCTAAGCGGGTAAAGCCCAGGACCTCGGTGGACATCCTGTCCTCCTTCAGCGCATCTTCCAGCGCCTGCTTCACCTTTTCCCGGTGGGTGTCGGTTGCCATGTCGATGAAGTCGATCAGGATCATGCCGCCAACGCGCCTCAAGCGCAGGAGCCTCGCGATCTCATGGGCGGCCTCCAGGTTGGTGCGCAGCGCCAGGTCGCCCGCCTTGCCGGTGTCCTTGCCCGTGTTGACGTCAATCATCAGCGCGGCCTCGCAGGGATCCAGGACCACCTGGCCGCCTGAGGGCAAGTATACCCGGCGTTTTAAAGCCAGATAGCGCTGCTGCTCAATCCCGTACAGCGAAAAAGGATCCGTTTCGATCCGGCACGGCAGGGGCAGGGAGGTAGCCAGTTTCTCGTCATCGCAGACGGCCCTCTCCGGCAGCTCCAATTCATCCCGGAGCAGCCGCTCCAGGATGCCGGGCGCGCTTTGGATCAGGGCAGGCGCGCTGGTTTTCGCGGCCTTTTCATGGACCCTTTGCCACAAAAGAACCTGGGAGGTGATCTCGTCTTCAAGCGCCTTTTTGGGCGCAGCTTCCGCGTTCTTGCGCAGCACCAGGCCCATGTCCTCCGGGCACAGGCGGCGGGCCAGCATCTTCATCGCCTGCTTGTTTTCAGCCCTCTTGCTGGCGTGGGCGGTCTTCCCGTTTGGCAAAAGCATCGTGAAGCGTCCGGGCAGGCTGATATCCTGGGTCAAAAAGGCGGATTTACCGCCCTGGGCGGGCTTTTTGATCTGAACCAGAAGGGCGTCCCCCGGCCTGACGCCCTGGGGGGAGAGCATCTCGTCAAAGGGCAAAAAGCCTTCAACGCCGTTCTCCAGCGTCACAAACAGGGCCTTCAGGCTTTTCATGAAACGGTTCGCGCGGCCCAAATAAATCGCCCCCGCCTGCCAAGCCAGGTCTTCATCCAGTTCCCAGTACTCGATCAGCACCCTGTCCTTCACAAGGGCCAGGGCGGGCGTCTCCCCCTTTGAGCGGATCAGCAGCTCTTTCAAGGTTCCTCCAGGGGCTTGAACCGCTCATCCAGCAGCGCCGTGCGCGTGACCAGGCAGCGCGGGAGTGGCAGCCCCGCGAAATCGCACAGCAAATTCATCAACTGCTCCGGCTTGCCCGTGCCGCTCTCCTTCACCGCTAAAACCGCGATCAGGTCATCGCCCTTCACGGTCAGGTTGTAAAGAAGCGGCCTGAAATCGTCCGTGCGCTCCCTGGTCTTGGTTTTCTTGGTGTAGGGCAGGCTTTCCAGCTTCAGGAACTTAGGTGCCGCGTCAAACAGGGTCTGCGCCCCTTCACAGGGGGTGATGCGGTAGACGGCGGCGGCCAGCCTGGCCATGGCGGGGGCCACCTCATCCTCCAGCAATTTCGCCTTTTTGGCCTTGAGCCCTTCCGGCAGGCTCTGGTTGAGTTTTTCCAGAAATTCGGTTTCAGAAATCTCAGCGGCCAGGGGCAGCTCCATCACCTCGTTCTCGCCCTGCACCCCGACAGAAAGGGGGGAGGCGAAGCTGAGCAGCAGGTGGGGGTTAAAGCCCTGGGAATAGCAGACGGGCAGCCCGCTCCTTCTCAGCGCGCGCTGCATGGCGCGCTGCAAATCCAGGTGGCCGATGAAGCGGTTGATGCCCATTTTTTCAAACACGACCAGCATTTTCATTTCAGGCACACCCCCTCAAAGCGCCTCAGCCCGCAGCCTTCGCAGCCCAGGCGGCAGTCCGGCGTGGTCTGCTCTTTGTGCGCCCGCTCGTTCTCGCGCAAGAGGTAGGCCCTGGTGACGCCGATGTCCACAAAGTCCCAGGGCAGCAGCTCGTCTTTGTTCCGCTCCCGGTTGGCGTAAAACTGGGGGGAAAGCCCGGCGTCTGAAAAGGCCTGAAGCCAGGCGTCGTATTTAAAATGCTCGTTCCAGCCGTCCAGGCGGCAGCCCAGTTCATAGGCGCGCAGCAGGACCTTGCCCAAACGCCTGTCGCCCCTGGCGAAACAGGCCTCCAGGAAGCTGGTCTCCGGGTCGTGCCAGTTGAAGGTCACGCCCTTGATGCGCAGCGCCTCCCTTAACAGCAGTTGCTTTCTCTTGATCTCCTCCAGCCTGTCCTGCGCCGCCCACTGGAAGGGGGTGAAGGGCTTGGGCACAAAGGTGGAGGCGCTGACCACCACCTTTAACCCTTTCGCCCGCTTTTCTTTGGGCAGGGCATAATAGGCGGCCACGACTTTTTTGGCCAAATCGGCGATGCCCAGCAGGTCCTCATCCCGTTCGGTGGGCAGGCCGATCATGAAGTACAGTTTCACCTGGCTCCAGCCGGATTCAAAGGCCTCACTCACCGTGCGCAGCAGGTCTTCTTCCGTCACGCCCTTGTTGATCACGTCGCGCAGCCTTTGCGTGCCGGCTTCCGGCGCCAGGGTCAGGCCGGATTTTTTGACCTGGGCGGTGTCAACCAGCGCCTCCTGCAGCTGGTTGTCGATCCTGAGGCTGGGCAGGGAGAGGGACACCATCTTATCCTTAAACTGCTCGTTCAGCCCTTTGATCAATTCCAGCAGGCAGGTATAGTCCCCGGTTGACAGGCTGGACAGGCTCATCTCCTCATAACCCGTGCTGTCAAACAGGCTCTGGGCCAGTTCCAGCAGCTTCTCCGGGCTTCTTTCCCGGACAGGGCGGTAGAGCATCCCCGCCTGGCAGAAGCGGCAGCCGCGCGTGCAGCCGCGCATCACCTCCAGCACGACGCGGTCATGCACGGCCTCGGTAAAGGGCAGGGGAATGGTCTTGGGGAAGACGGCGGCGTCCAGATCCAATTCAATGCGCTTTTGGATCGTTTTGGGCGCTTGATCGGTCTTTGGCTCAAAGGCGGCCAGGGTGCCGTCCTCCTTATAACGGGCTTCGTACAGGGAGGGCACATACACGCCCGGGATCTGGGCCAGGGACAACAGGATGTTTGCCCGCGACAGGCCCTCTTTGCGCCCCTTGCCCACGGCGCGCAGCACCTCGTTGTTGGCCTTTTCACCGTCGCCCATGATAAAGGCGTCGATGATCTCATAAAGGGGCTCCGGGTTGGAGGCGCAGGGGCCGCCCGCGATGATGATGGGTTTTTTTTCACCGCGCTGGCCATGGGTCAGCGGGATGCCGCCCAGGTCCAGCATCGCCAGGACATTGGTGTAGCTCATCTCATACTGCAGGGTGAAGCCCACCACGTCAAACTCGCTCAGCGCCCTTTTGCTTTCCAGTGAAAACAGGGGGATGCCCTGCTCCTTCATTTTGTCCGCCATGTCCACCCAGGGCATCATCGCGCGCTCGCACAGCAGGTCGTCCTCCAGGTTCACCGCTTCGTAGATAACCTTCATGCCCAGATGGCTCATCGCCACCTCGTAGCTGTCCGGGAAGGCAAAGCAGAAGCTGGTCCTGCCCTCCCAGTCCTTTTTAACGCTGTTGACCTCGCCCCCCATGTAGCGGGCGGGCTTTTGCACCTGTTCCATCAGCGCTTCCAGGCGCTGCATCTGAGCCTTGTCCAAAACTTTCCTCCAGAAAAACAGTCCTGTTATTTTATCACAGGCACGCATATTCGTCACGCGCGAAGGAAACCGGGGAAACACCCGGGCTTTGTTTTAAACGCCGGCTTTGACGCGCTGGCGATTTTTGATATATTGTTGATGAGATTATTTTAAACCTGTGAGGAAAAATCATGAAGATCACGCTTGAAGACGTTAAACACAACCCGGCTGTGCGCGCCTACATTCAAAAATCGGACGAGTCCTTAAAGGCCATCGGCTTTACGGAGCACAGCTTTGCCCACGTCACCAAGGTGGCGGTCACAGCCAGGGACATTTTATCCCGGACCGGCCACTGCGCCCGGGACGGCGAGCTGGCGGCCATCGCGGGCTTCCTGCACGACATCGGCAACCTGGTCAACCGCAACCGGCATGAGACCTCCGGCGCGCTCATGGCCTTTCAAATTCTAAATAACATGGGGGCAGACGTGACGGACATCGCCACCATCGTCACCGCCATCGGCAACCATGACGAGGCGACCGCCTTCCCGGTCAACGACATCGCGGCGGCCCTCATCATCGCGGACAAGACCGACGTTAGGCGCAGCCGCGTCAGGGACAAGGAGACCATTGCCCTGGACATCCATGACCGGGTCAATTACGCGGTGGTGGACTCCAGGGTGGAGGTCATCAGGGAGGGGATGGAGATCCGCCTCACCCTGTCCATCGACACGGAGATCTGCCCCATCTCCGAGTATTTTGAGATCTTCCTTTCCCGCATGATCCTGTGCCGCAAAGCCGCCGAAAAACTGGGCTACCGCTTCGGCCTGGTCATCAATGGGCAGACGATGATGTAGGAAAATTGCAAAAGCATCAATGGGCTGGAGCAGTGTCAAACATCTGCGCCAGCCCATTAATTTGCTTAAACAACATTATATTTGCTTAATTTCGGCCTAATGCATCGAATTTGTGTTTATATTCTTGTAAAAAATTCTTGCGCTCCAAAAATCATGGCAGTATTATAAAAACAGGCATACATATTTGCCAATCATATTCAGGAGGTAGAACCATGAGGAAACTACTTGCATTGCTGTTGTCTCTTGTGCTGCTTGGCGGGCTTGTGACAACCGCGACAACCGAGACCCTCTTTACCCCCGGCACCTATCAGGGCGAAGGAAAGGGCATCCACGACATGCTGAAGGTGGAAGTGACGGTCGATGAAAGCAAGATCCTTGAGATCAAAATCACCGAGCACACCGAAACCCCCGGTATTTCCGACGCTGCCCTGGAACAGGTCCCCCAGGACATCATCAAATATCAGTCCCTGCTGGTAGACACCGTTGCCGGCGCCACGGTCACCAGTGTCGCTATCCTGACAGCTGTAGAGGAAGCCTTGAAGTCCTCCGGCGCTGATGTTGAGAAACTGAAGGTTGAAGTTGAAAAAGAAGCTGGCGAAGGCCAACTGATTGAAAAAACTGCTGATGTGGTCGTGGTGGGCGGCGGCGGCGCCGGCCTGGCTGCTGCGGTCAGCGTCCTGCAAAATGGCGGCACCGTGCTGGTGTTGGAAAAGATGCCCGTTCTGGGCGGCTCCACCATCATTGCCGGCGGCCAGTACAACGCGGTGGATGACAAGCGGCAGGGAGCCGTTGAAATGCGCCCGGAACTCATTGAGCAGGCCATGTCTTATGCCACCGAAGAACCCCAAAATGACCTGCACAAAGAAACCATGGCCGTTTTGAAGAAACAGATCGAGGAATACCAGGCGGCTGGCAGCACCTATATTTTTGACTCTCCGGAGCTGCACGCCTTGCAGGCTTGGCGCGGGGGCGACTATGTTGCCGATTTGGAGCTGGTGCTTACCTTGACCCGCGGCGCTGAAGAATCCATTGCCTGGCTTGAAAGTCAGGGCGTTGCCTTCCAGGACCAGGTTGCCACGGTGACCGGCGCCCTGTGGCCGCGCACCCATCAGTTTGTCAAACCCCTGGTAACCGGCCCCATTGACGCTTTCCGCGAGCAGCTTGCAGCCGCCGGTGACAAGGCGGATGTCCTGCTGAACACCAAAGCCCAGGAGCTTATTGTGGAAGATGGCCGCGTTGTGGGCGTCAAGGCCGTTCAGGGTGAGAACGAAATCATTGCCAAGGCCGCCAAGGGCGTTATCCTGGCCACCGGCGGCTTTGCCCGCAACGCTGAACTAATCAAGAAATACGATACCCACTGGGGCGGGCTGGATGGCTTAAACTCCACCAACTCAGTCAGCGCCACGGGGGACGGCATCATCATGGCCCAGGCCGTGGGCGCTGCCCTCACCGGCATGGAATGGATCCAACTGCTGCCGGTCGGCCATCCGGAAACCGGCGGCATGGCCGGCAACATCTCCATCAACGCTGCCAACCAGCTGTTTGTCAACATCAACGGCGAGCGCTTTGTGGCGGAGGACGCCCGGCGCGACACCCTAACCCAGGGCTTGCTGGCGCAGCCGGAGCAGAAGATGTTCATCCTGCATGACGCCCATGAATACTACAATGAGGACGTGAAAAACGACTTTAACGAAACCATTGGCGAACTGGTTGCCAACGGCACTGCCGTCAAAGGCGACACCCTGGCTGAACTGGCTCAGAACATGGGCGTTCCTGCTGAAACCCTTGAAAAGGCGGTAGCCGAGTACAACAAGGCTGTGGCTGGCGAACAGAAGGATGCCTTTGGCAAAAACCTCCTTCAGGATCCTTTTGACAAACCGCCCTACTATGCTTCCCTGCGGGTGCCCACCATCCACCACACCATGGGCGGCCTGATGATTGACACTTCCGCGCGGGTGCTGGATCAAAATGGCGCCCCCATTCCTGGTCTGTACGCGGCAGGCGAGGTGACCGGCGGCATCCATGGCGCAAACCGCCTGGGCGGAAACGCGATTCCCGATGTCATGGTCTTTGGCAAGATCGCCGGCCAATCCGCTGTGGAACAAAAGTAACCAAATAACCACCGCCGGAACCCCCCGGCGGTCATGAAGCAGGGGCTGGAGCAGAACAGGGCGTCTGATCCAGCCCCTTGGTTATTGAGTGATGGTTGTTTAACAGGATTTCCAGATGAGAACATCGCTTTTCCGCATGTGTTCTCTTTTGCTTCGGAGGGGAATAGAAATCTCATGGTTTTAACAGGCAGCGGCGCTGACGATCAGGAAGCGATTTCATCTTCCTGACGCCGGCGCATAACAACTGTAATTATGGGTAAAGTAATAGCATCAACGAAAGGAGAAACCACATGTTGAACACATTGAAGCAATTGACCAAAACAACAGCTCTCCTGCTGACCCTGGCAATACTTTTCTCCCTCGCGGCGCTGCCCCTGACGGCGGGCGCCTTTGACCTGAACGCCTGGTACAAGGAGCAGGCAGGCCTGATGCTGGACGACATACAGGAGTTGTCCAAGGACAACAATTACCTGAGCAAAACAGTTGCAATGCCCGACGCCCAAAACTATATCATCCAGTGGCGCGAAACGATGGATGAGAAGGTGCCTGTGACGTATGTATTCAAAGCGCCCACGCTCACGCAGGTGCTGAAGATCACTGGCGAAGGGGGTCTGTCAGGCTTCATTGAGGGATTAGGCGAGGTGGCCCGCAAGCGCATGGAAGACTCCGCGGTGATGATGTTGGCGAATTACGCAGGCAGCGTCAGTTCCGGCGGTCAAAACGGCGCTTACGCGTTGATTGCCGGCAGCGCGCTTAACATCGGGAAAATGCTTGAAAAGCCCGAAGGCTTTGAGAACACGGTGGTGGTGTACGAGTATGACACCTTTGTGGTGACGGTGTCTTTCCGCGACGGCGGCCCGGCTGTCAGCGTTAATGCCGCCATTGCCCTGCCCGCTTTTCTGGAAAAACTGCAGGAAATTCAGTAAACAAGCCAGGAATCCTAGCTGCCCGGGCAAGCGCACTTTGGTGAAGAAACTATGGCAGATCATGCATCAACCCATTTTGCGGGCTTTAACTGGTGATAAAAATGGAATTTGAATTCATTGAGGTAGATACTTTATGAAAAAATACAAAGCCGCTGCGATCCTGATGATCATTCACGGCGGCTTAATGGAACTCTCGGGGGTTTTCTTCATCTTTTTCCCTTTAATTTTTGACAGTAACTTTATTGAAACTGGCAAGTATTTTTCGTTCAAGCTTTCATATTTTCAGGAAAATATGAATATGATGATAATCATGGGAGTAATCTATGGAATCATGAGACTGACCGGAGCAATCGGGTTGCTAAAAAACAGGATGTGGGGATTAGCCCTGTCTGTCATCAACTCTGTTGCTACAATTATCGTGATGATGTTCATGTTGCCTGCCGGGATCGCGGATGGCATCCTTGCCGGCAGCGCTTTGGTTCTAATGCTGACACAGTATTATGGGGACAAAAAAATAATAGAATAGACAAGCCCCTGTTTTGGAAATCTCTACTCTGTATTCGGTCATCGGACAGAAAGGCCGCCACGACAGCAGATCTTGGCGGCCTTTCTAAATGCGCCTCACTTGAGGCCCTTTGTTGAATATCACCCCTTGCTTCAAGACAAAGGGGTCAAGGGGCGCCGCCCCTTGAGGGGGTCCGGGGCGCTTGCCCCGGCGTCTCTTCGCTTTTTTCCAGCATTAAGGCAAAGTGTTCCCTGCGGCGTGGTAAATGGCGTACCAGTCTTTGTGGCTCAGTTTGATGTCCGTGGCGGTCGCGATGTCCTTTAAGCGCTCGGGCTTGGTGGTGCCCAGGACCACCTGCATAGGGACCGGGTGCCGCAAAAGGAAGGCGCTGGCCATGGCGGTGGGGCTGATGCCGTATTTTTCGCCCATTTCAGAGAGTACTTTGTTTAGTTCCGGAAACTTCTCATTGCCCACAAACACGCCCCCGAAATAGCCGTACTGGTAGGGCGACCAGGCCTGGACGGTGATGTCCTTTAAGCGGCAGTAGTCCAGCGTGCTGTTGTCATGGTCCACGGAGGCCGCGTTTTTCATGTTCACGTTCAGCCCGGCGTCGATCATGCCGGTGAACATGACGCTCATCTGCAGCTGGTTAAAGAGGAACTTTTGTTTAACGTAGCGCTTTAAAAGCTCTATCTGCATGGGGTTGTGGTTGCTGACACCAAAATGGCGCACCTTGCCCGATTCCGCCAGCGTAGTAAGCGCCTCCGCCACCTCCTCCGGCTCCACCAGGGCGTCCGGGCGGTGCAGAAGCAGGACATCCAGGTAATCGGTCTGCAGGCGCTTCAAAATGCCGTCCACGCTTTTTAAAATGTGTTCCTTTGAGAAGTCAAAGCGCAGCACCTCGTCGTTGTTGATGATGCCGCACTTGGACTGCAGGTAGATGTCCTCCCGCCTGAGGCTGGAATGCTTCAAGGCCTCGGCAAAGACGATCTCGGACTCGCCGCCGCCATAGATGTCCGCGTGATCAAAAAAGTTGATGCCTGCTTCCTTGGCCGCTTCCAGGAAGCGGACCAGCTCCTTTTGCTCCAGGGCCGGGATGCGCATGCAGCCGGCGACGATCTCGGAGATCATCAGCCCGGGCGCGGGATTCAAATATTTCATAACATGTCCCCCTTTCGTTTTTCTGTTTGGTTTGCTGTATCTCAGTATAGCAAATTCCAGCGCCTTTGTCCGCAGTCCGCGTTGGCGCGGGGTGCTTTTCCAGAACAAAACGAGCTTCGCCCGCAAGGCCGCTGGCTGCACCTGCTTCCTGGGCAAAGGCGTTTAGGGAGAAGGTGCTGTAGGGGCTTTCAACAATCAGTGTATGATTTGCGAAAGAGGAGCGTGCGTAAGCATGGATTTTTGTTTGTTCAGCACATATTTTGCTTAAGTATGACATGATAATTTATGGTAATTAATATTATTGGACATTATATCATTGTGAGATTTATAACGATGGGTGCTAAAAAAAGGTATCTCATAAAAATTTGATATCGTTCATATTGTGTTGTTGTTATCTTCTGCACTTATTATATCACCAGTTGGATCAATTTTAGAAATTCTTTTTTGAAAGCAACGTGAATAAATTGATTTCCATCCTTTCCTTATGAGCGCATAACTCGCAGCGATTCCTCCTACGGAAAGAGTACCAATAACTGAAAGTACATCGACGTTACCTAAAACCTTTACAATTTCTGCAGTCTTAACCCACTCGATCAAAGGTGTTACAAGTCTTGAAAGGTCAGGTATTAAGGCTGCGATTATAATAAGGATGCCCAAGACACCTGCGAATCCAGGTAAGGCGCCAAAAAAATACAAAAGTAATGACATTCGTTTAGCTTTTTTCTCTTGTGTTTCTAAGATTATGTTTTTATACTTCAACAATTGTTCGTTTTCTTGTTTTGTTTGTTGTGTTGCTTCCTCTGCATTATCTAATTGCTGTTTTAGTAACTCAACTTGCGAATTACTAGTTTCTAAGTTCTTCGCTTGAATGCTGTACTTTTCTTTCTGATTTTTTAATTCCGTATTTTTCCTTTCAATTTCTTTATTTTTTGCGAGGATAGTACTATCTTTCTCTTTTAGATCAATCTCCATTTGGGAGAGTTCTTCACGAATTGCATCATCTATCGTTTTATTCCTTTCCTCTTCTTTTTCAGTAGCTGAAAACATTGATTGAATAAGTTGATTGCGAAGAATTTTTTCAGCAAATGCAGGGTTCTGGCTATAAGAAGCAACACGTCCCATAATCTCTTGCATTTGCTCGTTATTGAGTGAATTGGTGCCAAATAATGAACGTGATGAAGCGAATATCCCAATAAATGCTTCATAATATTCTATACTGGGGGTAGGTAGATACAAAACTTGCATCATTTGAGAGGGTAAAACAACAACATCTGTCTTGAATTTGTATTCTGGTTCATGTCTTTGTAAACGCATTAAACTCCAATCTGATGATAAAAAAAGATATTTAGCTTCTATTGCAGTTGCAACATTTTTACGTTGCAAGTGTTCTACCAAGACCATACATTCTGTGTCATGATCTATAGCTGAAACACTCTTTCTATCGTCAAAATCGAATGAAGAACCAAATTTACTAACAAGCGGTCGCAACAAATCAAATTTTTTCATAAGTTCTGGATTGGATAGTTTACTATCTTCATCTATTTCGATACCTAATAGAGCGAATTGAGACAGAAAATTTTTATACTTAAAGTTAAAGTCTCCTGCTGAAATTCCTGTTTCTGTTTGCTCTTTCCAAAATGTGCTAATATAATTATCCTCTTGTCTAACCTTATATCCAATGGAGGAAAACGAAACAGGTGTTGGATGTTTTTCAATAACTCCAGCATCATAATTAATGCGCCTTTTCAATTCATCGACAGTACATTGAAATACTTTCAATTTTATATTCGCTTTACTGCATAAATGAAACAAAGTTTTAATTGCTTCATATCTTTCTGTTCCCTGAAGATTCATTGCTCTATAAAGAATGGATGTGTCCAAATATAAAACAACACCATCAAATGCCTCATAAAGCTTATTTTTGGTTTCTGGAGTTACAACCATTGATAAATATTGGATGGCTTTTTTAAACTGTTGGACAAGAAAAGATTTTTGTTCATCAGATGTGCTTCTTGAAAAAAAGCATGTGAGGTATTGGACTAACAAGTCATTGTTTTTCTTAGCACATTTTGATATTACTTCGTTTACTATTTCGTCAACTTTTGATGTGCCTGTTTCTCTATCACCAATAATTAAGCTGTAACTACTGACACCTTGCATCAAAAAGAATCTTCTGATGAATTCCAGTATTGTCGCCTTGAAACAACTTAATTCGTTTGGATCTGTTATTTTAGTTTCAAACAATTGTTCAAAATCTGAAACCCACTGATTTATTGCTATTGTTTGAGTTGTTTCATTCGCATTTATGGTTTTCAAGAGTGCTTCTAGTGTTGCGGGAGAAAGCGAGAGAGCACCATTAGATTCAATAATTGTTTTGTTTTTAATTAATTTTTTTAGTGTTTTATTAATACGGCCAATATCCATAGAAATGTTAAAGTATTCCGAAACAAAAGAAGCTAGATTATTTCTATCAACCGCTCCGTGATCATTATAGATAGTGTCAATAATGGTTGTTTCATCTCCCATAGAACCAATATCACTTGCTATCATATGAGAAAGTTGAATGTTGACATCGATAGTCATAATAATACCCCCAAAATAATCTAACTAGTATTATTATAGGGCATCTCTAAAAACCTCATGCAATATTCGCCCAAATATGATATAATATACCTATGAAACAGATAAATTTTTTTGCCGAAGATAATCGCCTTGACAGGCTCAGTAAAATGGGTGACCCACTTGAAAAAGTGGCAGGTGCGGTGGATTTTGAAATATTCCGCCCCACGCTTGACACAGCAATTCCAAGAGAAAAGGGCGATAAGGGAGGTCGTCCACCAATGGATAATATGCTGATGTTCAAGATAATGCTATTACAAGAGTGGTATCATATTGCTGATGATATGACCGAATATTTGATAAACGACCGTCTGAGTTTTCAGCGATTTTTGGGGTTGTCGCTGGGCGATAAAGTTCCTGACGCCAAGACGATATGGCTTTATCGTGAAATGCTTAAAAACAGCGGAAAATCAAAGGAATTGTTTGATATGTTTGCCGCATTAATGGAACAAGTCGGGGTGATTACACGCGAGGGTAGCATCGTTGACGCAAGTTTTGTTGATGTGCCGAAACAACGCAACAACCGTGATGAAAACAAGAAAATCAAAGAGGGCGATGGCGAGGAACTTTGGCAGGACAATGAAAACAAACGCTGTCAAAAGGACATTGATGCACGCTGGACAGAGAAAAACGGCGAGAAGCATTTTGGATATAAAGACCATGTTAAAGTTGATAGCGACAGTAAGATGATTGTGGATTTTTCGGTTACAGATGCCGCCGTTCACGATAGCCAAGCGATAGTTGATTTGATTGACGATAAGGACAATGTGTTAAATGCTGACAGTGCCTACACTGGCAAGGAACTGCACGATAAAATCAGAGAGAAAAATCCCGATATAATTTTAAATATCCACGAAAAGGGATACCGCAACAAACCGTTAAGCGAGGAACAAAAGGCTTCAAATAAGGAAAAATCAAAGGTTAGAGCAAGGGTAGAACATGTTTTTGGACATATGACAAATTCGATGGGTGGCATGACCACTAGAGTCATTGGGATAGACCGCACAACCTGCGTGATTACCCTTAAAAATCTTGCCTACAATCTTAGCAGATGGGCTTATTTGGTTGGTGTAAAAAAAGCTGCGGTATCCATATAGGGATAAGTCTGCCCATTTATAGAAAATGGGCGGTAAATCGTGGTGTGCATGGCTGTTTAAGACAGATATTTTGATGATTCTACGATAAATTCATACATTTTTTTGCAAAATCCCCTTGATT
>JASGUQ010000015.1 GCA_030057655.1 Bacillota bacterium
CGTACTTCAGGTTCGCGAAGACCACCGTGCCGTCCGCATTGTTCTTCACAGTTTGAGTGGCGTTGTCCGCGTCGTCCGTGCTGCTCAAGGTGAACTCAAACTCATCCTGCTTCAGCAGCCTGCCGCCGGCATCCAGTTTCTTCGTTACGCCGATCCCGGCGTTCACGTCAAACTCGCCGCTTGCCTTGTAAGCGTTTGTGAAGTTAAGGCCGGTCAGCGTATATTGACCGTCACTGCCCGAGAAGGTACCGTCGCCTGTTGATATGACCTTCAGCGTGCCGTCGCCTGCGTCTGTCACTGTCACAACAACCGTGTACACCGTCTCGTCATAGGTAATCCCGTTGCTCGGGTTGGTTGCGGGCACTGTCTCTACAACCACATAGGTGTGATCGCCCAGGTCGTTGAGCGCAGGAGTTGCATGAAGGTTCAGGTAGTAGGACAGCGTGTCGAAGGCGAAAGTCCCGCTGCCGGTCACCGTTTGCGTATCCAGCAGGTTTGCGTCGGCCACTGAATCCTTGTACAGCTTGAACTCGAACACGTCCGCAGCTGTCGAAGCGCGGCCTGTGAAGGTCTTGCTCCCGCTTAGCGTCAGGTTGCCTTCTGCCTTGTAGGTGTTTGTAAAGTCAACGCTCGCAGGGGTCACTGAGGCGCTCAGCGTGCCGTCGCCGTTGTCCGTGACCGTGACTGTCACCTCGCGGCTCAAAGTCCCGTCATACTCCATCCCCGGAATCGCCGGGTCAGGCTTGACCTCGGCCACCGTGTACTTGAACTCCTTCGAGTTCTCTCCGCCCAGGTCGGCCAGGCTGTAGCTCAGCGCGGGGAAGCTGAAGTCCTGCGTCCCATTCGCCGTGAAGGTCAGCGCCTGCGTGTCCGCGCCGTCAAGCGTGAACTTGAACACGTCGCTGAAGGTGCCCGTGCGCCCGGCCAGCGTCTTTGTCCCCTGGATCGTCGCACTCACGGAACTCGTCTTGTAGGTGTTCGTAAAGTCAACGCTCGTGGGATTCACTGAGGCGCTCAGCGTGCCGTTGCCGTTGTCCGTGACCGTGACCGTCACCTCGCGGCTCAAAGTCCCGTCATACTCCATCCCCGGAATCGCCGGGTCAGGCTTGACCTCGGCCACCGTGTACTTGAACTCCTTCGAGTTCGCTCCGCCCAGGTCGGCCAGGCTGTAGCTCAAAGCGGGGAAGCTGAAGTACTGAGTCCCATTCGCCGTGAAGGTCAGCGCCTGCGTGTCCGCGCCGTCCAGCGTGAACTTGAATTCGTCGCTGAAGGCGCCCGTGCGCCCGGCCAGCGTCTTTGTTCCCTGGATCGTCGCGGTTCCTGTGGCTGCATAGCTGTTGGTGACCTTCAGGAAGGTTTTTGCGTTCCCGGTTGTTGGATTGTCCACCGCGGGGGCGGAAATGCCATAAACCGGATCGCCATAGCCCGCGCCCAGGGAATCCTCTTCAACCGAGTACACATTCAGGGTTGTCTCATTCAAGTAGTTGGGCAGGTTTTCCCAGGTCGCTGTCCAGTTGTTGTTGGCGTCCAGCGTCTTGGGTTCTCCCGTGTTGGCGTAAAGGGTTCCGTTTTGTTTCAGTTTGACTTCAACAGGCTTTTTAGCGTATTCAGGCACGCTGCCCCAGTCCTTGGTCACCGTCACATCGCGATACTGGGCGCCCTTGTAGTTGGTGACCGCCATCTCCCAGCCCTCCGGCAGGGTGGTGGAGTAGTAGGTATCATACCCGGCAAGCGGTTTCTCCCGGGTATAGTAAACATAGGGAACACCACCTGGCCCTGTCGCTGGGTAGTCCCCCCACTGGACACGGTTGTTGCCCATGTTGACGGGCTTTTCCTTGAACAACTCTGCCGTTGAGGGATCAGAGCCCTCCAGGTAACGCCAGAGTTCAAAGATTGGCTGCGGTTTGGTCGAATCGGTGGTGAACCAATACTTGTAGGATTCGCCGGATTTGAAATTGGTATAGGTGTTCTTCACCAGCCAATCGTACTGGCTTCCGCCCACCATATCATAGGTTACCTCGTAATCCTGCCTGATGTTGCTTGGCAGGGGCGCCTCTGTCACCGTGTAGGTGTAAAGTTGCCCGTCCGGCGTATGGGTGTACTGATTGTACCAAGTGTAGTAGAAGTATTCGGACGTCCCGCCCACGGGTGATACCTGCGGATCTCCAACAGGCGGATCGCCTGCGTCGGGCGTGCGGTTGAGGGTGATTGTTACGCGCTGGTGATCGGCCGAGTGGCCCCCGACCCACTGCTTGGTCGCCTTGATCGTGGTGGTGTTTCGGGTCCACTGGGCGTAGAGCACGTTGGGACCGCCGCTTGTGTCTGTGTCCACCATGATGGAAGCACCAGGCTGATAAGCAGTACCGCTGCCGTTCGCCTTGGTGTTCCAGCCAGTGAAATTGTAACCTGTCCTTGTAAAGCCCAAAGCGGGGTCATTAACGGCCTTGACAGTTACGGTCTGGTTGTTGTTGGGCAAGGTAAAGTCCACTGGGCTGCCTGGTGTTCCGCCGTTGGGGTGATAGGTCAGCGTGGGCTGCGCAGGTTTGGGGCCATAGGCCGCAACAAGGGTTTTGTTGCCGTCCATCAGCAGTTTGTCATTGGGCGCCAGGATGGGGCCGGCGCCATTCACCCGCCAGCCCAGGAACACCATGTTTTGGGGCGGCGTCAGGCCAGAGCCAGGCATCACGTCGGCATAAGCGCCATCCGCGTACTTTTTCCCATCAACGGGAACGGTACCCGTCCCGCTGCCCTTATCATAAGTAACGCTGAACTTCTCGTTGTTCACATAATAGGGGTACAGTTCGATATTCGTGAGCACCAGGGTATTGAAGTTATAAGTAACATAGCTGCTGCCAACCTTGGTTGCCCACCCGATCCACTTGTGGTTTGCAGGCACGGTGACAATGTGGCTGTTGTCCCCCTGTGAAATCACATTCCCCAGGTGGTCTTTGACCGTGGGCATGATGGAGGGGTCAATCGCCTCATTATAAGTCAGCGTTTTTGTAACAGTTGATCCGCCTGTCTGCAGGGTCAGGTGGAAGGTGCCCGTTACCACAGGCGGCGCCCACTTGGCATAGAGCATGAGGTCGTTCGCGGGCATGGTTTCCGAAGCGAAATTAAAGGGAACCGAGGTCGCCTTGTCCTTATACCAGCCCTGGAAGGTGTATACGCTTGGCAGAGCGCTTGGCTTGGGAGGAACATATCCCGCAAATCCGTTTAACGCCGTTTCATATTTAAGCGTCTCTTCCCTTGATACAGCGTTGTAGTTGTAGAAGGCCAGCTTATAGGAGTTGCGCTTATGACGTACCTCTAATTTTGTATTATAGCCGGCAGACCCGCCGGGAGAAGCTGACCTCCATGTGCCATTGTCCGCCCTGTACTGATAAACCGTAAAGCCGGTGTATTTGTTAGAGAAATAGAAGGTGCCGCTGCTGGTTGTTATCGTATTTGCCTCTACCCATGTCCCATCCAGCGCTTCCTTGTAGTGGATGATCTGGGCTGTTCCTGACAGGTTCTGGGCATACACATTAATATAAGTTGATGAACCCAAAACTAAAAGGTCATCAAAGATGAAGGTATCCAGGAAAGTCAAAGTCATTCCAGGATTCCAAGAAGATGCATTTTGAGTCCACCTATGGCTTTTTGGCCAGGTATACCCGTTCTGAGCCAGGGTCTGGCCGTAGAGACCGGTGTACTCGCCGTTCTCGGCACCAGGTTTGCCATTGCTGTGGAAGTCAATGGTCAGTTCATTCCGGTCATAGTACACATTCAGGATGGTGGTCCCATCGCCCTTGACGGTGACGGCGACCGACTTGGCCGCGTTGTAATGGAAGCCCTGATAATTCTTTGTCGTGTCCCCGGTTTGAGGGGCGACTGTTGAGCCGGATGTGGCGGTGCGCTCCACCGATTCCGCGTAGTCATAGGTTTTATTGCTGTCAGCAGCGTTCTTGTCATCAAGAACAGACTGCTTCCAGAAAACAACGGTGTACTTTGTGTTGGTGTTGGGGGTCCAAACAGCGTAAATGGTCTTGTCTGCCGTCAGCGGCGCGTTAAAGAGGTAGGGCGTTGCCCCTCCCTCGGTCTCCGACCAATGCTTGAAGGTGTAGCCTGGGCGGGTGGGAGGCGTGGGCGCTGTCGGGTTGCCGGACGGTACAAACTGCGGTTCGATGTAGGTGCCCTGCTCGCCCGACACAAAGTAGAGGTAATGGCCTTCCTCGATCTTGGGCCACAGCTGCTGATCGGCGGCGCCGATGGTGTAACTGTCTCCAACAGGCGCGCCTGATAGATCATGGGTTAAATACCAGCCCGTTACGGCCTGCGTGGATCCGACCGGAGGCTTGACATCGGTGGTGGAAACAACATCGCCCGTAACGCCTTCCTTGGTTTTGAAAACACGGGCTTCATCCACATCGACGCCATCCATGAAAAAGACATAATAGACTTTTTGAAACCTGGCTGCCGCGGTGATGGTTTCCGTGCTTGATACAGCGACCGGCAGCGCAAAGTCTATCTTGTTCTCGCCCACATACCAGCCTGTAAAGATATGATCCACCTTCTCCGGCGCGGCAGGCTCGGTGAGAAGCTCGCCGTCTTTCACGATCTGCGTATCCACCGTTGCGCCGTCAACCGTGAAGTTATAGGTGTGGGTGTGGGTAGTACCTGGATCAATAATGCTTCTTATGCCCGCTTTGCCTGTCTTGAGGGGCAGTTTCTCGCTGAGTTTTACGGAACTGGATGTGTCCGTTTTGATGATCGCGGCCAGGGCATCCACCGGCATCATGCCAATGAGCATGATGATCACCAGGGACCAGGCCAGCATTTTTCTGAACGCTTTATTCATGTGTGCTTCCTCCTGAGGGCTCACAGCCCTGCGTGTTCACGTGCTTTGTTTGTATCGGGCTGTTCTGCCTCAGGGCATCTGATCCGTAATATCCACCTGGATGCGGATAGACCAGTTAATGTTTTCTTCATCCAGAATCAAATTCATTGTCACACTTGTTTGCTCAGGCAAATCCTGCCAAACGCCGTCTGTTTCGCTCATAAATTGCCAGCGAAGCTGGCACACCAAATCGCCATACCCAATCAGTTTGGCGGTAAAATGCAGCGGATCGCCGAAATCCACCTCCGGCTTGTCTCCCCAGCTGAGGAAGATCTGTATTTTTCGATCGGGATACAATTCGTCAATCTGCTCAGCGATCAGCACGCCCAGCTCCCCATCCGCAGGGGTCTCAAGCCCGTCACCGATCGTTTGATCCAAGGGCTGGGCAACAGAGTCTGCGGTCGGCTCTTCATCAACAGGATTTTCAACCACAGGTTCTTCTGCTGCGGTTTCCTCAACTGCCTCAGGCTCCTCAGCCGTTTCAGGCTCCTCAGTTACTTCAGGTTCTTCGGATGCCTCGGGCTCCTCAGCAACTTCGGGTTCCTCGGCTGCTTCGGGTTCCTCAACTGTCTCAGGTTCCTTAGCAACTTCGGTTTCCTCAACTGCCTCAGGCTCCCCAGTCACTTCGGGTTCCTCGGCTACCTCGGGTTCTTCGGCTACCTCAGGTTTCTCAGCAACTTCGGGTTCCTCAACTGTCTCAGGTTCCTCAACTGTCTCAGGTTCCTTAGCAACTTCGGTTTCCTCAACTGCCTCAGGCTCCTCAGTCACTTCAGGCTCCTCGGCAACTTCGGTTTCCTCAACTGCCTCAGGTTCCTCAGCAACTTCGGGTTCCTCAGCTACCTCGGGTTCCTCAGCCGTTTCAGGCTCCTCAGCAACTTCGGGCTCCTCAACTGCCTCGGGTTCCCCTGCTTCTTCTGCCTGCTCAGAAACAGCCGGTTCTTCTTTTAAAACCGGCTGCTCTGCCGCAGCGGATTCTTCTTTTACTTCTTCTTTTTCGGGCTGCTCGGAAACAGCCGGTTCATCCTTGACAACAGGCTCTTCTTTTGCCGGGGGCTCCTCAGAACCGACAGGCTCCTCTTTTTTCGCAGGCTCTTCCTTGGCCGCGGGTGTCTCTGTGGCCGCGGGCTTGGGTTCTTCAGCGGGCTTGGGGGCGGGTTCCTCCGCTTCCGCCTCCGGGGCGGGCGCCGGGCGGCTGATCAGGGGCAGATAACCCGTCTGATCGTTCACCCTGACCCGGACCCAGGAGATGGTTTCGCTGATGATGGTGGCAACGTCATCTTTGGCGAGCTTGGCGACCCTTGAAGAACTAAAATCCGCCGCTGAATACAGGTACGGCGGATTTTCGCTGCTCAACGCGCCTACTTTTGCTGTTTTTAGGTCAGCCGCGCGGGAAATGGCAGGCGGAGCCACAAAAACGCACACCAGGCAGATGGCCGTCAGGAAAATGAACAGATTGGCTTTGCGATGGGATCTCATTTGGATTCCTCCTTGTATATGGAATGGGCGAGATAAATACGGTTACAGGTGTTATGCAAGTAACATCTATAAAGTCCAATTCCAAAACAGACAGGGACCTGTCTTTTGATGACAGTATAACATATGGGAACCTCTAAAAACCAGCGTTTTCCGAGTCAGTAAATAGTTTTCATGGTTTTTTTAAAGACGATCCCCTTGATCTCCTTCCAAAGTAACGGATATTGCTTAGTATTTCCTTTAAGACCAAC
>JASGUQ010000016.1 GCA_030057655.1 Bacillota bacterium
GATTGTTTTATATTTTCCGTGTCTTGCGGTGGGGCTTGTATCAGCTCCGCGTCAGCCATGCCGCTTGGCCCTACGTCGTCAATAGCGGCCAGAGCAGAAAATTCCGACCCGGGTACTGTTACTGAAGCATTGGTATCTGATGATGCGATCAGTTTTTTCAGATGGTTCATCCGGTTGATCCTGTCCATCAGGATGCGTTTTTCCGTTTCCACATCCGGTGCGAACGGGCTTTCATCCAGCAGCTGTGCCAAACCATCATGAAAGGCGTGCAGCAGGTTAAAGGCTTCCGGATGGGCCCTGTCCCGCTCGTCTGCTATGTATTGGCCAAGCGCCTGCAGGCCCTTGATCAAAATAAGCGCTGCGTTGTCGTGTATTTTTGCCTTGTTAAAGGCTTGTAGAGATGCGGCAAACTCGGCCAGGCTCTCGTCGCAGAGTTCCCAGTCCAGCGCGAGTATGGCTGCCTTGCAACTGTGCAGCGCATCTTCAACCACCTTTTTGCGCCAGGCAACACTCAAGTCCGTGGCAGCTGATTCTTCTTGCTCCTGGGTAGTACCAAGTTCCTCCGCCAGTTTAATCTGGTGCTGCAAAACTTTGAATTTGCGCAGATCATTGTTGAGCAGGGTGGCGATACGATCGTCTGTGCTGTCAGGTGAGGAGGCGATGGTTTCAACACGATGAAAAAAAGTGAGGAGCAATTTGATCGCATTGGGATGGGCATGCGCTCCCCGGAGGCAGAGATATTTGCCTATTTTGCTTAAACCGGCTCCTCGTCATTTGGTGTGGATTTGATGTATACAGGGATCAAATCCACACCAAATGACGGGAGGCTTCATGAACAGTCGGGATATCATCACCTTAGGGCTCGGGCTGCAGGAACCATGGGAAATCGTCAGCCAGGAACTGGTCACGGAAACGACGCCCCATGAGTTGTGCCTGACCATTCGAGCCCGGCGGGGATCACGCTTTCCCTGCCCGGTGTGCGGTGCGTCCTGCCAGGCCCATGACTACAAGGAGATGACTTGGCGCCATCTCAACTTCTTCCAGCACCACTGCTACATCACCGCCTCTGTCCCCCGAGTCCGGTGTCCGCAGCACGATGTCCGGCGGATCGAGGTGCCTTGGGCCCGCAAAGGGAGCAAGTTCACCCTGTTGTTTGAGCAGGCGGCCCTGGTGCTGGCCAGGGAAATGCCGGTGCTGACCACGGCCCGTATCCTGGAGATGACCGACAAGAAGCTGTGGCGCATTGTTCTCCATTACGTCAAAACCGCCATGACCAAGCTGGACCTGAGTACCCTCAAGGCCTTTGCCCTGGACGAGACCAAGGCGCGCAAGGGCCATCGGTATGTCACCGTGTTCATTGACCTCGACCGCAAGGAACGGCCCGTTGTTTTTGCGGTTCCCGGCAAGGGCAAGGCCACCCTGAAGTCCTTCAAGGACCACCTGATTGCCCATGGCGGCAAAGCCGAGAACGTGGTCGAGGTGGTCTCCGACATGTCGGGCGCGTTCATTGCCGGTGTGAAAACCCATTTCACCAACAGCGCCATGACGGTGGACTGGTTTCATGTGGTGCAGTTGTTCACCAACGCCGTCAAGGACGTTCGCCTTGCCGAGGCCAAGGAAACCAGCATGCCCAAGGCCAGCCGCTGGGCCACGCTGAAGAATGCCGAAGGTTCCTTCACCGAAGCGCAGGTTGCCGCCCTGAACGAACTGGTCGCCATGGATCTGGAGACGGCCAAGGCCTGGAGAATCAAAGAGATGCTTCGCTGGGTCCGCCAGGCCGAGTCCAAACAGGCAGCGAAATGGCGGCTGACCAGGTTTGTCAACGAGGCTCGCTCGCTCATCGCAGACATCGACCTGCTCAAACCGGTCCGCACGGCCCTGAACACCGTGACCAGGCACCGCGATGCCATCCTTGCCCGCTGGGATTCAGGCCACAGCAACGCTCGCCTCGAGGCGCTCAACGGCATCTTCCAGGCCGCCAAATGCCGGGCCAGGGGATACAGAAACGATGACACCTTCATCAGCATCATCTACCTGCTGGCTGCGCCTATCCAGCAGCTCCTCAAATCCACTTGAAACGACGAAGAGCCTTAAAACCTCGAATGAAGCAACCGTGCGGTGTTGGCTGGAAAACCCGTATCACCAGTATTTCTGTGGGCAAGAGTACTTTTGTCATGAGTTGCCCATTGATCCGTCTTCGCTTTGTCGCTTTCGCAAACGCATCAATGAAAAAGGTTCTAAGTTGATTCTGCAAGTGACGGTGCAGGTAGGGTAGGCTTAAGCAGCGGCGCAGTCAAGGCCAGCAGTCTTGAACGGGTCACCATCGACAACACGGTGCAGGAAAAGGCGGTTGCCTGTCCCACAGATACGCGCCTGTTCAACCACAGTCGGCAACGATTGGTTCGTCTTGTCAGGAAAGACGCCGCAGATGAATAAGGAGTTGAAACCGCCGAAACGCGATCGAGCCGGTGATTGGCCACATGAAGGCAGACGGCAAGCTTGGTCGCAACCACCTTTTGGACAGCTTGGGCGACAAAATCCATGTGCTCTTGTGCGGAGCTGGGCATAATATCCGGCTTTAAGAATATAAAC
>JASGUQ010000017.1 GCA_030057655.1 Bacillota bacterium
GATGCAACTCCCAATCCCGTGCTTCTCGCCTGCTCTTTCCACCATTCTACTGAAAAACGAGGCGCCTGAGCACCTCGTTTTCATCCCCTATTTGTGTCGCCCGAGGGCGACATGTACTTTAGTATTAATTAACTGCCCCGGCTGCCCGGCTGCTCCATTGCCTCCGGCTCCCCGTAAAGGAACCTGTGAAAGGCCTCGACCGTTTTTTCTTTCTTGATGATGACGCCGTTGTTGCCATTCTTGGCCCTGCCGGTGGTGTAATAGCCATACTCAGGCAGGCTGATCATCTCGATCTCGGCCTTGCTGGAAAGCGCCGCGGGTATCAGCTCCATCAATTCGGCCGCTGACAGGTTGGTGGTGGTCATGGCCAGGGCCTGCGTGACGGCGTCCATGACCGTTTCGCGCTCGCCCTGCCTGGCTTTTTCCATCAGGGCCACTAAAAACTTACGCTGACGCTCGTTGCGGCCAAAGTTGTTGTCAAGGGCGCGGATGCGCACATAGTGCAGGGACTTGGCGCCGTTTAGGTGAATGGGCCCTTCGCTGTACTCAAGCCGCATGCGGTAGGCCTCGCCCTTGGTCAAAACAACGTCCACCCCGCCCAGGATGTTGACAGCTTTCACAAAGCCCTGGAAGTTGACCGAACAATAATGCCTGATGTTCAGCCCGAACAGCTTGTTGACCGTCTTTACCGCAAGCAGCGGCCCGCCATAGGCGTTGGCATGGGCGATCTTATCCGCCGTGGAAGCGCCCGGGATCTCTACCAGCATGTCGCGCACCAGGCTGGCAAGCTTGATGGCGCCCGTCTTTTTGTTGACCGACAGGATGAGCATCGCGTCGCTTCTGCCCTCATTGAGCATGCCTTTGCGGGTGTCCGTGCCCAAAAGCAGGATGTTCATCCAGTCAGGGTCAAGGCCTTCCGTCACCATCAGGTCATCGGGATCCACTGTCACTTTGAAGGTGTCCATGGTGTTCTCCGTGTTCATCTCCAGCGCTGCCTTCAGCGCCGCCTCCTGCTGCACCGCCTTGTCCTTCAACAGGTACTGAGAGGCAAAATAACCTCCCACCAAAAGCAGGACCAGCGCAAGCAAAACCAAAGGCCACTTTACGCGCTTCTTCTGTTGTTCAGCCCGCTTGGTTACAGCATCCTTGCCGTTTGTCAAAACATAACCTCCTTGGAAATATGGGGAATTTTTGTTCGATGCCGCGATGACTCCGCCACCTGGATTCAACAGAAAAATCCCCCCTCGTTGCATCAATTCACGCACTGCCCTATCAAAGCACAATCAAGGAGGAAAATCAAGGATTGCTGAACCGAAAAGCCTTAAAAATAGCTCACTTTTATCTTCTTTCCCATTTTTTTAAGGCATTTGGACAATTCCTCAACCAGGTTCATTTTAATGTTAAAATTGATCGGCAAATCAGGATTCTGATGCGCAGGGTTAACAGCCCTGCCAACGTAAAAATTGATGTCGGTTGCTTCTTCAAACAGCATTCGGCAGATTAAAGAGGCAGCGTCATGCTTGAAGTTCCAGTGCTCATAATGCTTGTTTTCGCCAAGATAATCCTGAGCGTATTCAAGTACCTTGCTGATGGTGATCACGCCTTCTGTAACAAGGTCTACCCCTTCGATTTTATCGATGGGAGGCACATCACGCGCTTTCAAATTCGGGCTTGCGATGATGGGCTTGCCTAAAAAATTAGCCGTGATGGAGGCGGTTGTTCCTCCGCAAACAATGTGCTTGCCTTCCTTGGAAAAAAAGAGCGACAGCATGCGTTTGTCATCGTTGCGGTTTGAAGGCGGGCCAAAAAGAAGATTCATCGGCTCTCTTTTTCTGATCCTGACAACACAGGCGGTGGCGTCGTCCCCAGGCTTATAGCCATAGAGTTTGTTGCATTCGTCGATCAGTATGGTGGACATGGTTTTGGTCGTGTAGCCGGCAAAGGAAATCGCTAACATAAAGTCCGCGATATCCTCTCGTTTCCAGCTATAATTATAATCCTGGCCGGTTCCGGCATGAGGGCAGCCATCGCTCATGGCGATAAAAAGATCGTTTTCCTTCAGTTTAATAACAGACCTGAATATTTTTTTGCCTGCGATGTTGATCTCTGTTCCGGGATAATCCCAGATTTCCCCGTCACGAATAGCGATGACCCGAGGATTGTCATACTGTATAATTTCTGCGATCTGGTTTCTTTTAAGATGAATAATGGTAAAAGTGGAATACGCGATTCCCCGGACTGAGCAGACAGGAAGCGTTGCGGCAATTGTTTCCACGCACTCTTCTAAACTCAGCCCTTCAGCCAGCATGGTTGAAATGATTTTAGAGGTCAAGGTTGAAAGAATGCTCGCTTTAACGCCGCTTCCAAGCCCGTCTGACAGGACAATGACCGTGGAATGATCGTCCGGCTCCACAACATCCACATGGTCGCCGCAAAGCTGCTCCCCATAACAATTGATGCTTTTAAACCCTATATCAGGACATAAATCATTCATTTTGGATGGACTCCTTTAATTTTGTAAGCGCAATCTTGGTTTCAGCTGCGGTTTCACCCAGGAGCGATGCAATTTCCTGGACAATGCGCATCTGCTTGTCAACAACCTTGTCGGCGGTTTCGACAGTTTGACGAGCGATGCTTTCTTTTTTCTCGCGCTCTCTTTGCTCGTCTGTAATATCACGCAAAACGCCAATGATCAGCCGCGAATCCCGGTCAAATATGACTGTGCGTTCGACATAGCATTTATACTCGGCCAGGTAGACCCGCTCGTTGTAAACATTGCGCCCGGTTTCCAAAACATTCATAAACACGGTGGGATCAAGAATGCGCACAACATGGTCGCCCAAAACATCGCCGGCGGAACGGATGTTCATGATTCTTCTTGCAGCCGCGTTGGTTTGCTGAACTTCAAGGTTTTCATTGAGAACAATGAGCCCGTTGGATGAATTTCTGACAATTGTGTCAGAAAAACTTTCTGCCTTATCCTTCAGGAAGGGCAAACACATGGAGATCTCCGCCTTCCCTTGAAGGATGGCAATGGCTTTTTCACGGCACGTCTCATATCCGCAAGAGCCGCAATTCAATTCCTGAGAAGGGTCGGTTTTCCCTAACTGTCGAAGCACATTTTGAATTTCGATCTCGGAAGGCATGAGAGCATCCTGCGGAATGTGATCAAAATGCTTTCTCATCGCCTCAATCTTCGGCTGCGGAACATTAAAATCTTTTTCGCCTGCATAACCGGAAACGGCAACATAATCCTTGGCGATGGACGCGCGGTGGTATTTTTCCATAAGAGGCCCGCCCACACAGCTGCCGACACAGGCGGACATTTCCACAAAGCACTTGTGAATCTTGCCGTTTATAATGTCGTTGAGGGCCGCCATGCAATTATCTACGCCGTCAATGGCGAAATAAGTATAATCGGGGGCATCCTGCGCCATTGTTTTCAGTATGCCGCCGGTGGTCGGGAAAAAACGGGCGCGTGAATGAACATCATGGTCAACCTCCTGTTCAAGCGCTATCCCTTCGTCCTCCAGCCAGCTGGTAAACTCATCAAAGGTCAAAACGGCGTCCACTAAGCCGTCATAAGCGTCCGCTTCGTCTTTTTTGGCAACGCAAGGGCCGACAAAAACAGTCTTGGCATCGGGATGTCTGCGCTTAATGTCCTGGCAGTGCGCCTGCATGGGGGACAGAACGTCGGCAAGGTATTTCAGCGCCTCGGGGTAGTGTTTTTGAATTAACAGATTCACAGAATGGCAGCAGGAGGAGATGATGACGTCCTGCCCGTCTTCTTTGAGTATTCTTTCGTATTCTTTTTTAACCATGGTAGCGCCGATGGCCGTTTCTTCCACATCATAAAACCCCAGTTTTTTTACAGCCCTGCGCATAGCGCTGATGCCAACGCCTTCATAGTTCGCAATAAAAGCGGGGGCAAGGCTGATGATGACCGGGGCCCCGCTTTGAAGGAGAACCTTGACCTTTTCGGTTTCATCCACAATTTCTTTCGCGTTTTGCGGGCAGACAACAAAGCATTGCCCGCAAAGAATGCATTCGTTTCCGATAATGTGCGCTTGGTTCCCTGAAAATCGGATCGCTTTGACCGGACAATGGCGAATGCATTTATAACAATTTTTGCAGTTTGATTTTTTCAGCGTCAAACAATCAGCCATATTACCCTATTCCCCTCTCAACTTGTTTCATGTACTCTGCCGGAGAAATTCTTTAAAATTCTCTTTAACACTATATAATTGACTGACCAATTTATGCAAGGAAAAGAAAGATTTCCTGCTTTTACTTATCAAAGCAGGAAGGCAAGGTGTCAAAAACGCCGCGGGGAAAGCCCTGTTTTCAGCGCTGAGGTAGCGTCCGGGATTGACAGCCCGCGTTTTTTATCGCTAAGATAAGGAAAATATTTTAAGAGCGTATACCAAGGAGGAACCGCATGAAGCGACAATGCATCCTTTTGATGAGCGACACCACCCGCTGGGACATGCTGGGCTGCTACGGCGGCAAGGAGATGCTGACCCCCCATTTGGACGCCATGGCCAGCCGCGGGCTGCGGTTTGAGCGGGCCTACACCGCGCAGCCGGTCTGCGGCCCGGCCCGCTCCTGCCTGTTCACCGGCATGTTCCCGCACAGCAACGGAAGCTGGGCCAACTGCATGCCTTTGAGCGCCGGGATCAAGCACCTGGGGCAATGGGCGATGGAAGCGGGCATCCACACCGCCTACATCGGCAAATGGCACCTGGACGGCGGGGATTATTTCGGCAACGGCGTCTGCCCGGAGGGCTGGGATCCGGAATACTGGTATGACATGAAGAACTACCTGGACGAAAAAAGCCCGGAAGAACGCCTGCGCTCCCGGAACGCGGCCCTCAGCGATGAGGGGATTAAAGCGGACTATACCTTTGGCTTTGGCGTCACGCAGCGCGCCTTGCGCTTTATCCGGGAGCACGCGCAGGAGGACTTTCTGCTGGTGGTCTCCTATGACGAGCCCCACGGGCCCAGCCTCTGCCCGCCGCCATTCAACACGATGTATCAGGACTACCGCTTTGAAAGCGAGGCCCTGAAAGACGAATTGGAAAACAAGCCCGCCTACCAATCCGTATGGGGCAACATTTCAAAGGGTCCCGACGCCCCGGGTGTGGACGAGGGAAACAGGCGGCTGATGCGGTGCAACTCCTTTATGGACGACCTTGCCGGCCAGGTGCTGGATGCCGCGAAAAACCATTGTCCGGATGCCCTTCGTCTCTACACCTCCGACCATGGCGACGGCATGCACGCGCACAAGCTGACCATCAAGGGGCCTGCCATTTATGACGACATCGCCCGCATTCCGCTCATCGCGGAGGGGCCGGGCGTGCCCAAGGGAGCGGTCTACCCCCACACCCTTTCCCACATCGACCTGCCTGCCACCATATTAAACCACCTGGGCGTCCCCCAGCCGCGCTGTTTCCAGGGGGAGAGCCTGCTGCCGCAGCTTAAGGGGGATCAGGCGCCCACCGGGCGGGCAGCCTTTGTGGAGTTCAACCGCTATGAGGTGGATCATGACGGCTTTGGCGGCTTCCAGCCCATGCGGGCCATCATCACGGACGAATACAAACTGGCCCTGCACCTGTGCGACACGGACGAGCTGTATGTCAGGGCGGAGGACCCCCATGACATGAACAACCGGATCAATGATCCAAAGCTCAAGGACGAGCGGGACAGGCTGCACGAGCAGATCCTGGACTGGATGAACGTCACGCGGGACCCCTTCCGGGGCTATCAGTGGCGCTGCCGCCCCTGGCGGACGGACTGCGCGCCCTCCTGGTGGGTGGACGGCTACACCCGCCAGCCGGAAAACGAGCCCGGCGAGCCCAGGCAGCTGGATTACAACACCGGGCTTCCCATGGTTGAGAGCACCAGGAAGAAATAAAAGATCCGATCTGTTTGGTTGAACAGCCGCTGATAAAATAAGCTGCGCCCCCAAGGCTGAACGAAAAGCAACAAAGGGGCGCAGTTTTTTTCAGGGATGTCGGATTAAAATGGTTCGGCGCTTTTTCCGCGTCATTTTCGCCCGCGCCAGCGCGGTGGCGCCCAAAATCAGATAGAAGACGCCGCCAAGCAGCAGCAGGTTGATTTTGAGGGCGCCTGACAGCAGCGCGCAGACCAAGACGCCCAGCGTAAAAAATATCAGGCAGGACAGGTGGAAGAGGAAGAACCGTAGATCCTCCCCCTGAAAGCGCTTTTTAGCCACCATCCTGCCCAAGGCCGCGCCGCAGTCGGTCAGATGCCCGGTTATATGGGTGGTGCGGGCCAAGACGCCGCGAAAGCGCAGGATCAGCCCGTTTTGCGCCCCAAGCGCCAGGGCCAGAACAGCCAGGCTGACAAAGGCTGAAGCGGACAGCATCTGGCTGAGTGCCAGCAAGAATCCGCCGGGCAGGAACACCTGGCCGCACCTTTGCCAAACTCCCGGCCTGTCCACTGGGAAATGAATGGAGCTGGCCGCCGCACCGAGCAAAAAACTGAGGACACACACAACAAACAGCGCGATCAGCCCCGCGTCCTGTTCGGACAGCGCCAGGCCCAGTTTGGTCAGGTTGCCGGTCATGTGGGACATCGTCTGCCAAACCGCAAAAAGCCGGCGGCGTTTAAAAAGCCGGCCAAAAAGACCAGAAGAAAAATCCACAGCGCGTCCAGGTCCTGTTTATCAAAATGGATCAACCTGTTTTTTGCCGGCATATTCACTCTCCCCCGCCCCCTTTCACTGCCTTTTATCATAACACCGGAAGGCTGTCTTCGCCAAGTTCAGACCTTCTTGCTTGAACTGCCGCAAGCGCTTTGCTATACTTTTTGGCATCACCATCAACTGCACACTTTGACCGACCCTGAAAACGAGGCCGATATGATGAAGAGATTTTTAGCCCTGTGCCTGCTCATGACCTTGCCTTTTTCCGCCTGCGCTCTGGACATGTCCAAAATGAGCTTGGATGAGCTTGAGGCGCTGAGGCTGGAGGCGGACGCGGAAATCCGCATCCGGCAGCTTCCGGACGCGCAGGGCTACCTGGACGTTCTGGACGGCGAGGGCTACTACAGGTTCCCTGATGACAAGATGGAAGACAAGGTCCGTTTAACCGGGGACATCTTAAGCATACAGCTTTCAGACAATCAGACTTTTTATTACCTGATCTCGCTGAAAAACAACCCCGGGATGATCTTCCTGGCGGATTATGACCAGCCAAGGGATCAGCACAGGTTTCTTCCCGGGGAAACGGTCACGGTGTACGGCGCCTTCATGGGCATCACTGCTTATTCTGCTGAGGAGCCCTTGATCTCCGGCAAGCCCAGCGTGCGGGCTGACCTGGTCGTCCTGTGCCAGGAGGAAGAAAAACAAGTTGTTGGAACCCGGGAAAACCCGGTTAAAAACAACACCCCTGTTTTGTATGAGGGCACCGTCTGGTCGGATTACGCGGATTTTGAGTTTGAGATTACCTCCGTGAAGCGCGGTTATGAAGCCCAGAAGCTGGTCAAGGACATGAGCAAGTACAACATCACGCCCTTAAAGACCCAGGAATACTTTGTGATCTGGCTCCGGGTGAAGGCGCTGGCCGCGCCAAACGGCCGCGCGCCCCTAAGCCAGGAGGACTTCCGCTTTGTGAGCGCGGACGGCCGGGAATACCGCCAGCACTTCCTGATCAACCCGACCAGCTATCTTCAAACCATCTATGAGGGCACGGAATATGTGGCCGTCCTCTCCTCCATCATTGACAAGGGGGACAGGCCGCTTTTGGTATACCAGCCGCAGTCCGCCCGGCCCCTCTGGTTTGACCCCAACAGCGAGGCCGGCCCATGAGACGCTTTCTGTCATGGCTGCTGTTCCTTGTTCTGCTTTTTTCGCCGATGCTCTCGCTTGCGGGGGTTGCCTTTCCCCTGCCGACCAAGCCGGGCGAACAGGGAAGCCAGGTCAAATTGCTTCAAAAAAAGCTGATCGAAAAAGGCTTGTTAAAAGAGGGCGCTGACACCGCGGTGTATGATGAGATGACCCGGAGCGCCGTCGCGGTCTTTCAGGCAGAGAACGGCATCAGGGCGACGGGCAGGGCGGACCTGGACACTCTGCTGGTGCTTTTCCGTAAGCCAAAACCCAAGCCGGGCGTCACCCAGGTGCCTGAGTGGTACGCGGGCGGCAGCGAGCTGATCCCCTTCGGCGCGGTCTTTGAGGTCAAGGATGTCAGGAGCGGCATCATCTTCTCCGTCTACCGGATGATGGGCCAGAGCCACCTGGACGCGGAACCCCTGACAAAAGAGGACACCGCCAAAATGAAGAAGGCCTATACCAGCTGGCGCTGGGACAGGCGGCCCATCCTGATCCGCTATGAAGGCCAGGTCTACGCGGCCTCCATGAACGGCATGCCGCACAGCTGGCAGTCCAACAAAAAATCAGGTTTCCCGGGCCACTTCTGCATCCATTTTGCCTTCAGCCGGGGGGATTCCAGCCAGCGCCTTGACGCGGATCACCAGCAGGCGGTGCTGGAGGCGGCAGCCACCCAGTGGGAGGACCCACCGACGCAGGGGAAGAAATAATTCATTGCCGCATAAGAATGATTCCGGGCTGCATTGCCCTATAAAAGTAAGTCAAGAGCCGCTGCGGAACCAACCACAGCGGCTTATTATGCGCAACTCAAGCAGGAATGATGCGAGATCAATAAATCAGTAGTTGGCAGCGTAAAGATCGTTCCACTTTTTCATGATCTCTTCACGGTTGGTGGTCAGCCAATCCATGTCGCGTTTGACCCATTTGATGTCCTCGCTCTTGGGCAGGTAAGGGGTGTCATATTTGGCGTTCTTGTTGGTGAAGCGCAAGGTGCCCAGCCGGGTGCCCAGATCGCTTTGACCTTCAGCGCTCATCAAGAAATTGACCAGTGCCTTTGCGGCGGCTTCGTTCTTGGTTCCTTCAATGATGGCGACACCAAAGGCAAAGGCGGACGCGCCGTTTTCAGGATACTGGATGCGGATTGCGTCAGACCCGGCCTTTAGGAGGGTGGAGGCACCATCCTCATAGGTAAGGCCGACCACATATTCTCCATCATTGACGCCCTTGAAGGCAACGGAGGAAGAAGTGCCGATGACCATCTTGTTTTTCATCAGGCCTTCCACAATGGCCCAGGCTTCAGGGCTATCGTTTCCGTAAACGGCGAAGATGTTGGACAGGTTGTTCCAGGCAGAGGAGGAGGAGTTGGGGTCGGCGATGTAGATTTTACCTTCCAGTTTGGGATCCAGCAGGTCTTCATAGGTGCGGATGTCAAGACCCAGTTCCTTTTCCAGCTCGGTGTTCACGCAGAACACCACCGTGGACAGGTGATCCAGGTTGTAAAAGCCATTACCAGATTTATAGTCATCCATCACTTCGTCTTCATAATCGCTCAGCCAATGCATAAACAATTCTGTGTTGGTGTCGCCGTCTGAATTGGACAGCGCGCCCCACATGACATCGCCCTGGGGGTTTTCTTTCTCAGAGCGGATACGGGCCAGCAATTCGCCGCCGGAACCGTTGACGATCTCGATTTCAACATCGGGATAAACTTCGCCAAAGCTGTCGATCAGGTTGTTGAGGTCGTTATCGGTCATGGAACTGTACAGCACCAGGCTGCCCGAGACCTCTTCAGCGTTCATGAATGACACGCCGCTCAAGACAAGAACCAGGGTCAGGAACAGGGACAGAAGTTTCTTCATAAGGGTACCTCCATTTATTTTATTCAAGGCGGCACTTCCGCCAAAGAACCGGGTTAAAGCTTGATGTCCTCTGATTTAGACAGCCACAAATAGACGAGCAAAGATACTGTTGTCAGCGCGGTCAATATGGTGGAGAAGGCCGCAGCCAAACCATAATTGCCTCTGGAAATGGCTACATAGGCGGACATAGTAAGGGTGATGTTGCGGTTGTTGTAGAGGATGATGGCGCTGGACAGCTCAGTCACAATGGTGATCCAGCTTAAGACTGCGCCTGCCAGGATGCCGTTTGACATCATGGGGGTTGTGATCTTTAAAAAAGTCTTGGCTTTGGACGCGCCCAGGGAGATCGCGGCTTCTTCCGTTGATATGGGGATGTTCTGAAGCGTTGCAGTAACTGATCGAATAGTATAAGGCATCCTTCTGATGACAAGCGCCATAATCATGATGAGCATGGTACCGGTCAAGGCAAAGGGCTGCCTGCCAAACGCGATGACCAGGGCAATGCCGATGACGGAGCCGGGCATGATGTAAGGAATCATGGAAACCGTGTCGATCGCGTTGTTTAAAAGACTGCGCCTGCGCACCACCAGGTAGGCGATGAGGATAGAAAACAGGATGATGATGGCCAGGGTAATGACGCCAAAGAGCAGGGTGTTGTTGATGGAACGCCCCAAAAGACGTTTGCTGGCGCTGATGAAGTTGCCAAAGGAGTAACCCTCCTTGATAACCCCGCCGTCGATGTTTCGGAAGGAGAGATAGACGATATACAACTGGGGCAAAAAAGCAACGGCGATAAGCCCGTAGCAGTACAGGTGCATCAGAAAACCGGAAATGCCCTTCGCCTTCTTCTTGGGGATGGGGTTCATGGCGTTGATCGGAAAGTTATAACGCGAGGTCAGGTATTTTTGCAGGAAGAAGATGAGCGCTGTGACGATGATGGCAATAACGGAAATGGCCGAAGCAAAGCTATAGTTGGTTCCGGTTTCGCCCAAATACTGGTTGTAGATCTCAACCGGGAAGGTGCGATAGCCCTCGCCGATCAAAAGCGGCGTGCCAAAATCGGCAAAAGCTCGCATGAAGACCAGGAGCGCCGCGGCCAGGATGGTAGGCATAGAGAGCTGCATGATGATTTTGAAAAAGCGTTTTACCCCTGTACAACCCAAATTCTCGGAAGCCTCAAGCAGTGAGTTATCGATGTTTTTGAACACGCCGTTCATGTAAATGAAGACCAGTGGGAAGAGTTTTAACGACTGCACCAGCAGGATGCCGTTGAAACCATAGATGCTGCCCAAGCGAATGCCAAGGGCGTCCTTAAAGAACCTGGTAATGAGTCCGCTTCTTCCCAAAAGC
Source organism: Bacillota bacterium (assembly GCA_030057655.1). GTDB lineage: Bacteria > Bacillota > Clostridia > Christensenellales > Aristaeellaceae > UBA6115. The sequence continues at coordinate 11,059 of JASGUQ010000017.1, forward strand.
ATAATCCATGAATAGGCGCCGATGAAAGGCGCGGACATGGTGCACAAAATAGCGATGATAAACAGAAACTTAGCGCCCTTAAGACGGTAAAAAAAGTAAAAGTAAGCAAAAGGAATGCCGATAACCAGTGTAACAAAGGTGATGGCCACGGTAATGACAAGGCTGTTATAGATGGTCTTAAAATAATAGGGTTCCGAAAAAAACTTCTGGAATTCCGCCAGGGTAAACTGTCCGTCTTTGTCAATCACTGACTGGCGAAGCACGCCTAGAAGCGGATAGATCAGGATTAGTGAAAATAGCAGCACAAAGAAAAGACTGACCAGTTTCCACATATCGAATTTCAGGAGTTTTTTCATTGCAAGCCCGCCTCCCATCCGTCCTTCAGCCCGTCGTCCACATTTTTAAGCAGGTTTTTGCTGCCGTCCTCTGAGAAAACATTGATCTTTTGGACGTTCAGGCGCAAAAAAATCGTGCTGCCCGCGCTGTGCGGGTTGTCAAGGGACGACTCGTTGACCATGATGGCCTCGCTGCCATCAGCCAGTTTGATAAAGTATTGAGTGGAGGAGCCCAGGAAAACAATGTCCTTTACAGTGGCAGTGAGCGCGTTCTCTTCTTTTTCCTCCAGCACATGGAATTCTTCCGGCCGTACGGAAATCTGTACCTTCTGCCCGTTTTGAACCTTTTTATCGTCCAGGTTATCGATCTGTGTTACCAGCGCGCCTGTCTTCAGCAGCCATTTTCCGTCCTTCTTTTCTACCGTTCCGGGGATCAGGTTGCTGCGGCCAATGAAGGTGGCGACAAACACATTGGCTGGGCGCTGATAGATGCGCTGAGGGCTGCCGATGTGCTGGATAATACCACCGTCCATGACGGCGATGCGGTCTGAGATGGCCATGGCCTCCTCCTGGTCATGGGTAACATAGATGGTGGTGATACCCACATCCCTCTGGAGATGGCGGATGACAGTACGCATCTCCACGCGCAGTTTTGCGTCCAGGTTGGACAGCGGCTCGTCCATTAAGAGCACATTGGGCTGAATAACAAGCGCCCTGGCAAGCGCTACACGCTGCTGCTGGCCGCCCGAAAGACGGTGGGGCATGCGATCCGCCAAAGTATCAATCTGCATAAGTTCCAGGAATTTGTCCGTTTGGGTTTTGAGTTCCTGTTTGGGAAAGTTGTTGTTTTTCAGCCCGAACTCCACGTTTTTACGTACGGTCATGTGGGGGAAGATGGCATAATTTTGGAAAACCATCCCGATGCTGCGCTTGGAAGGAGAAAGGTCGTTGATGCGTTTGTCGTTAAAGTAAAAATCACCCTCGTCAATGGTGTTAAACCCAGCGATCATCCTTAAAAGCGTGGTTTTTCCGCAGCCGGAAGGCCCAAGCAGTGTGAAAAATTCACCTGGTTTCACCTTTAGATCCAGGTTTTTGATAACGACCTGTTGACCGTATTTTTTGACGGCGTTTCTGATGGTGATGCTGACGCTCATGGCTGCCCTCTCTTTACTTTGTCTTTACAATTAAGAACTGGCAGATCCCGTAGTTCAAGATCGTTTCCAGTTTTTCTAAAAATCCAATATCCCTTATAACACAACAAAAACCCTGTGTTTTCAGCAGATTTTATTCTTTCGCTGTCGCCTTAGTATAGTCAGGCAATATAAGGATGTCAATTCTTTTTACGCAAGTTTTTTACATGGAATTTACATTTCAGCAAAAACCTTCGGTTTCCTTATCTGAATATGTTGTAAAAAACCCAGATCCCATCAAAACATTTTCTTAAGAAGAAACAATAACCAATTATATCTTGACACAGCATCCATCCCGCCCTACAATTCGTTGCGTCCGCAATCATTGCGGTCACAACGTTTTTTTGATTAAACCACCCTATTGTTCTTTTGCTCCTTTTCTTTCAAAGAAAAGGAGGGTCCCTCCCCCCTCTTACCAAAACCGCTTTTGCCCAAAAAGGAGGCCCCATGCCCGCCATTACCAGAGACCTGAACGTTATCGCCCGCTGCGGGATGCAGTTTCGCGGGGAACACATGAAAAAACTGTCTTTAACCGCCGCGCAGGCGCCCTTTATCCTGCACATCGTGGCCCTGCCGGGGCAATCCCAGGAGGAACTGGCCGGCAGGCTGCATCTCAACCCCTCCAACGTGGCCAGGCAGCTGTCCCAATTGGAGAACCTGGGGTTTATCACCCGCTGCGCAAAGGCGGACGACAAAAGGCAGCTGGCCGTTTTCCCGACGAACAAGGCGGTGCAAACAGCCCCCCTGGTGCGCGAGATCAACGCGCTCTGGCATGACTACCTGACCCAGGAGATGGCTGAAGAAGAAAAGGCAGCGCTTGAAACCCTGCTTGAAAAGGTCCGCAAGCGCGCCGTGATCTGGGACAGCGGGCGGAAGCCCGGCTGAGCGCATACAGCCCATTTTATGCTGTTTCAAAACCATCTGAAGCTTTGAGGTCAAAATGAAAACCATCCTGAACTACCTTCGCCCCCACACCCTGGCGCTGACCTGGACGATGATCGTCAAGTTCATCGCGTCCATGCTGGACCTGCTGATTCCTTTCATCCTGGCCATTATTTTAGACGAGGTGGTGCCGCAAAAGGACGCGCGGCTGATCTACCTCTGGGGCGGCGGGATGGCGCTTTGCGCCGTGCTGTCCATCACCTTCAACGTCTACGCCAACCGCCTGGCCGCCATCACCTCCGGCAAGGTCACAAGGAGCTTGCGGCACGATTTGTTCAAAAAGCTTGGCGAACTCTCCATGAGCCAGTTTGACCGCATCAGCCTTTCCTCCGCCGTCTCCCGCCTGACGACCGATACCTACAACATCAACGTCTTCTTAAACCGCACCCAGAGAATGGGCGTGCGCGCGCCCATCCTTTTGATCGGCGGGCTGATTTTGACCAGCATCCTGGATCTGCGGCTGACGCTGATCCTCTTTTTGACCCTGCCGGTCATCTCCTTCATCATCTACACGGTTACCAAAAAATCCGTGCCCCTGTACGACCGCCAGCAGACCATCCTGGACAAGATGGTGCGCGTGCTGCAGGAGAACATCGTGGGCGTCAGGGTCATCAAGGCGCTGTCCAAAACGAACTATGAAATGGAGCGCTTTGACAGCGTCAATCAGGAGCTGTCAGAGACCAGCCGCAAGGCCGGCAGCGTGGTCGCCCTGTCCAACCCCCTAAGCTCCCTCACCCTGAACCTGGGCTTGTCCATGGTGGTGCTGGCGGGCGCTTTCCTGGTCAACCGCGGGCTGTCCCGCCCGGGCAGCATCATCGCCTTTTTAAACTATTTCACCATCATTTCAGGGGCTATGATGGGCATCACCCGCATTTTCATCATGTCCAGCAAGGGCATCGCTTCCGCAAAGCGCATTGAGGAAGTGCTGATAATGGAAAACGACCAGCCGGTGCTTGAGGAAACGGAAAGGTCTGACAGCCCCGCCCACATTGCTTTTGAAAATGTGTCCTTCTCCTACAACGGCATTGAGAACAACCTGGAGGACATCTCCTTCTCGCTTCAAAAAGGGCAGACCCTGGGCGTCATCGGCGCGACGGGCAGCGGAAAGACCACCCTGGCCAGCCTGCTGCTGCGGCTGTATGACGTCACTTCCGGCAGCATCAAAATCAACGGCCGGGACATCCGGGAGATCCCGCCTGAAACGCTCTCCAAAAACACCGGCGTCGCCTTCCAGAGCGACTTCATCATGGCAGCCACGATCAAAGAGAACATCGCCTATTTCCGCGACATTGACGAGGAAAAGATCCAAAAAGCGGCCAGGGACGCCCAGGCGGAGGACTTTATCCTGGCGACCAAAGGCCAGTATGACCACGAGGTCGAGGCCCGGGGCAACAACCTGTCAGGCGGGCAAAAGCAGCGCCTGCTGATCGCGAGGGCCCTGGCCGGGCAGCCGGATCTGCTGATCCTGGACGATGCCTCCTCCGCCCTGGACTACAGGACGGACGCGAACCTGAGAAAGGCCCTGTCCCAGTCATACGCCGATACCACCAAGATCATCATCGCCCAGCGGGTCTCCTCCATCATGGGGGCCGACCTGATCCTGGTGCTGGACGACGGGAAGGTCATCGGGAAAGGCAGGCATCAGGAGCTGATGAAGGCCTGCCCGGCTTACCGTGAAATTGCCGTAACGCAGATGGACGCGATGGCGGAAGTGGAGGCAGAACATGAGCAATAGGATCAGGGGCGGCAGAATGACCCGCCAGGAAACCAGCGGCGATATGCGCCTGCTCTCCCCCGTGCGCATGCCCAGAAAGCAGATTTTAAAGCGCCTGTGGCAGTATCTGGGCAGGAACCGCGCCCTGTTGCTTTTGGCCATGCTGCTGACCTTCCTGTCCAGCTCCGTCGCGCTGGTGGGGCCCAAGCTGTCCGGCCTCGCCATTGACGCGATCGGCCTTGGAAAAGGGCAGGCGGATTTAAAAACAGTGGCCTATTATGTGGCGCTGATGGCGGCCTGCTACCTTCTTTCCGCACTGTTTTCCTTCCTGTTGACCCGCACCACCCTGCGCATGACCCGCAACATCGTCTACCGCATGCGCAAGGATGTGTTTGACAAATTGGCTCACCTGCCCGTCAATTTCTTTGATAAATACCAGACCGGGGAGATCATCTCCGTGGTCAGTTATGATATCGACACGGTGAACGAGAGCCTTTCGACCGACTTTCTGCAGATCATCCAAAGCACGGTCACGGTGCTGGTTTCCCTGATGATGATGCTGTCCATTGAGCCGGCCCTGACCCTGGTTTTTCTGGTCACGGTGCCGCTGACCGCCGTTTACACCCGGTGGATCACGGGCCGCACCCGGCCGCTCTTCCGCAAGCGCAGCCAGAAGCTGGGCGAGCTCAACGGGCTGATGGAAGAGATGATGGGCGGCAAGAAAACCACTAGGGCCTATGGCCGGGAACAGGAAGTGCTTGAAACCTTTGACAGGAAAAACGAGGAGGCAGTGGAGGCCTACACCAAAAGCGAATACTACGGCACCATGATCGGCCCCTCCGTCGGCTTTATCAACAACATCTCCCTTGCCCTGATCTCCGTCTTTGGCGCGATCCTGTTTTTAAACGGACAGGTCGGCCTGGGCGACATCTCCTCCTTTGTGCAGTATTCCAGGCGCTTTTCAGGCCCCATCAACGAACTTGCCAGCATCATCGGGGAACTGCAGTCCGCCTTTTCAGCGGCGGAGCGCGTGTTTAAGCTGATCGACGCGAAGCCGGAGAAAGAGGACGCAAAAGACGCCAAAAACCTAAAAGACGTGAAGGGCGAGGTGCAGGCCCAGCATGTGGACTTCAGCTACTTAAAGGGCGTGCCGGTTCTGACCGACTTCAACTTAAAGGCGGAGCCCGGCCAGCTGATCGCCATCGCGGGCCCGACCGGCGCAGGCAAAACCACGCTGGTCAACCTGCTGATGCGCTTTTACGATGTGGATGCGGGCAGCATCCTGGTGGACGGGCAGGACATCTATCAGGTGACCCGCGACAGCCTAAGAAGCGCCTACACCATGGTGCTGCAGGACACCTGGCTGTTTTACGGCACCATCTTTGAAAACCTGGCCTACGCCAAGCCAGAGGCGAGCAGGGAAGAGGTGGAGGCCGCGGCGAAAGCCGCGATGATCCACTCCTTTATCACCAAACTGCCCAAGGGCTATGACACCCTGATCGGGGATGACGGGGTGAACATCTCAAAGGGCCAAAAGCAATTGATCACCATCGCCCGGGCCATGCTCTCAGACGCCAGAATGCTGATTTTGGACGAGGCCACCAGCAACGTGGACACCCAGACGGAGCAGAAGATCCAGCTAGCCATGCGCAAACTGATGCAGGGGCGCACCGCCTTTGTGATTGCCCACCGTTTGTCCACCATCCGCTCGGCTGACAACATCCTGGTGGTGAACAAGGGCAGCATCGTGGAGCAGGGCAGGCACGAGGAACTGATGAAAAAAGGAGGCTTTTACGCCTCCATGTATCACGCGCAGTTTGAGACCTACGCCTAATAAAATTAAATATCGACCCTCAGCCCGACGCCCGCTTCCTGGGAAGCAAAGAGCGCGTCAATGACCTTCATGACGCGAAGGGCCTGCTTGGGCTTGACGATCAGTTCAGCGCCATGATCCAGCACGTCCACGATGTTCTGGTAGTACTCCGTCCAGTCGGCCTTGACCTCAGGCAGGGGAACCTCCTCGGTTGTGTGCTTGGGGCGGGGCGCCATGGTGCGGGTGGGGCCGGCCTCGGTGTAGACGATGTCATCCTCCCAGGTCATTTCGCCATCAGGCTTCAGCTTGACGATCTTTCCCTTGCAGGACCAGTCCTCAATGACCAAAGTGCCCTCGGTGCCGGACACATGCCAGCGGGGCTGCAGGATCAGGCAGTTGGTGGCCATTTCCAAAAGCATGCTGGCGCCTGATTCAAAGCGCAGCAGCAGCTTGATGTTATCATCCACCTCGTCGCTGTACAGGGAAAAAAGGTGGGCGTTGACGGAAACCACCTTCTCCGGGAAAAGCTGCAGGGCCTGGTCGATCAGGTGCACGCCCCAGTCCAGCAGCATGCCGCCGCCGTTTTGCTTGTGGCCGCGCCAGCCGTGCATCGCCCCGCGGGAACCCTGCACGCGGGACTCTACAAAGTAAGGCGTGCCGATCAGGCCCTCCTCAATGGCCTTCTTGACGATCAGGAAGTCGCGGTCCCAGCGGCGGTTTTGATGGATGGAAAAGAGGCGCCCTGTCTGCTCCGCGACCGCGATGATCTCCTCCAGTTCCTTGGCGTTTAAGGTGACCGGTTTTTCGCACACCACGTTCTTACCGGCCTTCAGGCACTGGATGGCCAGTTTTTTATGGACGTCGTTGGGGGTGGCGATGGTGACCAGGTCCACCGTCTTGTCCAAAAGCAATTCATCCAGATCCTTGTACACATGCAGGCCGTTTTCCCGCGCCTTGGCCTCGGCCTCCTCGCGCACATCCAACGCGCCCACCACCTCAATGGCAGGGATCTTCTCCTTGATGTTGCTGTGATGCCAGCCGGCCATGCCGCCGTATCCAATGATTGCCAGACGATGCTTCATTCGATGTTTTCTCCTTTTTGATTGATATCCAGCGCCATTTTAAACATGCCATCCCCTTGCGTCAAGCCCTGTTCAGCCTTCATCCGCGTTTCCGCTTCAATGGGGGCCGCTGAGGAAATTTTATCCCGCCGCACAAGGCCCGCCATAAAGGCGATGGCCAAAAGCAGCGCCAGCGTCCAAAGAAGGACCCCAAGGGGCGTTGAGATCGAATAGGAAAACAGGCCCCATCCCCGCGCGCGCAGCCTGGGTGCGGCCTTCCTCCCGGCCAGCGCGAAAATGGCCAGGTTGCCGCACAGAAGGTAAAACAGGGAGTTTCGGCCCAGGCTGCTAAGTACAAAACGCGGAGCGAGGGAGGGAAAGCGTTTGACTTGAAACCGGTCAAAAACACGCGAAAGGGCAAGCAGCAGCCCAAGGCCAACCGCGGGCAGCAGCACCCAGCCGATGTCCGGCGGAAAGCGGGTCGGCAGATACCCCAATTGCCGCCAGCGCAAAAGGCCCAGGGCCGTCATCAGAAAGAGCAGAGCGGGCAAAGACCATTTGGATTTGCCACCCCTTGCATAATAAACGCCAATCAAGAAATAAGGCAGGTATTGAAGCGCGGGGAAGCAGGCGTAGGCCGTGGTGCCGGCCAAAAGTCGCAGCAGGGGATGACGGATGCTCTGATACGGAAGAAAGCACATCAGGAGGCAAACAAGCCCTGCCGGGATAAGCAGCCAGGGCCTGCCTTGAGTCGCCTTCACAGGCGCGTAAAGCAGGATCGAAAGGACACCGATCACAGCGAAGGCGGCCAGAAATTCAGACCAGCCCGGCAGATCCTGAAGGAGCAGGATGCGCTGCACGGCGCTTGCCCCAAAGGGCTTGCCTTCCCTTATCACGCGGAAAGCGATGCCTGAAAGATAAAAGGCCGCCAGGGAACGGGCGACCATGCGCAGCATCCCCGGCAACGCCTTTTTAAAGGGCTTGCGATAGTAGGCCAACTGCGCCGCCGCGCCAAAGGCCAGCACAAAGCCCGGAAACACCAGCACGTTGGCGGCGGTTTCCAGGCTGTTGAGCAGGGGATGCGCGTCATGGTCCCCAAAGAACTGGGACACATGGCAGCAGGTCATCATGATGACCAGCAAACCCTTGAAAATATCCAGCGAACGATCCCGCTTGGCAGAACTCATCCCTTGATGCCCGAGAGGGAGATCCCCTTGACGATCTGTTTTTCAAACACGATGAAGAAGATAATGATCGGCACGGAGGCGATGGTGTTGATGGTCATGGGAAGCACCTTGTCCTGGGTGTATTGGCCAATGAAGGTAGGGATGCCAAGCGGCAGGGTGAACAGGTCCTCGCTCATGGCGGCGAGATAGGGCCACAGGTAGCTGTTCCAGTTGCCGATGAAGGTGAAAATGGCGATGGTCACAATCACCGTGCGGCCAAGCGGCAGGATGACCTGCAGGAAAATGTGCAGCTCGTTGGCGCCGTCAATGGTGGCGGACTCGATCAGGTCGTTGGGGATGCCCATGAAGAACGCGCGCATGATGATGATGTTCATGGAGCCTGCCAGCGCCGGCAGGATCAGCCCCAGGTAGGTATCGATCAGCCCTAAGCGGTTGGCCGTCACAAACAGGGGCACGATGGTCGCCTCGGTTGGCACCATCAGACCCAGCAGGAAGAAAAAATACATGAACTTGCTGTACCTGAAGCGGATCTTGGCCAGGGCGAAAGCCGCCATGGTGGAGATGGTGATGACCAGGGCTGTCACAATCAGCGCGACAAAAAGGCTGTTCATCATCCAGGTGAGCACCTTGCTGGTCTGAAAGATGGTGACATAATTCTGCAGGGTGTAAGGCGGCGTAAAATACTGCCAGGTGTTGGAGATCTGCTGGCCTTCCGTTTTAAAGGACATGGCGATCATCCAGACGACCGGGATTAAAATAATCACCATGCACAGGATGGATACGATCTCAAGCAGGATCCCGCCAATGCTTTTTTTGTTCGTCATGTCAGCGATCCCCCTCTCTGGTTGCCTTGAGTTGAATCAGGGACAGCACCACCAGGATCAGAAACAGGGCATAGGACATCGCCGCGGCATAGCCCAGGCGATTTTTTTCAAAAGCCGCCTGATAAATATACTGGATCAGCGGCCTGGTGGCGTGGCCGGGGCCGCCGTTTGTGATCAGGCGGATCTGGGCGAACACCTTAAAGGAGGCGATCAATTGCAAAAGGAGGATCAGCAGGGTGGTGGGCTTGAGCAGCGGCAGGGTGATGGACCAAAGCTGCTTGGAGGGCGAAGCGCCGTCAATGGCAGCCGCCTCATAAAGCTGATCGGGGATGTCCTGAAGGGCTGAGATATACAGCATCATGTTGTAACCGCAGGTCCACCAGGCGGTTGTGCCCACGATGGACACCCAGACCAGCTGCGGATCCTTCAAAAAGAAGATTTCCTCCTGAACGCCCAGCGTTTTCAAAAGGTTGCTGATAAACCCCATGCCGTAGGGCTGCAGAATGTAGATGGCCAGGAAGGAAATCACCGAGACCGACAGCAGGTTGGGGGTAAAATAGGCCGCGCGGTACAGGCGTTTCAGCGGGGAGCGGCGGTTTGCCAAAAGCGCCAGGCCCAAAGACATCAGGATAATGGTGGGCGTGGAGTACAGCACGAACTTGGTGGTGTTCCACAGCGCGCCCCAGAAGAACTTGTCCCCCAGGAAGCGGGTATAGTTGTCAGCTCCAATAAAATCCTGCTTGCCCATCAGCCCCCACTTAAACAAGCTCATATAGAGCCCCTGTATGACCGGGTAGATGGTAAACACCATGTACAGCACGGTAAACGGGAGCAAAAAGACCAGGGCGACCAGGTCATTGCGCCATATTCTTTTGCGTTTTGCGCTCACACACTCCATCTCCTTTACAAAGCCTGTTGTCAATCATAAAAGTAACTTTACTTTTTGCCGGCTTGATGCTTTTTATACTGAACGAATGAGTAAATGCACAGAGGGGCTGAGAGATTTTGATGGCTCCGCTAAGCCGAAGGAACGAAGCGTAGTCGCAGCCTACGCTGAGTGAGTGCGGCAACGCGGAGGCGCAAAAGATCCGGCCCATCAAAGCATTTATGATTGAGTTCAGTATTAGGGAAAGGGGGCCGGCCCTGAAAGCCGGCCCCAGGCAGGGCTTAGAAAATAATCTCCTCAATTTCCGCGATCGTGTTGTCGTAGGCTTCCTCCGCCGTCTGGTTGCCGGCAAGGAAGGCGTCGATCTGCTGCATCATCGCGCCGCGGATGGGATAGCTGAAGGGGTTGGGCTCAAAGAACACAACATAGTTGGCAACGTCCGCGTAGTCGCTGCGGTAGGGCAGGGCGGCAAATTCCTCGCTCTGAAGCACGTTCACATTGGCAACCACATGGCCGGCGCTCGCCCAGACGATGGAGTTCTTGGACACAAAGTCAAAGAACTTCATGGCCTCGGTCATCCTCTCCGCGTTTGAATCAGGTTTGACCGGCAGGATAAAGGTATGGGAATCGCCCCACTGGGCGTTCTTTCCAAAGAGGACGGGGAAGGACTGCACGCCAAACTCCAGGCCCTCGATGTTCTCAAGCGAGCTGGTCGCCCAGACGCCTGTGATGAAGGTGGCCGCGCCGCGCATGTTCATGAAGTAGGAGTAGAAGTCCTCCAGGTTGACGGGGATGATGCCGTTGTCATAGAACTTTTTGAGGTACTCCAAAGCGGCGACGTACTTGTCCTTTTCCAGTTTGATCTCAAGGTCGGAAGTGATGACGGGCGCGCCATCCATCTGGTGGTACATGGCCCAGATGATGCGCCACGGGTCATCCCCGGCGCTTGAGAAGGAAAGGGGGTAGATGCCTTCGGGAAGCTTGGACTTCATGTCCAGCATGAACTGGTAGAATTCCTCAGCGTCCTGCGGCAGGACCAGCTCATCATTCTCATTGAGCAATCCGGCGTCGCGCAGGATGGTCTTGTTGTAGAAGAAAACCTCAGGATGGGTGTCCAGGGGCACGGCGTAAATCTTGCCGTCGATGGTGGCTGCCTGGAGGGTGTTCTGGTTGACCTGGCTCCAGTCAAATCCCATGGCAGTCGCGTATTCGTCAAGGGGGGTTACGACCTTCTGATCATACAGCTCAGGGAGCTTTGCGATGTGGCTGATGCCGATGTCCGGGCCCTTGCCCACGGATACCGCCGTCATCAGTTTGGTGTAATACTCGCCCCAGTTCAGTTTGACGTTGCGAACGGTCATCTTGGGGTTGGTGGCATTGTACTGCTCCACCAGGCCCTCCATGTAGCCGCCCTCGCCGCCGGAGAAGAGGGACCAGAAGATCAGTTCGTTTTCACCGGCAACAATGGCTTCGGGGTTCTCTACCTCGCCGCTCTCGCTGACGATCACATCCTCCGCCAGCGCCATCACGCCGCTGAACAGCATGATCATCGCCAAAAGGATACCCAACAGTTTCTTGAATGCAGTCATTTGATGATACTCCTTTCTGTTGTCGAAAATTGAATATTTAATGATAGGGCAACCTGTTCCATTTGTTTTTCTGCCGCTCAGGGGCCGTCAAAACCCGGCTTCAAGCAGCCGTTCCCACCTCCAGTCCTGATCGTTTCCTTTCCAGGGGCAGTTCAGTATCATATCGGCAGATTAAGGTATCCTTCAGGGTTGATGTTGTAGCGGGCAAATTTCTCCGGATCAATTTTGGGCGTGCGGTCCGGCAGCAGCAGCCCGTTGATCTCCTGCATCACGTCCGTCAGCTGGGTGTAGCAGTAGCCGCGGCAGTAGGGCAGCTCACGGATGGCGTTGGTCAGGGCGATGTAGCGGTCAAAGAAGGCTTCCTCTGTCTCCACCTTGTCGTGGTAGCCCCAGGTCTCCATGTTCTCCATCTTGCCCTGCTCGCCCTTGATGGTCATGGCGATGCCGCCGTATTCGGTGACCATGAAGGCGTCATCTTCCCCGCGCTCAAAGCCTTCGGCGAAGCTCATCTTCCAACTTGCAAAGGTGGCCTCCACCTCCTCCCGGTCCTCAAAGTGGCGGGCGATGAGTTCTCCCTTGTGCGCGTAGTCGTGCAGCGCCACGATGTCTGTCCAGGTCTGCTCCCAGCCGTCATTGCCGCTGACCAGGCGGGTCGGGTCAAGCGCCTTGCACAATTTGTAGAGCATCTGGCTGAAATCCTGCTGCTGTTCATTGGCATAGATCTCCCGGACGCCCCAGGACTCATTGATCGGCACCCAGGCGATGATGGAAGGATGGTTATAGTCGCGCTGGATAAAGTCCGCCATGGCGGAACTCATGTTGACCATCTCGTCCATGCAGAACTCATAGGCGCTGGGCAGTTCGCCCCAGCACAGGAGGCCCAGGCGGTCACACCAGTAGTAATACCTGGGGTCCTCGATCTTCTGGTGCTTGCGGGCGCCGTTGAAGCCGAAAGCCTTGGTCAGTTCCACATCCTTTTTGAGGGCTTCGCCGTCAGGCGGGGTTAAAAGCGACTGGGGCCAGTAGCCCTGATCCAGGATCAGGCGCTGATAGACGGGCATGTTGTTTAACAGCACGTGACCCTTCACATAGCTCACCTTGCGCATGCCGAAGTAGGTGAACACCTCGTCCACCACCTCGCCCCCCTGTTTAACCCTGACAGTCAGGTCATAGAGGTTGGGGTGCTCAGGCGACCACAGGCGGAGGGTTTCAACGCGCAAATAATCCCGCATGTCCAGGGTTAATTCATAGCGTTTAAAGGGCGCCAGGCTGGTGACGCTGCGCACCAGACGCCCCTCAAAGCGCAGTTCGTACTCCAAGTAGGTTTCAGGATCCGGGTCGCGGTCCAAATTGACCTCGAACTTGGCCTGCCAGTTGTCAATGTCCGGGGTGATGTAGATGTTTTTAACGCCAGTATGCCCCAGCGCTTCCAGGTAGACAGGCTGCCAGATGCCGCTGCAGGGGGTGTACCAGCAGCCCATCAGGCCGTCCTCCCAGTACTGCTTGCCCCTGGGCTGAGCCGTGTCGCGGGTGTCCGTCACCCGCAGGCAGACCTCGTTCTCACCCTCCTTCAGCCAGGGGGTGATGTCGATGGCAAAGGGGGCGTATCCGCCGACATGGCTGCCCACCTGCTGCCCGTTTAAAAAGACGCGGCAGGCATGGTCCACCGCGCCAAAGCGCAGCAGCACGCGCTTGCCCTGCATCATTTCCGGCAGAACAAATTTGTTTTTATACCACAGGATGGGGTGGTAATCGCTGGTGTGGATGCCGCTCAACTCGCTCTGGTACACAAAAGGAACCTGAATGCGCAGATCCAGGTCCTTCCCGGGTTTATTCCACCCCTCCTTTAAGCCCGCATCAGAATCATCAAAGGCAAACTGCCATTGGCCGTCCAGGCTTTGCCACAGTTCCCTGGCAAAATTTGGCCGCGGATGTTTTTCTCGTTCAGGACTGCCTAAATCTCTCATCAACTGTCATCCTCCGATCAATATATAAACTCAACTGTTGTCAGCCGGTTTCCGGGATCATGAAGCTATTTCAATATGTGTGGGAAGTTTTCTTCCGTTTGATACATCAAAAATAGCATGAGTCATGGCGCTTGTCAAGGTTGGGAAAGGGGTGTTTTTGCAGGTGAAGGCGTCGCGGAGTTTCTAATAAAAGTAGAAATAATTTAATATTCACTTGTGAACTATGCTAAAATAGGGTCATTAATTAAGGAGTTTCTTTGATGGAAAACAATTCTTCTGATTTTGAAGCAAGTGAGAATAAAGACAATCAGAATATGGAAGAGCTGCAAAGAAAGAACCCAAGATCTTTCTATTCCAGCACCATTTGTGAGTTTCTATCGCAAGAACTTCATTCAATTTTGGGGAATATTCAACATAATAATTATTCTTCAGAAACGCTGATTCAGCAAAGCAATACTTGGGAAGCAGAAATTGCTATTTTAAAAAACCAGCTTAAGGACATAAAAGAAGGGCGTATTATTTTCGAATACACCATTCCCCGTATGGGTAAGCGTGTTGATGTGATTCTCCTCCATCAAAACATCGTTTTTCTGCTTGAGTTTAAATGCGGGGATAAAGAATACCGATCTTCTGCTGATGATCAAGTTTATGACTATGCTCTTGACCTGAGAAACTTTCAAAAAGAAAGCCATGACAAGTTGCTGGCAGCCATCACAGTCTCAACAGAAGCGTCCAACAAGCCCATTAAAGTCACAGAGAAAAACCGCATCATTGAACCGATCAGGTGTAATAAATCAAATATCATAACGGCCATTCAAACTGTAGTCTCTCAATATAAAGAGCCTGCCTTTGATTATAAAGCCTGGGAGGATTCTGCTTATTTCCCAACCCCCACCATTGTTGAAGCGGCCCAAGCCTTGTACCGAAATCACAATGTGCACGAAATCACAAGAAGTGACGCAGGCGCCGAAAATCTCACTGTCACAACAAATGAAATCAATAAAATCATTGAATATAGCAAAGCAAATAAAAAGAAATCGATCTGTTTTGTTACAGGTGTCCCGGGCGCTGGCAAAACACTAGCAGGGTTAAACATCGCCATTGAACGATCAAACGCGCAGGAAGGCGAGCATGCCGTCTTTTTGTCTGGCAATTTTCCACTGGTTCAAGTGCTTCAGGAAGCTTTAGCGCGGGACAAGGTTGAACAAGCTAGGCTAAAAGGTGATCGTATTTCAAAAAAAGAGGCCTTAAGGGAAACATCCTTGTTTATACAAATCATCCATCGATATAGATCCGCCTATGTCAATAATAGTAAAACGCCTCCTGAAAGGGTCGCTATCTTTGATGAAGCTCAGCGCTCTTGGACGCAGGAGATGCTTGATAAGTTTATGAAAACAAAAAAAGGAATCCCAAACTTTGGGCATAGTGAGCCCGAGTTCCTTATTGGCACCATGGACCGTCATGATGACTGGGCTGTAATTATCTGCTTGGTTGGTGGAGGGCAAGAAATCAACACAGGCGAAGCAGGTTTGCCTGAATGGTTTAATTCATTGAGAAAAACCTTTAAACATTGGGATGTGTACATCACTCCTCAGTTGGATGATGCAGAGTACCGCAGGGACAGGAAATGGGAGGATATGATTTCCAACCTGAACGTTACTTGCAATGATAAACTCCATTTAGCTACATCCATCCGTTCCTTTCGAACACCCGATTTAGCAGCCTTTGTTAAAGCCTTGCTGGATGTTGACACAGAAAACGCAAGGAAATTGCATCAAAAAATCAAAGACAAGTATCCCATCATGCTTACAAGAGACTTAAATAAGGCAAAAGAATGGGTAAAGGAGCAGAGCCAAGGGACCACACGCTATGGCTTGTTAGCAAGCAGCGGCGGTCTTCGGTTAAAACCGGAAGGCGTTTTTGTCAAAAATGAAATTTCAGTTGCAAACTGGTTCCTGAACGGCAAGGATGATGTCCGATCCAGCTATGCCCTGGAAGATGTGGTTACCGAGTTTGACATTCAAGGATTAGAATTGGATTATTCCATTCTCGCCTGGGATGCGGATTTCCGTTTTGACGGTCTTCAGTGGTCCTATAACAATTTCTCAGGCTCTAAATGGAATAAAGTTAAAAACCAAGAAAAACAATTGTATTTAAAAAATACTTATCGGGTATTGCTCACCCGTGCGCGCCAGGGCATGGTTATCTTCATACCAAAGGGCGATCATCACGATCAGACGAGAAAGCCTCTCTTCTATGATTTGACTTTTGACTATTTAAAATCCTTGGGTCTTCAAATCATATAGCTTATTGCAAAAGTATATTTAATAACAAACAGATAGCATATTGAAAACCGGGCTCCCTTACAGGAACACCCGGTTTTAAGTGGAGCGAACTGCGCTCCGGCATGGCTGGGGTGGCAGGACTCGAACCTACGAATGCGGGAGTCAAAGTCCCGTGCCTTACCACTTGGCGACACCCCATCACTGGCGCGCCTTGATACTGTACTCAATCGTAAATGCTTTGCTGGGTTGAAGCTTTTGCGTCTCCGCTAAGCCTCTTTCACTCAGCCCGTCGGTGCATTTACTCATTCATCCAGTATAAGAAAAAATGGGGTGGGTGATGGGAGTTGAACCCACGACTTCCAGAGCCACAATCTGGCGCTCTAACCACTGAACTACACCCACCATGTTTGGCGCGCCTGAAGGGATTCGAACCCCTGACCCTCGGCTTAGAAGGCCGATGCTCTATCCGACTGAGCTACAGGCGCATCACCATCGGACTCAGCGCACAGGCCCTGTCGCACAGTATCGCTGACGATTAGTGATAATATCATAGGTAACATGTCTTGTCAAACAAAGAAATTTTCATTCTTTGCGCTATGCTGCCTTTTTCGTTTTTATGTTCTTTCCGCTCTCAGGCGGCTCTCACCCTGCTCCTGCGGCTGCGGGGGCGGGTGTTTGCGCCCTGGCTGCGGTAGCGGCGGCTTCTTCCTGAAGGCAATCCGGAGGCTTCTATCACACGAAGGCAGTTCATCAAAGCGCCGCCTTTTTTTATCTTAACAAATTCTTGCATTCTTCAAAATTCTCCCTGGCACCATCGTGCCGGGGTCATTATATCACAGAATTGTATAAATGGGTTACTCTTTTGTAACATATCTGTAAAATAAAGCAGGCCGCATAAAATGCCAACAGAACAATTCTTTTGAGGAGAATTGCAGGAATCGAGGCATTTGCGGCGTTAATTGGGAGCAGACCGGCAGAAAATGACCAGCCGGATGAAGACCCTGAAGGTAAATTTTCTGTAACAAATTAAACCCGGGAACTTTTTTGACACAGCCCGCGTCAAAATGGTGAAAGGAGCGTGAAACACATGAACACCAAGAACCTGATGAGCAAATTATTATCCCTGGGATTGATCCTGGCCCTTTTGATCGGCCTGGTCTCCTTCTCCGCCAGTTCCGAGGGCGGCATCCCGGCCTTTGACCGCGAGCTGATGGACGGGGACAGCGGCCCTGAGGTCATGGCACTGAACAAGCGGCTGTATGAACTGGGCTATCTTTTCATTGAACCGTCAGACACCTTCACCCTGGAAACCAGGCAGGCCTTGTACCGCTTTCAGGAGGTCAACGGCCTTAACGCGAACGGCAAGCTGGACGAAAAGACCCATGCCCTCCTCTACTCCGACAGGGCTTTGCCTGTTTTGGCCGCTCTGCCTGATATGGTGATGGAAAGCAGCGCCTTTGCCCCCTCAGGCGCTATCGCCATGGACTCAGCAAAGCTTTCTTCCCCCGGGATGGTGCCGTTTGGCGTCCAGCCATTCAACACAAATGAGTACAAGGCTTTTAATGAAAACCGCTTCCTTTCCGTTTTGACCTCCCCCCTGTCCACCTTCGCGGCGGATGTGGACACCGCCTCCTACGCGCAGCTGCGCCGCGCCATTTTAAGCGGCGAGGAAGTCGTTCCCGACAGCGTGCGCATTGAAGAAATGCTCAACTACTTCAAATATGACTACAAGGCGCCCATGGGCAAGGAGCCCTTCGGCGTGACGACGGAACTGGCCCAAACGCCCTGGAACCCGGACACGCTGCTGCTGCAGATTGGCCTGAAAGCCAAAGAAATTGAAGCCGCGCAGCGCCCCAGGCAGAACCTGGTGTTCTTAATCGACGTATCCGGCAGCATGAACAGCCCGGACAAACTGCCCCTGGTGAAGCGCTCCTTCCTGCTGCTGCTGGAAGAATTGAACAGCCAGGACCTGATCTCCATCGTGACCTACGCCTCCCGGGATGAGGTGGTGCTGGATGGGGTCAACGCGGGTGAAAAAACCGCGATCATGGACAAGATCGAAAGCCTGGAGGCGGGCGGCGCGACCGCAGGTGCTGACGGCATCAACACCGCCTATGAATTGGCCAAAAAGCACTTTATCAAGGACGGGAACAACCGCATCCTGCTGGCGACGGACGGCGACCTGAACGTGGGCGTGAGCGACGAGGGCTCCCTGGGCCGATTGGTAACAGAAAAGAAGGAATCCGGCATTTTCTTAAGCGTACTGGGCTTCGGGGACGGCAACTACAAGGACAACAAGCTGGAAGCCCTGGCCGACAAGGGCAACGGCAACTACGCCTACATCGACACCATCTATGAGGCCAGGCGCGCCCTGGTGACGGAGATCGGCGCAACCTTCTTCACCGTGGCCAAGGACGTGAAACTGCAGGTGGACTTTAACCCGGCCTATGTCAAGGGCTACCGGCTGATCGGCTATGAAAACCGCCTGCTTGACGCGGAGGATTTCGCGGACGACACCAAGGACGGCGGGGAACTGGGAAGCGGCCACAGGCTGACGGTGCTGTATGAACTGGTGCCGGTTGGGAGCAAGTTTGAGTTTAACGAAACCGCCAGCAAGTACCAGGAGGCGGCCGAGCCCAAAAAAGGCGGGGAAGAGATGCTGACCCTGTCCATCAGAGCCAAAGCGCCGGACGGCGACGCCAGCGAGCTGTTCAATTACCCGCTGATGAACCGCGAGCCCGGGGAACTGACCGACAACCTGAAGCTGGCCGCCGCGATAACGCAGATGGGCATGCTCCTTCGCGACAGCGAACTGAAGGGCAATGCGACCTGGGAGAGCACACTGGAACTGCTCAGAAGCAGCAAATCCGTCGCGGGCGATCCCTATAAGGAAGAATTGGTCTACCTGGTCACCCTGCTTGAGCGCCAGGCAAGCATGAAAAATAAATAAAGAAATCATACCTCTGGTTTGATTGACAGCCTGCCTTCCCTTATAATGAAGGCAGGTTTTTTTGTGGAGAGAGAAATTTATGCATGCGATCATCACCACCGGCCTTGGAAAGACCTACCCCGGCGGCAAGGAAGCCTTGAAGGATCTGAGCCTTCAATTGGATGAAGGCGAGGTCTTTGGTTTTCTGGGGCCAAACGGCGCGGGCAAAACAACGGCTGTGAAGCTGCTGACCGGCATGCTGAACCCGACAGCGGGCAGCGCGCTTGTCATGGGCCATGACCCCGAGAAAGATCCGGAGCGGGTGCACGCGCTTTGCGGCGTGGTCACAGAAAACGCGCGGATGTACGACCACTTAAGCGGGCTTGAGAACCTTATGTTTTACGGCGCTTTATATGGCCAGAACAGTTTTGAAAGCCGGGAAAGGGCGGACATGCTGCTTGCCGGGCTGGCGCTTCATGACGCGAAAGACAAAAAACTGGGCGCCTACTCCACCGGCATGCGTCAGAAGCTGTCCTTTGCCCGCGCCCTGATGCACAGGCCGCGCATGCTGTTCCTGGATGAGCCCACCTCCGGCATGGATCCGGAAAGCGGCATCAAGGTGAACCAGATGATCACGCGCCTGGCCAAAGAGGAGGGGGTGACCGTCTTTTTGTGCACCCACCAGCTGCGATACGCCCAGGACATCTGCACCCGCTTTGGCCTGATCAGCGAGGGCGCGATGCTGATGACGGGGACGCTTCCTGAGCTGCAAAACGCGGTGCTGCCCGGGATCAGGGTCAGGATCAGGGCGGACAAACTGCCCGCCGGACTGCCGCTTCAGGAGGCAGGCAATGGGGTTTTTGAAGGCAGCCTCGGGGAAGAGGGCGAGGTGGCTGACCTGGTTCGGAAGATCGTGCTTCAAGGGGGCGACCTGTACCGGGTGGAGGTGGAGAAGCCCAGCCTGGAAGAGATCTATTTCGCGCTGACCAGAAACCGGGAGGCCGCAAAATGAAGACTGCCATGAAAGCGCTGATCAATAAGGACCTGAAAGCCATCACCAAGAACAAGCAGCTATTCGCCTCCATCATCGTGGTGCCGCTGATCATGGGCGTCTTTCTGCCGCTGCTGTTTGTCGTAATCTTCCACTTTGTTCCGGATGAAATGGGCGATCTGCAGCCCCTTTTGAACCTGCTTCCCGCAAAGGGAATCAAAGACGGGCAGACGATGGTGTTAAGCCTCTTGATCAACTACCTGATGCCCGGGTTCTTTCTGATGATCCCCCTGATGGCCGCCTCCGTCATGGCCGCCAGCGCCTTTGTGAGCGAAAAGGAAAAATCGACGCTGGAGACCCTGCTTTTATCGCCCCTGAGCTTAAGGGAGATCTTCACCGCCAAGGTGCTCTCCGCCTTTATCTTAAGCATGCTGGTCAGCCTGGCCACCTTCCTGCTGATGACCCTGGCCTTTGAAACAGCGGTCTATCTGCTGATGGGGCGTCTGGTCGCCCTTCATTTCAGCTGGGTTCTGATCCTGCTGCTGGTGGGCCCTGCGGTGTCCCTTCTGGCCATCACCCTGATCGTGCGCACCTCCGCCAAATCCCAAACCGCCATGGAAGCGCAGCAGCGCTCCGTCTTTTTGATCCTGCCCCTTCTGCTGCTGGTAATAGGCCAGTTAACAGGCGTGATGCTGCTGGACGCCTGGATGCTGCTAGGCCTGGGAATCGTCCTTGGCGCGATCGCCTATGTTCTGATGTGGGGCGCGGTGAAGAAGATCACTTATGAAAAATTGATGGGGATATAGCCCCATTGTTCAACAAAGAGGCGCGGCTAGTACCGCGCTTCACAGACTGTCAAAAAACTATATTCAGGGAGGTATCGGAGGGTGAAACCCTCTGATGGTAATCTGAGGCAGCGACATGCGCGGTGCCGCAGGTTTGGGCTTTAGACCAAACTTTCCGCGAATTTCTGCCGACTGGGACCCCTTGTAAGCCTGCTTACAAGGGAGAGGAGCTTTTATGGAGCGTTAGCTTCCTGACTACTTCGGGGTCAGGAAGCGAGAGCGCAATGCAAAGCGACGAGAACAGGCAGAAATTCCCGTTCTTCCTAAATCAAAGAAGTGTCCGCAGACACTTCTTTGACACGCAAAGAGGCGCGGTTGGTGCCGCGCCTCAGTTTGTTGTCTTTTCTTTTTCAGGGATCAGACGCTGACCACGTTGACCGGCTCGCCTTTTAAGAAGGCTGCCGCATTGTTTACAGCGATGTCAAGCAGGCGCTTTCTGGTTTCAAAGGGCGCCCAGCTGATGTGCGGGGTGATGAAGCAGTTTTTGGCGGTCAGGAGGGGGTTGTCTTTGTTAATCGGTTCCTTGGACGCCACATCCACGCCGGCAGCGTAAATTTTGCCGGAGTTGAGCGCGTCCGCCACCGCCTGCTCGTCAATCACAGGACCCCTTGAGTTGTTAATCAGGATCACGCCGTCCTTCATCTTGCTGATGGTGTCCCGGTTGATGAGGTTGGCGGTCTGGGGCGTGAGCGGGCAGTGAAGCGCGATGACATCCGACTCAGCAAGCAGGGTGTCAAGCGGCACATAGGTTGCCAGTTTCCTGCCCTCTTCCCGCTCCGTGCGGCTGTTGGCCAGCACCTTCATCCCAAGGGCTGAGGCGATTTTGGCCGTAACCTGGCCGATGCTGCCAAAACCGATGATGCCCAGGGTCTTGCCCGCCAGCTCGATCAAGGGGTAATCCCAGAAGCAGAAATCCGGGCTTGCGGTCCATTTCCCCTGACGAACGGCCTCTGAATGGTGCCCGATGCGGTGGCAGATTTCCAGCAGCAGCGCGATCGCGAACTGCGCGGTGGCTTCCGAGCTGTAATTGGGAATGTTGGTGACCGTGACGCCCAATTCCTTTGCCGCCGCGACGTCCACATTGTTGTAGCCTGTTGCCATCTCCCCAATGTATTTAACGCTGGGGCAGGCCAAAAGCGTATCCCTGGTGATGGGCACTTTGCTGGTGAAGATCATTTCCGCGTCCCCGATGCGCGAAACGATCTCCTCAACCGGCGTCCTGTCGTACACGGTCAATTCGCCAAACTGGGACAAGCCGTCCCAGCTTAAGTCCCCGGGGTTATAGGAATATCCGTCCAAAACGACTAATTTCATGTTGCCACCTCATATCTGAATTGATGCTTCTATTATAACAGTTTGGCAAGGGCTTGCAAGTTTGAATATGGCAAGGTAAACTCATGCGAAAACCGGGGCAAAACAGAGCCGCGGTCATCCTTGAAGGAGCTATCAATGTCAGAAAAGAAACTGTGGTACAAAGAGGAGGCCAAGGCCTGGGTGGAAGCCCTGCCGCTTGGCAACGGACGCATCGGCGCGATGGTCTATTCCGGCGTTCATGAGGACCGCGTCTCCTTAAACGAGGATACCTTCTGGAGCGGTTACAACAGGGATAAAAACCCAAAGGGCGCGCAGGACGCCTTCAAAAGGGCGCAAGACATGATGCTTGAGGGGGATTTCAAACAGGCGCAGAGCCTGATGGAGGATCTGCTTGAGGGCGGATTCACCGAATCCTACCTGCCCTTTTGCGATCTTCTAATGTCGCACAGGAGGCTTTCGGGCAAGATCAGCCATTACAAAAGAAGCCTGGACTTAAGCGCCGGCATATCGGAAGCCAGCTTTGTATCAGACGGCGTCACCTATACCCGGGAAGCCTTTGTCTCCCACCCGGATCAGGCCTTTGTGATGAAGCTGTCCGCAGACCAGCCGGGCAAAATCTCCCTGGGCCTGTCCCTCACTTCGCTGGTAAATAATACGATCACCGCCAAAGAGGACACGCTGTCCATCGCTTTGCAGGCGCCGGGCATGCTCCTTCCCAATTATGTAAAGGATGAGAACCCCATCGCCTACCCTGAGGAGGACGCGCAAAAAGGCATGCGCGCGCTGGGCACGCTTCAGGCGCGGCCAAAGGGCGGCAGCGTCAAAGTGAGCGGGGAAACGCTTGAAGTCACAGGCGCTGACAGCGTCCTTCTGATCTTCTGCCTGAGGACCAGCTTCAACGGTTTTGACAGGCAGCCCTATGTGGAGGGCAGGGATGAGAAGGCGCTGGTTCAAGCAGACCTGAAGGCGCTTAAAAATAAGTCCTGGCAGCAGATGAAGGACGCGCACCTGAATGATTTCAGGCCGCTGTTTGACCGGGTGGATTTTCACCTGGATATTAAGAGAGAAGAAGACCTGGACACTGGGGAGCGGCTGAAGCGCTTTCTCAAAAACCCTGACGACCCCTCCCTTTATGAATTGATCTTCCATTACGGGCGCTACCTAATAATCTCAGCCTCAAGGCCGGGAAGCCAGGCCATGAACCTGCAGGGCATCTGGAACAACCAACTGCGCGCGCCCTGGAGCAGCAACTACACGCTCAACATCAACACGCAGATGAACTACTGGCCGGCCCTGCCCTGCAACCTGGCGGAGATGGCGGAGCCGCTGTATGACCTGATCCAAAAGCTGCGCATAACAGGGCGCGTGACCGCGAGAGAAACCTACGGCGCAGGCGGCGTTGTCGCGCACCACAACAGCGACCTGTGGGGGCTGACAAACGCGGTCGGGAACCGGAAGAAGGACACCGCCCGGTACGCGCTGTGGCCCTTTGCCTTCGCCTGGCTGTGCAGGCACCTGATGGAGCATTATGACTACACGGGCGACCTTGTTTTCCTGCGCGAGAAGGCGCTGCCGGCCATTTCGGACGCGGCGGAATTCCTCTGCGATACCTTGAGGGACAACAGCCTGGGAAGCCTGTCCTTTTTTCCGGCGACTTCCCCTGAAAACACCTTTTTCTATCAGGGGGAGGAGATCGCGACAGCGCGCTGTTCCGCCATGTCAAACGCCATCACCAAAGAGGTGTTTTTTAACCTGCTGCGCTGCGGGGAAGCGCTTCAAATCAATTCGCCCCTGATGGACAGGGTCAGGGAGCTGCTTCCCAGGATCGCGCCTTATCAATTAGGTGAAAAGGGGCAGCTTTTGGAATGGGATCAGGAGTATCAGGAGGCGGAGCCCAACCACCGGCATGTCTCCCACCTCTACCCGCTTTACCCCGGCAGGGAGATTGACCCTGAAACCACGCCCCATCTGGCGCAGGCCGTAAAGCGCTCATTGGAGCTGCGCGGGGACGAAGGCACGGGCTGGTCGCTTGGGTGGAAGATCTCCCTTTGGGCCAGGCTGAGGGACGGGGAAAGGGCGCTGGAGCTGCTAAACAGGCAATTAAGGCTGGTGCCAAGCGTCTTTGACATCAGGTCCAGGGGCGGGGGAAGCTACCTCAACCTGTTCGGCGCGCACCCGCCCTTCCAGATCGACGGCAATTTTGCCGCCGCAGCCGGCATCGCGGAGATGCTGCTGCAAAACGCGGGCGGGGAGATCCTGCTGCTTCCCGCCCTGCCAAAGGCCTGGGAAAAGGGGTTTGTGAAGGGCCTTCGGGCCTTTTCAGGGGCTGAGGTCAGCCTGTGGTTTGAGGACGGGGAATTAAAAGAAGCGCGCGTCCTGTCAACCGCGCAAGACGAAACAGCGCTAACGCTCCGGTATCAGGACAAAAGGGTGCAGCTGAAAATGAAACAGGGTGAGGACATCACCCTGAGAATGGAAGATTTTATTTAATCCTTAAATGCTGTGTTTAACGCGGTCATGCTCCTCCGCGCGCTTGGCGTTGTTGAAGCGGTCGGTGGTGCCCACCAGGTAGCCGGTGATGCGGCGGATGCGCTCAAAGGGCTTGGCATCAAAGGTGTAGTCCAGGGCCACCTCGTCCCCGTCCACCTGGATGCTGATGCGTTTGGGTTCTTTCCCGTATTTTTCCTTCGCGCGCAGCAGGTAAGCGTTCAGTTCTTCCTGGGGTAAAACGCCGTTTGAAACAAGAAATTCGCAGGCCATGGGGTTCCTCCTTGATGTAAAAGCCAAGCTGGCTTGGCGGTTTTGGGTTGCCGATAATCACAACTAATGGGGCAGGTGCAAATATACTATACCATATCTTGTGGAAAGTTGTTACATTTTTGTCAACAAATTATGTTTTTTTATGTTTTTATTTTTCAGAATACAAAGCCGGGCTTTTAAAATTGCTTCCCCCGCTATTTATTCCTCTTCTGCCGTCACTTTCTCAAGCGGCAGCCAATCCAGCACCTTCAAAATATTCGTGTCCCAGTAGTCCCAGTCATGCGCGCCTTTACTCTCATGGTATTCGTGCGCGACGCCTTCTTTCATCAACATTTTGTGAAAGAGACGATTCTGCGCCAGCAAGTTGTCCTCCGTCCCGCAGCAGAGATAGATCTGCGGCAGGACGGCTTTCTTTTTCAGCAGGCTTTTCACCAGGAACTCCGGGTTTTTCTCGCTAGCCGGCACTTTGTCCAGGTCGCCGAAGATCGTTTCATAGAAATCGCGCCTGAAAAGCGGGCGTTGCGACTCGTTGGTGGACTGAACGACCCTGTCCCGGATCAGGGCGGAGGACAACCCCGCCACATAGCCAAAGGTGCGGTGATGGAGGAGGCCGTTGACGATCGCGCCGTAGCCGCCCATGGACAAGCCGGCGATGAAGGTGTCCTCGCGCTTTCTGGACAGGGGAAACAGCCTGCGCGTGAAGTCCACCAGTTCCTTGCCGATGAAGTCGGAATGGTTTTCTCCGATTATCTCCAGGTTCATGTAGAACTTGTTTTCAGCCGAGGGCATGATGACGGCCAGATTTCTTTCCGCGGCCCAGCGCTTGATGCGGGTGCCCGTGAGCCAGTCATTCCTGTCGCCAAAAAGCCCGTGCAGCAGGTACAGGGTTTTGAACGGCTTCGTTTTTGGGCTTCTCTGCTCAATGGGCGCGTCCGCCGGGATCAGCGCCGTGAAATCCACCGTGCGCTGGAGGCTCTCTGAGAAAAAATTGACCTGGATGAGCGCCATTTTTACCTCATTTCCGACCCCTTAAAAGGTTTGATTCTGTCAGGGCCAAAGCCATCCTATCACGGCGATGGATCATCCTGCAAGGCGCAAGGACAAGCGCCTCCGGACCGCTTTCGAAAAAAAGAACAACATGAAGCGAATGCATATAAAAAGTGCGGGTCGCATATGAGCGCCCGCACCCTTCATGTCATGGAATCAGGAATATCTTAGTATTACAGAGAAAACGGCACCTCAAACTCCTGCGGCTTCTTCTTGAACAGGTACTTGCCGTTGCGCACGGACATCACCACGTTCACGCGCTTGCGGATCGCGTCAAAGACGTTTTTCTCGTCCAGCACGATGAAGTTGGCGGGCTTGCCTTCATCCAGGCCGTACTGATCCTGGATGTTCAGGCACTTCGCGCCGTTGTAGGTGATCAGGTCAAACGCGCTCTCCAGCTCCCCGGGGCTGGCGTACTGGGTCAGGTGGACGCCGTTGTCCAGAATGTTCATCATGTTGCCGCTGCCAAGGGGATACCAGGGGTCATTGATGGAGTCCTGGGCGAAGGCCACGTTGATTCCCATCTCCATGAACTCCTTCACCCTGGTCAGCCCGCGGCGCTTGGGATAGGTATCCTGCCTTCCCTGGAGGTAGGCGTTCTCAGTCGGGCAGGCAACGAAGTTCAGCTTGCTCTTCTTGAACAGGTCAAACATCCTGTAGGCATAGGAATCATCAGCCGAGCCGAAGGAGCAGGTGTGGCTGGCCGTGGCCTTGTCGCCATAGCCTTCAAGCAGCACCAGGGCGTTTAACAGCTCCACAAACCGTGAATGCGGGTCATCTGTCTCGTCGCAGTGGACGTCGATGAGGACCTTGTATTTGAGGGCAAGCTCCACGATGTCATGGATGGATTTCTCGCCAAACTCCCTGGCAGGCTCGTAGTGGGGGATGCCGCCGATCACGTCCGCGCCCATCTTCAGCGCCTCTTCCACCAGGTCGCGCCCGCCTTTGTAGGTGTACATGCCGTTTTGCGGGAAGGCCACCACCTGGATGTCCACGATGTGCTTCATCTCTTCCTTCAGTTCAAGAAGGGCCTTAAAGCCCGTGAATTTCGGGTCGGTTACATCCGTCTGCGCCCGGATATACTGAACGCCCTGGGAGACCTCGTCATAGATCCCCTTGCGCGCCAGTTCCTTCACGCCTTCCACAGTCATCGTTGCCTTGTACTTGGGCCAGTTCTCAATCGCCTCAAAAAGCGTGCCGGAGGCCGCGCCGATCCCCTCCATCTCGCCCAGGGTGTAGACATAGTCCAGGTGAAGGTGCGGATCCACATAGGGCGGAAGCACCAGTTGTCCCTTCAGGTCAACGACCTCCTGCGCGTCGGGAAGGTTCGTCCCGATGGCCTTGAATTTGCCGTTCTCAACAAGGATCTCGTTCGCGTCTTTGTTACGGTAAATCTTGGCGTTTGTGTACTTGGTTAACATGGTTCTGTTTCTCCTCCTATACTTATCATTGGTATTCTTTGCCTAAATCATTTTTGGTTTATTTGTCGCCAAGGGTCTCTTTCGCGCGGAAGGACAGGAGCGTGGCAGGCACCAGCAAGACGACGGACAGCAAGACAACGTTCATGATGTTCCCGCCTTCGCCCGAGATCAATTGGCCGCCCACCGAGGTGGCGATCATGATTGAGAAGTTGAACATGCTGCTCTGCATGCTGGTGGCGATGGCCTTCGCGGAGGCGCTGTGACGCGCGACGCCGGCCTGCAGCATCGTGACCAGGGGGCCAAAGGAAATGCCCCACAGCAGGAAGGCCACATAGCCGATCCAAGGCGTTGACGGCCAAAGGTAAATCGCCAGCAGCGCGACCGCGCCGATGCCGAACATGACGCTCACAAAACTGCGCAAAGCGGTGTCCGTAAATTTCATGGCCAGGATCACAGAGGTTAAGGAACCAACTCCAAAGAGGAGAAGCGCGACTTCAACCCCTCCGGGCAGGGCCATCTTGCTGACAAGCTCCGTAACATAGGTGTAGGAAGCGTAATGCGCCATCACGCCCAGCAGGGTCAGAAGCAGGATCAGAAGAACATGCTTGTTTTTCAAAAGCGAGATGGGGTTGTTGGAACTGGTAACCCGTTCGCCGTCCACTGAGGGCAAAAACATCTGGCACAGAACGCCGATCAAAACAATGAACCCGCCAAGAACCATAAATTCCACGCGCCAGCCAAAGGTGTTCCCGACCCAGGTCATGGCCGGCATGCCCAGGCTGACGCCCAAGGTGCTTCCTGCCATGATGATCGCGATCGCGCGGCCGTGCTGATCCTCCGGAACAAGCTTCATGCCGTAAGCGGAGATCATCGCCCAGAGGATGCCCGCCGCCACGCCGCCGATCACCCGCATGGCCAGAACGACATAGTAGTTGGAAACCAAGCCCACCAGCAGGTTGCTGACCGCGAAGCCAAACAAAAGAGAAAGCAGCAGCTTCTTGCGGTTGATGTGCATGGTCGCCGTGACCAGCGGAATGGCGCAGATGGCGCTGGCCAGGGCATAGATGCCGATCATCTGGCCCGCCTGCGCCTGGCTGATCCCAAGGCCTTCGCTCAGATGGCCCAGAATCCCCGCCGGTACCATCTCGCTGAGAATGGCAACGAAGGTGATGCTCGACATGAGCAACAGCACAAAAATCGATACGCCCTTGCCTGTTTGTTGGTGTTCCTTATTCATTTTTCAGGTCCCCTCCAGTTTGTATGATAATATGCTGATTATAGCATCTTTATAGCGTTTGCTCAACTCAGCCTCTGATGAAAAGAAAAAGTTTTGCACATTTGATGTTTTTTCTGATTGTAGTTTGCATGTAAAACACTTATGATGATGTTGAGCAAATTGGGAGGCGTCAACATGGATCTGTACGGAATTATGGACATCGCGCCGTTTAGCGTGAAGGAAGTGCTTTTGCGCGTGGGCATTGCCCTGTTCGTTGGCGGCATCATCGGCCTGGAGCGCGAATATAAAAACCGGCCGGCCGGAACCCGTACCCATGTGCTGGTCTGCCTGGGCGCGTGCATGATCGCGCTGCTGGAGACCCTGCTGTGGAACTCGGATTATTTCAGGGTTCAGTTTGGGGACAACATCACCCTAACCATCGGCCGCCTCTCCGCCCAGGTCATCAGCGGCATCGGTTTTTTGGGCGCGGGCACCATTTTCATGGCGCAAAAGAAGATCGCGGGCCTGACCACAGCCGCCAGCCTGTGGAATGTAGCCTGCCTGGGCATCGTGATCGGCTTTGGCTATTACTGGCTGGGGCTGCTGCTGGGCGTAATCATCACGGCTGTGCTGCTCTTCTTAAGCCGTTTCATCCGCATCAACGCCGTCAAGCATGTGGAGATCAAGTATATCAACCGGACGGAGACCGTGCCTTTCATCAACCAGTACTTTGAATCCGTGGGCATCCAGGTACTGGACATCGACTTCCACATCGAAAACCCCAGGATCGACCAGATGGAGGACAGCCTCTATACCAATGTGTATACCCTGCACGTTCCCAGGAAACTTGAGTTTTTGGACCTTGTGACCCACCTGTCCGAGTTCAACAACATCCAGACCGTCAGAACCAGAAACGCTTAAAATGAAGCAAGCAGGGGCTGCAGCAGCATAAAAACTGCTCCAGCCCTGTTTCTATTTGAACTCATCCTCCGGGGAAGTTGGTTTTACGAAAGTTTTACACGCAATATTCGTCCATTTCACGCATAACCGCACGTCTCAAACCGCGTCAAAGTTGACAGGAATTTCGTTTTTGGCTATTATAATACCAGATATTCATAAACAAAACACCAACCTGCCGCCTGAACGAGGGGAGAGTGTGTGTATGGCACAACTGGATTTGCGAAACCTGCGGGAATATAACCGGCGCAACCGGATCACCCGCAACTGGCAATTATATTTGATGCTGCTGCCGGTGGTTGTTTATTTTGCTGTGATGTGCTATGGGCCCATGTACGGCGTGCTGCTGGCGTTTAAGGACTACCGCGTGCGCCGCGGCATCATGGGCAGCCCTTGGGCTGATCCGCTGTTCAAATATTTTGACCGCTTTTTTTCTTCCCCGTATTGTGAGCGGGTTATCACCAACACCGTGGTGCTCAGTTTGCAAAGCCTGCTGTGGGGGTTTCCGGTGCCCATCCTGCTGGCGCTGTGTGTCAACGAACTGCGCAACAACAAATACAAGAAGTTTGTTCAAAATGTTACCTACGCGCCGCACTTCCTGTCCACCGTGGTGCTGGTGGGCATGATCCGCAGTTTTCTCAATACCGACTATGGCGTGGTGAATATCATCATCCGCGCGCTGGGCGGGGAGGGGTACAACTGGATGCAGCGGGCCGACTTGTTCAGGCCGCTGTACATCGGTTCCGGCATGTGGCAAAACGCGGGGTGGAACTCCATCATCTACATTGCCGCGCTGTCGGGCATCGACCTGGAGCTGCATGAATCGGCCATGATTGACGGCGCCAGCCGGTGGAAGCGCATCTGGTACATCAACCTGCCCGGCATCATGCCCACCATTGTCACGCTGCTCATCCTCAACAGCGGCTACATCATGAGCGTCGGGTTTGAAAAAGTCTTTCTGATGCAAAACGACTTGAACCTCTCCGTGTCCGATGTGATTTCCACCTATTCCTACCGCATCGGCATTGAGTCCGCGCAATATGAGATGGCCACTGCCATCGGCCTGTTCAACTCGGTGATCAACATGGTGCTGCTGGTGCTGGTCAACGCCGCGTCCAGACGCCTGAGCGACACCAGCTTGTGGTAAGGGGGGAACATGATATGACGCAAAAAGCACGCCCCATCACCAACAAAAACGCCCGCATGTCCAAAGGCGATGTGCGGTTTGAAACGGGCATTATCATCCTGCTGGCCATCCTGACGGTGCTCATCATCTACCCGCTGGTGTATGTTGTCAGCGCGTCTTTCAGCGACGCGCTGATGGTGGCGGCAGGGCGTGTCATCCTGTGGCCGGTCAATGTTACGACCGACAATTATGCGCAGGTTTTCAAAAATCAAAGCCTGGTGACGGGCTTTCGCAACTCCATGCTCATCATGGTTATGGGCACGGCGCTCAACCTGGTGATGACCATTTTAGCCGCCTATCCGCTGTCGCGGCGCAACCTTTGGGGCCGCAATGTGCTGATGAAGCTCATCACATTCACCATGTTCTTTTCTGGCGGCCTCATCCCCACCTACCTGATGGTGAGCAAAACGCTTGGCCTGATGAACTCCTGGCTGGCGCTGATATTGCCGGGCGCTATCTCAGTGTACAACATGATCATCATGCGCACATACTTTACCTCGTCCATCCCCTATGAAATCCAGGAGGCGGCGCAAATTGACGGCGCCAGCCACTTTGGCACCCTGCTGCGCATCATGCTGCCGCTGTCCGGCCCCGTGATTGCCGTTATCGGTCTGTATTACGCCGTTGGCCACTGGAACAGCTATTTCAGCGCATTATTATACATCAGCAATGAAAAACTGCAGCCGCTGCAGCTGCACCTGCGCAAGATATTGATCCTCAACTCCTCCCAAACCATGATGGACATGGCCTCTGACGAAGCCGCGCGTCAGGCCATGCGCGCGGAGACCATCAAATACGCGGTAATCGTCGTGTCCTCAGTGCCCATGCTGATCATCTATCCCTTTGTACAGCGTTTCTTTATCAAAGGCGTAATGATCGGCTCTGTCAAGGGATGATGCGCGCACTGTAAGCGCTCATAATATTGCTCAAAGTATTGAAAGGAGGATCTACCATGTTCAAACGTTTCCTGACCTGCTTTGTCGCGCTTCTGCTGGCGCTGCCGTTTGCGGCACTGGGCGAAGTGACCGTTAACAAGGAAGGATACCCCATTGTATCCGAGCCCATTGTGATGACGGTTGTCAACTCTCAATCCCCGATACAGATCGACTTTAACGACATCGTTGTTCTCAAGGACTTCGAGGAAGTCAGCGGTATTGACATGCAATACCGCAACATTCCTTCCTCGGATGCTGCCACACAGCTCAGCCTGCTGCTGGCCTCCGGTGAACTGCCCGATATCCTGTTCAAGATGGATGTATCGGCCACCGACCAGGCCAAGTATGCCGAGGAAGGCATGTTCCTGCCGCTGAGCGATTATGCGGAATACACCCCCAACCTGGTCAAATGGCTGGATAAATACCCCTCTGCACGGGATGCCATCACCCAGGTTGACGGCAAATACTATGGCGCGCCCTACATTCTGGCAGGCGAAGCCATTCGCATGAGTACCAAGATGTTCTTCAACACCGATGTGCTGGAAAAACTGGGCTATGACGCCATCCCAACCACCACCGACGGCCTGCTGGAGTATCTGCGCAAGGCCAAAGAACTGGACTATAATGGAAACGGCGAGGCAGACGAAATTCCCCTGGCTGCCACCAGCATCGCCAACGTTATCAGACCGTTGGCCGGCTCGTTTGGGCTGTACAACCGCGGCGGCAGCCATGCAAATCTGCTTGCGCTGGAAGACGGCACGGTGGATTATGCCTACCGCACTGAGAATTATCGTGAAATGCTTCGCTTCCTCAACACCCTGTACACCGAAAAACTGCTGGATCAGGACATCTTCACCATGGATTTCGCCCAGCTGATTGCCAAGGCGTCCACCGGGCGCGCATTGACCTACTGCTTTGTCAACAACTCCCCTGTGGCAGGCAGCAAGTATGAGGACTTCACCATCGGCATCACCGAGCCGTTTGAAGGCCCTCAGGGCTACAAATTCTGGGGCCCCTACACCCTGCCTTCCAGCACGGCGGGTCAGTTTGTCATCACTGATACCTGCAAATATCCTGCAGCAGCTGCCCGCTGGATGGATCACTGGTATTCGGATGAAGGCATCATCGCCTACTTCATGGGCGTGGAAGGTGTGACGTATGAAAAGGACGCCGATTCTCCCGGCGGCCTGAAGCTGACCGACTATGTGGTAAAAAATCCTGACGGCATCAACTTTGAGCAGGTGCTGGCCAAGTACGTCTCATGGGCAGGCGGTTCCAACCCCTCGGTTGCCACAAATGAATACTTCAAGGGCGGCGAAACCTGGCCGGCATCGGTGCGCTGCGCGGACGGGCTGATCAACTTTATCCCTGAAGAAGTGTGGGCGCCTGTAGCGCGCTTCTATACCGCAGAAGAAGCCAGAGAAATGTCTCAGTTAAGCAGCGAGATTGAAACCTACCACTCCGAATGGCGTGCGTACTTCATCTCCGGCCAGAAGAGCCTGGATGACGATTGGGATACCTACGTCAAGGGCTTTGACGGCATGCGCCTGGATCGCTGGCTGGAAATCTACAACAAGGCTCTTAAAGAAGCAGGTTACATCAAGTAATCCCACAACAAAAAAGCCGCGGAAGGGTTCGTCCCTCCGCGGTTTTTTTGTGTGTCTTATACCGAGCGAATGAATAAATGCACAGATGGGCTGAGGGATTTTGATGGCTCCGCTAAGCCGAAAGAACGAGGCGTAGTCGCAGCCTACGTTGAGTGAGTGAGGCAACGCGGAGGCGCAAAAGAACCAGCTCATCAAAGCATTTGTGATTGAGTTCGGTATTGCTACCTGCCTTCCACCCGCAGGACGCTGATCACCTGCGCGATTTTCGGGTCAATGGTGAGAAGCGCGGCCTGCACGTCCTTTTCGTTGGCGCTGTGCGTGATGACAATGACGGGGACGCCGGTCTCGTCCACCGCCTCCCTCTGGACGATGGAGGAAATGCTCACCTTGTGCTCGCCCAGTTTGGTGGTGATGTGGCCCAGGACGCCCGGCTGGTTGAGGGCTGAAAAGCGCAGGTAGAACCCGCAGCGCCAGTTGTCCGTGACGGCAGGCTGCTCCAGCGTTTCAGGGGCGCTGTCCGGGGCGTCAAAAGAGGAGCTGTCCAGGGAGGAAATCAGGTCGCTCACCATGGCGCCGGCCGTCGGCAGGCTGCCCGCGCCCCGGCCGTAGAGCATCATGTCCCCGCAGGCTGAGCCATGCAGATAGACCGCGTTGAAGGCGCCGGACACCGTGGCCAGGGGGTGGTTCTCCTGCACAAAGGCGGGATGCACGCGCACGTCCATGACCCCGTTCTCTTTTTTGCCGATGGCCAAAAGCTTTAACACAAAGCCCAGGTCGCGCCCGGCGGTGATGTCCTCCACCTGGATCTTGGAGATGCCTTCCTTGTAAATGCTTTCATAGGGCACGCTCTTATGGAAAGCCAGGGTGGAGAGGATGGACAGCTTGTAGGCCGCGTCATGGCCCTCCACGTCCGCCCTGGGGTCCGGCTCCGCCAGGCCCAGTTCCTGCGCTTCTTTCAGCACTTCCTCATAAGGCCTTTTTTCATCCGTCATTTTGGAGAGGATGTAGTTGGTGGTGCCGTTCACGATGCCCATCACCGTGTCGATCCGGTTGGCCTGCATGGAGTCGTTCAACACCCGGATGATCGGGATGGCGCCGCCGACGCTGGCCTCATAATAAAACCCTGCCTTTCCTTCCCTCGCCGCGCCTTTCAGGCGGCGCCAGTTGAGCGCCAGGGCCATCTTGTTGGCGGTGATGACTGTCTTGCCATTTTTAAGGGCTTTTTCCATGTAGTCGGTGGCCGGCTGCTCCCCGCCCATGCACTCGATAACATGGGTGATGTCCGGATCATCCGTCACCTCTTCAGGAGCAGTGGTCAAAATGCCCTCCGGCAAAACGAGCCCGCGGTCCATCCGCAAATTTCTAATCAGTATTTTTTTGACATTCAGTTGAACCTGATGCTGTTCCATGAGCTCCTGGCTCATATCCTGAAGCACCTTCCATACACCGCTTCCCACATTGCCCAGGCCCAGCATTCCGATCGTTACTTTCCGCATTCAGCTGATTTCCCTTCTTACAAGTAATCCCAATGAGTATAGCATAGAAGACAAAGAAGTTTGGAGCAACTTTTGTTTGAAAGCGTTTTGTAAAATGATCTTGAATTTCCGGGTTTGTTCCAGGAGGTTCCCATGGTATGCTGTAGTCAGCAAACACAGAAGGCAGGGTTGAACATGGACGCGAATCTGATCAGGGCGGCAAGGGAAGCTTTTTTGATCCAGGCGGATTGCCTGAGGACGGCTTTTGACGCGGTGGATGAAGAGCAGTTTGAAAAAGCGGTGGGCCTTCTGGCCAAGGCGGAGCGGATCGCCGCCTGCGCCTGCGGGCATTCCGGCATTGCCTGCCGGCATTTTGCCCATTTGATGTGCTGCATCAACCTGCCCGCGCGCTTTATCCCGCCCTCTGAAGCGCTGCACGGGGCGATGGGCTTTGTAAAATCCGGCGACGTGATGCTTTTGGCCTCCCGCGGCGGGCAGACGCAGGAATTGCTGCCTGTTCTTGAATACTGCAAAGCAAAGGGCGTTCATGTCATCACGGTGACCGAAAACAGGAATTCTCCCCTGGCGCTTGGCGCGGACGCCGTCCTCCTGATGCGGGTCACCCGGGAAACAGACCTGTACAACTGCCAGGGCACCACCAGCCACACGGTGCAAAACGCGCTGTTTGACGCGATCCAGGCGGCGCTCATCATCAAGACCGGCTTTCAAAACGAAGCCTTCGCCAGAAACCACCCGGGCGGGGCCGTGGGCGAGCGCCTGAAAGGGCTGCGGTAAGCCAACAAAGTCCCCGCATCAAAGCGGGTATACTGTCATTGCCTGCAATCAGCCGGGCCTTGGGTTTTGCAGGTTTAAGCGCATGGCAAAAGCCAGGTTCGCATGGACAAACGCCATGCGAATGCGTATAATGAGTGTAACAAAATCCATTATCAAAAAACAAAGGAGAACATTTATGAAAAAATTGCTGGCAATCCTTCTTTCTGTGCTGATGCTGACCTCCCTGTCCGCTGTTGGCCTGGCTGAAAACATCGTGATCGACGAGCTGAGCGTGTACTTTGTGCCCTCAGCAGGCGTGGACGAGATGCTCAAAGCCTCCGAGCCCCTGAAGGTGATGCTTCAGGAAGAGCTGCTCAAGAGCGGCTATGACGTCAAATCTGTCCGGATCGACGTCGGCACCGACTACGCTGTTGTCGGCGAAGGCATGATCTCCGGCACCATCGACGTGGGCTTCCTGCCCGCGGGCACCTACGCGCTGTATTCCGCTGACGGCGTGGACGTTATCCTGACCTCCACCCGCGCCGGCCACAACGTGGACTCCGACAATTTTGCCGATTGGAACACCGTGGTCGTGGCGGATCCCACCGTCATCGCCAATGGCTACCGCTCCCTGATCTATGTCAACGCCCTGACCGAAAAAGGCGCGGACCTGCTGGCCAAGGCCGAAGCCGGCACGCTCAGCTGGGACGACGTCAACTCCGCCAAATGGGCCCTGGGCAATGTGGGCTCCGGCGCTTCCTACACCTACCCCTCCATCTGGCTGAACAAGACCTTTGGCGAGGGTGTGGGCGCTGAAAAGAAAACGGTTGAGAACCTGGCCAACGCCACCTTCGGCGGCGGCTACCCGGACAATCAGGAAACCGTTTTGCTGGGCCAGGCGGACATCTATGCCGGCTTTGCGGACACCCGCATCAACGATTATGCCCAGCCCGCCTTTGAGGCCGCTTATCCAGACCAGGCCAAGGAAGGCAAGACCGTGTTTGACGCGCTGAAGGTCATCGGCGTGTCCGACATGATCATGAACGACACCATTTCCGTTGGCACCGCCGACTTCATCACCCCCGAGTTCAAGGCTGCCCTGCAGCAGGCCTTCCTCAACATCATCCAGACCGACGAGGGCAAGGCCACCGTGAAGCCCTACAGCCACACCGGCTATGTCGTGGCCCAGGACAGCGATTTTGACGGCGCCCGCGCCGCGCTCACCATTTTCGACTAAACAAGATTTAAAACCGAAAGCAACCTGAATATAGGGCTGTTCGCTTGACCGCGGCAGCCCCTTTTTTCTATACTGGGATCAGGAAGTAAAAAACTGGTAAAATAAAGTCGCTTTGGAGACAGAAGATGATCAAATTCGAAAAAGTGGACAAGGTGTACGGCAACGGCGTCAAGGGCATGGACCAGGTCAGCCTTGAGATCAGGCAGGGCGAGTTTGTCGCCATCATCGGCCTGTCCGGAGCCGGCAAGTCCACCCTGATCCGCACCATCAACAAGATGATCGACATCACCTCAGGCAAATTGACGGTGAATGGTATTGATGTCAGCGCCTTAAAAGGGCGCGCGCTTCGCAAGTACCGCCGCAAGATCGGCATGGTGTTCCAATCCTTTAACCTGGTCAGCCGGATCAGCGTCATCAGCAATGTTTTAACCGCGCGGGTGGCGGACCTGTCCCTTTTCAGGGCGCTCTTTGGCCTGTACCGGAAAAAGGACAAGATCCTGGCGCTTGAATCCCTGGACAAGGTGGGCATTTTGGACAAGGCCTACATCCGCGCGGATCAGCTCTCCGGCGGCCAGCAGCAGCGCGTCGCCCTGGCGCGCACCCTTGCCCAGGAGCCGCAGATCATTTTAGCGGATGAACCGGTGGCTGCCCTTGACCCCGTGATGGCCGAAGTGGTCATGGATGACTTCAAGCGCATCAACCGCGATTTGAACATCACCGTCATCATCAACATCCACCATGTGGACCTGGCGCTGCAGTACGCGGACCGCATCATTGGCATCCGCGCCGGGCGCATCGTGTATGACGGGCCGACGGAGAGCATCACGGATGAGGTGCTGAAAACCATCTACGGCAGGAGCCTGACAGAGGATGAGCTGCTGAAGAAGGAGAAGAAAAATGCTTGAAGACCTTCTCCAAATTTTCTATCCCAGGACTTACACCCTGGGCAACGGCAAAACGGTCAGGGAGAAGTTTAACCCCCTGCCCTATGTGGTCATTGCCTTTATCGTGTTTATCATCTTCTGCGCGAATTTTACCGGGGTCAATTTCAAGGTGCTGATGGAAAAAGGGCATAACTTTTTTGACATGCTCTACAAGATGATCCCGCCCAACTGGGGCTACTGGAAAACGATGCAAAAGGCAATGCTGGACACCATCAACATGTCGCTTCTGGGCTCGGTCTTCGGCTGCCTCATCGCGCTGCCGGTCAGCTTCTACCTGTCTTCCAATTTCAAACTCAACAAGACCTACCTGGTGTCCCACCGTTTCGTTCTGAGCCTGCTGCGCACCTTGCCCACCCTGGTTCTGGCCAGCTTCTTGCGCATGGTGCTGGGGATCGGCGCGCTGGCGGGCACCCTGGCGATCTCGGTCTTCTCCTACACCATCTGTGTCAAAATGATGTACGAGTACATTGAAACCATCGACATGGGCGCTTACGAGGCGCTGCAGTCAACCGGCGCGTCCAGGCTCAAATGCATCATCAGCGCGGTCTGGCCGCAGGTGAAGGGCTATTTCTACTCCACTTTTTTATACTGCTTTGAATCCAATGTGAAATCAGCGGCCATCCTGGGCTATGTGGGCGCCGGCGGCATCGGTCTTAACATTTCAGGCCAGCTGACCCTGCGCAAATACGGCAACCTGGGCATGGTCCTGCTGGCGATGATGGTGACCATCATGGTTCTGGAAGCCGCGGCGCGCTACGCCAGAAGAAAGCTGGTGACAGGATGAGCGCCTATCCAAGCATTGAGCAGCAATATAAAAAATACCCCAAAACCTGGGTGCAGTTCATCATCTATGCGGTTGCCGCCTTCCTGGTCGTGGCCATCTGGAACTACACGGTGGAGTTTGAAGGCTATACCGAGCGCGGCTTTTCCATCATTGGCATCGCGCTGAAAGGCCTTGTCACCCCGTCCTGGGCGGTCATCAGCGACCTGTCCAGCAGCGGCCTTCTGTACATGCTGTTTGAGACCTTCGCCATCGGCTTCCTGGGCACCATCTTCGGCACCATCCTCGCCATCCCCCTGGCATTTATTTCCAGCCGCAACATCGCGCCCCGCTTTGTCAACCTGGTCTGCCTGACGGTGATCACCGTCATCCGCTCCTTTCCCTCCGTCATGTACGGCATCATGTTTGTCAAAACCGTGGGGCCGGGCGCTTTCGCCGGCGTTCTGACCATGACCATCGGCTCAGTCGGCATGCTGGCCAAATTGCTGGTGGAATCGGTGGAGGACATCGATCCCGGCATCGTTGAGGCGCTGGACGCAGCGGGCTGCAATGGCTTTGAAAAGGTGCGCTACGGCATTATGCCGCAGCTGTCCTCCGGCATCATCTCAAACGTGCTGTACCGCCTGGACATCAACGTGAAAAACGCCTCCGTCCTGGGGCTGGTGGGCGCTGGCGGGATCGGCGCGCAGCTGATTTTCGCCATTCAGGATCGCAGGTGGAGCGACGCGGGGGCCATGCTCTGGGGCCTTGTCATTTTGGTGTTGTTAATCGAGGTCATCTCCACCCGCATCAGAAACGCGCTGGCGGGTAAGGACTGACCTGCGGAAGAATTCAATTATATTTTCTTAAGTGGATTGGGCTATCAACAGCTCTTCCACTTCTTTGATGCTGGGCATGGCTGCCTGCGCGCCCATGGCGGTGGTGGACAGCGCGCCCACGGCGTTGGCCAGGCGCAGGCCTTCCTCAAGCCCCATTCCGCGGCTGACGGCATAGGCCAAGCCAGCGTTGAAACTGTCCCCGGCCGCGGTGGTGTCAATGGCGTTTACCTTAAACCCGGGGGAGAATATGCTCTTTTCCCGGTCCACATACAGGTTGCCGCGCTTGCCAAGCTTGGCCACGACGCGCTTCGCGCCCAGATTGATCAGGGACAGCGCCGCCGCCTTCACCTCCTCCATGGTGTCCGTTTTCATGCCGGTCAACATGGCCAATTCCGTCTCATTGGGTGTGATGAAATCCACATTTTCAATGAGTTCAGGGGGCAGGGGCGCCGCAGGCGCGGGATCCAGAATCACCGTGCTCCCAGTCACCCGGGCGTGTTTGGCCGCCTCGATGTTGGCCTTCATCGGAATCTCCAGCTGCAGCATCAGGACATGCTTTTCAGTGACCTTGCAGCAGCTATCCTTCACCAGGTTTTCATCCACCGTCCGGTTGGCGCCGCTGACCACGATGATGCGGTTCTCCCCGGCCGGGTTCACCTCGATCAGGGCAATGCCGGAAGGCTGGTCCGCCCGCCTGACGATCATTTGGGTGTTGACGCCCTCATCCTGAAGGCCCTTCAGGTAGGCGTCCCCGTAGGCGTCCTGGCCCAGCGCGCCCACAAAGCGGACGTCAGCCTTCAGCCTGGCCGCGGCCACCGCCTGGTTGCCGCCCTTGCCGCCCAAAAAGATCTGAAAGGAGGTGCCTATAATGGTTTCCCCCGGCAGGTGGAACTTGGGCACGGTGACCGTCAGGTCGGTGTTGAGGCTGCCAACGACATAGATAGGGAGCATAGGTACCTCCGTGTTTTAGATGATTTACTCAGGCCAATCAGTTTCCTTGCTTGGGTCACTTTTCGTATCAGCGGGCATCTATGTGGAAAAGGAGGGAGCATTGGCGATCAGGGACAGGGCAGGAATGCGGTTCATCATGACAATGTATATCTTTAATATCCAATTTGGCTTCTTTTCAGCCACTTTCTTTTTGTAAACAAGAAAGCAAGCATATACCTATCAGATGTTGCTCTTATAGTAAGTTAAATGAGGGGCTCTGTCAAAGAAAACCACCGGCATTTTATCGGCGGCAGAAGAATCATTTGATTTCAGAGTTTTCTTAGCATACCGCAAAAGAACTTCTCAACAAAGAACATCAAAATAAAAAACCTGCCCCCGTACACATACCAATCCGATTCAAGCAGCGGGGCAGGCTTTTTATTTAACAATCAGCCGGACACCTTACAGATGTCCGGCTGAAGCGTTTGTCTTACGGAATAACAGGATCGGCGATCCACTTGGTCTGGACATAACCTGTGACAAGTCCATCCTTCGGGCTGTTATAAGCCACCCAGGACCAGCCGTTGCTCATCTTCAAGGTGACGTCAACGACCGCGCCAACGGGAATGACCATCACATTTTTGCCCCGGTTCATCATGCCCGGCCAGATATTGATGATGCTGTCTTTGGCCGTTCCGCGAATCGTTCCGTCAAAAACAACGTCCTTCACATAAACTCCCGGTACGGGCATAACATCCCTTTTGCCGACATAGCGCCAGTCCATCCATCCGGTCAGCCCTTCGCCTGTAACCTTGAGGAAGCTTCCGCTTTTATCCGACACGGTCACAACCGTTCCGGGCTTCAGTTTGCCAAGGGCTGTTCCAGGGACTTTTTTGGGTTCCGCCCAAACATGCACCGGGCCGCCGGAGGACTTGACAAAACGCTCAGTGTCCGCCAAGGCGCTGCCGGCCATCATGACCAGCGGAAACACCAGTGCCACGACCAACAACAAACTCAGGTATCTGCGGGATGTTTTCATCTTTCTCTCCTTTTTGTCAGCATGCTTTCCATGCGCCTGACAGAATCTGGTATACAGATTGGCAAATGTATACATCTCATATTATACCGGCAAAACTGTTTTCGTCAACGCCGCGGCGGCCAGCAGCGCGGGATACAAAAGCGCTTTATACTGAACTCAATCTTAAATGCTTTGATGGACTGGATCTTTTGCGCCTCCGCGTTGCCGCGTCACCGTAACCTGCGCTCTCATCCCGGTGCGGACTTCGTCCTCCCGGGCTTAACGCTCCGGTACGGCTCCTTACCGCTCAAAGGCAGGCCTTTGAGCGA
>JASGUQ010000018.1 GCA_030057655.1 Bacillota bacterium
ATTACTCCTCTTCCATTTTTTAAGACCATATCTACATCAATATCATCGAATGTCAGAAAAATTCCATCAAACCTCAAAGTATATACTTTAGCTGACTTCAACCTATTTTCCATTTCCCACATTGGAAGGGCGGCATACTTTTCGATGAGCTCCATACCTCTTCTAAATTTATATGGAAGTGCAAATGAAAGAGAATCTGCATATCGTAGTAGAATTTCATATCGCTTATTAAAAATATCTGGAGACATATTAGAATCCTTCAAAATATAATCATTGCCCTCATTAAGGAAACTAATTAATTTCAAAGGAACAAATAAAAGTAGTTCAATCCCGGAAATACATGTCTCAAGCGAATATCTGCGCATGACCTCCCAATATTGTATGGTCATAGTATGCGAATGATTGTGGTTAGCAATTATTTTTGTGGCTACCGATTGGCTTTCTTCGCTAGTAGCCATACTTACAGACAATCTTTGTGCTTCTGAAATCTTTTCCGATGCTGTTTTGATTCCATGTTGGAAGGACTGGGCTGTATTTGATATTTCGTTACTGCTATTAGATTGGGACGCGGAAGAAGAAGCGCTTCCTTTTGAAGAGGCTTTTCCATATCCTATCCCTAAAGAACCTCCTATCCCGCCGGAAGAACCCGCAATAGAACCGCTGACTCCCAAAGAAGAGCTGCTGGTTTTATATTGCATGGCAGAATTCCCTTCTGAAAGCTGATCCAAGGCATATTGATAGGCTGCAGACATATTATCTTCTTGTCCGGTCCTATAGTCTTCAGATGTGTAATCCTTTCCCTGTGCCCTATCCGTCACGCTGTAAGATTGCTTTTTCTCCCGAACAATAAGACGCTGCTCTTCTCCAGGTGCCAATACTAACGAATAGAGCAGGTTGCCCAAAGCAAAACCATCGGGCACCCACGCTTGTTGCATATTAAGAATATATCCAATGGCCAATGAGTTTGCTTGCGGCCAATTATTGGGATCCTCTGAAATCTGTTTTTTAAAGTCCATTACATCAATGCTTTGCGTTAATTGACTTCTTTTAGACAGTTTGTCTCCCTTCTCATTTTTTGCAGGCAGAGAACGATCTGTTGATGGGTCTATATTCTTGTTGGCTGTTTGGTCTGTTTTCTTTTTAGATGTCTGTCCGATTGTAGGTTTTGTTAATCGGTTCATAATGGAATAAGTAAAAATTTGAGAAGGCGCCGTATCTGTTGGCAAATATGTAGCTTCGCCTTCATGTTCCATTAGTTTTACACTTGGTAAAACCTTATTGGGTTTTGAGCTAATGTTTGTAAAAACATAGTAATTCAAAACCAGGGCATTCTCTAAATTACCCTTTTCTCCAAACACAGCTTCCAAACGATCGTTTGCTAGTAAATAGTTTATTTCTCTTTCAATGTTGCCTATGTTGGGAACGCTAATATTGGCTTTATCCATCAAAGCCTTAATATCTTCATTTGATTCTATGTCTTCCTGCTCTGAAGTTGATACTAAAAAGCGTAGTTCCTGAAGGTATTGCAGGGTTTTATTCTCTTTAACATGTTGAAGAATATCTGTCGCCGTAAAGTTAAAATTTTGAGAAAACTCGTCTTTAAATACTCTCAGAATCACTCTTTCTTTGAGGTTATATTGTTCCGGTAAAACCACAACAAATGTTCCGTCCCCATCCAGATATCCGAAAGGATTTTTACTGTCCTCTGATTTATCGGTTACAGGGCTGGCAATGCCAATCACTTCTACTGCAGCGCCGTTCAAAAGATCAGGCTCAATTTCGAGAGAATCATCTTCAGGTACTATTACAACACCGCGGACAATCCGTGGTAAGGGTGAGACTAATTCTATGTCCTTTAAAATGCTTAGCCCTTCATACAAATCCTCATTACCGTAACGAATTTCTTCTTTGTTTTCCTCTTTGGGTAAAAATTCATCTCGGAATAAGTAGAGGGGTGGCTCATCTTCACATTCAAAAGAGCCATATTTTAAGCCTTGCTCAACAGTGATCGTTCAAATATACTTGTATTCAATCGATCTTTTAAATCCCTCATTGCCGGCTCATTAATCTCTGGAGCAATTTGTTGCAAATACCCTTTTATTTCTTTAAATAATGTGTTTGAATACTTCGTAAAATGGTCTTCAGCGATTGCTCCCGCGTTAATTATTAGTTTTTGTAATGCATCTTTTTCGATAACATTATACTCTGGTTGGACAAGTCCTTGTTTAATCAAAATCGGATAGGCTTTTTCGACATCAACTTTTTGCAAATCCTCGATAAAACGTACACCCATTTGTACAAGAAAATAGGCTGTATCCGCATCCATTTCTTTTATCTGCCATAAGTTTACCTGTTTTACCCAAGATGTAACATAATTCAGATAAATCCTCACCCACCGGTTGAATTTTTCGGTTTCATTAAGTGTGCCACCTTTTTCATTATCCATTACAAAAACCGCAATCTCCTTGCGTTGAGCAATAGTACGACCTCGCAACAGTAAATCGCGTTCATTAAAAATATGCATTAAAGCAAGGACACTCTCGCGCGTCTTATCGATACCTTTAACAGGACGAAGAGCCCCACTGCTTGTTGGGTTGTTAGGGTCACTTGGCAAGTTCGGCGAAGTTGGAGTTGTAGGAATAAAATCATTCATATCATTAGGATCAAAAACCATAAAACTTTCCTCCTGCTTCTCACGTTATAAAATTGTATCCGTTCGTCATCTTGAGCCACAACAAATGTCATTTTATAGGGCAATAATATTATTATTTTAAATATTAACATAGTTTTTTCCCCATAGCAACTATAAATTATAAATTCGCTTAATTTTTCCTTCTTAAAAAAGCAAAAGCAAAACCCCGGCTTTTGTGCCGAGGTTGATCTTTTTTGGAGGCGCCATCCAGATTCGAACTGGAGAATAAAGGTTTTGCAGACCTTCGCCTTACCACTTGGCTATGGCGCCGTCTTGTTTGCTTTGCCAAAACGGCAAGCGCTGGTTGGTTTGGTTTGGTCTCCGTTCCCATCAGGCGAAAGACATGCTGTTCGCCGTTAAGGAAGGATTACGGAGCGCTGTGTTCCGCCGGGCTTGTTCCGGCGGGAAACACAGCGCAGTCAATCCAGACGTGGAGCGGTAGACGAGACTCGGACTCGCGACCTCAACCTTGGCAAGGTTGCGCTCTACCAACTGAGCTA
Organism: Bacillota bacterium; assembly: GCA_030057655.1. Taxonomy (GTDB): domain Bacteria; phylum Bacillota; class Clostridia; order Christensenellales; family Aristaeellaceae; genus UBA6115. The sequence continues at coordinate 3,193 of JASGUQ010000018.1, forward strand.
CTACCGCAGGTGGTGCCTTGGGCCGGAATCGAACCAGCGACACGCAGATTTTCAGTCTGCTGCTCTACCGACTGAGCTACCAAGGCATAGTGGCGACCCGGAAGGGGCTCGAACCCTCGACCTCCAGCGTGACAGGCTGGCATTCTAACCAACTGAACTACCGGGCCACTTCTGGTGGGAGCAACAGGGCTCGAACCTGTGACCCTCTGCTTGTAAGGCAGATGCTCTCCCAGCTGAGCTATGCTCCCCTGCGCTTTGGATAAGACGCCTGATTAGTTTATCTGCATCGTTGGAGGTTGTCAAGCCTTTTTTAACAATTCGTTCCTTTCCCGATTAAACTCAGGAAAACCAAGTAGATTAAAGAAATGAGGCACACGCATTCGGATTGACAGTAACAGATTTTGAATGATAGGATAAGGCATCGGCTTTGATGAAGAGCAACCCCTGAAGCAAGTTTCTTAAAGAGAGGGCGGCATCGCTGAAAGCGCCCAGGAACGGACAGGGCATTCACTTTTGAGCCGCAGGGCTGAAAATTCAGTAGGTTCTGCCGTTTCTCCGCGTTAAGGAACAGAGCGCGCACATGCGCGGAATTTGGGTGGTACCACGCCAACACAGCGTCCCATGCAGCGGCAGGGGCGCTTTTAATTGGAGGAAAGATGGAAAATCAGACACAGATCACACAGTTGGTGCAAAGGGCACAAGAGGCCTTGCAAAAGGCGGAGAACCTGAAGGAGCTTGACACGCTTAGGATCAACCTGCTTGGAAAAAAGGGCGAGTTGACCGGCCTGCTCCGCGGAATGGGCCAGTTGTCTCCTGAAGAGCGCCCTGCCTTTGGACAGATGGTGAACCAGGCCAGGGAAAAGATCGAAAGCATGATGGCAGGCAGGGAGAAAGAGCTGAAAGCCAGCGAGCTGGAAGCACGGCTGGTTAAAGAAGCCATTGACGTTACCCTGCCCACAGACCTGCCCCGCCTTGGCAACCCCCATCCCATCACCCAGGTGCTGGATTCAGTGGTCGAGTGCTTTATCGGCATGGGCTTTCAGGTGGTCGAGGGGCCTGAGATCGAGCTGGACAAATATAATTTTGAACTGCTCAACATCCCCAAAAACCACCCAGCCAGGGACGCGCAGGACACCTTCTACATTGATGAGAACATCGTCCTGCGCACGCACACTTCCCCCGTTCAGGCGCGCGTGATGGCAGCGCAGAAGCCGCCCATCCGCGTCATCTGCCCCGGCCGCGTGTTCCGCGCGGATGAGGTGGACGCGACGCACAGCCCGGTCTTCCACCAGATCGAAGGCCTGGTCATCGACAAGGATGTCACCATGGCGGACCTGCGCGGCACCCTGGGCGCTTTTGCGAGGCAGCTGTATGGCGAGGGCATCACGACCCGCTTCCGCCCCTCCTTCTTCCCCTTTACGGAGCCTTCTACTGAGGTGGACCTGACCTGCTTTGTCTGCAAAGGCAAGGGGTGCCGTGTCTGCAAGGGCACAGGCTGGATCGAGGTGCTGGGCGGCGGCATGGTGAACCCCAAGGTGCTGTCTGCCAACGGCATTGACCCCAAGGTCTATTCCGGGTTTGCCTTTGGCGTGGGGCTTGAGCGCATCACGCTGCTGCGCTATGGAATCTCAGACATGCGCTGGCTGTACGAAGGCGATGAGCGCTTCCTGCGCCAGTTTTCATAAGGAGTACACAGAATGAAGACATCATTAAATTGGATCACGAGCTGCGCACAGGCCAAATGCACCCCTGAAGAATACCAGCATAAAATGATTATGAGCGGCACGGCGGTGGACGACATCTCCCCCTTGTTTGATTTTTCAGGCGTGGTCGTGGGCCGGGTGCTGACCTGCGAAAAACACGAGAACAGCGATCACCTGCATGTGTGCCAGGTGGATGTGGGTAAAGATTCACCGCTTCAGATCGTGTGCGGCGCGCCCAATGTAAAAGCCGGGCTTTTGGTGCCGACCGCGGTGGTCGGGGCTAAACTGCCTGAATTCACCATCAAAAAGGGCAAGATCCGCGGCGTTGAGAGCCAGGGGATGCTGTGTTCCACGACGGAACTGATGATCCCCCAGGAGGTCTATCCCTCCGTCGGGGAAGCGGGGCTTATGATCCTCAATGAGGAATACGCCCCGGGGACCGATCTGCTGTTGGCACTTGGCCTTGATGACCATGTGGTTGATTTTGATATCCTGGCCAACAGGCCGGACTGCCTGAGCGTGTGGGGCGTGGCCCGGGAGACCGCCGCGGTGTTCAAGGCGCCCTTTGACCCCCAATTGGGCAGCGTCAAAGAGGCAGGCGGCGACATCAGGGATTATGCGCGTGTGGATGTGGAAAACAGCGCCCTTTGTCCGCGTTATCAGGCCAGGGTGGTCAAAAACATCCGCCTGGCCCCCTCGCCCCTGTGGATGCGGGCGCGCCTGCACGCGGCGGGAATGCGTGCGATCAACAACATCGTTGACATCACCAACTATGTTATGCTGGAGACCGGGCACCCGATGCACGCCTTTGACCTAAACCAGGTAAAAGGCAGGCACATTATCGTCCGGGAAGCCGCCCCTGATGAAACCCTGACCACGCTGGACGGCAAAAAGCACAGGATGCAGGGCGGGGAGCTTTTGATCTGCGATGAAAACGGCCCCACCGGCCTTGCCGGCATCATGGGCGGCCTGGAAAGCGAGATCACGGAGAACACCCAAGAGATCCTGTTTGAGTGCGCTGCCTTTGACCGCACCTTGACCCGTATCGTGTCAAGAAGGTTGGGTATCCGGACGGAATCCAGCGGGCGCTTTGAAAAAGGCGTGAACCCGGCCACCGTCCAGGCCGCGATGGACCGCGCGTGTGAATTGATCAACCTGCTTAACGCGGGGGACGTTGTTTCCGGCGTAATCGACCTGTATCCCAATCCTGTATCACCCATGAGCCTGACATGCTCGGTGAAGCGCATCGCACACAGGGCCGGGGTGGATATCAAGGGCGAGGACATGGTTGACATCCTTCACAGACTGGACTTTGAGGCGTCCCTGAATGGCGATACGCTCACGGTGACGCCGCCCATTCACCGGACGGACATTGAGATGGAGGACGATGTCTGTGAGGAAGTGCTGCGCCTGTACGGCTTTGAGCACATTCCGGAGACCTTGCTGCGCGGGGAGACCACGCCAGGGAAAGACAGCCCTTACCGCCTGATGAAGCGCCGCTATCAGCGCACCTTGAGCGCGCTTGGGTTTGATGAGATCTTCAATTTCTCTTTCACATCGCAAAAGCAGCTGGACAACCTGGGTCTTCCTGCGGAGGACGCGCGCCTTTCGCCCATCAAGATCAAAAATCCGCTGGGCGAGGATACCGCGGTCATGCGCACCACCCTGGCTCCTGATATGCTGAAAACCCTGGCCTACAACATCGCCCAGCGCAATGAGGAAGCCCGGCTTTATGAGTTTGGCACCATCTATGACGCCTTCACGCGCACGCAGGAAGGCCTGTTTGCTGAAAAACGCGCGCTTTGCCTTGGCGCGTATGGAGAAAAGGCTGATTTTTACCAGATGCGCGACGCGGTGCTGACCATGCTGGAACAGGCCAGGCTCAGGGCTGACATTCAAAAAGGCGGGGAAGCCTACCACCACCCTGGCAGGAGCGCCAGGATCCTGGTCAACGGCAAAGCCATCGCGCTTGTTGGGGAAGTACACCCTGCGGCCGCCGAGCGGTTTAACCTGACCAGGCGGTGCTTCATTGCTGAAGTGGATTTTGAACTGCTGTCTGAGCTGTTTGAGTCCCTGGACGCGGTCAAGGCGCTGCCAAAGACCCCGGCTGTCCACCGCGACCTGGCGCTGGTTCTTGCAAAGGAGCAGGAGTTGCTGCCAGTCCTGCGCGAGATTGAGAAGGCCGGCGGCAGGCTGCTGGAAGAAGTGAGGCTGTTTGACGTGTTTGAGGGCGAGCAGGTGGGCCAGGGCAAAAAATCCGCTGCCTTCTCCCTGAAGCTGCGCGATCCGGAGAAAACGCTTGAAGAAGCGGAGATTATCAAGGTGATCGAAAAGGTTAAGAAGAAACTAAAGGACGCCTTCCAGGCCGAGATTCGCAGTTAATACTGAACCCACTCAGTATAGCAGCAATAATTGATAAAATTCTTTAACAGGATTCAATCGACCAGATTATAAAAACACCGCCGGAAGAAGAAACTGCCCGGCGGTGTTCATTTATTTCTGAATATTGGTTATCAAAACTCCTGAATCCTGCTCGCCGGCATCTTGTCGATGATGGCGGAGACAAGCTTGCGGAAAGGCGCTTTGATGGATTCGCCCACGGCGAGGACCTCCTCATGATTGATGGGCTGATCCAGGACGCCTGCCGCCATATTGGTGACGCTGGAGATGCCAAGGACACGCATCCCGCAGTGCCTGGCGACGATGGTCTCCGGCACCGTGGACATGCCGACCAAATCCGCGCCAATGATGCGTGCCATCCGGATCTCAGCCGGCGTTTCAAAGCAGGGCCCATTCATGTAGCAATAGACGCCTTTTTGAATGCTGATGCCCAGCTTGTTTGCTTCTTTTTCCGCGATTTCGCGCAGGTTTCTATCATAAGCATGGGTCATGTCAGGAAAGCGCGGGCCAAAGCGGTCCAGATTCTTTCCTCTTAAGGGGTTCCTGCCGGAGAGATTGATAAAATCCTCCAGAATCACCAGATCCCCGGGCTTGTAAGAGGTGTTTACAGCGCCTGCAGCGTTGGTCACAATGAGGGTATCAACCCCCATGAGGCTCATGATCCGAACCGGCAGGGTGACCTTGTCCATGCTGTAGCCCTCATAGCTGTGAAAGCGGCCGGACATCACCAGGACACGCTTTTCCGCGATGGTGCCGACAATAAAACGACCGGCGTGTCCGGGCACAGTGGACAGGGGGAACCCCGGAATTTCGTTATAGTCGATCTCAACCGGGTCTAAAACCTCTTCCTCATACCCGCCAAGACCGGAACCCAGGATGACCGCGATGTCCGCAGGCCCGCAGGAATTCATAACGATGTTGGCGGCGCGCTTAATCTCTTTGAAACTGATCATTTGATGTCCTCCAATTCATTCAGGAAAGAATGCGCGTCAAAACGCTGGGGCAGACCATAGAAGTCAGCAATCGTTGCGGCGATGTCCGCAAAGGTTTTCAAATCTCCAAGATGTTTTTGGCCTGTCAAGCCTTTTTGCCAGGCCAGCATTGGCGCGTACTCCCTGGTGTGGTCAGTCCCTCTATAAGTGGGGTCACAACCATGATCGGCCGTGATGATCAGAAGATCGTTTTCCCCCATTTTGTCTTTCAACTGCTGCAAAACATCATCAAATTCTTTCAGCGCTGCCGCATAGTTCTTTACATCCCGCCGGTGGCCGTGCAGCATGTCAAAATCCACCAGGTTGACAAACAGCAGGCCGTCAAAAGAAGTATCCATAAAGTTCAGCATGGACTGGATACAGGCCCTGTTGCCGGCAGCGTGGTCGGACTTTGTAAGCCCGCGGTGGGCGAAAATGTCCTCAATCTTTCCAACGCCGATCACCTCACGCCCGCTGGCCTTTAAAACATCCAGAATGGTGTCACTTGGAGGTTCAAGGGAATAATCCCGCCTGGAAGCGGTGCGCTTAAACGCCCCCTTTTTGTCACCAATGAAGGGCCTGGCGATGACCCGCCCCACGCCGTGTTCGTTGATTAGGATGCTCCTGGCGATCTCGCACATTTCATACAGGCGCTTTAACGGAACGATGTTCTCATTTGCCGCGATCTGAAAAACCGAGTCGGCGGAAGTATAGACGATGGGATAGCCTGTCTTTAAATGCTCATCTCCCAATTCATCCAAAATAACCGTGCCGCTTGACGCATAATTGCCCAAGGTCTTGCTGCCAATAGCCCCTTCAAACCGGCGGATGATCTCATCCGGGAAACCCTTTGGATAGGTTGGAAAGGGCGTATCCAGCTGGATGCCCGCAATCTCCCAATGTCCGGTTGTGGTGTCCTTGCCGGGGGAGGCTTCCTTTAGCCTCGCGGAAATTCCGGTCGCTTCAGGATGCTTGGGCAGGTTGGATTCTTTGATGCTGCCAAGACCGATTTTTTCAAGGTTTGGAAGCCGAAGTTTTGTTGCTTTGACTGTGTTGCCAAGGGTGTTGGCCCCTTCATCGCCGTAAAACATGGCGTCCGGAAGGGAGCCGACACCAACTGAGTCCAACACGACCAGGATCGTTCTTTTCATATGATACCTCCACATATATTATACACAAATTCCATTCATTTCAATGCTCTTTCAGCATAAAACCATGTATAATACAAAACGAGGTGATAGAAGAATGGAGTTTATCGCAACAGCGGCTTTTGGTCTGGAAGGGCTTGTCAAACAGGAATTAACGGATCTGGGCTTTGAAGCCAGGGCGGAACAGGGCGGCGCGCGCTTTAAAGGGGATTTAAAGGACGCTTTATTGACCAACCTGCATCTGTCCTGCGCGGACCGGGTGCTGATTTTGCTGGGTGAAAAAAAGGTGACCAGTTTTGAAGAACTGTTTCAGTTTGTCCTGTCCCTGCCTTTTGAGGATTTTCTTGGCAAGGACGCCGCCTTCCCGGTCAGCGGCAACTGCGTCAGAAGCCAGTTGATGAGCGTCAGCGACTGCCAGAGCATCACCAAGAAAGCCATCGTGGAGCGATTAAAGCGCAAATACAGATTGACCTGGTTTCCTGAAACCGGCAGCCGCTACCCCATCAATGTCGCCATTCACCGCGACATTGCCAAGGTGACCATCGACACCTCGGGAGATGCCCTTAACAAGCGCGGCTACCGGACCTGGGTGGGCGAAGCGCCCATCAGGGAGACCCTGGCGGCGGCGCTGGTTCGTCTGTCCGGCTGGCAGCCGGACCAGGTGTTTTATGA
>JASGUQ010000019.1 GCA_030057655.1 Bacillota bacterium
CCTCATTTTACGATATAAAAACGCCCGTTTTTAATGAAATAAGTGTATTTTAGAAACAATTCATCTTAAATCACTGAACAATCAGCAAATCAAGCGAAAATCATAATCAACATACGAAAACTCAAGACAAAAACCAGATTGACATCAAAATAAAAAATGATATGATTGAAACGAACTTATTTATGGTTGGTTTATAAATTTTAGTCGCTGCAAATGACGCGACGGCAGGAGAAATTGTTTGATTACAACAGTTACATTGGCTCCGGCTTTGGACAAGACAATCAGAATCAGCAATTTCTCTTCAGGGAAGGTCAACCGGGTCGAAGCGGTTCAGTTTGACGCGGGCGGGAAGGGGATCAATGTCTCGAAGAATTTGAACGCCTGGGGGGTGGCCGCGCGCGCCTGCGGCATCCTGGGCGGCGCCAACGGCGCTAAGATAAAAGCCCTGCTTGAAAAGGACCAGATCGTTCATGATTTTGTGTACACGGATGACGACACCCGGATCAACATCAAGATAACAGATCCTGTCAACCGGGCCACCACCGACATCAACGAATCCGCCGCGGCGGTTTCTGATGAGGTTTTAAAGGCGGTGTTTGACCGGGTTGCCAGCCGCCTTGGTCAGGGAAATGTTGTGGTTCTTGCCGGCCGCGTGCCTGGCGGCGTCAGCCCGCGGATCTATGCCGATTGGATCGCTGCCTTAAAGCGGCTTGGCGCCCATGTTTTTTTGGACGCCGAGGGAGAATTGCTGTCTCAGGGAGCGAAGGAAAAGCCCGCTTTGATCAAAGCGAACAAAAAAGAGTTCGAAGATATGCTGGGTTACAAAGTGGCCGATGAGAAGGAAATGATTTTTGCCGCGCGAAACGCAGTTCGCCAAGGGATCAAGACCCTGGTTGTATCGCTGGGCGAGCAGGGCGCGATGTTTTTTAATGAGCAGGAGGCTTACCGGGCGCCTGCCCTGAAGGTTCCTGTAAACAGCACCGTGGGGGCGGGAGATGCCATGATGGCCGCGATGTGCTTTGGCACGGCAAAAGGCTTGAGTTTCATGGATACCTGCAAATTCGCGATGGCCGCCAGTGCGGCCGCCATCATGCAAACCGGCACGCAGGCTGTCAGCAAAGACATGGTGGAGAATTTGCTTGATGAGGTCAGGCTGGAAGCGATCAAATGACAGCCCTGTTGATTACCGTTTTGGAAGGGCCACCCACGGGCATCATCCCGACCGCGGGCCCCAGCCGACTCTGATCGCTTTTGGCCCATCCATCAAAGCGGGCGTTGTGGTTGAAAAACGGTGCATCGTGGATGAGCCGTCCACCTTCGCGAAGGTTTTGGGCCTGGACATGGGCGATATTGACGGGTCAGCCATCAGCGAAATTCTAAAAGAAAGCATTTAAGGAAGCATCCCCTTCATCACCTTGATTTGGGCGTCCATGCCCGGATTTTTTCAAAATGGAACTCCGGCCTTGAAAAAAACTGAGGATCAGGTATAATCAAAAGAAAAAAGGGGACAAAAAAGATGAGATTTTTAGTTGAAACTTCAGCCCGGCACGCGCATGTCTCTCAGAAGGATCTGGAAACCCTCTTTGGGCCAGGCGCTGAACTGACTGCGAAGAAAGAATTGTCACAGCCCGGCCAGTTCGCCAGCGAACAGAAGATCACCGTGGTCGGCCCGCGCGGCCAGATGAGCATGAGCATCCTGGGCCCCACTCGCAAGGAGACCCAGGTGGAGATTTCTTTGACCGACGCCAGAACGCTGGGTTTAAAGCCGCCGGTGCGTGAGAGCGGCGACACCAAGGGCTCCGCAGGCTGCAAGATCGTGGGCCCCGCGGGCGAGATTGACCTGGCTGAAGGCGTCATCGTCGCCAAGCGCCACATTCACATGACCCCCGAAGACGCGGAGAAATTTGGCGTCAAGGACAAGGACGTCGTGGGCGTCAAGGTGGACACCGATGGCCGCTCCCTGGTCTTTGGCGAAACCGTGGTGCGCGTCAGCCCGACCTACGCGCTGGCCATGCACATCGACACGGATGAGTCCAACGCCGCCGGATGCGCCGGCGAGGTCTATGGCGAGATCGTAAAATAAGCAAACCTTGTAAAAGTAAGACCCGGCAGCGCATGTTGCCGGGTCTTTTGGTACAGGCTTTGCATGCTGTTACAAATTGCTTATATCTGTCTGATCTCACGTACCTGACCGCGCAGGGGCACGCTCATCGCCTCAAGCTGCCGCTTCACATCCGCGGTCAACTGCAGGTTGGTGGGCCACCAGTCCGGTGTTTTCACCCAGCAGCGCAGTGAGATCACCAGCATCCCATCCTGTATTCTTTCCAGGAAGGCGTCAGGCGCCGGGTCAGGGAGCACCTTTCCATTACTCTGGGCAAGGGATTTGAGCATGTCTGTGATGGCGGTCACATCCTGGGTGAAGTCGGTGGTAAAGCTGACGTCAACGCGCCTGGTGTCATGCCAGGTAAAATCGGTGACGACGGAATTGGACAGCATGGCGTTTGGGATCACCACTTTTTTGCCGTCCAGGGTTTTGAGCGTTGTGTACATGATGGAGATGTTCTGAACCACGCCGTCCGCGCTGTCGGTCCTGATGAAGTCATTCACCCTGAAGGGCTTAAAAAACAGGATCATCAGCCCGCCGGCAAAATTGCTCAGGCTGCCCTGCAGCGCGAGGCCGATCGCCAGGCCCGCGGAGGTCAGGATGGCGATGAAGGAGGCAGCCGGCACCCCCAGGTACATCAGGACGCTGATGACCAGCATGAATCTAAAAGTGATGGACAGCAGGTTTTCAATAAAACCCTGGATCCCTTCGTCCAGCTTGCTCTTCTGCAAAGATTTCTCAATCAGTTTCATGCCAAAGCGAATCAGCTTGAATCCAAAAAACAGCATCGCACCCGCGCCGATGATCTTCAGCACCAGGTCTGCGGATGCCGTTGTGAAAAATTCGGTGATGTTTTCCCAAAGCTTCTCCATCTTGTTTGTCCTCCGAAATTTTATTCATAGTATGCCCGTGTTTCTCGCCTGCTGTCAATGAAAAACGCTCATGATAAAAATGTAAAAAAAGGGAAACGGGGGACTGTGCAGTTTTTTACAAAAGTGATAGGATGAATGCGCCCTGAAGGCAGGCGGAGGATGTCTGAACACCTCTGGAACAGGAACGCTGAAAAAATTTTACCTGCCGGTTGGGCGGACCACGGCGTATCTCCATGCCCCTTTTGCGCGGAGACAACCAATACGATTTAGGAGGATCATTTCTTATGCCAGTCAACCTCAAGGGCCGCAGCTACCTCACGCTTCTTGATTTCACCCCGGAGGAGATCCGCTATCTCCTGGAGCTTTCCAGGAACCTGAAAAACAAAAAGCGCTCCGGCGTCAGGGGCGATCTGCTGGCCGGCAGAAACATCGTCCTGCTCTTTGATAAAGCCTCCACCCGCACTCGCTGCGCTTTTGAAGTCGCCTGCTGGGACGAGGGCGGCAACGTCACCTTCCTGTCCAATTCCCAGATGGGCAAAAAGGAGTCCCTGGAGGACACCGCCAAGGTGCTTGGCCGTTTTTATGACGGGATCGAGTTTCGCGGGTTTGCCCATAAAATCGCAGAGGACCTGGCCAAATACGCCGGCGTCCCGGTCTGGAACGGCTTAACGGACCGCTTCCACCCCACCCAGGCGCTGGCCGATGTCATGACCCTCATGGAAAACACGGCAAAGCCCCTGTCAGAATGCAAGCTGGCTTTTGTGGGCGACGCACGCAACAACGTGGCCAACTCCCTGATGATCATCTCCGCCAAACTGGGCATGTCCTATGCCGCCATCTGCCCCCAGGAGTTGAGGCCTGATGCCGGCTTGCTCAAGGACATGGAGGCCCTGGCGAAGGAAACGGGCGGCAGCATCCTGGTTTCCTCCGATCTGGACGACGTGAAGGGCGCCGACGCGGTCTACACCGACGTCTGGGTGTCCATGGGCGAGGAAGCGAAGTTTCAGGAGCGCATCGCCCTGCTTGAAAAATACCGGGTGGACAGCGCCCTGATGAAGAAAACCGGCAATGATAAGGCCATCTTCCTGCACTGCCTGCCGTCCTTCCACGACCTGGAAACAGAAATTGGCCGGGAGATTAAGGAAAAATACGGTCTGGACGAAATGGAAGTCTCTGACGAGGTCTTCAGGTCCGCCGCTTCCAAGGTCTTTGACCAGGCGGAAAACCGCCTGCACACCATCAAAGCCGTCATGGTCGCCACCATCGGCAGGCAGTAAGGGTGATTCAATTCTTGCTTGCGTCACTGCGCTCCGCCTTTTGTATGAAAAGCGTCTGAACCGGCAGCGCGCGGGGGATTGCCTGGCTTTCACCCCGGGCTATGGCGCGCTGCTGAACGCCTGAACCAGCGAATATATCAGCAAATCTTTGATCAATCTGGAGGGAAGAACATTAATATGAATGAAGTGCTTGTAGTCGCCCTTGGGGGAAACGCCCTGCAGCGGGGAAATGGCCCTGCTGACGCGGACAGCCAGCTGGCTGTCGTTCATCAAACCGCGGAGCAGCTGGTCAAAATCATTTCTTCCGGGCAGAAAATGGCCATTGTCCACGGGAACGGCCCCCAGGTCGGCCGGATCGTGCTTCAAAACGAGGCAGCCAGCGGCATCACCCCGGCCATGCCCTTTGACGTCTGCGGCGCGATGAGCCAGGGGATGATTGGCTACCACATCCAGCAGGCGCTGGGTGAGAAAATGAAGCTGGCGGGTTTAAAGGACAGCCCTGTCACCCTGGTCACCCAGGTGCGCGTGGACGGGGAGGACCCGGCCTTTCAAAACCCCACCAAGCCCATCGGACCTTTTTATACCAAGGAAGAGGCGGAGCGCCTGAAGGCTGAAAAAGGCTATGCCGTCAAGGAAGACTCCGGCCGCGGCTGGCGCCGCATCGTGGCCAGCCCCATCCCGGTTGAGATCGTGGAGCTGGACCAGGTCAAAGCCATGCTGAGCGCCGGCTTTGTGCCCATCACCGCGGGCGGCGGAGGCATCCCGGTGGTCCAGTCCGGCGAGGGGCACAAGGGTGTCGCGGCCGTGATCGACAAGGACCTGGCCGCCTGGCGCTTGGCGGAAGGCCTGGAAGCCAAGACCCTGCTCATTTTAACCGAGGTGGAAAACGCCTGCCTGAATTTCGGCAAAGAAAACCAGCAGGTCCTGACCAAGGTTTTGGCCAGGGAAATGCGGGAATATCACAAGGAAGGGCATTTCGCCTCCGGTTCCATGGGACCCAAGGTGGATGCCGCCCTGCGCTTTGTGGAGGGCGGCCCTGGCCGCCGCGCCGTCATTACGCGCCTGGACCTGGCGCTGGAAGGCTTGGAAGGCCTGCGCGGAACGGAGATCTGCTCCTGACGGCACTCTGGGGAAAGACCTTTCCTCCTTGCGGCCGGATTGTTCACTTCCTGTTTTTTGACAAAATTTCCGAAAATGGGAGCGAAAATCGCCAGATATGACATTGAATGCCGTTTCAAACTGACTTATGATAACACCAACAGCGATGACCGGGAACGTGTAGCGGTCAAAGTCCCTTCAAAGAGAGTATCCGGCGGTGGGATGGATACAGGGGATCAGACAGGTGAGTTCCTCCCGGAAGCTGCAGGCTGAAACCAAGTAGGCTGTGCCGGTTCCTTACCGTTACCAAGGGAAGCAATGATAGTTGCTCTGAGCTGTCTTCGGACAGGAAATTGAGGTGGTACCGCGGTTGATCCGCCCTCAGCGAAAAGCTGAGGGCGTTTTATTTTAGGAAGATCAACAAATTTTACAAGGAGGATGCCCGACATGAAGAAACTGACCCTGACCCTGGCCCTGTTACTGTCCCTGATGATTTTGGTGGTGCCTGCTTTTGCGGACCAACTCCGTCCGGTCGTTGGCATCGTCCAGATCGTCAACCACAATTCCCTTGACGCCTCCCGTGAAGGCTTCCTGCGCGCTCTGGCCGAGGAAGGCTATGTAGACGGACAGAATATGACCGTGATCTACCGCAACGCCCAGGGCGACCAGGCCACCCTCAACAGCATCGCTGATTATCTGGTCGGCGAGCAGGTGGACCTCATCCTGGCCATCGCCACTTCCTCTGCCCAGGCTGTCGCCAACAAGACTGAGACCATCCCGATCCTGGGCACTGCCATCACCGATTACCTCTCCGCCAACCTGGTCAAGTCCTATGAAGCGCCAGGCGTCAATGTGTCCGGCACCACGGACATGAACCCCATCAAGGAACAGCTGGCCATGATTCCGGAACTTGTGCCCACGGTCAAAACCATCGGCTTGATCTACACCTCAAGCGAGGTCAACTCCCAGCAGCAGATCATCGTCGCCAAGGAAGAGATCGAAAAAATGGGCCTTGCCTGGGAAGAGGTCACTGTCAACAACACCAATGACGTCCAGCAGGCTGTTCTCTCCCTGGCTGAGAAGTGCGACGCCATCTACATCCCCACCGACAACACCCTGGCCTCCGCCATGCCCATCGTATACGAAGTGTCCGTAGACAAGAAGATCCCCGTGGTCACCGGCGCCGGCGAAATGGTCCGCCAGGGCGGCACCTTCACCCTGGGCCTGGATTACGAGAAGCTGGGCTATCAGACTGGCAAGATGGCAGCCAAGATCTTAAGGGACGGCGCAGATATTTCGACCATGCCCATTGAGAGCCAGACTGACTACAACTACTACGTCAACCAGTCCGCCATGGACGCCATCGGCATCGCGGTGCCTGAAAAGCTTCTGCCTTACTCGGAGCCCATGGTCACCCCCGTTCCCCAGTAAAACAACACGGATATCAACAAAAATCAAGCGCCGGCACGACCGGCGCTTTTACGTGTCAAAGAAGTGTCTGCGGACACTTCTTTGAGTTAGGAGGAAACGGGAATTTCTGCCTGTTCGCTGATGCTCACGGCCGGCAGAAATTCGCGGAACGTTTGGTCTAAAGCCCAAACCTGCGGCGCCGCGCATGTCGCCGCCGCAGATTACCATCGGAGGGTTTCACCCTCCGATACCTCCCCAAATATAGTTTTTTTGACCGCCTGAAGCGCCAGCACGACCGGCGCTTTTCATATCCGAACCATATTTTACTGCGGCTTTGGCGTCACCGTGCTCACCGGGAGCGTGATCCCCGGCTCGATCTTTTTGACATCCAGGAAGCCGTACTCGTTGCCGGGTTTCAAGGGCTCAGAGCGGAAGGACATCATCTCCGCCACCGTCACCAGTTGGTAGCCCTTCTCCATCAACTGGGGGATCAGGGTCTCCATCGCTGCGCCCGTTGAATCCCACACGTCATGGCAGAGCACAATGGCGCCGTTTTGCGCCTGATTTAAAATCTCCCTCACGGTGCTCCCGGCGTTCCTGGTCTTCCAGTCAAGGGAGTCGATGCTCCACAGGATTACGGGCAGATTCAGTTCAATCATCGGCCGCCTTGAGATGCGGTGCAGCGCGCCATAGGGCGGGCGCATCATTGTGATGTCATATCCTGTGATTTCCTTGACCTTGTCCATCGTCCTTGTCATCTGCGACATCACGGCGGACTGGCTTATTTTGGTCAAATTGGGGTGGGACCAGGAGTGCGCGCCCACCTGATGCCCCTCCTCCACCATGCGCTTTAAGACCGCTTCGTTTCCTTCGATGTTCTTTCCCAGTATAAAGAAGGTGGCTTTGGCGTCGTACTGGGCCAGGGCGTTGAGCACCCTTTCGCTTTCAGGCATCGGCCCGTCGTCAAAGGTCAGCGCGATCATGGGCTTATTGGGGTCAATGCCGCGTTCCAGCGCGTTTTGCCGCGTCATGTCCGGCGTAGGCGCAGGGGTGGGGGTGACCACCTCTTTGGGCGGCAGACCGTTTTTAATCTCCAAAAATTCCTTCATCATGTACCCGGTCTTTCCGTCAGGCGTCTTCACCTTCACAAATTCGTCCCCGTCAGCCAGCAGGATCACCACCGTACCGCTCTTGTACCTGCCAAGCGAGCCGGACTTTTTGTCCGCTTCCTTCCTCAGGTGCAAAGCGCCGCCTGAGACGCTGGCGGTATATGCGCTGTCCTCAGCAAAAACGGCCATCATGCCCGTCATCAAGACCATTGTCATGAAAATCATAAGCAGCTTTCTCATTGTTCCTCCTTGCCAAGCCTGATGATACAAAAGCGATGTACCCCTGTCAATCAAGCCTCCCCGTATCAAACACCCTGCGTCCCCGCTTTCATCTATCCGCTGTTTTCTGTTTGTATTTTGAGGGATTTCGTGCGAAAAGGCAAAATAACGACCTGATACCACATTGAAGGCTTTGCCCATCGCGGTTAAGATACTCTTAACAGGCGTTGAACGGAAACAGGTAGCCTTCCATCTGCCCCTCAAGAGAACTGCCGGTCGCTGCGAGGCAGCAGGGGAGAGGAAAGTGAGTACATTCCGCGAGCCGCAGGCTGAAATTAAAGTAGGCTGTGCCGGAAGCCCACCGTTACAGGGGCAGGCAATGTCGGTTGCCCTGAGCTGTCTTCGGACAGAAAATTGAGGTGGTACCGCGGATTATCCGCCCTCTGCGATCGCAGAGGGCGTTTTTGTTCAAAGCCGCCTCAGCCTGACAAAAAGATTTTACCCACATTAAAAAGGAGGAACTACTCATGAAACGGATGATGACCCTGCTGATTGCCCTATTGGTGCTTGCCATGATGCTCCCGGCCGCGGCCGAAACGAAGATCCCCATTATCGGCATCCTTCAATATGTGCAGCACCCCGCCCTGGACGCTGCCCGCGAGGGTTTTATCAAAGGCCTTGCGGATGAAGGCTTTGTAGACGGACAGAACATCAAACTGGACGTCCAGAACGCCAACGCAGACCAGAGCACCGCGTCCACCATCGCCGATCACTTCATCGGCCAGGACACCGATCTGGTTCTGGCGATCGCCACCCCGGCTGCCCAGGCGCTGGCCAACAAGACCTCCACCATGCCCATCCTGGCCACCGCTGTGACCGACTTTGTCGCAGCCGGCTTGGTCAAGACCTACGAAGCCCCCGGTTTCAACGTGTCCGGAACGACCGACATGAACCCGGTTGAAGCCCAGGTCAGGCTTGTCAAGCGCCTGGTTCCTGAGGCCAAGACCCTGGGCCTGCTGTACACTTCCTCTGAAATTAACTCCAAGATCCAGGCTGACCTGGCCAAGGCTGAGGCAGAAAAATTGGGTTTGAAGGTGATCGAGGTCACCGTCAACAACACCAATGACGTCCAGCAGGCGGCCATCAGCATCCTGGAACAGGTGGACGCCCTCTATGTGCCCACCGACAACATCATCGCGGCTTCCATGCCCCTGGTGGCTGAGGAAGCGATCACCCGCAAGGTGCCCATCATTGTCGGCGAAGAAAACCAGGTGTTAAGCGGCGGCACCGCTACTGAAGGCCTGTCTTACTTCAAACTGGGCGTGCAGACCGGTCACATGGCCGCCAAACTCCTGCGTGGGGAAGCCAAGATCAGTGAAATGCCCATTGAGACCCAGAGCGAGTTTGAGACCCTCATCAACAAAACCTTTATGGATGCAGTCGGTCTGACAATTCCGGAAGATTTGCTGCCCTTTGCGAAGGATATTGTGGTAGAATAAGGCTCACTACCCCTCCCCGGCTTGTCCGGGGAGGGTTCCCGGATGAAAGGACACTATGGAACAGATTCTCTTGGGCGCGATTTCCCTGGGCCTTCTGTGGTCCATCATGACGTTGGGGGTTTATATCTCCTTCCGTGTTTTGGATGTGGCCGATATGACCGTGGAAGGCTCCATCACCCTGGGGGCGGCTGTCTGCGCCCGCATGATCGTTTCGGGCAATGACCCCTACCTGGCGCTGATAATCGCTTTCTTTGCCGGCACCTGCGCAGGGCTGGTGACCGGTCTGCTGCACACCAAACTGCGCATCCCTATTTTGCTTTCGGGCATCCTCACCATGATCGCGCTGTATTCCATCAACCTGCGCGTTATGGGCATGTCCAATATCTCCATGCTGCGCATGACCACTGCCTACAGCTTTGTGTCAGACCTCTTCAATGTCTCAAAGACCATCGCGGTGATGATCCTGGGCGGGGGGATGGCCATCCTGCTGGTCCTCTTCCTGTACTGGTTCTTTGGAACAGAGATTGGCAGCGCCATCCGCGCCACCGGCAACAACCTGTATATGGTTCGCGCCCAGGGCATCAACACGGATTCCACCATCATCATTGGCCTGATGCTGGCCAACGGCCTGGTCGCCCTGGCTGGCGGCCTCATCGCGCAGTCCCAGAACTACTCGGATGTCCAGATGGGCACCGGCTCCATTGTGATCGGCCTGGCCAGCCTCATCATTGGTGAGGTGCTCTTTGGAAAGCGCAGCTTTTTCAGCCGCTTGCTTTCCATGCTTTTTGGCGCGATCACCTACCGCATCATCATCGCCCTGGTGCTGAGGATGGGCATGGCGGCGGACGACCTCAAGCTGTTTACCGCCATCACCGTGGCCCTCGCGCTCTCGCTCCCGCGCTTTAAGGACTTAAAGGATGTTCTCAAGGCGTCCATGAAGGGGAGGAAGAGCAATGCTTAAGATCACAAGCCTTACCAAGGTTTTTAATCCCGGCACCATCAATGAGAAAACCGCGCTGGACGATGTCAGCCTGCACTTGCGCAAGGGTGACTTCGTCACCGTCATCGGCGGCAACGGGGCCGGCAAGTCCACGCTGCTCAACTGCGTGGCCGGCGTCTACCGGCAGGAAATGGGCAGCATCGTTCTGGACGGCCAGAAGCTGGATCGCCTGCCGGAGCACAAGCGCGCCAAGTACCTGGGCCGTGTTTTTCAGGACCCCCTGATGGGCACCGCGGCAGACATGGAGATCCAGGAGAACCTGGCGCTTGCCAAGCGCCGCGGCCAGCGCCGGGGGCTGAAATGGAACGTGACCGCGAAGGAAAAGACGGAGTTTTATGAGAAGCTCTCTTCCCTGGGCCTGGGCCTTGAAGATCGGATGTCCGTCAAGGTGCGCCTGCTTTCCGGCGGCCAGCGCCAGGCGCTCACCCTGCTGATGGCGATTTTGAACACGCCCAAATTGCTTTTGCTGGATGAGCACACCGCGGCCCTTGACCCCAAGACCGCGCGCAAGGTGCTGGAATTGTCCGAGCACTTTATCTCAGAAATGAACCTGACCTGCATGATGGTCACCCACAACATGCGCGACGCCATCCACGTGGGCAACCGCCTGATCATGATGAGCCAGGGCCGCATCATCCTGGACGTGCGCGGCGAGGAAAAAAAGCAGCTCACCGTGGAGCAGCTGGTCCACCTCTTCTCCAGCCGTTCAGGCGAGGAGGTCATCAACGACCGGATGCTGCTTGGCTGATCTTTCCCAAAGCGATCAAAAAGCCCCGAAAGGGGCTTTTTGAATGTCATCATTTTATAATTCCCTTGGAAAGGGCAGCAGGGCTTCCAATTCTTTTTGCTCAGGCGCCCCAAACACCGGATCAGGCGGGGCCGTGAAGCGCATCATTTTCCCGCTGATCGGGTGCTGAAAGCCCAGCGACCAGGCGTGCAGCATCAGCCGGGGCGCTGGCGGCATGCCCTTAAAGCCGTAGATGGGATCGCCCAGCACTGGGTGGTGGGCGCTTGAGAAATGAACCCGGATCTGGTGGGTGCGCCCGGTCATCAGGCGGATCAAGACAAGCGCGCTTTTTTCGTCCTGGCGCACGGTCTTGTACAGGGTCAGCGCTTCCCTTCCGCCCGGCACGACCGCCATTTTCTTTCTGTCCTTCGGGCTTCTGCCGATGGGGCCGTCATAGCGCCCCTCTTCTTCCTTCATGGTTCCTGCAACCACCGCCAGGTAGTGCTTCTCAATCTGCCGTTCTGAAAGCGCCCTGGAGAGCGCCAGGTGCGCCTGATCGTTCTTGGCCACCATCATCAGGCCCGAGGTGTCCTTGTCCAGCCGGTGCACGATGCCCGGCCTTTTTTCACCGCCGATGCCGGACAGTCCGTCCAGCCGGTAAAGCAGCGCGTTCACCAGGGTGCCGCTGCTTTGCCCGGCGCCGGGGTGCACGACCAGGCCGGCAGGCTTCGCGATCACCGCAAGCGCCTTATCCTCATAAACAAGGTTGATGGGAATGTCCTCCGCTTCAAGCACGGTTTCTGTCGCTTCTGGAAGGGTCAGCGCCACTTTATCCCCGATATTTGCAACAAAAGAGGGCTTCAAAACCACAATCCCGTTAACCCTGGCCTGCCCTTCCTTGATCAGCCTGGCTGCTTGGGAGCGGGACAGCCCGTCGCCTGACAGCAGCGTGTCCAGGCGCTCCCCGTTGGCTGTTTTTATAACCTCTTTCATTTAAGGCTCCCTTTTTTCAGCACGAACCAGTAGATTATGAGAAGCGCCGCGCCGCTTGTCAGCGCGGCGTCCGCCAGGTTGAAAACCGGGAAACGGAAGAATAAAAACTCAAGGTAATCGGTCACCGCGCCGTGAACCGCGCGGTCGATGATGTTGCCGGCAGCGCCGCCCAGCATCAGCCCCAGGGCCATGCTCTCAAAGCGCGTGAAATGTTTTTTGCTTAAAAACCATCCCAAAGCCAGGGTCAGCCCCGCGCTCACGGCCAGCGTCAGCGCCGGATTGGCTGAAAACATGCCAAAGGCCGCCCCGATGTTCTGCGTAAAGGTCCAGGCCAAAAGGCCGGGCAAAAGCACCCGGTCCGGGGCATGGGGCAGCAGTTTGATGCCAAGGTCCAGCGTGACCGTCAAAAAGGCGGTCAGGGCAAGCGTGTGGTTCATCCTTCCTCCTGAGCCTATTATATCATCCTTTCCTCCGGTGAAAAGCGCCGCTTAACCGGGCAGCCCAAGGGGTAAATTTCAATGAAGCACATTTTAGGAGGTTTCCATGCGTTTATCATCCTTTCTTGCCATCGCGCTGCTCGCGGTGATCGCTGTATCCCTTGTTTTTACCCAGCCCAAAGCCCCCGTTGCCGCGGAAACGATGGATGAGAAGACCGCTTATTTCGCCGGCGGCTGTTTCTGGGGTGTTGAGCACATGATGGATCAGGTGCCGGGCGTCATCTCCGCCCGTTCCGGCTACGCCAACGGCACCCTTGAGAACCCGGATTATCAAACCGTGGTCAAGGGGAAAACCGGCCACCGTGAAACGGTGGAGGTTGTCTACAACCCGGGCCTGGTCACCCTGGAGGAACTGGTGTCCCTTTACTTCTCAGCCATCGACCCGACCGTTCAGAACCGCCAGGGCAACGACATCGGCACCCAGTACCAGACCGGCATCTATTACCTGACGGAGGAGGACGGCGAGATCATCCGCTCCCTGGCTGAGACCGAAAAAACCAAACACAGCGCCTTTTATGTGGAGATCGCCCCGCTTAAAAGCTTTTATCCGGCGGAGGAATACCACCAGGATTACCTGGTCAAAAACCCGGGCGGCTATTGCCATTTGGGTCAGTCGGATTTTGAGCGCGCCAGGCAGACCGGAAGCCAGGCGCCTGCCAGGACAGCGGAGTACAGGAGCATCCGTCCCCAGGACGCCAAAGCGGAGATGGACAAGGGCGCCAAAATCATTATCGTGGACGTGCGCGAGCCCTTTGAGTTCGCCGCCGGCCACATCAAGGACGCCATCAACCTGCCCCTGGGCGACCTGATCAGCCTGGCAAAGGAAAACCTGCCGGACAAGGACGCCCTGATCTACCTCTACTGCCGCTCTGGCGCGCGCAGCCATACCGGCGCCCTGATGCTGGTCAAGGAGGGCTACACCAACCTCTATGATCTGGGCGGCATCATCAACTGGCCCTATGATGTTGTGAAATAAAACGCTCTTGAGTTTTCGTATGTTGATTATGATTTTCGCTTGATTTGCTGATTGTTCAGTGATTTAAGATGAATTGTTTCTAAAATACACTTATTTCATTAAAAACGGGCGTTTTTATATCGTAAAATGAGG